>NZ_DBUS01000004.1:0-111187 GCF_002308415.1 Leclercia sp. UBA1284
TTCAGCTCACCGTTGCGAGGTCCCGTATAATACGTTTTCCTCATTCAGAGTCAAGCAATTATTTTTCGCTTTTCTCTGTTGGCGTTCATCTCTGAACCCCGCTAACCCGGCGGCCTGTAAGCCGTTGTTCCGTGTCAGTGGAGGCGCATTATAGGGAGTTCTCAGACGTTGACAACCCCTCTTTTAAAAAAAACGTTCAACCGTCTCTTTTTTGCGCAAAATGGTGCTATAGCGCCAGTTTTTCGAGCGTTTCGAAGCCATAACGTTGTAAAACGGGTAAAAGTTGCTCAGTTTCTGCAGTCAATGCCATGCAGTAAGCGATATTCGCATCAGAAGATTTTGCATTTGGCGCTTCATTTTCAAGTAACCATGCTGTTCTTCGTGCAATGGCCGCTCCGGAGTCCACCAGGCGAGTCCCTTCCGGTAACGCGGCAAGCAGTTCATCTTTTAATAGCGGGAAATGAGTACAACCCAATACAACGGTATCTGGAGGTTCAGCCATACGCAGCCACGGACGCAATATGCGCTGTAACTCTTCCAGCGGCACCGGTTGACCGTGCAGCTTCGCTTCTGCGATTTCGACCAGCTCGGCAGAACCCAGCATGGCTATCTGGCACTCATTGGCAAAGCGCTCAATCAGCTCACGCGTATAAGGACGCTTTACCGTCCCGCGCGTTGCAAGCAAGCCAACCACACCATTGGCCGTCAAACGAGCCGCTGGTTTAATCGCAGGGACCACGCCGACCACAGGGAAGGGAAACTTCTCGCGCAGGGCAGGAAGAGAGACAGTACTCGCCGTATTACAGGCAATAATTGCCAATGCCAGGGGGTAGCGTTGTTGTACGGCCGTGACGATTTCCACTACGCGCTCGACAATAAAGTCTTCGCTCTTCTCTCCGTACGGGAATGCCACGTTATCGAAAGCGTAGATGTAATGAAGGTCCGGCAGGAGATGCCGAACCTCATCATAGACCGACAGCCCACCGACGCCGGAGTCAAACACCAGCACGGTAGGGCGTGGATCAGAAGGTGTAGCTGCCAGACAAGGTGTACTCCCGTCCTGCAGTTTGATAGCCATAAACTGTCTCGTAATCTTTATCGAACAGGTTGGCTATTTTACCACGAACTGTCAGATGAGAGGTGACAGGATATGAAGCTGACAGATCTAAAAGGCTATAAGATGGCATGCGGCGCTGCACGCTCGAGAACTGATTCGAGTTGTTGTTATAGCTTTTACCGAAATATTGATAAGACAGATCCATATCAAACCCGAACATGGCCCAGTCCAGCTGATACTTATATTGCTGGCGAGAGCGATGTGCCAGAACCTCGTTATCAGAGTCTCGACGCGGATCCAGATATTCAGCGCTCAGACGGTGCGTCACCGGGCCTGTTTCAAAGTCACCGCTCAGCTCTACGCCTTTAATCGTAGCGGACTGGGTATTGAAATAGGTTCCCGTGAAGCCAAAATCAGGGGAGTAGTAATCGATCAGATCCTTAATCTTGTTCTGGTAAGCGGCCAGGCGCCAGTTAACAGGCCCGGTTAACCCCTGAACGCCCACTTCGAACTGACCCGATTTTTCCGCTTTCAGATCTGGATTCGAGGTGATGAACAGACGGCTCTGGCCATACATCTGCCCCAGCGTTGGTGCCTGGAACCCCGTTCCGTAAGAGACAGTAAGCTGGTAGTCAGGTACAAATTCCCAGCCTGCGGCCGTCTGCCAGGTGCCATTCCAGCCAAACTGTTCGTTATCGTCCCCACGAACGGAGCCTTCCAGCGTCACCGTGTCCAGCTTCTGCTGAGCAGTCAGGTAATAGCCGGTATTGTCACGCTTATAATCATCGGAATTACTCAGATCCTCTGACGTCAACTTCTGCTGTTGCCAGTCAATGCCCGCGCTTACCGTGCCGTAGCCTACCGCCAGGCTGTTACCCCACTGGACGTTTTTCTGCGTCATATTGTCGAGCGATGTGCCGGCGTTATACATCCCTGACACGCTGGAGTAGTTGTAATCTTTGTATTTCTGATAACTCCCCGTCAGTTGCGTCGAGTAATTATCATGGCTCCATGCCAGACCGGTTTCATAGGTGTGGTTATAAACCTGGCGTTTATCACTCCCCCCCGCATAGCCCGCGTCATAGGCTGTGTTATTGCTATAGCCATAACCACGAACGAACCCGGAAATCTCCTGAGTAAAATTATGATTCAGGCCCGCCCAGAAGGTTTTGTTACGGAAACCATCATCATCGCGGTCACCGGAGTAGGTAGAGGTGGGCTGAACATTAAATCCCTGGGTCTCGGTGAAGGAGCCCGCGATCGTCGCCAGCGTCGCTTCGCCCAGCTGTTGGCGCACAGTAGCATCGTACTGCTGATAATGATGAGACCCCATACTCGCCTGAACTTTGCCGCCAGGCTGTGAATTTTGGGTGATAATATTGACGACGCCACCAATCGCATCGGCACCATAGACTGCCGAACGTGGCCCGCGAATCAATTCAATGCGCTGAACAAGAGAGAGAGGGAGTTGGCTAAAATCAGAAATCCCCGTGATACCGGATTTTGCCAGCGGAATACCGTCAATTAAAACCAGCGTATGGCGAGCTTCCGCCCCGCGAATATAGACGTAGCTTGATTGCCCCATCCCGCCGTTCTGTGCAATTTGCACGCCGGGTAAACGACGCATCACATCAATAAGATCTTTAGACTGCCAGCGGTTGATATCCTCACGGGTTACGATATCCGTTGAGGCTAAGACAGAGTTAACTGGTTGCTCGAAACGGTTTGCCGTCACCACCATCGTGCTGGCGTTATCCTGCGCCCAGCCCGAAAATGCCGTGACGGACAGCGCCGTACACAGCGATATTTTTTTAATCATTGTAAAAAGCATCCACAATATAAGAAGGATGCCGCAGGCCTCATCTATAGCACGCGATGATGAAACCAAATGCGACGTGATCCCGGCAGGTCTTCGGGCTGGGTGGCGTTATATGGATGAAGACTTCCCATTTTCACAGTGTCTACAACATTCATCCCGCCAGTCCTTACCGCTGCGCGTCAGCTCCAGATTTCCACTGGATTCCCTTTTCACTCATTGAGACCGGAAACAGAATGCTACAATTAGACACGTATAGATGTCCAGATAGCTATTAGCCATTAAATCTGGACATCCCCTGCACAATCCCTACAATCCCCGCGTAATTCATTCTCACTCAGGACGCATCATGACCCCCGAACACCTCCCGACAGATCAGTACGACGCGCAACTGGCCGAGAAGGTCGTCCGCCTGCAAAGTATGATGACCCCTTTTGCAGCGCCCGTTCCCGAGGTGTTTCGTTCGCCGGTCAGCCACTATCGTATGCGCGCCGAATTTCGTATCTGGCACGATGGCGACGATCTGTATCACATCATTTTCGACCAGCAGACCAAATCCCGAATTCGCGTGGACACGTTCCCCGCAGCGAGTGAATTAATTAATCAATTAATGACGCTGATGATTGAAGGGGTACGTAATAACCCGGTGCTGCGTCATAAACTGTTCCAGATTGACTATCTGACCACGCAAAGTAATCAGGCCATTGTTTCACTGCTGTATCACAAAGCGCTAAACGATGAGTGGCGTGAGCAGGCAGAAGCTCTGCGCGACGCGCTGCGGGCGCAAAACATTAACGTCCACATTATTGGCCGTGCTACCAAAACCAAAATTATGCTCGACCAGGATTACGTTGACGAACGTCTGCCGGTGGCAGGTAAAGAGATGATCTACCGCCAGGTTGAGAACAGCTTTACTCAGCCGAATGCGGCTATGAATATACAGATGCTGGAATGGGCATTGAATGCGACGGAAGGGTCAACGGGCGATCTGCTTGAGCTTTACTGCGGTAACGGTAACTTCTCGCTGGCGCTGGCACGCAACTTTGAACGGGTGCTGGCAACCGAGATTGCTAAGCCGTCCGTGGCGGCGGCGCAGTACAACATTGCAGCGAACCACATTGATAACGTGCAGATTATCCGCATGGCCGCAGAAGAATTTACGCAGGCGATGAATGGCGTGCGTGAATTCAACCGCTTGCAGGGCATTGATCTTAAGAGCTACCAGTGCGAGACGATTTTTGTCGATCCCCCACGTAGTGGGCTGGACAGTGAAACGGAGAAGATGGTGCAGGCGTATCCGCGTATCCTCTATATCTCCTGCAACCCGGAAACCCTCTGTAAGAATCTGGAAACGTTAAGCCAGACGCACAAGGTTGAACGTCTGGCTCTGTTTGATCAATTCCCCTACACCCACCATATGGAGTGTGGTGTGTTACTGACGGCTAAATAAAACGCTTACTCCGGCAAGTGATGCTTGCGGCTACGCATTTTGATGCCAATCCAGAACACCAGCGCGACAGAGAGTACGGCCGGCAGGAAGTTAGAGCCGATGTCCGGATACTCTGCGCGCACCACGGTGCTATAGAGCAAGACGCCCAGGACAAAAAACGCCGCTGATAGCGCCGGAAGCCCGACCGGCATGGTGCGATTTTGATAACGCTGATGCAGGCAGTACACCGTGAGTACCAGCGCAATCATAGGGAAGATCGAGAATGGCACAATGGAGCTAAAAATAGCGGCAAAAGAACCATTGATAGACAAGCCAGCGATCAATGCCAGCAACAGCGTACCTTTATCCTGACCTGAATGTTTCATTACTCACCTTCGTCGATTTGATGTGCCATCTTTTCTTGTTCACGGCGATACCAGTAATACGCGCCTTTGGAGATCATCCGCAGCTGTAATACCAGTCGCTCTTCGAGTTGCTTACGTTGTTCAATACCCACATCCAGTGCTTCAGCACCTGCACTGAAAACAATCGTGACCATCGCCTCGGCCTGCGCTTCCGTGAAGGCACGCGGCATATGATTTTCGAGTTCAAGATAGTCGGCAAGTTCCGCGATGAAATGCTGAATTTCACGCGCCACGGCGGCACGGAACGCGGCCGAAGTACCGGAACGTTCACGCAACAGCAAACGAAATGCGTTGGGATTGTTGCCAATAAATTCCATAAAGGTAGAGACCGAGGTGCGAATGACACTACCGCCCTTGGCAATACGCTGGCGCGCCTGGCGCATCAGCTGACGCAGCATCAGGCCGCTCTCATCCACCATGGTCAGTCCCAGCTCATCCACATCTCGGAAATGACGATAGAAGGACGTTGGCGCAATTCCGGCCTCGCGCGCCACTTCGCGCAGGCTCAAACTGGCAAAACTCCGTTCAGCACTCAGTTGACTGAATGCCGCTTCCACCAGCGAACGCCGGGTTTTCTCTTTTTGTTGTGCTCTTACGCCCATCACGATAATTGAATCCTTCCAAAGCCCTGCTGGCACTATACCAGAGTTTAAAATTAATCGATTTGCCTGGCTTTGTTAATGATTGTTTACGCGCGGTTTGTGCTCCACTGCGCGAAAAAAGCACAACGATAATTGGGTTACTCTGGCAATGATGTTATGATTCTGTTGCTTTTATGTATAAGAACAGGTAAGCCTTGCCATGCCACATTCCTACGATTACGACGCAATAGTTATTGGTTCCGGCCCCGGCGGCGAAGGCGCTGCTATGGGACTGGTTAAACAGGGAGCCAGAGTAGCGGTGATAGAGCGCTACCATAATGTTGGCGGCGGTTGCACCCACTGGGGCACCATCCCTTCGAAAGCCCTCCGCCACGCCGTTAGCCGCATCATTGAATTCAACCAGAACCCTCTTTACAGCGACCATTCCCGACTTCTTCGCTCCTCTTTTGCCGATATCCTGAATCATGCCGATAACGTGATTAACCAGCAAACACGGATGCGTCAGGGTTTTTATGAGCGTAACCATTGCGAGATCTTGCAGGGGAATGCCCATTTTGTGGATGAACACACGCTGGCGCTGGAGTGCCACGACGGCTCTGTCGAGACCCTCACGGCAGAGAAATTTATAATTGCCTGTGGCTCCCGCCCGTACCGTCCGGCAGACGTCGATTTCTCGCACCCACGCGTCTACGACAGCGACTCCATTCTTAGCCTGCATCATGAACCTCGCCACGTCATCATCTATGGCGCAGGGGTAATTGGCTGTGAATACGCGTCAATCTTCCGTGGCATGGATGTAAAAGTTGATCTCATCAACACCCGTGACCGTCTGCTGGCGTTCCTCGATCAAGAGATGTCCGACTCCCTCTCCTATCATTTCTGGAACAGTGGAGTAGTGATTCGTCACAACGAAGAGTACGAGAAAATCGAAGGCTGCGACGACGGGGTGATCATGCACCTGAAGTCCGGCAAAAAGCTGAAAGCGGATTGCCTGCTCTATGCTAACGGCCGTACCGGTAATACCGACTCTCTGGCGCTGGAAAACATCGGCCTTGAGACCGACAGCCGTGGCCAGTTGAAGGTCAACAGCATGTACCAGACCGCGCTACCGCATATCTACGCGGTTGGTGATGTCATCGGCTATCCGAGTCTGGCATCTGCGGCCTACGATCAGGGACGCATTGCCGCACAGGCACTGGTAAAAGGTGAAGCGACGGCGCATCTGATTGAGGATATTCCGACCGGCATCTATACCATTCCAGAAATCAGCTCTGTGGGTAAAACCGAACAGCAGCTGACCTCCATGAAGGTGCCTTACGAGGTCGGTCGTGCCCAGTTTAAACATCTGGCGCGGGCGCAGATCGTGGGGATGAGCGTGGGTACGCTGAAGATTTTGTTCCATCGCGAGACGAAAGAGATCCTCGGCATCCACTGCTTTGGTGAACGCGCCGCGGAAATCATTCATATCGGCCAGGCCATCATGGAGCAAAAAGGGGGTGGTAACACGATTGAATACTTTGTTAACACCACCTTTAACTACCCGACCATGGCAGAAGCCTATCGGGTCGCTGCACTGAACGGTTTAAACCGCCTGTTTTAACGCATTATCGAAATGGCCATCCATCGCCCCTCGGATGGCCTCTGCCAGCTGCTCATAGCGGCTGCGCAGCGGTGACCCCGGACGATAAACCAGACCAATAGTGCGGCGCGGTTCAGGCTTAATGCACGGCAGATAGACCACGCCGTCACGTTTGCGCTCGCGTGGTACGGCCAGCGCCGGCAGCAGTGTAATACCGCTTCCCGCTGCCACCATATTGCGCAGCGTCTCCAGGCTGGTTGCGCGGAAGTGAGTATCTTCATCCGCCCCCGCTTCGAAACAGAAGCCCATCGCCTGATCGCGCAGGCAGTGACCGTCTTCCAGCATCAGTAGCTTTTCCCCGGCCAGATCGGCCATCGGCACGCGATCGCGGTTCGCCCACGGGTGATCTTCATAGATCGCCAGCATCATTGGCTCATCAAACAGCGGCACCTCGATAAAGGCTTCGCTCTCTTTCACCAGCGCCAGAATGGCGCAATCGAGCTTACCGCTATCCAGCTGCGCCAGCAGCTGATGGGTTTGCGCTTCGTGGAGATACATTTCGAGTTTCGGGAAGGTCTGATGCAGCAGCGGAATAATCTGCGGCAACAGGTACGGGCCAACGGTAGGGATCAGGCCAATATGCAGCGGGCCGGACATGGTTTCCCCCTGCTGGCTTGCCATTTCCTTGAGCACTTTGACCTCGCGAAGCACAGTACGCGCCTGATCCACCAGCAGAAGACCTGCCTGAGTGAACAGCACTTTACGACTGGTGCGCTCCAACAGCATCACGCCAAGCTCATCTTCCAGTTTGCGGATCTGGCCGCTCAGCGTAGGCTGGCTAACGTGGCAGGAGTCTGCCGCGCGGCGAAAATGACGATGCTCAGCTAACGCCACCAGGTATTCAAGATCACGAATATTCATTATTCATCCTCCGTCGCCACGATAGTTCATGGCGATAGATAGCATAGCAACGAACGATTATCCCTATCAAGCATTCTGTTGAATAATACACCACATAGACGAGGCGGTACGTGTTTGACCCTTGACGTCCCCGCCCGTCAAACGAGTTTCTCTCAAACTCGAACAACTAAAGCCAACGTGAACTTTTGCGGACCCCGTGGTCCGCATTTTTTTTGCGTAAAACAGCCTCGGGATAAAAGCAAAATGGCAACCGAAGTTGCCATTTTTAGTATTTGCTCCCTCTCCCCGTGGGAGAGGGCCGGGGTGAGGGCACCAGCCCGCACTAATCAGACCAGGCGGGTTTTCGCATCCGCAATAGCCTTGGCCACCTGCTTCGGCGATACGCCGCCTTTGGCCGCACGCTTATCCAGGCACGACTGCAGCGCCAGAATCGGATAAACATCCTCCCCAATCACCGCACTGAATTTCTGCAGGTCAGTCAGGGGCAGATCCTCCAGCGGTTTCCCCTGACGGATCGCTTCGACCACCGCTTCGCCCACAATGTGGTGCGCTTCACGGAAGGGTACGCCTTTCGCTACCAGGTAATCTGCCAGCTCGGTCGAGTTGGCATAACCCTGCTGGGCCGCCTCCTGGCAACGCGGACGTTTCACCTGAATGCCATCCAGCACCAGTGCGCCCATATGCAGACAATCCAGCCAGGTGTCGAGCGCGTCGAACAGCCCCTCTTTGTCTTCCTGCATATCTTTGTTGTACGCCAGCGGCAGCCCTTTCAGGGTCATCATCATGCCGGTCAGCGCGCCCTGTACGCGGCCGCACTTGCCGCGGATCAGCTCCAGCGCATCCGGGTTTTTCTTCTGCGGCATCAGAGAAGAGCCGGAGGTCACGCGGTCTGACAGCTCAACAAACCCGGCTTCACCGGAGTTGAAGAAAATCAGATCTTCGGCAAAGCGCGACAGGTGAACCATCCCGATTGAGGCATTGGAGAGCAGCTCCAGCACGTGGTCGCGGTCAGAGACGCTGTCCAGGCTATTACGGGTGGCGGAGGCAAAGCCCAGCCAGCCTGCCAGCTGTTCACGGTCAATTTCATAAGCGGTGCCAGCCAGCGCACCGCTACCCAGCGGGCTAACATCCAGACGTTTCAGCGTATCCTGCAGGCGGCTTTCATCACGTGCCAGCATCTCTACGTAGGCCAGACACCAGTGAGCAAAGGTCACCGGCTGCGCGCGCTGCAGGTGGGTATAACCCGGCATCACCGCGTCCTGGTTGTTCTGAGCGGTTTCCACCAGCGCGCTCTGCAGCTGACGGGTCGCGGCCAGCAGCTCAGCGACGGTCTCTTTACACCACAGCTTCAGATCGGTCGCCACCTGGTCGTTACGGCTACGGCCGGTGTGCAGTTTTTTGCCCAACTGGCCGACTTTGTCGATCAGCTTGCCTTCCACCCAGCTGTGTATATCTTCAGCATCACTCTGGAGGATTTGCTGTGGATCCAGACGCACCTCTTCCAGCAGATTATTCAGCGCCTCTTCCAGCTGCAGCTGTTCGTCTGCGGTCAGTACGCCCACGGTGACCAGCGCTTTGGACCAGGCCACAGAGCCGACGATATCCTGTTCGGCCAGGCGGTAGTCAAAGCGCAAAGAGTCGTTGAACTGTTTGAAACGTTGATCCGCTGCCTGTGTAAAACGCCCACCCCAAAGTGCCATAACATGCTTCCTTTATTCGTTAGTTCTGCCGGGTGTCGCGTCGCGTTCCCGGCCTGCGGTAAATCAATAAATGGTTATGCCAGAATACGCGTGCCAATCGGCGTGCCATTGAACAGCGCCGGCAGTTGCTCAGCGTGGCGCCAGGAGGCGATATCTACCGGGCGGCCCAGCGTGCGGGCAGCATCCAGCGCCGCGTTCACTTTCACAATCATGCCGTCGGTGATAATGCCCTGGTCAATCAGCTGCTCGGCTTTTGCTGCGGTCATCTCCGCGATACGCTGGCCTTTGCCGTCCAGAATGCCGCTCACGTCAGAGAGCAGGATCAGGTCTGCGCCCAATGTTGCCGCCAGCGCGGTAGCTGCCTGGTCTGCGTTGACGTTCATCAGCTCGCCCTCTTCGGTCACGCCGATAGAGCTCACCACCGGCAGGAACCCGCCTTCCAGCAGAGTGTTGATCAGCTTAGGCGAACCAGGCTGTGCCAGTCCAACGTGGCCGAGCTCTTCATCGAGCTGGGTCACTTTTACGCTGTCGCCATCGCCCAGATAGAGGCCAACGGAAGCAATGTGATGCTTCTTCGCCCACGCCAGCAGCGTTTTATTGGCCGTCCCCGCCAGCGCACCGGTAATGATGTCAATCTGGTCGGCAGGGGTAACGCGCAGGCCGTTTTTCTTTTTCACCGGCAGGTTGAGCCCTTTCATCAGCTCATCCACTACGCAGCCGCCACCGTGCACGATCACCAGCGGACGCTGATGCGACTCACGGTAGTTCACCAGCGCGGTAAAAAGACGCTCCAGCGCTTCTTCACTGTCCAGCAGTACGCCACCGAGTTTGATAATTAATGGATTCATCATCACACCTTAAATAAGAGACTGCGTTTCAGGGAAGCCGAAACGAATATTGGCACACTGCATGGCTTGCGCGGCAGCGCCTTTAAGTAAGTTATCCTCTGCCGCCACCACAATGAGATGCTCGCCCTGGACGGCAAAGCCGATATCGCAGAACGGCAGGCCGACGACGTTTTTCAGCGCCGGCACACCTTTGTCATACAGACGCACCAGCGGTTTATCTGCATAGGCATGCGTGAAGGCCTCTTTCACCTGTTCTTGCGTCACGCCCGGCTGCAGGCGGCAGGTAATGGTTTCGAGGATCCCACGCGGGAAACTGCCCAGGTGCGGAGTAAAAATCACCTCTGCGCCCAGATGGGTGGTAATTTCCGGATGATGGCGATGATTGAACACGCCGTACGGTTGCAGGCTCACTTCACAGAAGCTGTTAGAGATGGCGGCTTTGCGCCCGGCTCCACTCACGCCACTGGTGGCATTGATCACCGGCCACTGGGTCAGATCCAGCAGATGCGCGTCGATCAGCGGTTTCAACGAAAGCTGTGCTGCAGTCGGATAACAGCCCGGCACGGCAATCAGATTAGCTTCTTTTACTTTCTCTGCGCTCCACTCCGCCAGGCCATACACTGCTTTTTCAAGCAGATCCGGGTGCTGATGCGTGAAACCATAATATTTTTCATAGAACCCGGCGTCGTTAACGCGGAACGCACCAGAAAGGTCGAATACCACGCAGCCGGCCGCCAAAAATTGCGGTGCCAGGTCGTGGCTGACCTCATGTGCGGTGGCTAAAAACACCACGTCCACGCCGTCGGTAAATTCACTGATGTCGGACATCGGCTGCAGCGGCAGATCCACGATGCCCTTAAGCTGCGGATGCAAATCAGAAATTAATTTTCCGGCATCATTGCTTTGCGCTGACACGGTCAAAGCGGTTATGGTCATATGAGGATGGCGATTCACGTAGCTAACCAGCTCTGCGCCCGCATAGCCGCTAGCACCTACAATCAGCGTATTCAACATCGGGTTCCTTTATGCTCAACGTTAGTGTATTTTTATTCACATTTATTGCATGAATATTGATACTATCACGACCTAAGGTATGTCAACAATGAAAATGAATTTGCCACCATTTATCGAGATTTACCGCGCCCTGATTGCCACACCGTCAATCAGTGCAACGGAAGAAGCGCTGGATCAAAGTAATGAGACTTTAATCAATCTGCTTGCAGGCTGGTTCAGCGATCTCGGCTTTAAGGTGGAAGTTCAGCCCGTTCCCGGTACGCGCAACAAGTTCAATCTGCTGGCCAGTACCGGCCAGGGGGCTGGTGGTTTATTACTGGCCGGGCATACCGATACCGTACCCTTTGACGATGGCCGCTGGACGCGCGATCCCTTCACCCTGACCGAACATGAGAACAAACTCTACGGGCTGGGCACCGCCGACATGAAAGGCTTCTTCGCCTTTATTCTCGATGCACTGCGTGACGTGGACGTGACGACGCTTAAAAAGCCGCTCTACATTCTGGCGACCGCCGATGAAGAGACCAGCATGGCGGGGGCACGCTACTTCTCCGAAAACACCGCAATCCGCCCTGATTGCGCCATTATTGGCGAGCCTACCTCCCTGCAGCCGATTCGCGCCCATAAAGGCCATATCTCCACCGCGGTACGCGTGATGGGTCAGTCTGGCCATTCGAGCGATCCGGCGCGTGGGGTAAACGCCATTGAACTGATGCACGATGCCATTGGCCGCATCATGACGCTGCGTGATGACCTGAAGGAGCGTTATCACTATGACGCCTTCACCGTCCCTTACCCAACGCTGAATCTTGGCAGCCTGCACGGCGGCGATGCGTCTAACCGCATCTGCGCCTGCTGTGAGCTGCATATGGACATTCGTCCGCTACCGGGCATGACGCTGAGCGATCTCGACGGCCTGCTGAATGAAGCACTGGCCCCGGTAAGCGAGCGCTGGCCGGGCCGTCTGACGATCTCTGAGCTGCATCCGCCGATCCCAGGCTACGAATGCCCGCCTGACCACCAGTTGGTTGAGGTGGTGGAAAAGCTGCTGGGTGAGAAAACCGACGTAGTGAACTACTGCACCGAAGCGCCGTTTATTCAGACCCTGTGCCCGACGCTGGTGCTTGGCCCGGGTTCCATCAACCAGGCCCACCAGCCGGATGAGTATCTGGAAACCCGCTTTATCAAACCTACCCGCGAATTGATAACCCAGGTTGTGCATCACTTCTGCTGGCATTAAAACTGCTCCCTCACCCTGCTCTCTTCCCAAAGAGACGAGGGTATTTAAATACCCTCTCCCCGTGGGAGAGGGTTAAGTGAAGGGAAATTTCCCGCGATCTCCATCACATTCTCATAAGCATCTCTTATCTGACACAAAGCGAATTAAATTTCGTAAATTGCCTGCATTTTTTCGTTTGCTGAACCGTTTTCGCAGCAATTGACGACGGGGGTTTTACGTGGCTTTATAAAGGGAGATGACAAAATAATGTCCGTCAGATTGCTGAAAGGGCATAAACAAAAATGATGGGGTGACTGGGTTTTTATGAACGAACAATATTCCGCGTTGCGTAGTAATGTCAGTATGCTCGGCAAGGTGCTGGGAGATACCATCAAGGATGCCCTGGGCGAGAACATTCTCGACCGTGTTGAAACTATCCGTAAGTTGTCGAAATCTTCCCGCGCAGGAAACGAGGCCAATCGTCAGGAGCTGCTCACAACGCTGCAGAATCTCTCTAACGATGAACTCTTGCCCGTTGCCCGCGCGTTTAGCCAGTTCCTGAACCTGGCGAACACCGCAGAGCAGTACCACAGCATTTCGCCGCATGGCGAAGCGGCCAGCAACCCGGAAGTGATTGCCCGCACGCTCAGAAAACTCAAAGACCAGACCGATCTCAACGAAGCGACCATCAAAAAAGCGGTTGAATCACTGTCGCTGGAACTGGTGCTCACCGCCCACCCGACCGAGATCACCCGTCGTACGCTGATTCACAAAATGGTGGAAGTGAATAACTGCCTGAAGCAGCTCGATAACAAAGATATTGTCGATTACGAGCGCAACCAGCTGATGCGCCGTCTGCGCCAGCTGATTGCCCAGTCCTGGCATACCGATGAAATTCGTAAGCACCGCCCAAGCCCGGTAGACGAAGCCAAATGGGGCTTTGCGGTGGTGGAAAACAGCCTGTGGGAAGGGGTACCTAACTACCTGCGCGAGCTGAACGAACAGCTGGAAGAGAACCTCGGCTACCGCCTGCCGGTCGATTTCGTACCGGTGCGCTTTACCTCCTGGATGGGCGGCGACCGCGACGGTAACCCGAACGTCACGGCGGATATCACCCGCCACGTGCTGCTGCTGAGCCGCTGGAAAGCGACCGACCTGTTCCTGAAAGATATCCAGGTGCTTATCTCCGAACTGTCGATGGTAGAAGCCACTCCGGAACTGCGCGAGCTGGCCGGTGAAGAAGGTGCCAGCGAGCCCTATCGTTACCTGATGAAAAAACTGCGTGGCCAGCTCATGGCAACGCAGACCTGGCTGGAAGCGCGCCTGAAAGGCCAGCGCCTGCCGAAACCAGAAGGGCTGTTGAGCCAGAATGAACAGCTCTGGGAGCCGCTATACGCCTGTTATAAATCCCTGCAGGCCTGTGGAATGGGCATCATCGCCAACGGCGAGCTGCTCGACACCCTGCGCCGCGTGAAGTGTTTCGGCGTGCCGCTGGTACGTATCGACGTACGTCAGGAGAGCACCCGTCATACCGAAGCGCTGGGCGAACTGACCCGCTATCTCGGCATCGGCGACTATGAAAGCTGGTCAGAAGCCGACAAACAGGCATTCCTGATCCGTGAACTGAACTCCAAGCGTCCGCTGCTGCCGCGCAACTGGGAGCCAAGTAACGACACCCGCGAAGTGCTCAATACCTGTAAAGCGATCGTGGATGCACCGAAAGGATCGGTGGCCGCCTACGTGATCTCAATGGCGAAAACCCCGTCCGACGTGCTGGGTGTTCACCTCCTGCTCAAAGAAGCCGGTATCGACTATGCCCTGCCGGTGGCGCCGCTGTTTGAAACTCTCGACGACCTGAACAACGCCAACGACGTGATGACCCAGTTACTGAATATCGACTGGTATCGCGGCTTTATTCAGGGCAAGCAGATGGTGATGATTGGCTATTCCGACTCCGCAAAAGATGCGGGCGTGATGGCGGCATCCTGGGCGCAGTACCAAGCGCAAGATGCGCTGATCAAAACCTGTGAAAAAGCGGGCATTGAACTGACGTTGTTCCACGGTCGCGGTGGTTCTATCGGACGTGGCGGCGCGCCTGCGCATGCGGCGCTGCTCTCTCAACCGCCAGGCAGCCTGAAAGGAGGCCTGCGTGTCACCGAGCAGGGCGAAATGATCCGCTTCAAATATGGTCTGCCAGAGGTAACCATCAGCAGCCTGTCGCTCTACACCAGCGCCATTCTGGAAGCCAACCTGCTGCCACCGCCGGAGCCGAAAGAGGCCTGGTGCCGCATCATGGACGAGCTGTCAGATATCTCCTGCGAGATGTACCGCGGCTACGTGCGAGAAAATAAAGATTTTGTGCCTTACTTCCGTTCCGCCACGCCTGAGCAGGAACTGGGCAAGCTGCCGCTGGGTTCACGTCCGGCTAAACGTCGCCCGACCGGTGGAGTCGAGTCGCTGCGTGCCATTCCGTGGATCTTCGCCTGGACGCAGAACCGCCTGATGCTTCCGGCCTGGCTGGGCGCGGGCGCGGCGCTGCAAAAAGTGGTGGAAGATGGCAAACAGAGCGAACTGGAGAGCATGTGCCGCGACTGGCCGTTCTTCTCTACCCGCCTGGGTATGCTGGAGATGGTCTTCTCGAAAGCCGACCTGTGGCTGGCAGAATACTACGACCAGCGTCTGGTGAAACCCGAGCTGTGGACGCTGGGTAAAGAGCTGCGTGAACTCCTGGAAGGCGATATCAAGGTGGTACTGGATATCGCCAACGACTCTCATCTCATGGCAGACCTGCCGTGGATTGCCGAGTCCATCCAGCTACGCAATATCTACACCGACCCGCTGAATGTGCTGCAGGCAGAGCTGTTATACCGCTCCCGTAAAGCCGAGGAAGAAGGTGCGGAACCGGATCCCCGTGTCGAGCAGGCCCTGATGGTCACCATTGCCGGCGTGGCAGCAGGCATGCGTAACACAGGCTAATCAATAACTTAGGTGCCCTCGTGCTATTGTGCGAGGGTTACCTGAAATTTTTCTGTCATAAACAATTCGAATTCAATATATTTTGCCTCTCTTTTATCCCCTTAATGGGTTTCATCCGGCTTCAGGCGGTCTAAATCGCTCTGCTTCAGGTTCCCTTAAGGTTTAGTCGCTACGTTGGCGATACGTTTAAAGACAGGCAACCATCATGCAACTCTCCTCCTCCCAGACTAAACCTGCGTTTAGCTGGAAAGCCCTGGCCTGGGCGCTGCTCTATTTTTGGTTCTTTTCTACCTTACTTCAGGTAACCATTTGCATTAGCGGCTACAGCGGCACCAACGGTCTGCGCGATTCGCTGCTATTCAGCTCGTTATGGCTTATCCCGGTCATACTCTTCCCGGCCCGTATTCGCGCCATTGCGGCAGTCATTGGCGTCGTGCTGTGGGCAACCTCGCTGGCGGCACTGAGTTATTACGTCATTTATGGGCAGGAGTTCTCGCAAAGCGTACTGTTCGTGATGTTTGAATCGAATGCGAACGAAGCCAGTGAATATCTGAGCCAGTACTTCAGTCTGAAAATTATTCTCGTGGCGCTGGCCTATACCGCGACGGCAATTTTCCTGTGGACACGCCTGCGCCCGGTATATGTTCCTTCGCCATGGCGCTGGGTGGTTCCTTTTGCCTTGCTGTATGGCCTGATTCTGCACCCGATTGTGATGAATAGCGTCATCAACAATAAGCCATTTGAAAAAACGCTCAACGGCCTGGCATCCCGTATGGAGCCGGCAGCGCCGTGGCAGTTTATCTCGGGGTATTATCAGTATCGTCAGCAGTTAACGTCACTGAATAGTCTGCTCAATGAAAATGATGCCCTGCCGCCGCTGGCTAATTTTAAAGACAGCTCGGGCGATGCACCGCGCACTTTGGTACTGGTGATTGGGGAATCCACCCAGCGTGGCCGCATGAGCTTGTATGGCTATCCGCGTGACACCACGCCGGAGCTGGATGCGCTGCACAAAAGCGATCCTGGTCTGACGGTCTTTAATAATGTGGTGACGTCTCGTCCCTACACCATTGAGATCCTGCAACAGGCGCTGACCTTTGCCAACGAGAAGCACCCGGACCTTTACCTGACCCAACCGTCGCTGATGAACATGATGAAACAGGCCGGGTATAAAACCTTCTGGATCACCAACCAGCAGACGATGACCGCCCGTAATACCATGTTGACGGTCTTCTCTAAACAGACCGACAAACAGTTCTATATGAACCAGCAACGTACCCAGAGTGCGCGTGAATACGACACCAACGTGCTGGCGCCGTTTAAAGAGGTGATGGCAGACCCTGCACCGAAGAAATTCATTATCGTGCATCTGCTTGGGACCCATATTAAGTACAAGTTCCGCTACCCGGAAGACAAAGGCTACTTTGACGGCAAAACCGATCATCTGCCGGCGGGTCTGAGCCCGGAGGAGCAAGAGTCTTATAACGATTATGATAACGCCAACCGTTATAACGACATGGTCGTCGCCAGCCTGATCAAAGATTACAAAGCGACGGATCCGAACGGCTTCCTGCTTTACTTCTCCGATCATGGTGAGGAGGTGTATGACACGCCGCCGCACAAGACTCAGGGTCGTAACGAAGACAATCCAACGCGTCATATGTATACGGTGCCGTTCCTGCTCTGGACGTCAGAGAAGTGGCAAGCCGCACATCCACGCGATTTCTCGCAGGATGTTAACCGTAAATACAGCAGCTCTGAGCTGATTCATACCTGGTCAGATTTAGCGGGCCTAACCTATGACGGATACGATTCTACGCGTTCCATCACCAGCCCGGCATTCAAAGAGACCACCCGCTGGATTGGCAATCCGTATAAGAAAAATGGACTGATTGACTACGATAGCCTGCCGCATGGCGATCAGGTCGGAAACCAGTAACCTGTACAAAAGGCCATCCAGTCAGGGTGGCCTTTTTTTATTCCCAATCTTTTCCCCTTTAGATGTAGCGCAACAAATGCTCGCCTCCCCGGCGGTAGAGTCAGTTTTAACTCACTGCAAAACGCGTTTGTCACCTCACTCTCTAAAGGAGACATGTTATGGACCGTATTATTCAATCGCCAGGCAAATACATCCAGGGCGCGGATGTACTCTCCCGCCTCGGTGACTACCTGAAACCGCTGGCTCCCCGCTGGCTGGTGGTCGGCGATAAGTTCGTGCTGGGGTTTGCCAAAGAGACTATCCGTCAGAGCTTTAACGAGGCTGAACTGCAGGTTGAGATTGTGCCGTTTGGCGGCGAATGTTCGCAAAATGAAATTGATCGCCTGCGCAAGCTGGCACAAGGGGCAGAGTGCCAGGCCGTGCTGGGCATCGGCGGCGGCAAAACCCTGGATACTGCAAAAGCACTGGCCCACTTTATGGATGTGCCCGTCGCCGTCGCCCCTACCATCGCCTCAACCGATGCGCCATGCAGCGCGCTCTCCGTTATTTATACCGATGAAGGCGAGTTTGACCGCTACCTGATGCTGCCCCATAACCCCAATATCGTCATTGTGGATACCCGCGTGGTGGCCGGTGCCCCGGCACGCCTTCTGGCAGCCGGTATTGGCGATGCGCTGGCCACCTGGTTTGAGGCGCGGGCCTGTTCACGCAGCGGCGCCACCACCATGGCGGGCGGCAAATGTACGCGTGCCGCGCTGGCGCTGGCCGAACTGTGCTACAACACGCTAATTGAAGAGGGCGAAAAAGCGATGCTGGCCGCTGAACAACACGTGGTTACGCCGGCGCTGGAGCATGTGATTGAAGCCAACACCTACCTGAGCGGCGTGGGCTTTGAAAGCGGCGGTCTGGCTGCCGCTCACGCCATCCACAACGGCTTAACGGCCCTGCCGGATGCGCATCACTACTATCACGGCGAAAAGGTGGCGTTTGGGACATTGACTCAGCTGGTGCTGGAGAACGCACCGGTAGAAGAGATCGAAACCGTCGCGGCGCTGTGCCACAGCGTCGGCCTGCCCATTACCCTGGCACAGCTGGATATCAAAACCGATATCCCCGTGAAAATGCGCCTGGTGGCTGAAGCAGCCTGCGCTGAAGGCGAAACGATTCATAACATGCCTGGCGGAGCGACGTCGGATCAGGTCTATGCCGCGCTGCTGGTAGCAGACCAGTATGGCCAACGTTTCCTGCATGAGTGGGAATAAACGTCTGATATAAAAAATCCCCGCCGAAGCGGGGATTTTTTTATGACGTCGGTTTACTGCAGATCGAAACGGTCAAGGTTCATGACGCGTCCCCAGGCCGCCACGAAGTCGTTCACAAACTTCTCGTGACCATCGCTGCTGGCGTAAACTTCTGCCAGCGCGCGCAGTACGGCGTTTGAGCCGAACACCAGGTCCGCGCGTGAGGCGGTATATTTCACCTCGCCACTGGCGCGGTCGCTGCCGGCAAACAGCTCGTTAGAGTCGTCGGTCGCTTTCCACTGTGTCCCCATATCCAGCAGGTTAACGAAGAAGTCATTGCTGAGCACGCCCGGACGATCGGTAAAGACACCGTTTTTGCTGCCGTCGAAGTTGGCGCCCAGCACGCGCAGGCCGCCTACCAGTGCGGTCATTTCCGGCGCCGTTAGGGTCAGCTGCTGCGCTTTATCAATCAGCAGGGACTCGGTGGTGGAAACATCAACCTGCGCACGATAGTTACGGAAGCCGTCGGCAATCGGTTCGAGCAGGTTAAACATCTCGATATCCGTCTGATCCTGACGAGCATCCACGCGGCCCGGCGTAAACGGCACGGTAACGTAAACGCCCGCCGCTTTCGCAGCCTGCTCAACGCCCACCACACCCGCCAGCACGATGATATCGGCCAGCGACGCTTTATTCGCATTGCGCTGGATGGCTTCCAGCGCCGGTAAGGCACGCACCGCTGCGGCGTTCACATCCCAGTCGCGCTGCGGAGCCAGCGCCAGGCGTGCACCGTTCGCACCGCCGCGTTTATCACCACCGCGGAAGGTGGACGCCGAGGCCCAGGCCACGGAGACCAGTTCGCTCACCGGGAGACCCGAAGCGGCAATCTCTGCCTTCAGGGCGTTGATATCTTCCTGGGTCGGGCTATAGATCGGCTTCGGCAGGGGATCCTGCCAGATAAGCTCTTCTTTCGGCACTTCCGGTCCGAGGTAACGTGAAATCGGCCCCATGTCGCGGTGCGTCAGTTTGAACCACGCCCGCGCGAACGCTTCGTTAAAGGCCTGCGGATCGTTCAGGAAGCGACGGGAAATTTTCTCGAATTCCGGATCAAAGCGCAGGGTCAGATCGGTTACCAGCATGGTTGGTTTGCGCTTTTTCGACGGGTCGAACGGGTCCGGCATCACATCCGGTGCGTCGACAGCTTCAAACTGGATCGCCCCTGCCGGGCTGCGGGTCTGCACCCACTCATATTTGAATAAGTTCTCGAAGAAGTAGTTGCTCCACTGGGTCGGTGTTTGTGACCAGATGACCTCCAGCCCGGAGGTAATAGCGTCTGCGCCAATACCGGTGCCGTGCGTGCTGGTCCACCCCAGGCCCTGCGCTTCGATTGGGGACGCCTCAGGATCGGTGCCCACGTGCGTGGCTTCCCCGGCGCCGTGGGTTTTACCCAGCGTGTGCCCCCCGCCAATCAGCGCGACGGTCTCTTCATCGTTCATCCCCATGTTGCCAAAGGTCGCGCGAATAGCCGCCGCCGCTGACAGCGGGTCACCGCTGGCATTTGGCCCTTCCGGGTTAACGTAAATCAGCCCCATTTCTGTCGCCGCTAATGGGCGCTTCGCCAGTGCTTCCGGGTCACGGTGCTTGAGCCAGGCCGTTTCATCACCCCAGTTCACATCCAGATCCGGCTCCCAGACGTCTTCACGCCCGGCACCAAAACCGAAGGTACGGAAGCCGGAATTCTCCAGCGCCACGTTCCCGGCGAGGATAAAGAGATCGGCCCAGGAGATTTTCTGGCCATATTTTTGTTTGATTGGCCACAGCAGGCGGCGCGCTTTATCCAGGCTGACGTTATCCGGCCAGGAGTTCAGCGGCGCAAAGCGCTGCTGGCCACGTCCGGCGCCGCCACGTCCGTCAACAGAACGATAGGTACCTGCACCGTGCCAGGCCATGCGAATAAAGAGTCCCGCGTAGCTACCCCAGTCGGCAGGCCACCAGGGTTGAGAGTCGGTTAACAGCGCTTTGAGATCGCCTTTCAGGGCAGAGTAATCAAGTTTGCTAAATTCTTTGCGGTAGTCGAAATCTTCACCCAAAGGGTTCGAACGACTGGAGTGCTGATTAAGAAGATCGATGCGGAGTTGTTTCGGCCACCATTCTTTATTGCCCGTGCCCGCACCCGCGCTATGGTCAACGCCGCCCTGATGGAACGGGCATTTACCCATAGATGACGCTTTATTAGTATCGTCTGACGTGCTCATCGCTGTGCTCCCTTTAGAGTGTTACCGTTACGATATACACCACCAGCGATGAGAGATAGTTGAATTGATCCACAGATTCGATAGTTAATTCCTTTTAACTTATCGCTCGCTTAAAAACCCTGCAAACTATTGGGATATTTTAAAGATCACGCCGGACGAACGCCCAGCGTGTGGCAGATGGCGTAACTCATCTCTGCACGGTTCAGGGTATAGAAGTGGAAGTCTTTTACCCCTTCCCGGCTCAAGATCTTCACCATATCCATAGCGATACTTGCCCCCACCAGCTTGCGGGTTTCTGCATCGTCATCCAGACCTTCGTACATTTTGGACATCCAGTGTGGAATGCGCACGTTGGTCATGTCGGCAAATTTCTTCGCCTGTTTAAAGTTAGAGACCGGCAGAATGCCCGGAATGATTTCAACGTCGATACCCGCAGAGACGCAGCGGTCACGAAAGCGCAAATAACTCTCTACATCGAAAAAGAACTGAGTGATGGCACGACTGGCACCAGCATCCACTTTGCGCTTCAGGTTCAGCAGGTCCGCCTGGGCGCTTTTCGCTTCCGGATGCACTTCCGGATAAGCCGCAACGGAGATATCAAAATCACCGACCTCTTTCAGTAAGGCAACCAGATCGGTCGCGTACATCTCGGGTTTACCGCTTCCCGGCGGGAGATCGCCGCGCAGGGCAACGATATGACGAATACCGTTGTTCCAGTAATCTCTGGCAATCGCACTCAGTTCTTCGCGGGTGGCGTCGATGCAGGTCAGGTGCGGAGCGGCTTCCAGACCGGTTTGCTCTTTAATGCCTTTGATGATGCTGTGCGTACGGTCACGCTCACCGGAGTTAGCCCCGTAGGTTACGGAGACAAACTTAGGCTTCAGGCTGCTAAGGCGATCGATAGAGGCCCACAGGGTTTGCTCCATTTCACTGGTGCGCGGCGGGAAAAATTCAAAAGAGACATTAATCTGGCCATTTACTTCTGCCAGGCTCTGATTCAGGGCTTCCCGCTGGTTGGCGTGAAAAAAGCTCATACCTTACCTCATCAATCGCGTGTGGTTGTTTGTTATGCTGTGAACTTCTATACGTTTAGACGTCCAGATGTAAAAATGACGGAAAAGTGGAGTGGCGTCAACAGAAATAATCATCATTGACGGTGAGGAATACTCAGGGGAGATGAAGGGAGTTCATGGTGGGGTTTGGGTGCGGTCTGTCCGCCCTCACCCCGGCCCTCTCCCTCAGGGAGAGGGAGAAGACGGCTCCCTCCCCGGGCGGGGAGAGAACCAGCAAGACTACAGCAGCTGCGCCAGACGGTTGATATCTGACTGAATGGCACCAGCGGTGACATCGCGCCCCGCGCCAGGCCCACGGATCACCAGTGGGTTATCGCGATACCAGCGGCTTTCAATGGCAAAGACGTTATCACATGGCAGCAGCGCCGCCAGCGGATGCTCCGGACGCACGGCTTCTACCCCGACGCGGGCTTTACCGTTGGCATCGAAGCGCGCCACGTAGCGCAGCACCAGCCCCATCTCACGCGCGGCTTCCAGACGTTGCACCATTTGCGCGTTCAGCTCGTCACCGTTCTCGAAGAAGTGATCGACAGAGCCCTCCTCGCATCCTGCAGGCACAAGCGACTCGACGCGTACGGCGCTGGGTTCGATATCGTAGCCCGCTTCGCGCGCCACAATGACCAGTTTACGCATCACGTCTTTCCCGGAGAGATCGACGCGCGGATCCGGTTCGGTCAACCCCTGCTGCCATGCCTGATCCACCAGGTCCGTAAAGGGCACGGTACCGTCAAACTGCAGGAACAGCCAGGAGAGCGTGCCGGAGAAGATGCCGCTGACAGCCAGGATGCTGTCGCCGCTTTCAATCAAATCACGCACCGTGTGGTTCACCGGCAAACCGGCCCCCACGGTGGCGTTATAAAGCCAGTGGCGACCCGTTTTTTCAAACGCATCGTGGATTTGGCGATATTTATCGGTATTGCTCGCCCCGGCCAGTTTGTTCGCGCTAATCACGTGGAAACCGTGGCTGGCAAAATCCAGGTACTGATCGGCCAACTGCTCACTGGCGGTGACGTCCAGCACCACTAAATCGTCATACGGATGCGCTCGCATCCACAGGAAGAGCGACTCTTCATCCTGCTCGACCGCTTCGTCGTTAAAGAACGCGAGCGCCCGGCTGGCATCCAGCCCTTCGTAGTTCAGTAAACTACGGCGGCTGTCCACCACCCCCGCCAGCACAAATTCGAAGCCGGTACGCGCCGACAGAGTCGTCTGCTCGCGAGCAAACAGCTCAAGCCAGCGAGAACCGATGTTACCTTTGCCGAACAGTACCAGGCCGATACGCTTTTCCGCGCGGAACAGCGAGGTGTGTAGCCCCTGAATCAGACTTTCGGTCGGCCCTTTACGCAGCACGGCAACCAGGCTGATGCCCTCTTCCGACTGCCAGGTGAACTCCACCGGCTGACCTTTCAGTTGCTGCCAGAAACGGTGGCAGTGCAGCGGGTTGCGGGTGACGCCCGCACCGACCATCGCTACCAGCGCCAGCCCCTGACGCAGACGAAGTTCGCCCGGCAGGCCTGCTTCATCCAGAATTTTTAAGGCGCTGTCCGCCACTTCTGCGGTATAGCAGAACTGCAGCAGCTGACGGTCGTTATGCACGCCAACGGCCAGCGGACGCACCTGAGCACGCTTCAGAACCAGATCGATATCTTTATGCGCCAGCTTAAAGTCCTGTCCCGCCGGCACCTGGAACTCAATCAGGCAGATATCATCATGGCTGGTCACAATACGTGCGCCGGTACCGGAGGCCAGCACGCGTTCGATGCGGGTAGAGCCCTGATCCGGGGTGTAGCTGCAACGGAGTTGTAGATCGATATCGCTGCCGGAAACCGGCTGCAGGGTGCGCGCATGCAGAACCGGTGCGGCCAGACGCGCCAGCTCGCTGGCTTCGTCCAGACGCAGAAGCGGCAGCAGACAGGCATCTTTAACTTTACGCGGGTCGGCACTGTACACGCCGGCGACGTCGCTCCAGATGGTGACGCGGTTAACCCCCGCCAGCGCACCGATTTGGGTTGCCGAATAGTCAGAGCCGTTACGCCCCAGCAGCACGGTTTCGCCCGCGTTGCTGCGGCTGATAAAACCGGTCACGACGATGCGTTTACCCGGATGCTGTACCAGCAACTGTTGCAGCAGCGGATAGGACAAGCCTTCATCCACCTGCGGCTGCGCAGCGCGTTCGGCGCGCAGGAAGTCACGCGCATCAAGCCAGGCGGCTTCAAGACCTTGTTGTTCCAGAACGGCGGCCATCAGCCGCGCAGACCAGACCTCGCCGTGGCCAACCACTTCAGCGTAAACCGCATCGGTCACGCCGCTATCCAGCAAGCCGGCCAGACGTTCAAGATCGTGAATGAAGGTACTGATCAGGCCATCCGCCACCTCAGCAGGCAGCAAACCGGCGATCAGTTCGCTCTGGTAACGGCGTAATGACTGTTGTACCTGATGCGCAGAGAGACGATCGGTCTGGCTTAATTTCAGCCAGCTAATCAACTGGTTGGTGGTGCTGCCCGCCGCAGAGACAACCATCATGTCCCCCGGCATCGAATATTCCGCCATGATCCCCGCGACCCGCAGGTAACATTTCACATCAGCAAGACTACTACCACCAAACTTGTGCAGTTGACGACCCTTCGCCCCTGCCTGCGCTATCACACTCATGATTACCCCTTGGCTGCGACCCGGAAGCCATTTTCCAGATCGGCAATTAAATCTTCACAATCTTCAATACCGGTTGAGATGCGTAGTAGCGTCTCAGCGATCCCGGCGGCGGCACGCGCTTCTGGCGCCATGCCAGCGTGGGTCATTGTTGCGGCGTGGGAGATTAAGCTTTCAACGCCCCCTAATGATTCCGCCAGCGTAAACAGTGACAACCCGCTCAGGAAGCGACGCAGCGTCTGCTCGTCGCCATCCAGTTCAAAACTTAACATCGCACCAAAGCCCTTTTGTTGACGGGCCGCAATCTCGTGTCCCTGATTTTCCGGCAGCGACGGGTGATAGAGCTTTTTCACCAGCGGCTGGGTCTTCAGGAAATCGACAATCGCCTGGGCATTACGCTGCGCCACTTCCATACGCGGCGACAGGGTGCGCAGTCCACGCAGCAGCAGGTAGCTGTCAAACGCACTGCCGGTGACGCCGATGTTATTCGCCCACCATGCCAGTTCGGTGACAAGCTCAGGATCCTTTGCAATCACTACCCCGGCGACCACGTCAGAGTGGCCGTTCAGGTATTTAGTACATGAATGCAATACCAGGTCCGCACCCAGCGCTAACGGATTCTGCAGCGCAGGACTGAGGAAGGTATTATCCACTACAGTTATCGCTCCCGCATCCCTTGAGAGCTGACAAATTTGTGCAATATCGACGACGCGCAACAGCGGATTGCTTGGACTTTCCACTAAAACCAGCTTTGGCTTCTCTGCCAGCGCCTGTTTTAGCGCCTGCTCATCCCCCTGATCGACAAACAAGACGCGGTAGCAACCCCGTTTTGCCAGGCTGTCAAACAGACGGTAACTGCCGCCGTAGCAGTCGTGCGGGGCCACCAGCAGATCGCCAGGTTTCAGGAACACCGTGGTGACAAGATGAATAGCCGACATGCCAGTATTGGTCAGTACCGCGCCGGCGCCGCCTTCCAGTTCTGCCAGCGCACGCTGGGTGACATCACGCGTAGGATTGCCACGACGCGAGTAGTCATGCGCGCGCGGTTCATTAAATCCGGTGAAGTTATAGGTACTGGAGAGATGAATCGGCGGGACGACGCAGCCATACTGCTCGTCGTCATTCAATCCGCTACGCACTGCAATGGTGGCCTGTTTACGCGTCATGGTGAAGGCTTCCTGGCTTAATGGATGAAAAGTCAGGCATCAGAGTAAACATTGATTATATGGACGTCAATACATCTGGACATCTAAACTTCTTTGCGTATAGATTGAGCAATACGCAAATAGCCGTTAAAATTATATGCTTTAGCGCATAACGCAGAGGCAATATCCGTGTCACAGCGGCGTCTCTACGGTAAACTACGCGGGATTATGGCCCCGGCCCCGGCAGTCGCTGCGGCGTTGGCCTCATATTAATGACTTAGAGGATTAAAGGTATCTCATGGCTGAATGGAGCGGCGAATATATCAGCCCATACGCTGAGCACGGTAAGAAGAGTGAACAAGTAAAAAAAATTACGGTTTCCATTCCTCTGAAGGTGTTGAAGATCCTCACCGATGAACGTACGCGTCGTCAGGTGAATAACCTGCGTCACGCCACTAACAGTGAACTGCTGTGCGAAGCGTTCCTGCATGCGTTTACCGGTCAGCCCTTGCCTAACGATGAAGATCTGCGCAAAGAGCGCAGTGATGAAATTCCGGAAGAGGCGAAGGTGATCATGCGTGAACTGGGCATCGACCCGGATACGTGGGAATACTAAGGCAGCCAGGCTGAATCAGCCCTGACGATAAAATGCGATCCCGCTGAGCCGACTCAGCGGGATGGCTTCTTAGAAGTTGTAGCCTAAGCCCATACGAAAACGGGTTTGACGATCGTCGGTTGTCGCCGTGTTGTATCCGGACGCGACATTGCCCACCTCTGCAAAGGGCACCCAGGAATCTATTTTATAGGCCACGCGGAAGTTATATTCGTAATCCTCTTTTTTATTATTATATAGATTTTCATTATCTGCGAACTTATAGAGTCCGTTAAGTTCGAGCATGACATTATCGATATTATAACCCAGCCAAATTTCTGGGCGATAAACCATACGGTCATCTCGCCCCTGCGCATTACGCCGCGTATATTCCGTACGGTAGCGAAATGCTGTCCACCAGTTCTCATTTATAGCGTACTGTACGCGTAAATAGGGCTTATAAATTGCCATATCTTCGCCCATCTCCACGGCAATGCCCGGTTGCCAGAGTAAACCTTGCCAGCCAAACTGATAACTCGCCGTATATTCACTGCTATTACTTTCCATATTATTGAGCGCGTCGTTTGACTGCTTATTATCAGAACGCGCGACACCTTCGACCGCCACGCCAAAGCCCGTTCCAAAGCGATTTGACATGTACACGCGGTCGTAGTTACGTCCATCATCATAATACTCGTGTCGGTAATCTACATACCCTGCCTGCGCCGCGCACGATAGAAATGGAAGCAGTAATAAAAGTGGCTTCATTTTCATAACAATTCCCTCGAAGTCTATATTCAATCCTGAATGCCATCGCTAAGAAATGGCAAAATAAAAACAAGACACGAGCGAAGTGTAGAATTACCCGAAGCGGGAAACCTTTTATATTTGGACACCCAGAATAAATGCGTGGCAGAGAGATCAAGAAAACAGAGATGAATATCACCCTCTTTTAAAGAATAAGCCAGCCAAATATTTGAATGGGAAATATAAAAAGAGAGTAATGGAAAATAATGATTTTTAATTTAAATAAAAAGAAGTTAATTATTCAGGCAGTATATTGCAGGCATAAAAAAAACCGCCCGTAGGCGGTTTCTTCTGGAAGCTTATTTCGCGCCCGGGATGCTGAAACGCTTGTTGAAGCGGTCAACACGGCCACCGGTTGCAACATCACGCTGCTTACCAGTGTAGAACGGGTGGCATTTACCGCACACGTCCAGGTTCAGATCGTGGCCCACGGTGGAGCGGATCTGGATAGCGTTACCGCAAGAGCAGTTTGCAGTAATCATTTCGTATTTCGGGTGAATATCTTTTTTCATGGGAGAACCTCAGTAAAGGCCGCGTCGCTCTTCCAGCCCTAACGCCAGACACCACGCGATGTTGAATGTAAGTTCTTTGGCGTAAAGTACACCAAAGGCGGCGAATCATACAGAATTTAACCAGGCGATGCAAACTGATCCGCACGCCGCCTTTCACTAATGTGTATACTAACGCGCCACTTTTCAAGTCAGGAAGATTCGATGCCCGTTGCTCACGTTGCCCTGCCCGTTCCGCTTCCCCGCACCTTTGATTACCTGCTGCCCGACGGCATGGTTGCTCAGGCTGGCTGCCGCGTGAACGTGCCGTTCGGTAAGCAGCAGCGGGTAGGGATTGTGGTCTCAGTCAGTGAGCAAAGTGAGCTGCCGAGAAGCGAACTGAAAAGCGTGGTCGAGGTGCTGGACGACGAACCCGTCTTCTCCGCCAGCGTATGGCGGTTACTGCTCTGGGCCGCTGATTATTACCACCATCCGCTGGGGGACGTGCTCTTCCATGCGCTACCGATCCTGCTACGACAGGGAAAAAATGCCCGCCATGCCCCTCAGTGGTACTGGTTTGCCACCGAGCAGGGTCAGGCGGTGGATATCAACAGCCTGAAGCGCTCGCCAAAACAGCAGCAGGCGTTGGCAGCACTGCGTCAGGGGCGTATCTGGCGCCATCAGGTAGAAGATCTGGAATTTAATGACGCCGCACTGCAAGCGCTGCGTAAAAAAGGGCTGTGTGAACTGGCAAGTGAAGCCCCGGCCATTCAGGACTGGCGTAACGGCTTTTCCGTGGCGGGTGATCGACTGCGGCTTAATACCGAGCAGGCGACGGCGGTAGGCGCTATTCATAGCGCATCGGATCGCTTCTCCTCATGGCTGCTGGCAGGCGTAACGGGCTCAGGTAAAACAGAAGTTTATCTTAGCGTACTGGAGAACGTCCTTGCTCAGGGCAAGCAGGCGCTGGTGATGGTGCCGGAGATCGGCCTGACGCCGCAAACCATCGCCCGCTTTCGCGAGCGTTTTAATGCGCCGGTTGAAGTGTTGCACTCCGGCCTGAACGACAGCGAGCGTCTCAGTGCCTGGCTGAAGGCGAAAAATGGTGAAGCGGCGATTGTTATTGGTACTCGCTCTTCTCTGTTTACCCCTTTTAAGAATCTGGGCGTTATTGTTATCGATGAAGAGCACGACAGCTCTTATAAACAGCAAGAGGGCTGGCGTTATCACGCCCGCGACCTGGCGGTGTACCGTGCCCATAGTGAGCAGATCCCGATTATTCTTGGCTCCGCCACGCCCGCGCTGGAAACCCTGCATAACGTGCGCCAGCGTAAGTACCATATGCTGCGCCTGACCCGACGCGCGGGGAATGCCCGACCGGCGACGCAGCATGTGCTCGATTTAAAAGGTCAGCAGGTGCAGGCGGGATTAGCACCAGCGCTGATCGCGCGTATGCGTCAACATCTGCAGGCGGATAACCAGGTCATTCTGTTTCTCAACCGTCGCGGTTTTGCGCCGGCACTGCTGTGCCATGATTGCGGCTGGATCGCCGAGTGCCCGCGCTGCGACCACTACTATACTCTGCACCAGGCGCAGCATCATTTGCGCTGCCACCACTGCGATAGCCAGCGGCCAATACCACGCCAGTGCCCCTCTTGCGGCTCCACACATATGGTGCCGGTAGGGTTAGGCACCGAGCAGCTTGAGCAGGCGCTCAGCCCCTTTTTCCCGAATGTACCTATCTCACGCATTGACCGGGACACCACCAGCCGTAAGGGTGCGCTGGAGCAGCACCTGGCCGAAGTACATCGCGGCGGTGCCCGCATTTTGATCGGCACCCAGATGCTGGCGAAGGGGCACCACTTCCCGGACGTGACGCTGGTTGCGCTGCTGGACGTGGATGGCGCCCTCTTCTCGGCGGATTTCCGCTCTGCGGAGCGCTTCGCCCAGCTGTACACCCAGGTGGCGGGACGTGCAGGACGTGCGGGTAAACAGGGCGAAGTGGTGCTGCAAACTCACCATCCCGAGCATCCGCTGCTGCAGACCTTGCTGCAAAAGGGCTACGACGCCTTTGCCGAGCAGGCGCTGGCAGAGCGGCAATCGCTGCAGTTACCGCCATGGACCAGCCATGTCATTATCCGGGCAGAAGATCATAATAATCAGCAGGCTCCCCTGTTCCTGCAGCAGCTACGGAATCTGTTGCAAGCCAGCCCGCTGGTAGACAATCAGCTCTGGATCCTCGGGCCGGTACCCGCCCTGGCGCCAAAACGCGGCGGACGCTATCGCTGGCAGATTTTGCTTCAGCACCCCTCTCGTATTCGCTTACAGCACATCGTCAGCGGAACCTTAGCGCTCATCAATACCTTACCTGAAGCGCGCAAAGTGAAGTGGATGCTGGACGTCGATCCCATCGAAAGCTGAACCGCAATGAGAGGGGGATCGTAAAATTCAATGTGCATCACACTTTTTATGAAAATTCTGTAACCGATTCCATAAACTATCTGATAAAAAATGGGGTAATTCAGTAGATCGGTGATGCGCCTGTGAGGAGAAGACGTTGAAGTCCAGGAAAGAGGTTGCTCCGGCGACCATGAAAGATGTTGCCCTGAAGGCGAAAGTCTCGACGGCAACCGTATCCCGCGCATTAATGAACCCCGATAAAGTCTCTCAATCTACGCGTAATCGCGTAGAACAGGCGGCTCTCGAGGTAGGTTATCTGCCTCAGGCAATGGGACGTAACGTCAAACGTAACGAATCCCGCACCATTCTGGTCATCGTGCCGGATATCTGCGATCCCTTCTTTAGCGAAATCATTCGCGGTATTGAAGTCACCGCTGCGGCGAAAGGCTATCTGGTGCTGATTGGCGATTGTGCTCATCAAAATCAGCAGGAAAAGACCTTTATCGATTTGATCATTACCAAGCAGATCGACGGCATGTTACTGCTCGGCTCACGCTTGCCTTTCGATGCCAGCATCGAAGAGCAACGCAATCTGCCGCCGATGGTCATGGCTAATGAATTTGCGCCTGAACTGGAGCTGCCGACGGTTCACATTGATAACCTCACCGCCGCCTTTAATGCCGTGAATTATCTGCAAGAGCTGGGGCATAAACGCATTGGCTGCATCGCCGGGCCAGAAGAGATGCCGCTGTGTCACTACCGCCTGCAGGGATACGTCCAGGCGCTGCGCCGTGCGGGCGCAACGGTGGATCCCCACTACATCGCCCGCGGCGATTTTACCTTTGCCGCTGGCGGGCTGGCGTTAGAGACGCTGCTGGCGCTGCCGGAACCGCCAACTGCGGTCTTCTGCCATAGCGATGTGATGGCGCTGGGGGTGCTATCCTGTGCCAAACGCCAGGGTCTGCGGGTGCCTCAGGATCTCTCCATCATCGGTTTTGATAACATCTCCTTGTCTGAGTTTTGCGATCCGCCGCTCTCAACCGTGGCCCAACCTCGCTTTGAGATTGGCCGTGAAGCGATGCTTCTGCTGCTCGATCAGCTGAACGGCCAGACGGTCAGCAGTGGATCGCGTTTACTGGATTGCGAATTGATCGTTCGCGGTTCTACGCGGGCGCTGACGTAAATCAGACTCCCTTATCTGGTCAAAGGCCCGTCGCTTAAGTAACATGACGGGCTGACAAACGAATAAATACAGCGAAACGATAGTGGCACAACGAGATTATGTACGTCGCGGCCAGCCGGCACCTTCGCGACGCAAAAAGAGTAGCCCAAAGAAACAGCAACGGAACCTGCCTGCTGTCTCGCCTGCGATGATCGCAATTGCCGCGGCTGCCGTGGTGGCTTTTATTGGCGGCCTGTACTTTATTACGCATCATAAAAAAGAAGAGACTGAGGCGCTTCAGGGCAGCAAAGTCGCCGGAAACGGCCTGCCGCCAAAACCTGAAGAGCGCTGGCGTTATATCAAAGAGCTGGAAAGTCGCCAGCCAGGCGTGCGTGCGCCAACCGAACCCTCCGCCGGAGGGGAGGTGAAGAACGCCGATCAGCTCACGAACGAACAGCGTCAGCTATTGGCTCAGATGCAGGCCGACATGCGCCAGCAGCCAACGCAGCTGAACGAAGTCCCGTGGAATGAACAAACGCCCGCGCAGCGTCAGCAAACGTTGCAGCGTCAGCGTCAGGCTCAGGTCCAGCAGCAACAACAGCAGCAGTGGTCGCAAACCCAGCCGGTACAGCAGCCTCGCACGCAGCCGCGCGTGACGGAACAGCCTTATCAGCAGCCGCAGCAGCAAACGCGCACGGTACAGACGCAACCTGCCCAGCAGCCAAAAGCGCAGCCGCAAAAGCAAGCGGCCCAGCCGTATCAGGATTTGCTGCAAACACCGGCGCATACCACCGCACAGCAGCCGAAAACGCAGCAGGCCGCACCGGTTACCAAAGAGACCGAGGCGCCGAAGCAAACGGCTGAGAAAAAAGATGAACGTCGCTGGATGGTACAGTGTGGTTCGTTTAAAGGGGCAGAGCAGGCGGAAACCGTGCGTGCCCAGCTGGCGTTTGAAGGATTTGATTCACGCATCACCACCAATAACGGCTGGAATCGCGTGGTAATCGGCCCGGTGAAAGGCAAAGAAAATGCCGATGGCACCATTTCCCGTCTGAAAGTCGCGGGCCACACAAACTGTATCCGACTCGCATCCGGGGGTTGAAACCCCCAAAATCTCCCCCATCTATCATTCTATTCAGCCCTGAGCACTGGCTCAGGGCATCTGTTTCCCGAATTTGTAACCAGGGGGTCTGCTCGTGACAACAATAGTAAGTGTACGCCGTAACGGCCAGGTGGTGATTGCCGGTGATGGCCAGGCCACGCTGGGTAATACCGTCATGAAGGGCAACGTGAAAAAAGTTCGCCGTCTGTATAACGACAAAGTGATCGCCGGTTTTGCGGGCGGTACTGCGGATGCCTTCACGCTGTTCGAGCTGTTCGAACGTAAACTGGAAATGCACCAGGGTCATCTGGTGAAAGCCGCCGTTGAGCTGGCGAAAGACTGGCGTACCGATCGTATGCTGCGCAAGCTTGAAGCGCTGCTGGCAGTGGCGGATGAAAACGCGTCGCTGATCATCACCGGTAACGGTGACGTCGTGCAGCCAGAAAATGATCTGATTGCTATCGGCTCTGGCGGTCCGTATGCCCAGGCCGCAGCCCGCGCACTGTTGGAAAACACCGACATGAACGCGCGCGATATCGCTGTGAAGGCGTTGGATATTGCAGGTGATATCTGCATTTATACCAACCACAACCACACCATTGAAGAATTACCGTCTAAAGCGTAAGGATCGCCCATGTCTGAAATGACCCCACGCGAAATTGTCAGCGAACTGAACAAACACATTATTGGCCAGGACAACGCTAAGCGCTCCGTGGCGATTGCCCTGCGTAACCGCTGGCGCCGTATGCAGCTTGACGAAGATCTGCGCCACGAAGTGACCCCAAAAAACATTCTGATGATCGGCCCGACCGGTGTCGGTAAAACCGAAATCGCTCGTCGTCTGGCAAAGTTGGCCAATGCGCCGTTTATCAAAGTCGAAGCGACCAAGTTCACCGAGGTGGGCTACGTAGGTAAAGAAGTGGATTCCATCATCCGCGATCTGACCGACTCTGCGATTAAAATGGTGCGCGTGCAGTCCATCGAGAAAAACCGTTATCGCGCCGAAGAGATGGCCGAAGAGCGTGTTCTCGACGTCCTGATCCCACCGGCGAAGAACAACTGGGGCCAGGCAGAACAGCCTCAGGAGCCCTCTGCAGCACGCCAGGCATTCCGTAAAAAACTGCGCGAAGGCCAGCTGGATGACAAAGAGATTGAAATCGATCTCGCTGCGGCACCGATGGGCGTTGAAATCATGTCTCCACCAGGCATGGAAGAGATGACCAGCCAGCTGCAGTCTATGTTCCAGAACCTGGGCGGCCAGAAACAAAAACCGCGTAAGCTGAAAATCAAAGATGCGATGAAGCTGCTGATTGAAGAAGAAGCGGCAAAACTGGTTAACCCGGAAGAGCTGAAGCAGGACGCGATCGACGCCGTTGAACAGCACGGTATCGTGTTTATCGATGAGATCGATAAAATCTGTAAGCGCGGCGAATCCTCCGGCCCGGATGTTTCTCGCGAAGGCGTACAGCGTGACCTGCTGCCGTTGGTTGAAGGCTGCACCGTCTCCACCAAGCACGGCATGGTGAAAACCGACCATATTCTGTTTATCGCCTCCGGCGCATTCCAGGTAGCGAAGCCCTCTGATCTGATCCCGGAACTGCAGGGTCGTCTGCCAATCCGTGTAGAACTGCAGGCGCTGACCACAGAGGACTTCGAGCGCATCCTGACCGAACCTAACGCCTCTGTAACCGTACAGTACAAGGCGCTGATGGCGACCGAAGGGGTGAATATCGAATTCACCGAAGACGGTATCAAACGTATCGCTCAGGCCGCATGGCAGGTGAACGAAACCACCGAGAACATCGGTGCACGTCGTCTGCATACCGTGCTGGAGCGTCTGATGGAAGATATCTCTTACGATGCCAGCGATCTCAATGGTCAGAGTATTACCATTGATGCCGACTATGTGAGTAAGCACCTTGATGCTTTAGTAGCAGATGAAGATCTGAGCCGTTTTATCCTATAATCGCGTTCATTGCATTTTCATCACAAACGATGGGGCTGAAAAGCCCCATTTTTATTGGCACATAATAACGATGACTGAAATCAGCCGTACGCAAGCCTGGCTAGAAAGCCTGCGCCCAAAGACTCTCCCCCTCGCCTTTGCTGCCATTGTGGTAGGCACGGCCCTCGCGTGGTGGCAGGGTCATTTTGATCCTCTTGTTGCCTTGCTGGCGTTGATTACCGCTGGCTTACTGCAAATTCTCTCTAACCTCGCCAACGACTATGGCGATGCCGTAAAAGGCAGCGACAAACCCGATCGTATCGGACCTTTGCGCGGCATGCAGAAAGGGGTCATTACTCAGGAACAGATGAAGCGAGCCCTGATTATCACCGTGGTGCTGATTTGTCTGTCCGGGCTGGCGCTGGTTTCGGTTGCATCAAAAACCTTTAGCGATTTTATCGGCTTTCTGGTGTTAGGTTTGCTCGCCATTATCGCGGCCATTACCTACACGGTCGGCACCCGACCTTATGGCTACATTGGTCTGGGCGATATTTCAGTGCTGGTCTTTTTCGGCTGGCTGAGCGTAATGGGCAGCTGGTATCTGCAGGCTCATACGCTGATTCCTGCGCTGTTCCTGCCGGCGACCGCCTGCGGCCTGCTGGCGACGGCAGTGCTGAATATTAATAACCTGCGTGATATCGACAGCGACCGCGTGAACGGCAAAAACACCCTGGCGGTGCGTTTAGGCCCGGTGAATGCCCGTCGCTACCACGCCTGCCTGCTGATCGGCGCGCTGGGTTGCCTGGCGTTATTCAACCTGATTTCGCTGCAGAGCGTGTGGGGCTGGCTGTTTATTCTGGCGGCGCCGCTGCTGATTAAACAGGCGCGTTATGTCATGCGCGAACAACGTGCAGAGGCCATGCCCCCGATGCTCGAACGTACCGTAAAAGGGGCGTTGCTGACTAACCTGTTGTTCGTTATCGGTATTGTGCTCAGTCAGACGCTGAGTTAACTGACAAATATCAATTAACAATTGATGATTTTGCCAACAATGCCTTTCGCGCGATATACTGAAATCACTCGCAGCAACAGAGCGTTAAGCCTATGAAATACGATACCTCCGAGCTTTGCGACATCTATCAGGAAGATGTCAACGTCGTGGAACCCCTGTTCTCCAATTTTGGTGGACGGTCGTCATTCGGCGGTCAAATCATTACGGTGAAATGTTTCGAGGACAACGGGTTGCTGTATGATCTGCTCGAACAGAACGGCCGTGGCCGCATTCTGCTGGTCGATGGCGGTGGCTCCGTGCGTCGTGCGTTAATCGATGCCGACCTGGCGCGTCTTGCTACGCAGAACGAATGGGAAGGGATTGTGGTCTACGGCTCCGTGCGCCAGGTGGACGATCTGGAAGACCTAGATATCGGCATCCAGGCTATCGCCGCCATTCCGGTGGGGGCAGCGGGTGATGGCATCGGCGAAAGCGATGTACGCGTCAATTTCGGCGGCGTCACCTTCTTCTCTGGCGATCATCTGTATGCCGACAATACCGGGATTATCCTTTCTGAGGATGCCCTGGATATTGAGTAACGAAAAAGGCCATCGGCAAACCGGATGGCCTTTTTCTTTTATTTTTCCTCACCCGATTCATAATGGGTGATACGAATTTCATACGTTCCCTTCCGCTCCTCGACAGCAATCCCCATCTGAACACGACGGTCGGGATAGCTATCAATATAAGCGTTGAGCTTTTCAGCTATCGACTGGATTTTATCCCCTTCAATATCCGTAAACGTAAGCGTACTGATCTGCAAGCCACTTCCCTCATCGGCGTGACGGGTGAAATACCAGTGCGATGCAAGCCTGGGTGCCTGCCTGAGCGGTTCAGGTGTTAATAAATAATATTGAAGAAAATCTCGTTGCGTGTATTCCTCATCCATGAAGGAACGCGTCATTAAAAGACAATAAAGCATCGCCAGCGCAGAGAACGTTAAAATAAGGAAATATTTCTTCATATGCGCAATTCACGAATGATATGGGGATCGGCCACTGGCTCGATCAATGACATAAAAGCCGGCAGGCTCCCAGAGTAGGGTTGGTGTGTACAGCTTGTATCGGCAGGGTCAGGGAAAAGTAAAGGGAGCACGCTTTTATTCTTAAACTGTCCAACTGGACCATAATAATCCCAGATACGCCATGCCTGCTCTTTGGGACAGATATGAAGAAAAGAAGTGTAATCCGTGTAGTCCACTGCCTGGCAAAAGCCGAACAGATTGGAAACTAAATCCTCTGCACTGTATCCGCTGTCGGTTATGACGACATAAGGCCAAAAGGCCTGTAATGACTCAAACTGATGTGAAGTACTCCTAAAGATGGATAACGCGACCCCCTTTAATACCCTGTCACTCAGCCCTCTTCTCACTAAGAAGCCTCGGTATATACCTGTAGTAGACTGAGCCCCCCACCATTTTTTCGACATACTCTGATGGTAGGTCACTTCAAACCATTCATTATCTCCACCGCGCCGCATCGTCATTTGTTGCCATAAACGTTCGGCTCCAGCGGGATTGGCGTGCCCCAAATCGATCCACCCTAAATTTTCCGTATAAATGAGACCGTACTGAGATTCCCGGGTGATATATCTGTCAGTGTTATCAATAATATCGCTTCGTTTCGTCATCTCGCGTTCCGTGTGAGTTGTCGTATCAAGCGAATCTATTTCGATAAAATACAAAAGGCACGCATTTAGCGTGCCTTTTGTACGAATTCGGAATTACACTTCTTCCATACGTCCCAGCAGTGCCTGCAGACGATCCTGCCAGCCACTCTGCTGTTCGCGCAGCTGGTTGTTTTCACGCTCCAGCTCTTCACGACCGTGCTGTGCAGCCTGAACATCCTGCGCCAGCGCGTTGTTTTTTTCTTTCAGCTCTTCAATTTCCATCTGCAGCAGCGTGATGGTGTCAATCGCCTGCTGTACTTTCGATTCCAGTTTCTCAAACACTTCTAAAGACATGATCCTACCTCTCCTGAATTGCAAGGCGACGCTTCAATGTAAACGCGCAAGACATATGTTCCGATTGTATGGAGCGCCGTCGCCCCTGTCCAGCGGCAAGCCGCGTAGATCGCGGTTTGACACACTTTTCGGCCTCGTCCTGGTGCATTCGCGTCACTTACCCCTTAATTGTTAATACTTTAGTTAACAAAATGGTCCGTCTCATACACCAGACTTATCCTTAAATGCGCTTCATGGCGCGAAAACGCTCATTTTATTGACGCAGCACACACATTTTAAGTTCGATATTTCTCGTTTTTGCTCGTTAACGATAAATTAACACTGTGTCTACAGGACATGGTGGTCAGCGCTAAGCTGACCGCGCTAACAATAACCATTAATTATTCTTCAGGATCCGATTATGAGTGAAACATCAACCTTAAAAGGCCAGTGCATTGCCGAGTTCCTTGGTACCGGGTTGTTGATTTTCTTCGGAGTGGGATGCGTCGCTGCACTGAAAGTGGCAGGTGCCAGTTTCGGGCAGTGGGAAATCAGTATTATCTGGGGTCTGGGTGTGGCGATGGCCATTTACCTGACTGCAGGGGTATCTGGTGCACATCTTAATCCGGCGGTGACCATCGCGCTGTGGCTGTTTGCGTGCTTTGATGGACGCAAAGTGGCTCCGTTTATTCTTTCGCAATTTGCCGGCGCGTTTTGCGCAGCGGCATTAGTTTACGGGCTTTATTACAATCTTTTCATCGACTTCGAGCAGACGCACCACATGGTGCGCGGCAGTGCCGAAAGTCTCGATCTGGCGGGAATTTTCTCCACTTATCCGAACCCACACATTAATTTCGTGCAGGCCTTCGCGGTTGAAATGGTGATTACCGCTATTCTGATGGGCGTCATTATGGCGCTGGGTGATGACGGCAACGGCATTCCACGCGGGCCGCTGGCACCGCTGCTGATTGGTTTGTTAATTGCGGTAATTGGTGCCTCAATGGGGCCACTGACCGGCTTCGCCATGAACCCGGCGCGCGATCTGGGACCCAAAACCTTCGCCTTCTTCGCGGGCTGGGGCAGTGTGGCCTTTACCGGTGCTAAAGACATTCCTTACTTCCTGGTGCCGCTGTTCGGCCCTATCGTCGGGGCTTCTCTTGGGGCGTTCGGCTATCGTAAGCTGATTGGCCGCCACCTGCCGTGCGACACCTGCGTAGTTGAGGAGAAAGACACCGCCTCTGCTACTGAATCAAAAGCTTCGCTGTAATCTGACTACGGGACTCTAAACATGACCGACAAAAAATATATCGTTGCGCTCGACCAGGGCACTACCAGCTCCCGCGCTGTCGTAATGGATCATGACGCGAACATCGTCAGTGTTTCACAGCGCGAATTTGAACAAATTTACCCGCGTCCAGGCTGGGTGGAACACGACCCGATGGAGATCTGGGCATCACAAAGCTCTACCCTGGTAGAAGTGCTGGCGAAAGCCGATATCAGTTCCGATGAAATTGCCGCGATCGGCATTACTAACCAGCGCGAAACTGCCATTGTCTGGGAGCGCGAGACCGGTAAGCCGATTTATAACGCCATCGTCTGGCAGTGCCGCCGTACCTCCGAGATCTGCGAAAAACTGAAGCGCGACGGCATGGAAGAGTACATCCGCAGCGCTACCGGCTTGGTGGTTGACCCTTACTTCTCTGGCACCAAGGTGAAGTGGATTCTGGATCACGTAGAAGGCTCACGCGAGCGGGCAAAACGCGGTGAATTGCTGTTCGGCACCGTCGATACCTGGCTTATCTGGAAGATGACCCAGGGGCGCGTTCACGTTACCGACTACACCAACGCCTCGCGTACCATGCTGTTTAACATTCACGATCTGGACTGGGACGATAAGCTCCTGGATGCGCTGGATATCCCGCGCGCCATGCTGCCGCAGGTGCGTAAATCATCAGAAGTGTACGGCCAGACCAATATTGGCGGTAAAGGTGGCACCCGTATTCCTATCGCCGGCATTGCTGGTGACCAACAGGCGGCGCTGTTTGGCCAGCTGTGCGTCAAAGAAGGGATGGCGAAGAACACCTACGGCACCGGCTGCTTTATGCTGATGAACACCGGCGAGAAGGCGGTGAAGTCTGAGCACGGCCTGCTGACCACCATCGCCTGCGGTCCACGCGGCGAAGTGAACTACGCCCTGGAAGGGGCCGTGTTCATGGCAGGGGCATCCATTCAGTGGCTGCGTGACGAAATGAAGCTCATCAGCGATGCCTTCGACTCAGAATATTTCGCCACCAAGGTGAAAGACACCAACGGCGTGTACGTGGTGCCGGCATTTACCGGGCTGGGCGCCCCTTACTGGGATCCGTATGCCCGCGGTGCGATTTTCGGCCTGACGCGTGGCGTGAACTCGAACCACATTATTCGTGCCACGCTGGAGTCCATTGCATACCAGACGCGCGACGTACTGGAAGCGATGCAGGCTGACTCCGGCATTCGTCTGCACGCGCTGCGTGTCGATGGCGGCGCGGTTGCCAACAACTTCCTGATGCAGTTCCAGTCCGATATCCTCGGCACCCGCGTAGAGCGCCCGGAAGTGCGTGAAGTGACCGCGCTGGGTGCGGCGTATCTGGCAGGCCTGGCCGTCGGCTTCTGGCAGAACCTCGATGAGCTGCAAGAAAAAGCGGTAATCGAACGTGAATTCCGCCCGGGTATTGAAACTACCGAGCGTAACTACCGTTACAGCGGCTGGAAAAAAGCGGTGAAACGCGCTCTGGCGTGGGAAGAGCACGACGAGTAATCCTCTATTCCCTCTCCCATCGGGAGAGGGTCAGGGTGAGGGGCGCAGACCGCACCGGTCTCCGCCCCCCTTCCCACTCTGTGATAAACTTCGTGCAATTCCTTTTGATTGTACGAGTCCCTCATGAAACGTGAACTTGCTATCGAGTTTTCCCGCGTCACCGAAGCTGCCGCGCTCGCAGGCTATAAATGGCTGGGCCGTGGCGACAAAAATACCGCCGACGGCGCTGCCGTCCACGCGATGCGCATTGTACTTAACCAGGTCAACATCGACGGCACCATCGTGATTGGCGAAGGCGAAATCGACGAAGCGCCCATGCTCTACATCGGCGAAAAGGTCGGTACCGGCAATGGCGACGCGGTTGATATCGCCGTCGACCCGATTGAAGGCACCCGCATGACCGCCATGGGGCAGGCCAATGCGCTGGCTGTGCTGGCCGTGGGGGATAAGGGCTCGTTTCTCAATGCGCCCGATATGTACATGGAAAAGCTGATTGTGGGTCCTGGAGCAAAAGGCGCCATTGACCTCAATCTGCCGCTGGAAGATAACCTGCGTAACGTCGCCGCCGCGCTGGGTAAATCTCTCAGTGAACTGACCGTCACCATCCTCGCGAAACCGCGTCACGACGCCACCATTAAGCAGCTACAGCAGCTGGGCGTGCGCGTTTTTGCCATTCCGGATGGCGATGTGGCCGCGTCGATCCTTACCTGCATGCCTGATAGCGAAGTGGATGTCATGTACGGTATTGGTGGCGCACCGGAGGGGGTCATCTCTGCAGCCGTCATTCGCGCGCTGGATGGCGATATGCAGGGCCGCCTGCTGGCACGTCATGATGTGAAGGGCGATACTGAAGAGAACCGCCGTATCGGCGAAGAGGAGCTGGCCCGCTGTGCCGCAATGGGCATCCAGGCCAACGCCGTACTGCGGCTGGATGACATGGCACGCAACGACAACGTTATCTTCTCGGCAACCGGCATTACCAAAGGCGATCTGCTGGATGGCATAACGCGCAAAGGCAATATGGCCACAACCGAAACTCTGCTGATCCGCGGTAAATCACGCACCATCCGCCGGATCCAATCTATTCATTACCTCGACCGCAAAGATCCAAACGTCCAGACGCACATTCTGTAAACCGTTTGATCAAACGAGCTTTCCAGCCGCAACAGGCTGGAAATCTCCGCGATGAGGAAGGAAGATAAAGACAGATATTTGCACAGGAGAAGACCATGGCGGAGTGGGTAACAGCGAAAGTCACCAGGAACACGTTCTGGACCGATGCACTATTTAGTCTTACCGTTCATGCCCCTGTTCACCCCTTTAAGGCCGGGCAATTCGCCAAGCTGGGGCTGGAGATCGACGGCGAACGCGTGCAGCGCGCCTATTCTTACGTTAACGCGCCTGACAATCCCGACCTTGAGTTCTATCTCGTCACCGTGCCCGATGGCAAGCTAAGCCCTCGCCTCGCGGCGCTGAAACCGGGCGATGAAGTGCTGATTGTGAGTGAAGCGGCGGGTTTCTTTGTCCTCGAAGAGATCCCGGACTGCGACACGCTATGGATGCTGGCAACCGGCACGGCCATCGGCCCTTATCTCTCTATTTTGCAGTACGGCCAGGATCTGGAGCGCTTCAAAAATATCGTGCTGGTGCATGCCGCTCGCTATGCCGCAGATTTGAGCTATTTACCCCTGATGCAGGAGCTGCAAAAGCGCTACGAAGGGAAGTTAACCATTCAGACCGTCGTCAGCCGCGAAACGGTTGCAGGCTCGCTTACCGGACGCGTACCGGCGTTAATCAAGAGTGGTGAACTGGAGAACGCCGTTGGCCTGCCGATGACGGCGGAAACCAGCCATGTGATGCTGTGCGGCAACCCGCAGATGGTGCGCGACACCCAGCAATTACTGAAAGAGACCCGGCAGATGGCGAAACACCTTCGCCGCCGACCGGGCCATATGACCGCAGAACACTACTGGTAATCAGCGAAACTTCACGTCCTGCGTCTCTTTACCATACTTATTCTCGCTCTGGGTGCCCACAAAGGCGCCCAGGTCGATAATGATCATTACAAAGAGAATGGTCGGTAACAGGCGCCCCACCACCCAGGGTAACATTGACGGCAGCATCGACCAGTTTCCCGCCAACAGCATCCACGCCAGTATCACCAGCAACGCCCATAGCCCAGAGCGACCGCGATCGTGCAGACGTTTTACCACCACCGATGCCGTAGGCCAGAGCAGGCACACCAGCGCAAAGGCCGCAGTCTGGGTCGTCAGCCAGGCGTTATACGCTGCGGCAAATAAGATCAGCATGGCGGCAATCCACGCGCCAATCCAGATCCAGAAATCACGGCGGCCTATCCGCCCTTTGAAGGAGAACAACCACTGCTGTAGGGTCATGTAAGATTCCTGATTATTATCGCGACGCGTAGTTTAACCTGGAGCCGCATCTTTTTGACAAGCCAGGCGGATACCGTTTTAATCGTGTGCAGTAATAATTTGGGGTTTTATCGATGAAGATGTGGTTTCACCTTGTTTGGCTCTCTTTAACGCTGCTTAGCGCGGGCTTCTCCGTACGCGCTGCCCAAACCCCTGCGCCCGCGACTGCACCCTATGTCATGCCTGGGGCGCCCTCTTTTGATCAGTCCATTAGCCAGTTCCGCGAAACCTTTAATAGCAACAATCCTAAGCTGCCGCTCAATGAATTTCGCGCCATCGATGGTGCGCGCGATACGCCCAATCTCACCCGTGCTGCCAGCAAGATAAACGAGAACCTGTACGCTTCCACGGCGCTGGAACGCGGTACGCTGAAAATCAAAAGTATGCAGGTGACCTGGCTTCCCATTCAGGGGCCAGAGCAGAAGGCGGCAAAAGCGAAAGCGCTGGAATACATGAGTGCCATACTGCGGGCCTTTACCCCGGCGCTGACCAAAATTCAGAGTCAGCAAAAATTGCAAAAGCTACTCACCGCCGGCAAGAGTAAACGCTATTACGCCGAGACAGAGGGCGCGGTTCGCTATGTTGTGGCAGATAACGGTGAAAAAGGCCTGACCTTCGCCGTTGAACCGATTAAGCTGGCGTTATCTGAGTCTCTTGGCGGGGCTAATTAATGACGAAAAGCAAAGCCTTTCGGGTGAAAATCTCTATACTGATTCACAGACCATGCTGCCCGGAAGGGTGGCCATATTCCTTAATTCGCTGACTAAGCGTGGAGAATTGAAATGCGACATCCTTTAGTGATGGGTAACTGGAAACTGAACGGCAGCCGCCACATGGTAAACGAACTGGTTGCTAACCTGCGTACAGAGCTGGCTGGCGTGACCGGCTGTGCTGTTGCAATCGCTCCGCCGGATATGTATCTGGACCTGGCTAAACGCGCTGCTGACGGCAGCCATATCGTGCTGGGCGCGCAGAACGTTGACGTTAACCTGTCTGGCGCATTCACCGGTGAAACGTCCGCTGAAATGCTGAAAGATATCGGCGCGAAATACATCATCATTGGCCACTCTGAGCGTCGTACCTATCACAAAGAGTCTGATGAGTTTATCGCTAAGAAATTCGCTGTGCTGAAAGAGCAGGGTCTGATTCCGGTTCTGTGCATCGGCGAAACCGAAGCAGAAAACGAAGCGGGCAAAACTGAAGAAGTTTGCGCACGTCAGATCGACGCGGTGCTGAAAACCCAGGGCGCAGCGGCCTTTGAAGGCGCGGTTATCGCTTACGAGCCAGTCTGGGCGATCGGTACTGGCAAATCCGCAACGCCTGCACAGGCTCAGGCAGTTCACAAATTCATTCGCGACCACATTGCCAAAGCCGATGCGAAAATCGCTGACCAGGTAATCATTCAGTACGGCGGTTCCGTGAACGCAGCGAATGCGGCAGAGCTGTTCACCCAGCCGGATATCGACGGTGCGCTGGTTGGCGGAGCCTCTCTGAAAGCAGACGCCTTCGCAGTGATCGTGAAAGCGGCTGAAGCAGCAAAACAGGCCTAAAAGCCTTTTTCCTCTCCCCAAACGGGGAGAGGAAACCTAGATTTTCCCCAGCAGGCTAAACCACAGATAATCCAGCGGCAGCAGAATCAGCCAGGTTGCCAACGCCAGCGCAATACAGAGCAACATCCCCGCCTTTGCCGGCACTTTTCCCAGCCCCATCGCAACCACAATCGGCGACGCCTGATACGGCAGCAGCGGCGTGGAGTAGCCCAGCACCTGGATCATAATCACCGACAGCAGCGGAAAGCCGGTGGCATCTGAGAAACTCTGCGCCAGGGTGGTATAGAGCGCAGGAACGCCGTTAGCGGTCATGATAAAGTTCAACGCGGTAGTAATGCCCGTCAGCGCCAGGAAGCTGGTGAAGGGGCTCTCTTTGTCCAGCGGCATCACCTGCAATAGCGCCTCGCCGACCGCGTTGCCGATACCGGTTTGAGTGACGGTGATCGCCAGACCCAGGATACCCGCCACATAGATGCAGGTGCGCATATTCACTCCGGCAGAAAACTCTTCACCGGTGATAAAACCAACACGCGGAAGCATCACGATCACGGCCGCCGCCAGCCCGGTCCAGGCGGGCCCAATGCCGTGCCAGCTCTCGCTTACCCACATCACCAGTACAGCTGCCAGTAGCCATGCCAGGCGCTTCTCATCTCGTCCCATGGGCTCTGACGGCGCCAGATCCTGGGGCGGCTTTGGCGCACCGGGGAACAGCCAGCAAATGAGGCCGATCAGAATCACTCCTTTCAGAATGCCAAGCACCGGAGTATGCAGTAGCAGATACGGCACATAGTTGAGGTGGATGCCATACGATCCCTCCGCCGCGCCGCTCATTACCAGGTTCGGCACGTTAGCAGGCAGGATGGTCGCCGAAAGCTGGAAGGTACCAAAGCCCACCGCCAGCGCCAGGCCAAACCATGCTCGTGAACCGTCTGCAATCCCCGCGCGCTTCGCCATCGCCGCCACAATAGGCATCAGCAGCGCAATACGGCCCATGTTGGAGGGCATCACGAACGCCAGCGCATAACTTAATAGCACCACGCTCGCTACCATCAGCATCCAGGAGTCGGTCAATTTAGTCGAGAGTGCTCTCGCCGCCCTGTCTGCCAGACCGGTTTTGCGGATAGCGACACCAAGCACAAATCCACTGAAAACCAGCCAGAAGGCCGACGAAGCGAAACCGCCAAAAATAACCTCAGGCGGCGCGATTTTGGCGGTCATCGCTGCGGTAAAGAAGAGCAGCGCGGTAATAAATTCTGGTAGAAGGGAGGTGGCCCAGAGCACGATGGTGATGCCAACAATGATCGAGGGCAGGAACAGAGGGTGAGTAAACCAGAGCGACATACCTGTCTCCTGTCGTTTTTTTCAGCAAGTCTACGGCGACAGGCAGCCAGAGACAACGCTATTTATAGTGGGGTCACTGCAGAATATCGCATTGATGATCCTGTAATTCTTCCGCGGATGCGCGGTTAAGCAGTAGCAGGTTGCGCTCGGTCGCCAGCAGGACAAAGGAGCCGTCAGCCTGCTGTGCCATCGCCAGTGCAAAGCGCCCCATGTGGTTGCGCGCTTCCGGCACCTCTTCCGCCAGCATCAAAAAGGGGCTGCGTTTGACCAGTTCGTTTTCCGTCACCCGACGTGCCAAATAGTCGTGCCCCGCCAGCCCGCCGGGAAAGGGAAGCCACTGAGTACTGATTTGCGCCTGATGCGTATCAAGCTTGATGCGCACGTCCGGGCGCAGGCAAGAGATATGAATATGGAAGTGGTTTTGCGTACGCCCGGTTGGCGAATTAATGGTGAGCGAGACGGCGCTGGCGGGCACCTCCGCGCCGCGTTTACGGCTCATAAAATTGCGCGCCTGCCATGCCAGCCAGAAGAAATTAGGCGTATGGGGCTCCAGCAGTAGCGGGCTTTCGGTACCCTTGATGCGATAAGTGGGCATCAGCAGATACTGTAAGGGACCGTTACGATCTTTGAATACCACGTAGCCTGCATCCGTTTTCACCTGCTCGCAGGGCGCGGGCTGGCGATGCTGCTGCTGATTGGGTACGCACTGCTCAAGCACGATGTGGCGAAGGGCATCCGGGTTGCCCGCCTTCATCCAGAACCCAACGCCTGCAGCGCCGACAATGACCACCAGCACCAGTAATATAAGCCCTGCTCTTTTCATTTCGCGTTCCCTGTTTTGACCAGAAGAAGAGAGTAACGCAAAAAAGTGACCAATAAAAAACCCGGCGGATTTCTCACGCCGGGTCATCGCCTTTTCCGCCAGATCTTAGCGTTTGCTGATCTGGTCGAAGGTACCACCGTTGGAGAAGTGGTCCTTCTGCGCCTTCGCCCAGCCGCCGAACACATCGTCAATGGTGAAGAGCTTCAGTTTCGGGAAGGTGCTTTCATATTTCTTCGCCACCGCCTCATCACGCGGGCGATAGTAGTTCTTCGCCGCAATCTCCTGCCCTTCCGGGGTATAGAGATATTTCAGATAGGCTTCCGCTACGGCTTTGGTCCCCTTCTTCTCGACCACTTTGTCGACCACAGAGACGGTCGGCTCGGCCAGAATTGACTCGCTCGGGGTCACAATTTCAAACTGGTCTTTACCCAGTTCGTTGGTCGCCAGCAGGGCTTCGTTTTCCCAGGCAATCAGCACATCGCCAATACCCCGTTCAACAAAGGTGTTGGTTGCGCCACGTGCGCCGGAGTCCAGCACTTCCACGTTTTTAAACAGCGCCTTCACGAAATCCTGCGCTTTTGCCTGGTCATTGTTGTTGTGGTGAAGGGCATAACCCCACGCAGCCAGGTAGTTCCAGCGTGCGCCACCGGAGCTTTTCGGATTTGGCGTGATAACAGAAACGCCCGGTTTAACCAGATCGTTCCAGTCATGAATCTGTTTCGGGTTACCTTTGCGTACCAGGAACACGATGGTAGAGGTATAAGGGGCGGAGTTATCCGGCAGACGTTTGATCCAGTTCTTATCAATACGACCACGCTCTGCAATGGCGTCCACGTCATAGGCCAGCGCCAGGGTGACCACGTCGGCTTCAATACCGTTGATGACGGACGTAGCTTGCTTACCTGAGCCACCGTGAGACTGACGGATCACGACATTATCGCCAGTTTCCTGTTTCCAGTGTGCCGCGAAGGCCTTGTTGTACTGTTCGTACAGTTCACGCGTCGGGTCGTACGACACGTTCAGTAACTGGATGTCCTTAGCCAGAACGCTGGTCGAAGCCAGCAATAATGTTAACCCTACGCTCCACTTATTCATCGCCCAACTCTCTAATGTGATATTTGATGAGTGAAGCGTGCCAGAAAGCGGACCATTGATTAAAGAATAAAAAAAGATTGGTTATAGCGATGGGGAATAAAAGCCCTCTCCGGACGGAGAGGGCCAGAGGATTAATACAGTTTTTTCGCGCAGTCTAACCAGTCACCTTTGAACGGACGCTTCATATTTTCAATCGCGTCGATGATGTCATGGTGAACCAGTTTTTCGTTCTGAATACCGACGCAGCGGCCACCGTGGCCCTGCAGCAGCAGATCGATCGCATATGCGCCCATGCGGGATGCCAGGATACGGTCGTATGGCCCTGGGGAGCCGCCGCGCTGGATGTGGCCCAGTACGGTCGCACGGGTTTCGCGCTTGGTTTCGGTTTCGATGTACTTCGCCAGTTCATCTACATCACAGATGTGCTCAGTGATGGCTACGATGGCGTGTTTCTTACCTTTCGCGATACCGGCTTTGATTTCTGCTACCAGGTCTTCACGGCTGAATTCCACTTCCGGCACTACGACGAACTCACACCCCCCCGCGATGGCCGCAGCCAGCGTCAGGTCGCCACAGTAGCGGCCCATCACTTCAACGATGGAGATACGCTGGTGGGAAGAGGAGGTGTCACGCAGGCGGTCAATCGCTTCAACGACGGTACCCAGTGCGGTGAAGAAACCGATGGTGTAGTCGGTACCTTTGATGTCGTTATCGATGGTGCCTGGCAGACCGATGCACGGGAAGCCCATTTCAGTGAGACGTTTTGCCCCCATGTAGGAGCCATCGCCCCCAATAACAACCAGTGCGTCCAGGCCGCGCTTCTTCATGTTTTCGATCGCCACTTCACGGATGCGATCATCGCGGAACTCAGGGAAACGTGCAGACCCCAGGAAGGTGCCGCCACGGTTAATCATATCGGACACGCTGTAGCGGTCGAGTTGTACCATGCGATCTTCATACAGGCCCAGATAACCATCATAGATACCAAAAACTTCCAGACCTTCCGTCAACGCTGCACGGACTACACCACGAATTGCCGCGTTCATGCCCGGCGCATCACCGCCGCTTGTCAACACACCGATTTTCTTAATCATGACTACCTCTGAACTTAGGAATGCAAAAATGAAATCTGTTGCCGGAAGACGTCTGGCGACCAATTTATACTGCAAATAGTATATCAATCACTTCCGGCTGAATTGATTCAGGTCAGACCCAATGGCGGTAATTTATCCACAAAATGCTGGCCTGGCTCACTTTTTTTACAACGAATTACGAAAGCTCAAATGGTCATTGCCTGACCTGGGTACGACTGAGCAGGGATCCTGATGAATAATGACATCTGAGCCCGGGAAACGCTGCAAAATCGCCTGCTCGACCTGCTCAGCCACCAGATGGGCCTGAACAAGCGGCAGGTTATCTTCCATTTCCAAATGAATCTGTATAAAGCGGGTCGGCCCTGACTGCCGCGTGCGAAGATCGTGCGCCCCGCTGACGCCAGGCCAGGAGATCACGATTTCAAAGATTTCTTGCCGTTCTGCGTCGGGAAGTGCCCGGTCCAGAAGCGCTTGTACCGCTTCGTAGCCCATGCGTAACGCACAATATAAAATATACACCCCGATACCTAACGCGAATATTGCATCGGCCCGGTGCCACCCGTACCAGGCGAGACCGATTGCAATAAGAATAGCGCCATTCATCATAACATCAGACTGATAATGAAGCATATCTGCCCGTACCGCCTGGCTTTGCGTTTTTCGCACTACCCAGCGCTGGAACGTAACAAGAACTAATGTGCTAATAAGCGCGATAACCGTCACCCCAACGCCTACGCCCGGATCTTTCATCGGCGTTGGGTTGAAAAGATGCTGGATGCCGGTCAAAAAGAGAAACAGCGCCGAACCCGAAATAAACATACTTTGCGCCAGCGCGGCAAGGGATTCTGCCTTACCGTGGCCAAAGGTATGTTCCTCGTCTGCGGGTTGCAGCGAGTAGCGCACCACCAGAAGGTTGGTGAGCGAGGCGGCAATATCCACCAGCGAGTCTACCAGTGCCGCCAGAATACTGACCGAGCCGGTGTACCACCACGCGAAAATTTTTATCAGCAGTAATCCCGACGCCATAATCGTCGCTGCGATTGCCGCCCGGCTTACAAGCCGTCCATAGGATTGATTCATAAACACTCCTGTCATGACATGCCGCTAGTATAACGGATGCAGGGGAGCCAATAAGATGAATAAAAAGTTAACGCGCGCGAATTTCAGGCAAAAAAAACCCCCACATCATGTGGGGGAAGACAGGGATGGTGTCTATGGCAAGGAAAACAGGGTTTACTGGTTGCTACGGGTATTGCTACTGAAAAACGTTGAGTCGGAACTCTTCTGCATCCGTGCAACCTCACGCAACTGATCCATCCGTTGCTGATGTTTCTCGTTCAGAACCGCTTGCTGCTCGGGCGTTAGCAGATGGAACATTTGGTTGCGGACCCGGGCCATCTCGACCTGGCGAGCAACCTGCTCTTGCGCCATCTTTTCTGCCTGAACGCGCACAGCGCTTTCATCAAAATTTTCTGCGGTGACAAGGCGGTGCATTGTCTCCATTTCGCTAACATTAACAGGGGGCTGGTCATGTCTTGCCCTCTGCATCAGATCTCGCATCTGTTGACGCTGATGTTCGGTTAAACTTATGCCGTCAAACATATGGCTTTGGCTGCTGGGTTGCGTAATGCCCTCACTGGAGGACTTGTTATCGCCGGTGATGACTCCAGCCGCCTGGCTTAAAGCACTAAACGCCAGTGTTGAGGCCATGACGGCAGCGGTAACTTTGCGCATCACTTGCTCCCAAAATCTTTCGTGTCGCGATTCAACGAGAGACAGTCTACGATTCAGGCTGCAAACATGCGTCAGGGGGTGTAAAACAACGTAAAGTCATGGATTAGATAGCCTTGATGACGTAATTTCTGCCTCGGAGGTATTTAAACAATGAATAAAATCCTGTTAGTTGATGATGACCGAGAGCTGACATCCCTGTTGAAGGAGTTGCTCGACATGGAAGGCTTTGATGTACAAGTTGCCCATGACGGGGAACAGGCGCTGGGTCTCCTTGACGATAGCATTGACTTGCTTTTGCTCGACGTCATGATGCCGAAGAAAAACGGTATCGACACCCTTAAAGAGCTTCGCCAGACACACCAGACACCCGTTATTATGCTGACCGCGCGCGGCAGCGAACTTGACCGCGTCCTCGGCCTTGAGCTGGGCGCAGACGACTATCTACCGAAACCGTTCAATGACCGTGAACTGGTGGCCCGTATTCGCGCGATTCTGCGCCGTTCACACTGGAGTGAGCAGCAGCAGAATACCGATACCGGATCGCCAACCCTTGAAGTGGACTCCCTGAGCCTGAATCCAGGTCGCCAGGAAGCGAGCTTTGACGGCCAGGCGCTGGAGTTGACCGGTACCGAATTCACCCTGCTTTATCTCCTGGCGCAACATCTGGGCCAGGTGGTATCGCGTGAACACCTTAGCCAGGAAGTGCTGGGTAAACGTCTCACGCCGTTCGATCGGGCCATTGATATGCACATCTCTAACCTGCGCCGTAAGTTGCCAGAGCGTAAGGATGGGCATCCGTGGTTTAAAACCCTGCGTGGCCGTGGTTATCTGATGGTCTCCGCTTCATGATAGGCAGCTTAACCGCCCGCATCTTCGCCATTTTCTGGCTGACGCTGGCACTGGTTTTGATGCTGGTCTTGATGCTGCCTAAGCTCGATTCCCGCCAGATGACGGAGCTTCTCGATAGCGAGCAACGTCAGGGCATCATGATTGAGCAGCACGTAGAAGCGGAGCTCGCTATTGATCCGCCCAATGATTTGATGTGGTGGCGCAGGCTTTTTCGCGCCATTGATAAATGGGCGCCGCCCGGCCAACGTCTTCTGCTGGTGACCAGCGAAGGGCGCGTGATCGGTGCGGAACGCAGTGAAATGCAGATCATTCGCAACTTTATTGGCCAGGCAGATAACGCCGACCATCCGCAAAAGAAAAAATATGGTCGGGTCGAGATGGTGGGGCCCTTCTCCGTGCGTGACGGGGAAGATAACTACCAGCTTTACCTGATTCGTCCTGCAAGCAATTCCCAGTCCGATTTTATTAACCTGCTATTCGACCGGCCGCTGCTGCTGCTGATTGTCACGATGCTGGTCAGCTCGCCGCTGCTGTTGTGGCTGGCATGGAGTCTGGCAAAACCTGCTCGTAAGTTGAAAAATGCGGCCGATGAAGTGGCGCAGGGTAACCTGCGACAGCACCCTGAACTGGAAGCGGGACCGCAAGAATTCCTGGCGGCAGGGGCCAGTTTTAACCAGATGGTGACGGCGCTTGAGCGGATGATGACCACCCAGCAACGTCTGTTATCTGACATCTCCCATGAGCTACGCACGCCGCTGACGCGCCTGCAGCTCGGAACCGCCCTGCTTCGCCGCCGTAGCGGAGAGAGCAAAGAGCTGGAGCGTATCGAAACGGAAGCGCACCGTCTGGATAGCATGATCAACGACCTGCTGGTGATGTCTCGCAATCAGCAGAAAAATGCGCTGGTGAGCGAAAAGGTGAAGGCCAATCACCTGTGGCATGAGGTGCTGGACAACGCCGCCTTTGAAGCTGAGCAGATGGGCAAGTCGTTTACCGTTAACTTCCCGCCCGGACCCTGGCCGCTGTACGGTAACCCTAACACGCTGGAAAGCGCGCTGGAGAATATCGTGCGTAACGCCCTGCGTTACTCGCATACGAAGATTGAGGTGGCCTTCTCGGTCGATAAAGACGGCATCACCATTAACGTGGATGATGACGGCCCGGGCGTAAGTCCGGAAGATCGCGAACAGATTTTCCGTCCGTTCTACCGTACCGATGAGGCGCGCGATCGCGAGTCTGGCGGCACGGGGTTAGGTCTGGCGATTGTCGAGACCGCGATGCAGCAGCACAATGGCTGGGTGAAAGCCGACGACAGCCCTCTGGGCGGTCTGCGGTTGACGCTGTGGCTGCCGCTGTATAAACGTTCGTAGCTCCCCCTCACCCTAACCCTCTCCCCATAGGGGAGAGGGGACTGCCCGGTGCGTTTTTTCACCCTCGCCCCTTTGGGGAGAGGGCCGGGGTGAGGGGCCGTTACCTCCCCCACAATCTCCGCGAATTATCCTCGATCTTCCCGCTAATACGGCGCTTCTGCATCGTTCTGGTCCAACTGGTGGACAATCCTGCCGCCGACAGCAGACGATGGTACTGCTCATCGTCAAACGGCATATGCCAGGCGATCGCGCAGGCATCGTACACCGACACATCACTCACGCGGGAAACGAGTTCCAGTGGGGCATCCGTCAGCACTTTCCCCGCCAGCACCACCCGGTACAGCCAGCCGGTTTTACCGGCACTTTGCAGCCGGGCGGACATATCCTCTATGCCAAAATGGTAGTTAAGTTTAAAGCACGGCGAACGCGGCTGCGTCACCTGAATCAGGGCATCACCCCAGCGGAAGATATCGCCGATAAAGACGTTTTGTTCGGTCAGCCCTTCGGTAGAGAGGTTCTCGCCAAACGCGGGGGCGACGAAGCGCTCCGCCTGCCCGGGAAATTCGTTCATCCAGAAAGCATAATGCTCGCGCGGATAGTGGCACAGCGCGCGCTCCGGCCCGCCGTGAATTTTCTTTTCAGCCTGCTCATCACCCACGAGACCGCGCTCGGTTAAGCTCAGCTCGCCGTCTACCTGTACTTTGCCGATAGCGCTGGGGCGGCTGCCTTCGTACTCCGTTACCTTGCCTGTAAACACGTTGACCGGGTAGTGCATCTCTACTCCTTCAGATACAAAAAAAGCGAGTCATCAGACTCGCTTCTCATTCAGGTCAATGCAACCTTATTTTTTAGCAGCGAAACGCGCAGCAGCTTCGTCCCAGTTCACGACATCCCAGAAGGCTTTGATGTAGTCAGGGCGACGGTTCTGGAACTTCAGATAGTAAGCGTGTTCCCACACGTCCAGACCCAGGATTGGGAAACCGGATGCACCAGAGATTGCTTCACCCATCAGCGGGGAGTCCTGGTTAGCAGTAGAAACTACCGCCAGTTTGTCGCCTTTCAGCACCAGCCACGCCCAGCCAGAGCCGAAACGGGTCGCAGCGGCTTTTTCAAACTCAGCTTTGAAGTTGTCCACGGAACCGAAGTCACGCTCGATAGCGGCTTTCAGGTCGCCCTGCAGGGTGGTGCCAGTTTTCAGGCCTTTCCAGAACAGGCTGTGGTTAGCGTGACCACCTGCGTTGTTACGCAGTACGGTTTTTTTGTCGGCTGGCAGCTGGTCCAGTTTGGTGATCAGCTCTTCAACCGGCAGGTTAGCGAACTCTGGCAGGCTTTCCAGCGCGGCGTTCGCGTTGTTCACGTAAGTCTGGTGGTGTTTAGTGTGATGGATTTCCATCGTCTGCTTGTCGAAATGCGGTTCCAGTGCGTCATAGGCATACGGCAGGGATGGCAGTGTATAACTCATAATCCTCTCCATTAGTGTCGGGCGGCACAGCTGTTAATGCCGCGTAAGCAGTTGGTTCATTATAGTTAATTAAATGATATTGAAAATGATTATCAATGCCGCACTCTTTGTGTGGTTATTAATTTATTATAAATGACTGAATGACGGGGCGATCATGCCGCCTTGCGGCTGCGCTGGCGCCACTGGACCGGCGTCATGCCCACTTCACGGTTGAACACCACGGAGAAGTAGTTACTGTCCTCAAAACCGCAGCGCATCGCCACCTCACTCACCATCAGTTCCGTGTGCTGTAACAGGTATTGTGCGTGGCAGATCCGCAGCTGGCGCAGGTAATGATTAACCGTCATACCGGTCTGCGTGCGGAACTGTTGGCGTAATGCCCGCTCGCTGCACTGCTCCTGCTCGCAGAACTTCTCCAGCACAAAGCTGCGGTTCAGGCTGCCCGCCAGGGCGGTGATGAGTTTGTCGAGAAGGGCTTCCTGCTCATTCGCTGAAGGGTGATCGGTGGCGTAACGAAAGCGCTTAAGCGTCATCACCAGCTGCGCGAAAAGGAGTTCAGACATTGAGTTAGCAAGGGGATCGCTCTTCTGGCTCTCTTGCTCCAGTTGGGCAATCACCTGTCGCACCTGAGTCATGCCGTTACTGCTCAGTCGCCAGTGCGGTTCGCCGCGCGCCTCAGTAAAACGCGGAATGGCCGCCGCCCAGTCGACGTTGAGCTTCAGCCTTTCAGGGCAGTAGATAACGTTCTGCAACACCAGGTCGTTAACAGAAGCGTAGGAGTGTTTATCTTCGGCACGAATGTAAAACAGGTCGCCGCGGGTGATGCGATAAGGACGGTCATTAAGCACGTGAAGCCCGTTGCCTCGCCAGACCAAAACCATTTCGCAAAACTCATGGGTATGCTCGGCAAAGACATTTTGCGGGTAGCGATCCGCCACGGCAACGGCCTGGCCGGTACCGGCAAAAAAGTCGGCTTTGCGAAGGATCAACTGAGCGGCCACGGTACACCTCAACGACTAATAACCGCTTATTATCGGCCATTTACGCTGAAAAAACGGTGATTTTCCTCGCGTTACTGAAGCGGCGTATCCCGGCCCTGGCGAATGTCGCGCGGGGACCAGTTAAATTCCCGGCGAAATAGCGTAGAAAAATGGTTACTGTCGCCGAAACCGCAGCGATAAGCGATATCTGTCACGCTCTCATCGGTGTGGCGCAACAGATGTCGTGCCTTAATCAGGCGTAAACGGTTGAGATAGCGCTGTGGCGTCGACCCGGTGTGCTGTTTCAGCTGGCGATGCAGGGTGCGCAGCGAAAGCGAAAAGTTATCTGCCAGCGTTTCCCAGCACACATCTTCGGCAAAATGGTCTTCCAGCCACGCCATCAGCTGATTAAGACGCTCATCGTTATTGCCCGCCTTTTCCATCAGGCTGCTACGGCGCAGCAGGACCAGCAGCTGCATAAACAGCAACTCATAACTGGCGATGGCATGGGTATCCCCGCCAGCGTCCATCGTCTCCATCTGGCTTACCAGCTGCCTCACCTGCTGTAAGGTGGACTGGTTAACACGCCAGTGCGACGGATAATGGCCGTCCTGCTCCTGCGGCAACAGCTTATTCAGTCCCGACAGAAACTGGAACGCCTCTGGCGAACGGTAGAGAACATTGGTCAGGCAGAGATTGTCGGTATGTTCATATAAATGCCGATCATGATCGCGCACAAAGCAGACGGTACCGCCGCTAATGGTGTAGGGCTGGCCGTTGAATACGTGTATGCCGGTGCCATGTTCCACAATCACAATCTCATGAAAATCATGATGGTGTTCTGGAAACGCCGCCTGAGGAAGCCGTGGCTCGATCGCGACTGGCGAACCTCCAGAAGGGAAAAAATCCACGCTGTGCAGTACGGTCATAACGGCCCCTACGAATGAGAAATGTTCTCAAAATAGTAATTAAGCCCCTGCGAACTCACCTTAAATTTTTGACAGCAAAGTGCGCAAAGCCTGTCGGTTTTTTAAGAAACGCGCGGAAAGATCGGGAAATGCGGTCAGGGTCACATCTCCTGAATTCCCGGGGATAACTGGAAACTGTGAACTCTCTCACGTTCACCTTCGCTTTCTTGCCAGCTGCCGATTTTGCCTGTCAGTGGCAAGAAGGTCTGTTTTTCTTCCCTTTCTTACACTCTCCGCTAATGACTTAAGAAAGGATCTGACCATGACTGTTCGCCATTGTGTGGCTGTCGATTTAGGTGCCTCCAGCGGCCGCGTCATGCTGGCCCGCTATGAACCTGCTCAGCGCACACTTTCGCTACGCGAAATCCACCGCTTTGTGAACTGCCTGCAGAAGCAGGACGGTTTTGATATCTGGGATATCGATAGCCTGGAGGCGGAAATCCGTACCGGCCTGAATAAGGTGTGCGATGAGGGTATGCGTATCGACAGTATCGGCATTGATACCTGGGGAGTGGATATCGTGCTGCTGGGCCACAACGGTGAGCGCGTTGGCCTGCCTGTTTCATATCGTGATGCCCGTACAGACGGCGTCATGGCCCGCGCCGTGGAGCAGTTAGGTAAAGCCGACATCTACGGCCGCAGCGGCATTCAGTTTCTCCCTTTCAACACCCTGTATCAATTGCGTGCACTGGTGGAGCAGCAGCCAGAGCTGACGGCACAGGTTGCCCATGCGCTGATGATCCCGGACTACTTTAGCTACCGGCTGACCGGGAACATGAACTGGGAGTACACCAATGCCACTACCACGCAGCTGGTGAATATCAATTCTGATACCTGGGATGAGAACCTGTTGAACTGGACGGGGGCATCTCCCCAGTGGTTTGGCACCCCGACTCACCCGGGCAACGTGATTGGCCAATGGGGCAGTCCGCAGGGCAACACTATCCCGGTGGTGGCCGTCGCCAGCCATGATACCGCCAGCGCCGTGATTGCAGCGCCGCTGGCCGATCAGGATGCGGCGTATCTCTCTTCCGGCACCTGGTCGCTGATGGGCTTTGAGAGCAAAACCCCCTACACCTGCGAGAAGGCGCTGGCGGCCAATATCACTAACGAAGGCGGCGCCGAAGGGCGCTACCGGGTGCTGAAAAATATTATGGGGCTCTGGCTGCTTCAGCGGGTGCTGAAAGAGCAGGCCATCAGCGACCTGCCTGCGCTGATTGCAGAGACCGAAAGGCTGGCGCCCTGCCGCTTCCTGATCAACCCCAATGATGATCGTTTTATCAACCCGGCAAATATGAGCAGCGAAATCCAGAGTGCCTGCCGTGAAAGCCATCAACCGGTGCCTCATCTGCCGGCTGAATTAGCGCGCTGCATCTTCGACAGCCTCGCCCTGCTCTATGCCGACGTACTGAGCGAACTGGCAGCACTACGCGGCAAACCGTTTAGCCAGTTGCACATTGTGGGCGGCGGCTGCCAGAACGCGCTGCTGAATCAGCTTTGCGCCGACGCCTGCGGGATCACGGTGATTGCCGGGCCGATTGAAGCCTCTACGCTCGGCAATATCGGTATCCAGCTCATGACCCTGGATGAGCTGCGTAGCGTCGATGAATTCCGAACGCTGGTCAGTCACAACGACAACCTCACCACGTTCACCCCTAATTCCTGCCATGAAATTGCCCGCTACCGGGCACAGTTTCAGCAAAACCGACTGACAAAGGAGCTTTGCGCATGACCACTCAATTAGAACAAGCCTGGGAACTGGCTAAACAGCGTTTCGCCGCCGTGGGCGTGGATGTCGAGGAGGCGCTCCGTCAGCTCGATCGTCTGCCGGTCTCCATGCACTGCTGGCAGGGCGATGACGTCGCAGGCTTCGAGAACCCAGGCGGCGCACTGACGGGTGGTATTCAGGCAACCGGCAACTATCCGGGTAAAGCCCGCAATGCCGGGGAGCTGCGCGCGGATCTGGAGTTGGCCCTGAGCCTCATCCCCGGGCCTAAGCGCCTTAACCTGCATGCCATCTACCTTGAATCCGACGAGCCCATCGCCCGTAACAAAATCAAGCCGGAACACTTTAAAAACTGGGTGGAGTGGGCAAAAGCAAACAAGCTGGGTCTGGATTTTAACCCCTCCTGCTTCTCCCACCCGCTCAGCGCGGATGGCTTTACCCTTGCCCATATTGATGACGAGATTCGCCAGTTCTGGATCGAGCACGTGCAGGCCTGCCGTCGTATCTCGGCTTACTTCGGCGAGCAGCTTGGCACGCCATCGGTGATGAACATCTGGGTCCCGGACGGCATGAAAGACATCACCGTCGACCGCCTCGCGCCGCGTCAGCGTCTGCTGAATGCGCTGGATGAGGCGATCAGCGAGAAACTTAACCCGGCGCACCACATCGACGCCGTAGAGAGCAAGCTGTTCGGCATTGGCGCAGAGAGCTATACCGTGGGCTCCGGCGAGTTCTACATGGGTTACGCCACCAGCCGCCAGACGGCATTGTGTCTGGATGCCGGCCACTTCCACCCAACCGAAGTGATCTCCGACAAAATTTCCGCCGCCATGCTCTACGTGCCGCGCCTGCTGCTGCATGTAAGCCGCCCGGTGCGCTGGGACAGTGACCACGTCGTGCTGCTGGATGACGAGACCCAGGCCATTGCCAGCGAGATTATCCGCCACGACCTGTTCGACCGCGTGCACATCGGCCTCGACTTCTTTGATGCCTCTATCAACCGCATCGCGGCATGGGTTATCGGCACCCGCAATATGAAGAAAGCCCTGCTGCGCGCCCTGCTGGAGCCAACTGCGGAGCTGAAGAAACTGGAAGCGCAAGGCGATTACACCGCGCGTCTGGCGCTGCTGGAAGAGCAAAAATCACTGCCATGGCAGGCCGTCTGGGAGATGTACTGCCAGCGTAATGACACGCCGGCAGGCAGCCAGTGGCTGAATAACGTGCGGGCGTATGAGAAAGACGTGCTGAGTCAGCGCGGATAACTGCCCCCTCACCCCTGCCCTCTCCCCAAAGAGGAGAGGGTGTTCAAATTCCCTCGCCCCTTTGGGGAGAGGGTTAGGGTGAGGGGTGTTACCTCACCGCGATAACTGGAAAAGAAAACTATGCAGACCATCACTAACGCCTGGTTCGTCCAGGGCATGATTAAAGCCACTTCCGATGCCTGGCTGAAAGGCTGGGATGAGCGCAACGGCGGTAACCTGACGCTGCGTCTTGATGACGCAGATATCGCGCCGTTTGAAGCGGATTTTCACCAGAATCCGCGTTATATCGCGCTGAGCCAGCCTATGCCTTTGTTGGCGAATACCCCTTTTATCGTAACCGGTTCCGGTAAGTTCTTCCGCAACGTGCAGCTCGACCCGACCGCAAACTTAGGCGTGGTAAAAGTGGACAGCGACGGCGCGGGGTACCACATTCTTTGGGGGCTCACAAACGAAGCGGTGCCAACCTCAGAGCTGCCGGCACACTTCCTCTCCCACTGCGAGCGCATTAAGGCGACTCATGGCAAAGACCGGGTGATCATGCACTGCCACGCAACGAATCTGATCGCCCTGACCTATGTGCTGGAAAACAATACCGACTTCATTACCCGCAAACTGTGGGAAGGCAGTACCGAGTGTCTGGTGGTATTCCCGGACGGGGTTGGCATCTTACCGTGGATGGTACCGGGCACCGATGAGATCGGCGAAGCCACTGCGCAAGAGATGCAGAAGCATTCGCTGGTGCTGTGGCCATTCCACGGGGTATTTGGCAGCGGTCCAACGCTGGATGAAACCTTCGGTCTGATCGACACCGCCGAGAAGTCCGCAGAAGTACTGGTAAAAGTCTATTCCATGGGGGGGATGAAACAGACCATCACCCGGGAAGAGTTGATTGCGCTGGGCAAACGCTTTGACGTCACCCCTATGCAGTCGGCGTTAGATCTCTACAAATAAGAACATCGCGCCCCGCTCACAGAGACGGGGCGAAACTTACCTGCAATCCCTACAACTGACTCAAGTGGAGTAAAAGCAATGAAAATAAAGACAAGCTTGATCCTCACCGTTGCCGCGCTGGCGTTGTCCGGTTCCGCTCTGGCGGAAGTTAAAATTGCCCTGGTGGCAAAATCGTTAGGTAATGGGTTCTTCGAAGCCGCCAACGTGGGCGCGCAAGAGGCAGCCAAAGAGTTAGGTGATGTTAAAGTCATTTATACCGGGCCGACCACCACCACCGCTGAAGCGCAGATCGAAGTGCTGAACGGTTTGATCGCCCAGGGGGTGGATGCGATCGCCATCTCCGCCAACGATCCTGATGCGCTGGTGCCGGTGCTGAAAAAAGCGATGCAGCGCGGTATTAAAGTCGTTTCCTGGGACTCTGGCGTGGCGAAAGCCGGTCGTCAGATCCACCTGAATCCTTCCAATAACGCCCTGATCGGCGAAACCAACGTGAAGCTGGCAGCCGACGCGCTGAAAGCCCTGAACGCGGAAAAAGGCGAAGTGGCCGTACTGAGCGCCACCCCCACCTCAACCAACCAGAATACCTGGATTGCCGAGATGAAAAAGGTGCTGCCACAGTACCCGTCCGTCAATCTGGTGACCGTGGCCTACGGCGACGATCTTTCTGATAAGAGCTATCGCGAAGCGGTGGGCCTGCTGAAAACGTATCCGGATCTGAAAGTGATCGTCTCGCCCTCCTCCGTAGGTATTGTCGCCGCCGCCCAGGCGGTGAAAGACCAGGGCAAGATAGGCAAAGTGTACGTCACCGGTTTAGGTCTGCCGTCTGAAATGGCGGGCGCGGTGAAATCGGGCGCCAGCAAAAGCTTCGCTATCTGGAATCCGATTGACCTTGGCTACGCCGCTACCTATCTGGCGGATGATCTGGTGAAAGGCACCGCCACCAAAGGCGAAGCCAGCATGGGCAGACTGGGCAAAGTGAAGCTGGATGCCGATGGCAACGGCGCCATGGCTGAGCCGTTTGTTTACGATGCCAGCAACATTGATAAGTTCTCGAAGATTTTCTAATCCTTTCTCCCTCTCCCTGTGGGAGAGGGTTGGGGTGAGGGCATCAGGCCGCACTTCCCCTACCCTTCTCCCGAGGTGAGGGGGGATAAATATGGAGAACTATCATGACACCACTCCTCCAACTGAAGGGCATCACCAAGGTCTTCCCCGGCGTGCGTGCCCTTGAGAACGTTCAGCTTGAGCTCTGGCCAGGCAAAGTCACCGCCCTTATCGGCGAAAATGGCGCGGGCAAATCCACGCTGGTGAAAGTGATGACCGGCATTTACCAGCCTGAAGAGGGCGAAATTCTCTACAAGGCAATCCCTATTCAGCTCCCGACGCCGGAATCTGCGCACAAGGTCGGCATTACGGCAATTCATCAGGAAACCGTCCTGTTCGATGAACTCTCGGTCACCGAAAACATTTTTGTCGGTCAGTACCTCTATAAAGGCCTTTTTAAAAAACTCGACTGGTCAGAGATGCACCGCCGCGCGCAGGCCATCCTCACCCGACTGGAGGTACAGATTGACCCACGGGCTACGCTAAAAACCCTGAGCATCGCCCAGCGGCACATGGTGGCGATCGCCCGCGCGCTGTCGTTCGATGCGCAGGTGGTGATCCTCGACGAGCCGACCGCGGCCCTGTCGCAGCACGAAATCCTCGAGTTTTATCAGATCGTGGAGCGCTTAAAGCAGGACGGGAAAGCGATCCTCTTCATCTCGCATAAATTCGACGAAATCTTTGAGCTGGCCGACCATTACACCATTCTGCGCGATGGGGTGTATGTCGGTTCCGGCGCGATGAACGACATCACCGAAGAGCGGATGGTCGCCATGATGGTGGGCCGCGCCATCACTCAGACCTTCCCAAAAGTGGAGTGCGAAAAGGGCGAGACGGTGCTGGAGGTGAAAAACCTGTGCCACCCCACCGAGTTTGCCAACATCTCCTTTACCCTGCGCAAAGGCGAAATCCTCGGCTTTTACGGGCTGGTTGGCGCCGGGCGCACCGAGCTGATGCAGGCCCTCTCTGGCGTCTCGCGTCCCTCCTCCGGTGAAATCATCCTGAAGGGTAAAACGCAGCATTTCCGCCAGCCGTCGGACGCCATCAAAGCCGGCATCGTCTGCGTGCCGGAAGAGCGCCAGAAGCAAGGGGCGATCATTGAGCTGTCGATTGCGCAGAACATCAGCCTGCCGCAGCTTGGCAAAATGAACCCCAACGGGGTGCTAAATCATGATCGTGAATGGCAGCTGGCGGATGAGTACGCCAGACGTCTGCAGGTGAAAGCCTTTAGCTGGAAACAGCCGGTTGAAACGCTTTCCGGCGGGAATCAGCAGAAGGTGGTGATCGGCAAATGGCTGGCGACACATCCTGACGTGATCATCCTCGATGAGCCAACAAAAGGCATCGATATTGGCTCCAAAGCCGCCGTTCATCAATTTATGTCCGAGCTTGTCGGTCAGGGTCTGGCGGTGATTATGGTCTCGTCAGAACTGCCGGAAGTGATGGGTATGGCCGATCGCATTATCGTCATGCACGAAGGGCTGATGGTGGCGGAGTATCAGGCAGGGGGCGCAACGGCAGAAACCATCGTCAGCGCCGCCAGCGGTGCAAAACAGGAGGCCGCATAATGGTCAGGCAACTGCTGAAACACCGTGAAGCGCTGCTGGGCGCGGTGATCATTTTGATGATCGTCGCCATTGGCAGTCGCGTGCCCTCGTTTATCGCCCCGGGAAACCTGGTGGAGATGTTTAACGATACCTCCATCCTCATCATTCTCGCCCTCGGCCAGATGATGGTGCTGCTCACCAAAGGCATCGATCTGTCGATGGCGGCTAACCTGGCGCTGACCGGCATGATCGTCGCGCTCATCAATTTCCATCATCCGGAGGTGCCCGTCTGGGCGCTGCTGATTCTGGCCACGGCGCTCGGCCTGCTGATGGGCATGATCAACGGGCTGCTGGTGTGGAAGCTCGGCATCCCGGCCATTGTGGTGACGCTGGGTACGATGAGCATCTATCGCGGGATTATCTTTTTGCTCTCCGGCGGCGGCTGGGTGAACTCCAATCAGATGGGGGCCGATTTCCTCGGCCTGCCGCGTGCGGCGGTGCTGGGCTTGCCCGTACTGAGCTGGTGTGCGATTGCCGCTCTGTTGCTGGTGGGCTATTTCCTGCGTTACAGCCGCACCGGGCGTGCGCTCTACACCGCGGGCGGTAACGCCACGGCGGCCTACTACACCGGCATCAACGCCGGGAAGATGCAGTTTGTCAGCTTCTGCCTGTCCGGTGCGCTGGCAGGGTTCTGCGGATATCTGTGGATTTCCCGCTTCGCCGTGGCCTATGTCGACGTGGCTAACGGCTTTGAGCTGCAGGTGGTGGCCGCATGCGTGATTGGCGGTATCAGCACGATGGGCGGCACCGGTCGCGTGCTCGGCTGCCTGTTCGGCGCGCTTTTCCTGGGGGTAATTAACAATGCCCTGCCGGTCATCGGCGTGTCCCCGTTCTGGCAGATGGCCATTTCCGGCACGGTGATTGTGATTGCGGTGCTGCTCAACGAGCGCGGCAATAAACGCAAAGGGCGGTTAATTCTGCGCGATGCGGCGCTGGCGCGTCAGAAACTGGCGGTGAAATCATGAGCAAAATTATGACCACTGAAGAGATGAAACCGACCCCCTCATCGACGGGTTTTTTCCAGAAACTGCTGTGTTGGGAAGGGTTCTTGCTGGCGGTCACGCTGGCGGTATTTGTGGTGAATGCCCTCGCATCGCCCTATTTCCTCGATATCTGGAACCTGTCTGACGCCACTTTTAACTTCACCGAAAAAGCGATCATCGTGCTGCCGATGGCGATGTTGATTATCGCCCGCGAGATTGACCTCTCCGTGGCCTCTACCATTGCGCTGAGCTCTACGGTGATGGGCTTTTGCGCAGCGGCGGGCGTAGATACTCCGTTGCTGGTCTGCGTGGGGCTGGGCGTCGGGCTGCTGTGCGGCCTGTTCAACGGCTGGCTGGTGACGCGCTTTAACTTATCTTCCATTGTCATCACCATCGGCACCATGAGCCTCTATCGCGGGATCACCTACATCCTGCTTGGCGATCAGGCACTGAACAGCTATCCGGAGAGCTTTGCCTGGTTTGGGCAGGGTTACGTCTGGGGCGCACTGTCGTTTGAGTTCGCGCTGTTTATGGTGCTGGCGGCGGTGTTTGCCTTTGTGCTGCACCGCACCAACTTTGGTCGCCGGACCTATGCCATTGGCAATAACCCGACCGGCGCATGGTATTCCGGCATTAACGTGAAGCGTCACAACCTGCTGCTATTTGCCCTGGTGGGGCTGATGGCGGGTCTCGCCTCGGTGTTACTCACCTCGCGCCTGGGCAGCACGCGCGCGACGATTGCGATGGGCTGGGAGCTGGCGGTGGTGACCATGGCGGTGCTGGGCGGTGTAAACATTCTGGGCGGATCCGGCAGCATGGTGGGGGTGATTATCGCCGCCTTCCTGATGGGGCTGGTGACCTTTGGCCTGAGCCTGCTCAACGTGCCGGGGATTGTGATGTCGGTAATTATCGGCGCGATGCTGATTGTGGTGATCTCACTGCCGATTATCACCCGGCGGATTATGCAGCGGAGACGGATTTAATTTCCCCCTCACCCTAACCCTCTCCCCAGGGGAGAGGGAACTCGCTGGTGCGGCCATTTATCCTCTCCCAACGGAGAGGAACGGGGTGAGGGGAACGGATTACCCAAAAATCATATTAAGGAGAATTATCATGAGCTTTATGTTGGCGCTTCCCAAAATCAGCCTGCATGGCGCACGCGCAATCAGCGATATGGTCAACCTGGTGGCGAGCAAGCAGTGGGGTAAAGCCTTGATCGTGACCGATGGTCAACTGGTGAAGCTCGGCCTGCTCGACAGCCTCTTTGCCGCGCTGGACGCCCATCAAATGTCATATCATCTGTTTGACGAGGTGTTTCCCAATCCGACGGAAGCGCTGGTGCAGAAAGGGTATACCGCATACCAGGAGGCGGAATGCGACTACGTGATTGCCTTCGGCGGCGGTAGCCCCATCGATACCGCTAAAGCGATTAAAATCCTTACCGCCAACCCTGGCCCCTCTACCGCTTATTCCGGCGTCGGGAAAGTGAAAAACGCAGGCGTGCCGCTGGTTGCGATCAACACCACCGCAGGCACCGCGGCGGAGATGACCAGCAACGCGGTGATTATCGATTCCGCGCGTCAGGTGAAAGAGGTGATTATTGATCCGAACATCATCCCGGATATTGCCGTGGACGATGCCAGCGTGATGCTGGATATTCCGGCGTCCGTTACGGCCGCCACCGGCATGGATGCCCTGACCCACGCCATTGAAGCCTACGTCTCGGTCGGCGCGCACCCGCTCACCGACGCCAACGCGCTGGAAGCGATTCGCCTGATTACCCTGTGGCTGCCGAAAGCGGTCGACGAGGGCCATAACCTTGAAGCCCGCGAGCAGATGGCGTTTGGTCAGTATCTGGCTGGCATGGCGTTTAACAGCGCCGGTCTGGGTCTGGTTCATGCCCTGGCGCACCAGCCAGGCGCCACGCACAACCTTCCGCACGGCGTGTGTAATGCCATCCTGCTGCCGATCATCGAAAACTTTAACCGCCCGAATGCCGTGGCCCGCTTTGCCCGCGTGGCGCAGGCAATGGGCGTTGATACCCGCACGATGAGCGACGAAGCGGCCAGCATGGAGGCCATCCATGCCATTCGCGCCCTGAGCGCTCGCGTAGGTATCCCTTCTGGTTTCAGTAAACTGGGGGTAACGAAGGCGGATATCGAGGGCTGGCTGGATAAAGCGCTCGCCGATCCCTGTGCGCCCTGTAACCCACGAACCGCCAGCCGCGACGAAGTGCGCGAGCTCTACCTGGAGGCATTATGATCCGCAAAGCCTTTGTGATGCAGGTTAACCCTGACGCACATGACGAGTACGAACGCCGCCACACGCCCATCTGGCCTGAGCTGGAGGCGGTGCTGAAAGACCACGGCGCGCATCATTACGCCATCTTCCTTGATAAGCAACGCAACCTGCTATTTGCGACCGTAGAGATTGAATCGGAAGAGCGCTGGAACGCCGTCGCCCATACCGACGTCTGTCAGCGCTGGTGGAAACGTATGCGTGACGTTATGCCCGCTAACCCGGACAACAGCCCGGTGAGTACGGAACTTAAAGAGGTGTTCTACCTCGAGTAACCGACCGGTGCTGCCGCCATCGCGGCAGCACCGCTTTTCAGCTTACCTCCACGGAACTCCCCTGCACCGCCGCAGGACGCGAATGGGTAAGGGTAAACGCCGAGATTGCCGTTACCGCCAGGACAAAGCAGCCCAGCATCAGATAGGTATCCTGGAAGCCGATCCGATCATACATATTGCCGGCGAATGCGGAGAGGAAGATTGCTGCCAACTGTTTGGCAAAGTTGAAGCCAATCAGATAGATGGTGGCCGACAGGCGAGTATCAAAGACGCCGGTAATATATTTAAACGCCCCCACCAGCAGGAACGGCACCTCCAGCGCGTGCAGCATCTTCAGGGCCACCACCTCCACCGCCGTAGTGGCGAATGACGAGCCGATAATACGCGTAGCCATGATCACCCCGGCAATCAGAAGGGTGTTTTTCGCGCCAATGCGGTTAATGATCCACGGCGAGCAGAACATGATGATGGCGTTGCAAAGTTCCCCTGCCGTCGTGGCAAAGCCAAACGCCCGTGTGCCCGCTTCAGGGGTCGCAAAGAACGTTTTAAAGAAGGTGGCAAACTGCTGATCAAAGACGTCGTAAACGCAGGCCACGCCAATCACATACAGAATAAACATCCACATTTTGCGCTGACGGAACAGGTTCACCACGGTCTTAAGGGTAATCTGCGGCTGGTTGGCACCCAGGGCATTCATCACCTGCGCCGTCTGGTTTGGTTTTGGTTTGGCGACCACTAACAGCAGCATGAGTAAGAGCGCCGCGCCGGATCCCATCCAGAAAACAAGCGACGGATCGATGCTGAATAATATCCCGCCCGTCGAGGCGCACAGTCCCCAGCCCAGACAGCCGAACATACGCGCTTTGCCATATTCGAAGAAGCTATTGCGGCTCACACGCTCAATGTAGGCCTCAATCGCCCCCGATCCCGCCGAGAAGACGAAACCGATATACAGCCCGCCGCTAAGCGCCCCCAGCCAAATATTGGTTTTCAGGAGCGGAGCAAATACGTAGAGGAAAAAAGGGGCAAACAAGAAGAGCAAGATAGCGATGATCCACAGCAGGTGTTTTTTCAGCCCCAGCTTGTCGGAAATCACCCCCAGCACGGGCTGGAAAGCGATCGCAGAGAGCGAGATGCAGGAGAAAACAATCCCGGTATGGGTTTTATTCAGACCGATGATATCCGACAGCCAGATAGGCAGAAACGGAAAGCAGGTGGCCATAATGAAGAAATAGAGAAAAAAGAACGACCCGAAAATCCAGAAATTAGGGTTGTCTTTGTGGGTACAGGCAGTCGTGTTCATTATTTTTATCCTCAACCGGGGGCCGCCTTCACGGCCCCTCACCTTTACACGCGTTCAACGCCAATCAAAATGGCGGTTTCTGGATCGAGCACCGGCAACGCAATCCCTGCCTGCATCAACCATTCGCCGCTTACCGTTTGCGGCGCGTCCATCCATGCCGGAAGTTTGCGCATCGTATGGCCCCCCTCGCCCGTCAGGCGGATGTTAGGGTGATCGAGAAGCGTAATACGATACTGTGCGCCCGCTTCCAGCCCCGGCATGCGCAGCGGCATCATCAGGGTGTAGTCCGGCATGCGGAGCTGGCTGATGATAAACAATCCCTGCCCCTGGTCCTGGCTCACTATACCGGTAGCCAGCGTCGTGGCATCGGGCATATCGATCCGCCACTGGGTGCCGGTGTGGATCACCTCGCGCCACTGTTTGTGCAGCGCGGCGTAATGGCGATAGCCTTCGCGCTCCTGCTCGTCCACCGCTAGCGGATCCAGCTCCAGCCCCATGTGGCCAAAGAGCGCCGTCAGGCCACGAAACGCGATGCTGTGCTGTCGGAAAGTGGCATGGCATTTATGATGACCGATATGCGCGCCCATCACCTCTGGCGGGAAGAAGTAACTCATGCCGCGCTGAATGGTGTTCCGCTCCAGTGCATCGTTATTATCCGACGCCCAGAAACGGTGGCAGCGGGTCAGGACTTCATAGTCGATACGCCCGCCACCCGACGAGCAAGATTCAAATTCGATATGCGGGAACCGCTCGCCCAGGACATCCAGCAGGCGATAGAATTGACGGGTTTGCGCGTCGGCAGCCGCCTTGCCATTGTGGCCAGGCTGAACCAGCTCGCGGTTCATGTCCCACTTCACGTAATCCACCTGATGCTCGCCCAGCAGCCAGCTCATGCGTTCCAGAAGATAGTCAAAGGCCTGAGGAATGTTGAGGTTCAGTACCAACTGATGGCGGCCCGTGGCCTGTTCATAGCCCGGCAGCGCCAGCACCCAGTCAGGGTGGGCACGATAGAGATCGGAGTTGGGGTTGATCATTTCCGGCTCAACCCAGATGCCAAACTCCATACCGAGCGCCTTAACGTGACGCACCACGGGGGTTAAGCCGTCCGGGTATTTTTTCTCGTCGAGGTACCAGTCCCCCAGCGCGGCATGGTCATCGTTCCGCCCTTTAAACCAGCCATCGTCGATGATAAAGCGCTCCACCCCCAGCGCGGCAGCTTCGTCAGCCATGCGCATGATGTAAGCCGGGTCGTGATTAAAGTAGATCCCTTCCCAGGTGTTGAGGTGTACCGGACGCGGTTTGTTATCCGGGAAACGAATAATGTTTTCACGCAAATAGCGGTGGAACTGCTGGCTCATGCCATTCAGCCCCTGCGCGGAGTAGCTGGCGTACAGGTTCGGCGTCCAGAGGGTTTTCCCCTCAGCAATCGCTATCTCGCCGGGCAGATAGAGCGCCTCCGCCTGCAGATAACGCCGCCCGTCGGTTTTCACTTCGGCACGCAGACGGTGGTTACCACTCCAGCCGAGGTGCACGCCCCACACATCGCCCTGCATTTCATTGAAGGACGGCGTGCCGGTAATCAGCGCCGGGAAGTGTTCATGAGAGGTTTTGCCGCGGCGGTTTTCAATGACAAAGCTGTCATGTTCCAGCCGCAGGCGGTGAGGCTGGAACTCGCGGATCCAGCGGCCATGAAACGCCATGACCTCCTGCGCCCGCTCTGCCACCGGTAGAGTAATAGCCAGTCGATCCACTTGCCACGCCTGCGGCCGCAGGTTGGTCACGCCGTGGCGCACCCGCAGCACACCGCTCTCCTCCAGGTCAATCTCACTGGTCAGGCGCAGACCGGCGTGAGTATCTTCTGCCGCGATAGTCAGACTTTGGCCCTGCAGGGTGACGGCGGTGGTGGTAAAGACCGGCGAGCCATCCATCCCCTGACGATGCCCCTCAATGCCCGGGGAACCAAATAACCCGTGGCCCAGTTCGGCCATCAGGGTTACAGGGGAGTCAACGTCCAGTCTGCCATTGGCAACAGGACGGGAAAGCGTGGCCGCATCCTGCGGCGAAAAGTGGCGAAGGTGCGGCCCCCAGTAAAGAATCTCGGCGAACGGGTGGGTTTTTATCACTACATCCACCGTCTCGCTTACGAGTCGTAAAATGGCATCTTGCATCAGACATCTCCAGTCATCGGGATGATCTGAGTCTTGATCCGAAACGTTTCGGATACAAACTTAAACGTTTCGGTTTTGTGATCGGGTTTAGAAATTTAGAGAAATTAGGCGGTTTCGCCCGGTGAGAAGGCGGGTTGCCACAACACCTGTAATCTGGCGATATCCTCGCCGCTGATCAGCTGACGAACCATATCGGCAATCTGTCTGCCCACCCCTTCACGGGTAGACTGGATCACTGCCGCCACCTCGGTAGTGACAATGCTGTCCTGCGGTAAACCGTCGTAAACAATCAGCGCCACAGGGTTGTCGCCCGTTAATCGTCCCCTCTGGGAAAGCGCCATCGCGGCCCCATCGCCGTGGGTATTACAGTCGGTAATAATCGCCGTTGGCGGTTCGGGTAAGGCCAACAGATCGCAGGTGGCGGTATACCCCTCGCGTCGGGAAGGAGGCATAGCGCGCAGCCATTCAGCTGAGAGCCCCGCCTCCTGCAACGCATCCAGATAACCCTGGCGTCGCTGAGTGATAAAGGCCTGGGTATTACTCTCTCCCAGGAATGCGATACGCCGGTGGCCTTTGGCGATGAGCCAGTGGGTGGCCTGGTGGGTACCGGCATAGTTATCGAAATCAAACCAGGCGTAAGGCTGCGGTAGCTGGCTGCGGCCGAGGGCAAGGAAGGGGAAATTTGCCGCCTGCAGTTGCTCAAGACGCGGGTCGCGATCGAGGGTATGCGCCACGATTAACGCATCCACCCGGCGGCTCTGCACCATACGCATATAGCTGTGTTTATCGGCCAGATCGTCATCGGCAATCAGCAGCAGGTCAATCTCATGTCGCGCCAGTTCGTGGCTAATTTCGCCGACCATATCCATAAAAACGCTGTTATTGAGCGGAACAGGATGTACCGGAAAGACCAGCCCAACCGCATCAATTTTGCCCATCTTCAGACGACGGGCAAAGGTATTGGGCCGGTAACCACGGCGCTGAGCTTCCGCTTCCACGCGCGCACGCGTCTCGCGAGAAACGTCATCATATCCGTTGAGGGCACGACTCACGGTGGTGACCGAGAGCCCGAGTTCTTTGGCGATGGCTTTAAGCGACATGATTATCCGTGTCTTGAAAGTTAGTTCTGTTCCGCCACCATAAGCGCAAACGTATCTGGCTCAAGGGCTTTAAAAATATGCGGCCGATCGGCGGGATAACAAATGTAATCCCCTTCGCCCAGCTCTTCCGGCGCATCGGTCAGGCCCACCACTGCCCGTCCCTGAGTGATAACAATATGCTCAACCGAACCGGGTGGATGCGGATGCGAAATACGGTCTGCGCCCGGCTGAGCCGCCAGCATATAGATATCACGTCGTGCGCCTGGCGGGCAGGTGGCTAACAAAATTGCCTCATAGTTTGCCTGCTCGGCAATCACTTTCGTCCCTTCTCCCCGGCGAATAACCTGGGTAATAGGTTGCTGTGGCTCAAGCAAGCGCGCAAAGGGAATATCCAGTGCCACACAAAGTGACCATAAGGTCTCTAGACTGGGATTGCCGTTTCCGGACTCCAGCTGCGACAGGGTAGATTTGGCGATCCCGGCGCGGCGAGCAATTTCCGCCAGAGAAAGTCCGGTTCGCATACGTTCCCGCACCAGGCTTTTGGCGATTACGCTTATTGGCTGCGTCATAAAACGGCCTCGTGTTCTATAAATCGAACGAATCGTTCATCTTGATAAACTGAAGTGATGCGTTCATTATAATGGATATTCGTTCGATATGGCTAAAATTGTATGAAACCACATTTCTCCTGCCTGAAAGGCGACACGATAAAGGCCATTCTGCTGGTTTGTCTGGCTGTTGGCGTTGTAGGGATGTCTTACGGCTCGTTGGCAATGGCGTATGGCTTCCCCCTCTGGGTACCGTTTTTGCTCTCTATTTCCGTACTGGCGGGCGCCTCTGAATTTATGTTTATCGGCATTGTGGCCAGCGGCGGCAATCCACTGGCTGCCGCTGCCGCGGGTCTTCTGGTGAACGCGCGCCATGTGCCTTTTGGCGTTACCGTGCGCGAGCTGGTGGGCCAGCGCGGCGCGAGCTTGCTGGGTTGTCACATTATGAATGACGAGAGCGTGGTATTTGGCCTGTCACAAAAAACGCCAGAACAGCGCAAAGCGGCCTACTGGCTCTGCGGGCTGGGTGTGGCAATTATCTGGCCGCTGGGCACCCTGCTGGGGGCGATGGTCGGCAAACTGCTGCCAGAGCCGGAAACCATCGGGCTGGATGCAGTGTTTCCGGCCATTTTACTGGCGTTAGTGGTGCCCGCCTTTAAAAACCGCACCACGCTTATCCGTGCCTTTAGCGGGGCGGCGTTGTCGCTGGCTGCGGTACCCTTTGCACCGGTGGGCCTGCCCGTCTTGCTCTCTCTGTTTGGCCTCGCCACGAGGAAGAAATAATGGAAAACATGACCGTCTTTATTCTTGGTATCGCCCTGCTGTCGGCGGGCACCTATCTGATGCGGCTTGGCGGGGCGAAACTTGGCAGTCGGTTAGCGTTATCTGAACGCTCCCAGGCGCTGCTGTCGGATGCAGCAACCGTATTGCTGTTTTCGGTGGCGCTGGCGACCACCTTCTATGAAGGAGAGCACTTTTCGGGGATGGCGCGGGTGTTGGGCGTGGCCTTTGCGGTATTCCTTGCCTGGCGCAAGGTGCCGTTGATTTTCGTGATCATTGCCGCGGCGGTGGTAACAGCGTTATTACGCCTGGCAGGCATAAACTAAAAAAGCGCCCCGGGGGCGCTCTTTCGACAAATGCTTTGCTCTTATTTATTCAGTTCTGCAGTCATGTGCACGCGGTTACCGGCGAAGGCCTGGGTAATGGTGTAAGAAGACGCACCGGCCTGCTGTGCCTGGGCGGCGATTTTCGCTTCAGCGCCATCGATGGTACTGGCGGAGGCGGTAACCGACTGGGCAGCGAAAGAACCGAAAGAGGTAGCCAGAGCGATTACTGCAACAAAAGTTTTGATGCTTTTCATGATATAAACCCTTTAAGTTAGTTGTCTGTGTAAGGCGCCGTGCCTTGATGTGATAAATAATAGGCCTGAACATCAACAACTGAAAGCGGAAGGATTTGCTTTAATAAATCAAAATTACTGAACAATAAATCAGCGGATCGCCAAAACAAAAAAAGCGCCCCGGGGGCGCTCTTTCGACAAATGCTTTGCTCTTATTTATTCAGTTCTGCAGTCATGTGCACGCGGTTACCCGTGAAGGCCTGAGTGATGGTGTAAGAAGACGCACCGGCCTGCTGTGCCTGGGCGGCGATTTTCGCTTCAGCGCCGTCGATGGTGCTGGCGGAGGCGGTTATTGACTGGGCTGCGAAAGAACCGAAAGAGGTAGCCAGAGCGATTACTGCAACAAAAGTTTTGATGCTTTTCATGATATAAACCCTTTAAGTTAGTTGTCTGTGTAAGGCGTTGTGCCTTGATGTGATAAATAATAGGCCCTTACACGGACTACTGAAAGCGGAAGGATTTGCTCACAACATTCAAAATTACTGATTAACAATTAAGCGCTGCGGATGGGTATAGATTGTGGCTCTTCCCGGTTTGCAGAACCCTACCAGCGTCAGGTTGCAACGCTCGGCCACCTCTACCGCCAGGGTGGTGGCAGCGGATACCGCAAACACGATCTCAACGCCGCACATGGCCGCTTTTTGCACCATCTCGTAGCTGGCGCGGCTGGAAACTAACGCAGCTCCCTGCTGCCAGGCTTCACTCTCATTCACTCTGCGGCCCAGCAGTTTATCCAGTGCCACATGGCGTCCGACATCTTCATGCCCGCCCGCGATCTCACCCGACGGCAATACCCAGGCGGCGGCATGTGTGCATCCGCTTAACTGCCCTATCGGTTGCACATCGTTGAGATGGTGGAGAGCATGATCAAGATGAGTGAGTTCAAAACGCTGCGTAAAAGGCAGCGGCACCACGGGTTTGCCAATATCGTTAAGCTGTTCAACACCGCATACGCCGCAGCCGGTTCGCCCTGCCAGCGCACGTCGGCGCTCTTTGAGTCCCATAAAACGGCGGCTTGAGAGTTCGATTTGCACCTCAAGGCCGTTACAGGCCGGGACGACGTCCATGCCGTAGATCTCCTGCGGGTGCGTAATGATACCTTCCGATAATGAAAAACCGATGGCGAAAAGCTCCAGATCCTTAGGAGTGGCCATCATCACCACATGGGAAATGCCGTTGTAAACCAGTGCAACGGGTACCTCTTCTGCCAAAAAATCGGGGATCGCATCGTTTATATGAGGGGGTCTGTGTACCCGTTGCTCAACCACGCCAGCAGGCAGCGATGAGAGGCGGATATCACGATTCGGTTTTGACACAACGTATTTCCTGAGCAACCACGAGGGAGAAGCCTGCTATTGCACCATAAAGTGCAGGCCTCGCGCATAGTATGGATCAACTTTTCAGCCTCCATTTATCCTCAGTTTACCTACTCCGTTCGGAGTGACACAACCCGGACGCATAAACATCCCCATAACATCAGTGGTTAATTTTGTGACTAATGTCACGCTTTATAATCAATATAGTGATAATACGTTCACTTTGTTTTAACGCCATTGGAACAGGCGTACCGACATTGTGGTATTCTGGTCAAACCCCTCGTGTAAATGAGGGATTAACGCAAATTTTCTCATTTGCGGTTAATTCTTAACCGCGAAACAAAACTACAAAGCAATGTCGTAATGAACCAAGGAGTGACCCATGCAGGTCAGCAGAAGGCAGTTCTTTAAGATCTGCGCTGGCGGTATGGCAGGCACAACGGCAGCCGCGCTGGGCTTTGCCCCCGGCGTAGCGCTGGCGGAAACACGGCAGTACAAACTGCTGCGCACCCGCGAAACCCGTAATACCTGTACGTACTGCTCCGTCGGCTGTGGGCTGTTAATGTATAGCCTCGGCGACGGTGCCAAAAACGCCAAAGCATCTATTTTCCATATTGAAGGTGACCCGGATCACCCGGTCAACCGTGGCGCGCTATGCCCGAAAGGGGCAGGTCTGGTGGACTTTATCCACTCCGAAAGCCGTCTGAAATTCCCGGAATATCGCGCGCCAGGCTCCGATAAATGGCAGCAAATTAGCTGGGAAGAGGCGTTTGACCGCATCGCGAAACATATTAAAGAAGACCGCGATGCTAACTTTATTGAGAAGAACACAGACGGCGTCACCGTTAACCGCTGGCTCTCCACCGGAATGCTGTGTGCCTCGGCCTCCAGCAACGAAACCGGCTATTTAACCCAGAAATTCACGCGTGCGCTCGGTATGCTCGCGGTCGACAACCAGGCGCGTGTCTGACACGGACCAACGGTAGCAAGTCTTGCTCCAACATTTGGTCGCGGTGCGATGACCAACCACTGGGTCGACATCAAGAACGCCAACCTTATTGTGGTGATGGGCGGTAACGCCGCTGAAGCGCACCCTGTCGGGTTCCGCTGGGCGATGGAAGCCAAAATCCACAACGGTGCGAAACTGATTGTGATCGATCCCCGCTTTACGCGTACAGCGTCAGTGGCGGATTTCTACACCCCTATTCGTTCAGGTACTGACATCACTTTCCTGTCAGGCGTATTGCTGTACCTGATGACCAACGAAAAATATAACCGCGAGTACACCGAAGCCTATACCAACGCCAGCCTGATCGTGCGTGAGGATTACCACTTCGAAGATGGCCTGTTCAGCGGTTACGACGCCGAAAAACGCAAATACGACAAAACCAGCTGGAACTACGAGCTGGATGAGAACGGCTTTGCGAAGCGCGATAAGACCCTGCAACACCCGCGCTGCGTGTGGAACCTGCTGAAAGAGCACGTCTCCCGCTATACGCCAGAAGTGGTCGAAAACATCTGCGGAACGCCAAAAGCGGACTTCCTGAAGGTGTGCGAGCTGATCGCCGAAACCAGCGCGAAAGACAAAACCGCGTCGTTCCTGTACGCACTCGGCTGGACGCAGCACTCTATCGGCGCGCAGAACATCCGTACCATGGCGATGGTTCAGTTGCTGCTCGGTAACATGGGGATGGCAGGCGGTGGCGTGAACGCCCTGCGCGGTCACTCCAACATTCAGGGTCTGACCGACCTCGGCCTGCTGTCGCAGAGCCTGACCGGTTATATGAACCTGCCAAGCGAAAAACAGACAGATTTGCAAACCTACCTGACGGCGAGCACGCCAAAACCGCTGCTCGAAGGCCAGGTGAACTACTGGGGCAACTATCCGAAGTTCTTTGTCTCGATGATGAAGGCGTTCTTCGGTGACAAAGCGACGGCGGAAAACAGCTGGGGCTTTGACTGGCTGCCGAAGTGGGACAAAGGCTACGACGTGCTTCAGTACTTCGAAATGATGCACCAGGGCCAGGTCAACGGCTACATCTGCCAGGGCTTTAACCCGGTGGCGTCGTTCCCGAACAAAAACAAGGTTGTCGAGTCCCTGTCGAAACTGAAGTTCCTGGTGACGATTGATCCGCTCAATACTGAAACCTCGACCTTCTGGCAAAACCACGGCGAGTCAAACGACGTCGATCCGTCAAAAATCCAGACCGAAGTGTTCCGTCTGCCTTCGACCTGCTTCGCGGAAGAGAACGGCTCTATCGTTAACTCCGGGCGCTGGCTGCAGTGGCACTGGAAAGGGGCGGACGCCCCGGGCATTGCCATGAACGACGGCGAGATCCTGGCCGGTATCTTCTTACGCCTGCGTAAGATGTACGCCTCTGAAGGCGGCGCGAATCCAGAGCCGGTGCTGAACATGACCTGGAACTACTCCACGCCGGAGAACCCATCCCCGGAAGAGGTGGCGATGGAGAGCAACGGTAAGGCGCTGGCGGACGTTATCGATCCGGCCACCGGTGTGGTTCTGGCGAAGAAAGGCGATCAGTTGAGCACCTTCGCGCACCTGCGCGACGACGGTACCACCTCCAGCGGCTGCTGGATCTTTGCCGGGAGCTGGACACCGAAAGGTAACCAGATGGCCAACCGCGATAACGCCGACCCATCGGGCCTCGGCAATACGCTGGGCTGGGCATGGTCGTGGCCGCTGAACCGCCGCATTCTCTATAACCGTGCCTCCGCTGACCCGCAGGGTAACCCGTGGGATCCGAAGCGTCAGTTACTGAAGTGGGACGGCGCGAAGTGGGGCGGCGTGGATATTCCGGACTACAGCACCGCCGCACCAGGCAGCGATGTTGGGCCGTTTATCATGCAGCCTGAAGGGATGGGACGTCTGTTTGCTATCGATAAGATGGCGGAAGGGCCATTCCCGGAACACTACGAGCCGTTTGAGACGCCGCTGGGCACCAACCCGCTGCACCCGAACGTGGTCTCTAACCCGGCAGCACGTATCTTCAAGGGCGACTTTGAGGCGCTGGGTAAAAAAGACAAGTTCCCGTACGTGGGCACCACTTACCGTCTGACCGAGCACTTCCACTACTGGACCAAGCACGCGCTGCTTAACGCCATCGCGCAGCCAGAACAGTTTGTGGAGATCGGCGAGAAGCTGGCGAACAAACTCGGCATTGCCCATGGCGATACCGTGAAAGTCTCCTCTAACCGTGGCTATATCAAGGCCAAGGCGGTGGTGACCAAGCGTATTCGCACGCTGAACGTTCACGGTCAGGAAGTGGATACCATCGGTATCCCGATTCACTGGGGTTACGAGGGCGTGGCGAAGAAAGGGTTTATTGCGAACACCCTGACGCCGTTCGTCGGTGATGCGAACACGCAGACGCCGGAGTTTAAGGCCTTCCTCGTGAACGTGGAAAAGGTGTAACGGAGACGACCTATGGCTTATCAATCTCAAGACATTATCCGTCGTTCCGCGACAAACAGTTTCACGCCCGCGCCTCAGGCGCGGGACCACCAGCAGGAAGTGGCAAAGCTTATCGACGTGACCACCTGTATCGGCTGTAAAGCCTGTCAGGTGGCCTGCTCGGAGTGGAACGATCTCCGCGACGAAGTGGGGCACAACGTTGGGGTGTACGACAACCCGGCAGACCTGACCGCCAAGTCCTGGACGGTGATGCGTTTCTCGGAAGTGGAGCAGAACGACAAACTGGAATGGCTGATCCGCAAAGATGGCTGTATGCACTGTGCGGATCCAGGCTGCCTGAAAGCCTGTCCGTCGGAAGGGGCTATCATTCAGTATGCCAACGGCATCGTCGACTTCCAGTCCGAGCAGTGCATTGGCTGCGGCTACTGCATCGCAGGCTGTCCGTTCGACGTGCCGCGACTGAACCCGGAAGACAACCGTGTCTACAAATGCACGCTGTGCGTTGATCGCGTGACCGTCGGCCAGGAGCCGGCATGCGTGAAGACCTGTCCAACGGGGGCTATCCACTTTGGTTCCAAAGAGGATATGAAGACGCTGGCGGCAGAGCGCGTGGGCGAGCTGAAAACCCGTGGTTACGACAACGCGGGCCTATACGATCCGGCCGGGGTGGGCGGGACGCACGTCATGTACGTGTTGCACCACGCCGACAAGCCGAATCTGTATCATGGCCTGCCGGAGAACCCGGAAATCAGCGCCACAGTGAAGTTCTGGAAAGGCATCTGGAAACCGCTGGCAGCGGTCGGGTTTGCTGCCACCTTCGCAGCGAGCATCTTCCACTACGTCGGCGTCGGTCCGAACCGCGCGGAAGAGGAAGACGACAACCTGCATGAAGAGAAAGACGAGGTGCGCAAATGAGAAAACGTGACACCATCGTGCGCTATACCGCGCCGGAACGCATCAACCACTGGGTCACCGCCTTCTGCTTCATGCTGGCGGCGATAAGCGGACTGGGATTCTTCTTCCCGTCCTTCAACTGGCTGATGCAGATCATGGGAACACCACAGCTGGCGCGTATACTGCACCCGTTTGTTGGCGTCATCATGTTCGCGTCGTTCATCATTATGTTTTTCCGCTACTGGCACCATAACCTAATCAATCGGGATGATATCTTTTGGGCGAAGAATATTCGTAAGATCGTCGTTAACGAGGAAGTAGGTGATACCGGGCGTTATAACTTCGGCCAGAAATGCGTATTCTGGGCGGCGATTATCTTCCTGGTCCTGTTGCTGGTCAGCGGTGTGATCATCTGGCGTCCGTACTTTGCGCCTGCTTTCTCAATCCCGGTGATCCGATTCGCGCTGATGCTGCATTCATTTGCCGCAGTGGCGTTAATTGTGGTTATCATGGTGCATATTTACGCCGCCCTCTGGGTGAAAGGCACCATTACCGCGATGGTGGAAGGATGGGTAACCAGCACGTGGGCGAAGAAACATCACCCGCGCTGGTACCGTGAAGTCCGCCAGAAACAGGAAAAGTCATCTGAATGAGTATTCGCATAATCCCGCAAGATGAGCTGGGTTCGAGCGAGAAACGCACGGCGGATTACATTCCGCCGTTGTTATTCCCCAGACTCAAGAACCTCTATAACCGCCGCGCAGAGCGTCTGCGCGAACTGGCCGAGAGCAACCCGCTGGGCGATTTTCTGCGCTTTGCGGCGCTGGTCGCCCATGCGCAGGAGGTGGTGCTGTACGACCATCCGCTGCAGATGGACCTCACCGCGCGCATTAAAGAGGCCAATGCGCAGGGCAAGCCGCCGCTGGATATTCATGTCCTGCCGCGCGACAAGCACTGGCATAAGTTGCTGCATTCGCTGATTGCCGAGCTGAAGCCGGAAATGAGCGGCACGGCGCTGGCGGTCATTGAGAACCTGGAAAAAGCCTCTGACCTGGAGCTGGAAGAGATGGCGAGCGCGCTGTTCGCCTCTGACTTCTCGCTGGTCAGCAGTGATAAAGCGCCGTTTATCTGGGCCGCGCTGTCGCTCTACTGGGCACAAATGGCCAGCCTGATTCCGGGCAAGGCTCGGGCCGAATACGGCGAAGCGCGCCAGTTCTGCCCGGTCTGTGGCTCTATGCCGGTCACCAGCATTGTGCAAATTGGTACCACGCAAGGGCTGCGTTATCTGCACTGCAACCTGTGCGAGACCGAGTGGCACGTGGTGCGCATCAAATGCAGCAACTGCGAGCAGACCCGCGATCTCAACTACTGGTCACTGGAAAACGAAGAGGCGGCGGTGAAAGCTGAAAGCTGCGGCGACTGTGGCACTTACCTGAAGATTCTGTACCAGGAAAAAGACCCGAAAGTTGAAGCCGTAGCGGACGATCTGGCAACGTTAGTGCTGGATGCGCGAATGGAGCAAGAAGGCTTTGGTCGCAGCTCGATTAACCCGTTTATGTTCCCGGGTGAAGGGGAGTAGCTTCCTGTAACAACGCCGGGCGGCACAGAGTTGCCCGGCCTACAGGTGATAAAGTGCCCTGAAAAATCCTGACTATTGCGTGAAATTAACGGGCAATTTTTGCTCTGCGCCGTGGCCAGAATAATGGCATCCGGTAGTTTCATTCCATGCTTCTCGCAGAGCATGACATTTCAGCCTGGTGGCGTTAGCCATTAAGGCGCTACTCTTCCTCGTTCCCGCCCTCTTCGTATGCACCGTAAGGCTTCGCAGGCAGAACAATGTAAGTGCCTTCAAACACCGCACCCGGTGTTTCATCGCCGAAAAGCTCGACCTGCATCTGCACGCGAGCTTTGCGGCCACGCGCCAGGCGGTCGAGATCGCCGCCGAGGGCGCCCAGATCGGCCACCGCGCCTGGCTTGCCGCTAATTGGCGCACTGTAGCGAATGTGGGCGTCTGCCAGGATGATGGTGCCGCCGAGGTGACGCTCACGCAGCATCAGCCAGATCAGTCCCCAGCCGGTGAGCGTTGCCAGCGAGAACAAACTTCCGGCAAACAACGTATGGTGCGGGTTCTGGTTGCCGGTTTCCGGCATGGTGGTGATGAATTTTTGCCCGGTGTACTGCTGGATACGTACGCCCATCTTTTCGCTGAGGGGGATATGTTGATACCAGGCCTGCTGCAGTTGTCCACACCAGTCGGCACGGTGCAGAATATCGTCCAGGGTAGCGATAGGTTTGATCATTAGAAAATGGCGGATCGGCGTGGTTTGCGGCGCGGTAATTTCGCCCTGATTAACAAAACCAAGCTTGGCGAAGAACTCCACGGCATCTTCGCGGGCGCTACAGGTGACGCGCTTAACCCCTTCCTGACGCGCAACGGACTCCAGGGTCATTGCCATCAGCGTACCTAGCCCCTTGTCCTGAACGGAGGGGTGCACCGCCATAAAACGAATGGAGGCTTCATAATCTGCGTTGATATACAAACGCCCGACGGCGACCAGGTTACCCTCTTCATCGACCACCATCTGATGGTGCGCCATGGCATCCCAGGCGTCGCGCTCTGACCCTTTCGGCTGATGTAACGGCTTGCGCAGCATCTCCCAGCGGAACTGGTAATAGACCTCTAACTCTTCTTCCGTTTGCGGTACTCGAAGGTGATACATAGGTGTACTCTCTCTTGTTAACCGCGGCCACGCCGCCAGTTGGCTCATACCTGCAGCCAGAAGGTGACAGGGCCATCGTTCACCAGCGAAACCTGCATATCTGCAGCGAATCGTCCGGTTTGCGTATGCATGTCTTGTTGGCGACAACGTTCAACAAAGTATTCATAGAGCGCTTCAGCACGATCGGGCGCAGCGCCTTTAGAAAAACTCGGGCGCATACCGCGCTCGGTATCGGCCGCCAGCGTAAACTGGGAAACGACCAGCACGCTGCCGCCTGCCTGCTGCACGTTAAGGTTCATCTTCCCGTCAGCATCGCTGAAGATGCGGTAACCCAGCACACGTTCACATAAGCGGTTGGCTTTTTGTTCGTCGTCATCCTTTTCGACACCTAACAACACCAAAAGTCCTGGGCCGATTTCACCCGTCACCTCGTCCTCCACGGTGACGCTGGCACGGGTTACGCGTTGAATCAATGCAATCATGGTTGGTCTGCTTCTCGTTGTTTTTCAGCCAGTGCTTCTTGTTTGAGTTCGCGGTAGACCCCGAGAGTGACAGTTATTTCGGCGCCTAGCAAGACGATACACCAGGTCCAGTAAACCCAGACAAACAAAATGGGGATCACTGCCAGTACGCCGTAAATCAGCTGGTAAGACGGGAACATCGTGATGTAAAGGGCAAAGCCTTTCTTACCCAATTCGAAGAGCACGGCCGCCACCAGCGCCCCTACGACAGCATCGCGGTTTGGCACGCGGGTCGTTGGCACGACGCTATAGAGCAGCCAGAAAGAGAGCCATGAGAGGATAAGGGGGAAGATCCGTAGCACATCATCAATCACGCTGTTGAGATCGCTGGCCCAGCGTAGCGAGAGCAAATAGGAACTTATCGCCAGACTGGCACCCGCCAGCAGCGGCCCAAGGGTTAAGATCATCCAGTAGACGGCGAAAGAGTAAACTTTAGGGCGTGCTTTCTTACTTCTCCAGATAGTATTCAATGCACTATCAATGGCATACATCAATAGTAATGCCGTAACGATCAGCCCGCACGCCCCTACCGCGGTCATCTTGCTGGAGTTAGCGACAAACTGCTCAATATAATTCTGGATGACATCGCCCGTGGCGGGAATAAAGTTCGCAAAAACAAAATGCCGAAGTTGCAGGCTCACGTCCGAAAACATGGGAAAGGCGGAAAACAGGGCAAAAATAACGGCCACCAGCGGCACCAGAGACAACAGTGACACGTAGGCAAGGTTTCCCGCCAGGGTAGTCATGTTGTCCTCATCGATGCGGTGCCAGAGGAGTTTTATCCAGGCCCGGAAAGGCCGAGTGTGGTGGTCCGCTTTTTGATGAACAGTTTTTAACATAACAGCTTCGCAAAGTAGTTCGGTATCGTCTCTTTTCCGGTCACCAGAATGGAAGTCATACCACACTGGCTAGCGCCCTCTATATTATCGGCGTTATCGTCAAAAAAGACGGCATCGCTGGCCGTGAAACCTTCTGCCTGCAGCACTGCCTGGTAGATTCGCGCTTCCGGTTTGCGCATGCCCATCTCCTGGGAGAGGTAAATGTGGTCTGCTGCGGCCTTCACTTCCGGATACTCGTCAGGCCAGAAGGTGGTATGCAGGCGGTTGGTATTCGAGAGAATAACGACCCGATGTCCCTGTTCGCGAAGTTTATGCATGATGTCGATCACATCCGGGCGGATCGCGACAAATACCGCCTGCCACCCCAGTGAGAACTGTTCATAACTGAGGGGTAACTCCATTTCATGGCACAGTTTTTCTGCGAAGAGTTCGTCGCTAATTTCGCCGCGCTCATGCTGATGGAAGCTTTCGCCCATCGTGAAATTTTGCTTTAACGTCGCCAGCGGGACACGGCTCAGATCGCTCCATGCGCCCAGCACCCGATTAAAATCGATATCGACGATTACATTTCCTAAGTCAAAGATATAAAGCATGTTTATCTCCTTTTCGCCGTGAAAAGTAACTGTAGCGGGAAAGAGAAGGTTTGGCTATGCGCCAGATTCAGCTTAGAGAAAGCCACAGCCCGACCAGAATGTCGGGCCGTGAGAGGTATTAACCCGGCAGTGGGTCGCTCACAACCACCACTTCGACTTTGCTGGATTTAAGATGGGTTTGCAGCGCGGCGCCCGGGCCTTCGTCGGTGAAGAGCGCCGTCGCCTGCGCCACGTTACCAATCTCGACCGCGGCAGAGGCGTGATACTTAGTATGATCGGCCGCCAGTAAAATGTGCCGGGCGTGGGCCATCATCGTTTTCACCACGCTGGCCTCGTTGACATCAAACTCCAACATCGCACCGTCTTGCTCAATCGCCCCGACGCTGGTGACCAGGTAATCCGCCCGAAAGCCCGAGACGAACGCCGTGGCGGCAGCGCCGATGATGCCCCCGTTATGCGGGCGTAACGTCCCGCCCGGCACCATCACCTCAAAGCGCGGATTTTTGTAGAGAATGTGCGCCACCCGCAGGCTGTTAGTGATGATGCGCAGATGGTTATGGTTGAGCAACGCCCGCGCAACGTGCTCCACCGTTGTACCAATGGTGATAAACACGGTAGACCCATCGGGAATGTAATCGGCGATGGCTTCGGCAATGGCCCGCTTCTCTTCCGTGAGGGAGACTTCGCGCTGTTCAAAGGCCGTATTGACCACGCTCGACGCGCGCCCTGCGCCACCGTGATGACGCGTGATCAGCCCCTGCTCGCTCAGCTTACGAATGTCCCGTCGTATCGTCTGCGTCGAGACATCCAGCAGCTGCGCCAGTTCATCGATGTTCATATAGCCACGTTCAGCGATAAGCGTAAGCAGCCGATCGTGCCGCGGGTTACCGGTCATTTCGGTAAGGCTCATGGGTTGTCCTTTGAAAACCATCACGTTGAGCATTTTATACAAAAAGTGACAAGAAAGAGCGGGTTTGATCACAGTCGGGGATCCCCGCACGTCCGCCTGGGCGGGTACACTTCAGCGCCGCGACCGCGCTGGCAAAGCGCACGGCGTCCTGTTCAGGCGCGCGCTGCGCCAGGCTCACCGCCAGTGCACCGTGAAAAACATCCCCCGCCCCCGTGGTATCCACCACATCCACGCTGAATCCTGGCTGATGGCAAAGCTGCCCACTCTCCAGCCAGTAGCACCCTTCACTGCCCTGGGTCACGTAAACATGACCATTTGTGAGCGTTTGTGCTTGTTTAAGCGCCTCCAGGGTATTCTCCTGCTGCGCTAAACGCCGCAGGCCCGGTGCGGAAAAGGCCGCATGGTCGCTTAGCGCAATCAGCTCCGCAATGTCCTGCGGCGTGACATCCGCATCAAGCAGGGTTGGCACCCCCTGCTGGCGCGCCAGGGTGAACGCCTGCCTGGCACCGTCGTGCCAGCGCACGTCCGCCAGCACCATATCCCACTGTGAAAAATCGATATCTGCAAGCCAGTCCGCGTCTGGCGGAAGGTCAGGGCTGGGGTAGTTAGCGATAATCCGCTCCCCGTTCGCATCCACCAGTACCGCCGATTGCGAAGAGCGCGCCCCCTTCACCACGCGGGTAAAACGCGTCTTCACCCCCAGGGACTCCAGCTCCGCAAGCAGGCGGTTGCCGGTATCGTCATCACCCACCCGGCCAATAAAGTCCACGCTTGCCCCGAGCTTCGCTGCAGCCACCGCCGCCGTAGCCGCCGGGCCGCCGCCCACTTCCGTATAGTTTTGCGCGACATACTTTCCCCCTTCTTTTGGCAAATCATCGAGATACCAGATGCGATCCAGCACGGTAATGCCGACACAAACGATGCGAGTCATGGTCAATCCTTATGCGTTTTCTGATGCTCTCATTTTAATTTCACCAAATGTTTAAAAAGTGACCCGTGTCAATTTTTTGACTATAAATTACAAATACGATCAAAAACAGACAACAAAAACGCGCAATACTTGACACGATGTGACAGGAGAGAGAGATGTCAGCAATCGCATTTATCGGTTTAGGGCAGATGGGCGCGCCAATGGCGAAGAATCTGCTGAAGCACGACCATTCGCTTTGCGTCTTCGACGTGAACCCGCAGGCCGTACAGGCACTGGTGGAGTGTGGCGCGCAGGCAGCACAAACGCCTGAACAGGCAGCAAAAGGGGCCGAGTTTGTCATCACCATGCTGCCAAACGGCGGCCTGGTGCGCTCGGTGCTCTTTGGCGAGCAGGGCGTGTGTGAAGGGTTATCCCGCGACGCGCTGGTCATTGATATGTCCACTATTCACCCGCTGCAAACCGACGCCCTGATCGGCGAAATGGCTGAGTCAGGTTTCAGCATGATGGATGTTCCCGTCGGACGCACCTCCGACCATGCCATCGCCGGGACATTACTCCTGCTGGCGGGCGGCACGGCGCAGCAGGTTGAGCGCGCCACCCCGGTGCTGATGGCGATGGGCAACGAACTGGTCAACGCGGGCGGCCCGGGCATGGGGATCCGCGTGAAGCTTATCAACAACTACATGAGCATCGCCCTTAACGCGCTTTCCGCCGAGGCGGCCGTGCTGTGTGAAGCGCTCGGCCTCTCCTTCGATGTCGCGCTGAAGGTGATGAGCGGTACACCAGCGGGTAAAGGCCACTTCACCACCTCCTGGCCGAACAAGGTACTGAAAGGCGATCTTACGCCCGCCTTCATGATCGACCTGGCGCATAAAGATCTGGGGATCGCCCTGGATGTCGCAAACCAGCTGCACGTTCCGATGCCGCTGGGTGCCGCCTCCCGCGAGGTCTACAACCAGGCGCGCGCCGCCGGACGCGGGCGCGAAGACTGGACGGCCATTCTTGAACAGGTTCGCGCATCCGCCGGGCTGAAAAAATCACACTGACAGGAAAGGATTAAGAAATGACGACGTACACCCTGAACGATATCACCCGGCCTTCCGGCGGTTTTGCAATGCTGGCCGTTGACCAGCGTGAGGCGATGCGCCTGATGTTTGCCGCGGCGGGTGCCCCGGTGCCGGTCAGCGACCAACACCTGACCGATTTTAAGGTCAACGCGGCCAAAATCCTCTCGCCGTATGCCTCTGCGATCCTGGTCGACCAGCAGTTTTGCTATCGCCAGATTGTCGAGCAGCAGGCGGTGGCCAAAAGCTGCGCAATGATTGTGGCCGCCGACGAGTTTATTCCGGGGAACGGTATTCCGGTCGACAGCGTGGTGATTGATAAAAATATCGACGCACAGGCGGTTAAACGCGACGGCGGCAAGGCGCTGAAACTGCTGGTGCTCTGGCGCAGCGACGAAGATCCGCAGCAGCGTCTGGAGATGGTGAAGGCGTTTAACCAGCTGTGTCACGACAACGGATTGCTGAGCATTATCGAGCCCGTTGTTCGCCCGCCGCGTCGCGGGGCCACCTTTAATCGCGAACAGGCGATTATCGAGGCGGCAAAAGAGCTCGGCGACAGCGGTGCCGATCTCTACAAGGTGGAGATGCCGCTGTTCGGCAAAGGTTCTCAGCAGGCGCTGCTGACCGCCTCGCAGAAGCTGAACGAGAACATCGCCATGCCGTGGGTGATCCTCTCCTCCGGCGTGGACGACAAACTCTTCCCCCGCGCGGTACAGGTTGCCATGCAGGCGGGCGCATCCGGTTTCCTCGCTGGTCGGGCCGTCTGGTCGTCGGTGGTGGGTCTGCCGGACACCGAAATGATGCTTCGCGATATTTCTGTACCGAAACTGCAGCGTTTGGGTGAGATCGTCGACGAAATGATGGCTCGCCGTTAAGAAAGGAGCTGAACATGAAATGGTTTAACACCCTGAGCCACAACCGCTGGCTTGAGCAAGAGACCGACCGCATTCTCGATTTCGGTAAAAATGCCGCCGTGCCGACCGGCTTCGGCTGGCTGGGCAATAACGGCCAGGTGCGTAGCGATATGGGCACCCACCTGTGGATCACCGCCCGCATGCTGCACGTTTACGCGGTTGCCGCCAACATGGGGCGTCCTGGCGCGTATGCGCTGGTTGAGCACGGCATCAACGCCCTGAACGGCCCGCTGCGCGACAGTCAGCACGGCGGCTGGTATGCCTGCGTTAACGATGAGGGCGTGATCGACGCCTCCAAGCAGGGTTATCAGCACTTCTTCGTGCTGCTGGGTGCGGCAAGCGCCGTCACCACCGGCCACCCGCAGGCGCGCCCGCTTCTCGACGAGGCCATTGCGGTGATCGAGCGCTACTTCTGGAGCGAAGAGGAGCAGATGTGCCTCGAATCCTGGGATGAAGCGTTCAGCAAGACCGAAGATTACCGCGGCGGTAATGCCAATATGCACGCCGTGGAAGCCTTCCTGATCGTCTATGACGTGACCCACGATCGTAAATGGCTCGACCGCGCCCTGCGCATTGCCTCGGTGATTATTCACGACGTGGCGCGCAAGGGAGACTATCGCGTTAACGAACATTTCGACACTCACTGGAACCCGATCCGCGATTACAACATCGATAACCCCGCCCACCGCTTCCGCGCCTACGGCGGCACGCCGGGCCACTGGATCGAGTGGGGCCGCCTGATGCTGCACCTGCGCGCCGCGCTGGAAGCCCGCTTTGAAACGCCGCCGGAGTGGCTGCTGGAAGATGCGAAAGGCCTGTTCCACGCCACCATCCGCGATGCCTGGGCGCCCGACGGGGCCGATGGTTTTGTCTACTCCGTGGGCTGGGACGGCAAGCCTATCGTGCGCGAACGCGTGCGCTGGCCGATCGTCGAGGCGATGGGCACGGCTTATGCGCTCTATACGGTCACCGGCGAGGCGCAGTACGAAGCGTGGTATCAGACGTGGTGGGATTACTGCATCAAATACCTGATGGATTACGAAAACGGTTCGTGGTGGCAGGAGCTGGATACCAATAACGAAGTGACCACCAAAGTCTGGGACGGCAAGCAGGATATCTACCATCTGCTGCACTGCCTGGTGATCCCCCGCCTGCCGCTGGCACCGGGCTTAGCCCCTGCCGTCGCCGCCGGTTTGCTGGACAGCCTGGCTAAATAATAAAAACGGAGTTTATATGCGTACCCTACACAATATTGATTTAAAGAATACTGAAACAGGTTTCACCCTGCGCTGGCAGGACCGCCTTATTATCTCCCACTCCGCCGATGCGCCCTGCCTGTGGATTGGTGCGGGTGAGGCAGATATTGAGATGTTTCGCGGCAACTTCAGCATCAAAGACAACCTGAATGAGAAGATCGCGCTGACCGAAGCTACGGTTACGCAGCAAGAGGCGGGCTGGGCGATCCGCTTCACCCGCGGCGACACGGTGAGCGCCACGCTGCGGATCGGTGTGGATGCAGAAGGTCGCCTGGAACTCAGGCTGCAAAACGACGCCACCAGCCATAACCGCATCTGGCTGCGGCTGGCTGCGCAGCCGGAGGATCATATCTACGGCTGCGGGGAGCAGTTCTCCTACTTTGACCTGCGCGGCAAGCCGTTCCCATTGTGGACCAGCGAGCAGGGCGTGGGCCGTAACAAGCAAACTTACGTCACCTGGCAGGCCGACTGCAAAGAGAACGCCGGGGGCGACTACTACTGGACCTTCTTCCCGCAACCCACCTTTGTGAGCACCCAGAAGTACTACTGCCACGTCGATAACAGCTGCTACATGAACTTCGACTTCAGCGCGCCGGGCTACCATGAGCTGGCCTTCTGGGAAGATAACGCCACGCTGCGCTTCGAATGTGCAGAAACCTACGTCGATCTGCTGGAAAAACTCACCGCCCTGCTGGGCCGCCAGCCGGAACTGCCGGACTGGGTCTACGATGGCGTGACGCTCGGCATTCAGGGCGGCACCGACGTGTGCCAACAGAAGCTCGACGCCATGCGTAACGGCGGCGTGAAGGTGAACGGCATCTGGGCGCAGGACTGGTCCGGCATTCGCATGACCTCGTTCGGCAAACGCGTGATGTGGAACTGGAAGTGGAACAGCGAGCTTTATCCGCAGCTGGATACCCGCATTCCGCAATGGAAACAGGAGGGCGTGCAGTTCCTCTCCTACATCAACCCGTACGTCGCCAGCGATCGCGATTTGTGCGAAGAAGCAGCGAAACGCGGCTATCTGACCAAAAACGCCGAGGGTAAGGATTACCACGTCGAATTCGGCGAGTTTTACGCGGGCGTTATCGACCTGACCAACCCCGAAGCCTATGACTGGTACAAAGAGGTCATCAAAAAGAACCTGATTGAACTGGGCTGCGGCGGCTGGATGGCCGATTTCGGCGAGTATCTGCCGACCGACACCTTCCTGCATAACGGCGTAAGCGCGGAAATTATGCATAACGCCTGGCCTGCGCTGTGGGCGAAATGTAACTACGAGGCGCTGGAGGAGACCGGCAAGCTTGGCGAGATCCTGTTCTTTATGCGCGCGGGCTATACCGGCAGCCAGAAGCACTCGGTGATGATGTGGGCGGGCGATCAGAACGTCGACTGGAGCCTCGACGACGGCCTGGCCTCGGTTGTTCCCGCGGCGCTCTCGCTGGCGATGACCGGCCACGGCCTGCACCACAGCGATATCGGCGGTTATACCACGCTGTTCGGGATGAAGCGCAGCAAAGAGCTGCTGCTGCGCTGGTGCGATTTCAGCGCCTTCACGCCGATGATGCGTACCCACGAAGGTAACCGCCCTGGCGATAACTGGCAGTTCGACGCCGACGCCGAAACCATCGCCCACTTCGCGCGGATGACCAGGGTCTTCACCACGCTGAAGCCGTATATCAAAGCCGCGGTTGCGCAGAACGCTAAAACGGGCCTGCCGGTGATGCGCCCGCTGTTCCTGCACTACGAAGACGACGCGCGCGCCTACACGCTGAAGTATCAGTATCTATTTGGCCGCGATCTGCTGGTGGCACCCGTTCACGAAGAGGGCCGCACCGACTGGACCCTCTACCTGCCACAGGACACCTGGGTGAATGCCTGGACGGGAGAAACCTGTCAGGGCGGTGACGTGACCGTCGAAGCCCCGCTCGGCAAAACTCCGGTCTTCTATCGCCAGCAAAGCGAATGGGCAGATCTGTTTAGCACCTTACGTCATATCTGATAAGGCTCGCCCGCAGGGAGACCTGCGGGCAGACGGAGAACAATAATGAGTCAACATACTTCTGATCCGGCAACCCTACGCCTGCCGTTTAAAGAAAAACTCGCCTACGGGATGGGCGATCTCGGCTCTAACATCCTGCTGGATATCGGCACGCTGTACTTGCTGAAGTTTTATACCGACGTGCTGGGCCTGCCTGGTACCTACGGCGGCATTATCTTCCTGATCGCTAAGTTCTTTACCGCCTTTACCGATATGGGCACCGGGATCATGCTTGACTCCCGGCGCAAGATCGGGCCGAAGGGCAAATTCCGCCCGTTCGTGCTCTATGCGGCGTTTCCGGTCACGCTGCTGGCGATTGCAAACTTCGTCGGCACGCCGTTTGAGATAACCGGCAAAACGGTGATGGCGACGGTGCTGTTCATGCTGTACGGCCTGTTCTTCAGCATGATGAACTGCTCTTACGGCGCCATGGTGCCCGCCATTACCAAAAACCCGGACGAGCGCGCCGCGCTGGCGGCCTGGCGTCAGGGCGGCGCGACGCTGGGCCTGCTGCTGTGTACCGTCGGCTTTGTCCCGGTGATGAACCTGATTGAAGGCAATGATCAACTGGGCTATATCTTTGCCGCCACCCTCTTCTCGCTGTTCGGGCTGTTCTTTATGTGGTGGTGCTATAAGGGCGTGACCGAGCGCTACGTCGAGGCGCAGCCCGCTAACCCCGCACAAAAGCCGGGCCTGCTACAGTCGTTTCGCGCCATCGCCGGCAACCGCCCGCTGTTTATTCTCTGCATTGCCAACCTCTGCACGCTGGGGGCCTTTAACGTCAAACTCGCCATCCAGGTCTACTACACGCAGTACGTGCTTAACGACCCGATCCTGCTGTCGTACATGGGCTTCTTCAGCATGGGTTGTATTTTTATCGGCGTGTTTATGATGCCCGGCGCGGTGCGTCGCTTCGGTAAGAAAAAGGTCTACATCAGCGGGCTGATGATTTGGGTGGCCGGCGATCTGCTCAACTATTTCTTCGGCGGCGGCTCGGTGAGCTTTGTGGCGTTCTCATGCCTGGCGTTCTTCGGCTCCGCGTTTGTGAACAGCCTGAACTGGGCGCTGGTGTCCGATACCGTGGAGTACGGCGAGTGGCGCACCGGCGTGCGCTCCGAAGGGACGGTCTATACCGGCTTTACCTTCTTCCGCAAGGTCTCCCAGGCGCTGGCAGGCTTTTTCCCGGGGATCATGCTGACGCAAATCGGCTATGTGCCCAACGTGGTGCAGTCTGCCGGAACGGTTGAAGGGCTACGGCAGCTGATATTTATCTACCCGAGCCTGCTGGCGGTCATCACCATCGTGGCGATGGGCTGCTTCTACAACCTCAACGAGAAGATGTATGTGCGCATCGTGGAAGAAATTGAGCTGCGCAAACGTACGGCCTGAATGACTTGAGCGCGCGCCCTGCTGGGCGCGCAGAGGATCGACCATGACACATACTCCTGATCCGTTAACCCTGAAGCTGAGCCTGCGCGAGAAGTGCGCCTATGGGATGGGCGATTTTGGCTCGAACCTGATGCTCTGTATCGGCACGCTGTATCTGCTGAAGTTTTACACCGATGAGCTGGGCATGCCCGCCTTCTATGGCGGCATTATTTTCCTGGTCGCGAAGTTTTTTACCGCCTTTACCGACATGCTGACCGGGGTGCTGCTGGATTCCCGGCGTCATATCGGCGCGAGGGGCAAATTCCGGCCATTCATTCTGTATGCCTCTGTGCCGGTGGCGCTGGTTGCCACGGCGCAGTTTATGGCCAACGATTTTAGCCTGACGGTGAAGACGGCCCTCGCCACCGTGCTCTTTATGATGTTCGGCCTGTGCTATAGCCTGATGAACTGCTCTTACGGCGCGATGGTGCCGGCCATCACCAAAAACCCGAACGAGCGGGCGCAGCTTGCGGCATGGCGTCAGGGCGGCGCGACGGTGGGGCTATTACTCTGCACCGTCGGCTTTATGCCCATTCAGGCGCTGTTCGTCAGCCAGCCCTCCCTCGGCTATCTGGTGGCCGCACTGGTGTTTGTCACCGGCGGTTTGTTCTGCATGTGGTGGTGCTACAGCGGCGTAAAAGAGCGGTATGTCGAGATCTCGCCCGATCACCATAAACCCGGGATCCTGAAGTCCTTCTGCGCCATCTTCCACAACCCACCGCTGCTGGTGCTGTGCATTGCTAACCTCTGCACCCTGGCGGCGTTTAACATCAAGCTGGCGATTCAGGTCTATTACACCCAGTACGTGCTCAACGATCTGCATTTGCTGTCGTGGATGGGCTTTTTCAGCATGGGCTGCATTCTGATTGGCGTGTTTCTGGTACCCGGTGCCGTAAAACGCTTTGGCAAGAAGCCGGTTTATCTGGGCGGACTGGCGCTGTGGGCAGTGGGCGACGTGCTGAACTTCTTCTGGGGGACCAGCTCGCTGCTGTTCGTGCTCTTTTCCTGCATGGCCTTTTTCGGCACGGCGTTTGTGAACAGCCTGAACTGGGCGCTGGTGCCGGATACTGTAGATTACGGCGAGTGGAAAACGGGGATTCGCGCCGAAGGATCGGTCTATACCGGCTATACCTTCTCACGCAAAATCTCCGCCGCCCTCGCCGGGTTCCTGCCGGGCATTATGTTGACGCAGATTGGGTATATTCCTCATGCCGTGCAGAGCGCGGGCACGCTGCTGGGATTGCGTCAGCTTATTTTCCTCTGGCCGTGCGGCCTGGCGATTGTTGCCGCCGTGACCATGGGGCTGTTTTATAAACTCAACGAAACGCGCTTCGCGTTTATTATCGAGGAGATTGGCAAACGGAAAAAACAGTCAGCGAATACCCCTGAGACAACCCCTAACAATAAAGCGTCAGCAGTCACTTTATAACAACAAATCCGGCCCGCAGTTCCTTCCTGATAATCAGGAGGGAGGCCTTTCTGTACTTGATACATGGACAAATTATGAAAAGAATCATCACTGTACTGATTGTGTCGTCTGTGTCCTGCCCGGTATTTGCCGGGGCGTATGTTGAAACCCGCGAAGCCTACAATACGGCCTCTGAGCTGCACGAGGTGATCCTGCGCGCGGGATATAACTTCGATATGGGCGCGGGGCTGATGTTCACCAACGCCTATAACGTGGGGAAATGGGACGAACTCAAGCACAGCTATAACGAAATAGAGGGGTGGTACCCGCTCTTTAAACCGACCGACAAACTCACCTTTCAGCCCGGCGGCCTAATTAACGACAGTAGTGCCGGTTCGGGTGGTGCCCTTTATTTTGACACTAACTATAAATTCACGGACGGGTTTAATCTGACGTTCCGCTATCGCTATAACCATAATAATTACGATACGCCGGACGATAACGGGCTAATGGATAAGAATGACACGCACGAATTCGCCAACTACTGGAATTTCAGGCTTACGGATGCGTTTTTCTACACCTTTGAACCGCACTATTTTCAGCGGGTGAATGATTACCACAGCAAAAACGGCAAAGATCATCACTGGGAAATAACGAATAAGTTCAGCTATAAGCTCGACAGAAACTGGCTGCCGTATCTCGAACTCCAGTGGCTGGATAGATGGAATGATTACAACCGGGAGCAGTATCGAATCCGTCTGGGATTACGCTACGCGTTCTAATAAAAAAGCCGCTGATCTCTCAGCGGCTTTTTAGTGTCCGTTAGTGAAGATTAATCTTCTTTCGGACCGCGCATTGCGCGTTTACGGTCGTTCTCAGTCAGGTGACGTTTACGGATACGAATTGACTGTGGAGTCACTTCTACCAGTTCGTCATCATCGATGAATTCCAGAGCTTGCTCCAGGGTCATCTTGATCGGTGGAACCAGAACCGTCGCTTCGTCAGTACCGGACGCACGCATGTTGGTCAGTTTCTTACCGGTCAGGCAGTTTACAGTCAGGTCGTTAGAACGACTGTGAATACCGATGATCTGGCCTTCATAAACTTCCGCACCGTGACCCAGGAACAGCTTACCGCGGTCCTGCAGGCTGAACAGGGCGAACGCAACCGCTTTACCCTGACCGTTAGAGATCAGAACGCCGTTGTTACGCTGGCCAACGTCGCCTGGACGAACGTCGTCGTAGTGGCTGAAGGTGGAGTACAGCAGACCGGTACCTGAAGTCATGGTCATGAACTCAGAACGGAAGCCGATCAGGCCACGGCTTGGGATCACGTAGTCGAGACGTACGCGGCCTTTGCCATCTGGATTCATGTTTTTCAGGTCGCCTTTACGCTCACCCAGAGCCTGCATGACAGAACCCTGGTGCTGCTCTTCAACGTCCAGCGTCACGTTTTCGAACGGCTCTTGTTTACGGCCGTCGATTTCGCGGAAGATAACTTTCGGACGGGAAACCGCCATTTCGAAACCTTCACGACGCATGTTTTCGATCAGAACTGACAAGTGCAGCTCACCACGACCGGAAACGCGGAAGGCGTCCGCATCAGGGGTCTCTTCAACGCGCAGCGCAACGTTGTGCACCAGCTCTTTGTTCAGGCGGTCAAGGATCTGACGAGAGGTAACGAACTTACCTTCTTTACCACAGAACGGAGAGGTGTTGACGTTGAAGAACATAGATACGGTCGGTTCATCAACGGACAGGGCTGGCAGCGCTTCAACTTTCTGCGGATCGCAGATAGTGTCGGAGATGTTCAGCTCGCCCAGACCGGTGATGGCAATGATATCGCCAGCTTCAGCGATGTCGCTATCGATACGCTCCAGACCCAGGTGAGTCAGCACTTTGCCCACTTTACCGTTACGGGTTTTGCCTTCGCTATCGATGATAGTAACTTGCTGGTTAGGCTTAACTTTACCGCGCTTGATACGACCAATGCCGATAACGCCAACGTAGTTGTTGTAATCGAGCTGAGAGATCTGCATCTGCAGGGTGCCGTCGAGATCAACGTTTGGTGCAGGAACACGGTCAACAATTGTCTGATACAGCGGAGTCATGTCTTCCGCCATATCTTCGTGGTCCAGACCTGCAATACCGTTCAGCGCGGAAGCGTAAACGATAGGGAAGTCCAGCTGCTCGTCGGTCGCGTCGAGGTTAACGAACAGGTCGAATACCTGATCTACAACCCAGTCAGGACGCGCGCCAGGACGGTCAACTTTGTTGATAACAACAATTGGCTTCAGACCATGGGCGAACGCCTTTTTGGTCACAAAGCGCGTCTGCGGCATTGGGCCATCCATTGCGTCAACGACCAGCAGAACGGAGTCTACCATGGACATTACACGCTCAACTTCACCACCGAAGTCGGCGTGGCCTGGGGTATCAACGATGTTGATACGGTAGTCATTCCATTTGATGGCGGTGTTTTTGGCGAGGATGGTAATCCCACGCTCTTTCTCCAAATCGTTGGAGTCCATCACACGCTCTTGAGTTTCGGCACGAGCATCAAACGTACCGGACTGCTGCAGCAGCTTATCAACCAGGGTAGTTTTACCATGGTCAACGTGCGCGATGATGGCGATGTTACGCAAATTTTCGATCACAACTTTGCCTCAGGCATTTAGAAATAGCGCGTTATTGTACACGGATTAATCGCACTACAAAACAGGATCACAAACATCCCCCGCAAACAAGTATTGCAGAGATGCTTTGTGATCACTTTCACGGAGCGGTAAAAGGGCACTTTAACGTAAATTGCACCAATATGGTGCTTAATGTTCACATTGAAGCACTATACTGGTGCAACATGACCATCATGGTGCAGCCCTTTTGCACTATAGTGCGCATGATAACGCCTTTTTGGGGTGTTTTAAAAGTTGGCACAGATTTCGCTTTATAAAAAACATGGCATCCAGCCAGTACAAACAGAAATTGAAGACCTCGTTACCACGACGACAATGACCAATCTGGAGAGTTAAGTATGTCCGCTGAACACGTTTTGACGATGCTGAACGAACATGAAGTGAAGTTTGTTGATCTGCGCTTCACCGATACCAAAGGTAAAGAACAGCACGTCACTATTCCTGCTCATCAGGTAAACGCCGAATTCTTTGAAGAAGGCAAAATGTTTGACGGCTCCTCCATTGGTGGCTGGAAAGGCATTAACGAATCCGACATGGTTCTGATGCCAGATGCAACCACTGCGCTCATTGACCCGTTCTTCGAAGAACCAACCCTGATCATCCGTTGCGATATCCTCGAACCAGGCACGCTGCAGGGTTACGACCGCGACCCGCGCTCCATCGCGAAGCGTGCTGAAGAGTACCTGCGTTCCACCGGCATCGCAGATACCGTTCTGTTTGGGCCAGAGCCAGAGTTCTTCCTGTTTGACGACATCCGTTTCGGCGCGACCATTTCAGGTTCCCATGTTGCTATCGATGACATCGAAGGTGCATGGAACTCCTCCACCAAATACGAAGGTGGTAACAAAGGTCACCGTCCTGGCGTGAAAGGCGGTTACTTCCCGGTTCCTCCGGTCGACTCTTCACAGGACATCCGCTCTACCATGTGTCTGATCATGGAAGAGATGGGCCTGGTGGTTGAAGCACACCACCACGAAGTGGCAACGGCTGGCCAGAACGAAATCGCGACCCGCTTCAACACCATGACCAAAAAAGCGGACGAGATTCAGATCTACAAATACGTTGTTCACAACGTGGCACACCGCTTCGGTAAAACAGCGACCTTTATGCCAAAACCGATGTTTGGCGATAACGGTTCCGGTATGCACTGCCACATGTCTCTGTCCAAGAACGGTACCAACCTGTTCTCTGGCGACAAGTATGCTGGTCTGTCCGAGCAGGCGCTGCACTACATTGGCGGTGTGATCAAACACGCTAAAGCCATCAACGCCCTGGCGAACCCAACCACCAACTCCTACAAGCGTCTGGTCCCAGGCTACGAAGCGCCGGTTATGCTGGCCTACTCTGCCCGTAACCGTTCTGCTTCTATCCGTATCCCGGTTGTTGCCTCTCCGAAAGCGCGTCGTATCGAAGTGCGCTTCCCGGACCCAGCGGCTAACCCATACCTGTGCTTCGCCGCGCTGCTGATGGCTGGCCTGGACGGTATCAAGAACAAGATCCACCCAGGCGAAGCCATGGACAAAAACCTGTACGACCTGCCGCCAGAAGAAGCGAAAGAGATCCCACAGGTTGCCGGTTCTCTGGAAGAAGCCCTGCAGGCGCTGGACGCAGACCGTGAGTTCCTGACCGCGGGCGGCGTGTTCACCGATGAAGCTATCGACGCTTACATCGCGCTGCGCACTGAAGAAAACGACCGCGTGCGTATGACTCCGCACCCGGTTGAGTTCGAGCTGTACTACAGCGTTTAAGTTAGAGATGAAGACCTGGCGAATTTCTTGTCATAAAACGAAAGACGCCAGAAGATTTTTTGTTGCCGTGGAAACTTTCAGCCCATCTTCGGATGGGCTTTTTTCACCACCAACAACCTGATTTGACGAGTTTTTTACCGCGAAAACGCTATACTGCACTAAAAGAGTGCAATCAACGTCAGGAGACTGCTGAATGGCAACTGGCACGCTGCCCGATGCTGGGCAGATCCTTAATTCACTGATTAACAGCATCTTACTGGTCGATGATGAGCTGGCTGTTCATTTCGCCAACCCAGCGGCACAGCAGCTGCTCGCCCAGAGTTCACGCAAACTGTTCGGCACCCCGCTGCCGGAACTCTTAAGTTATTTTTCGCTGAATATTGGTCTGATGCAGGAGAGTCTGCAGGCGGGCCAGGGCTTTACCGATAACGAAGTGACGCTGGTGATTGACGGGCGCTCGCATATTCTCTCCCTGACCGCCCAGCGGCTGCCTGAAGGATTAATTCTGCTTGAGATGGCGCCAATGGATAATCAGCGTCGCCTGAGCCAGGAACAGCTTCAGCATGCGCAGCAGGTTGCCGCCCGCGATCTGGTGCGGGGATTGGCCCATGAAATCAAAAATCCGCTGGGCGGACTGCGGGGTGCTGCGCAACTGCTCACCAAAGCCCTGCCCGACCCTGCGCTGGCGGAATATACCAATGTCATCATTGAGCAGGCAGACCGTCTGCGTAATCTGGTGGACCGTTTGCTTGGCCCGCAGCAGCCCGGTATGCACGTCACGGAGAGCATTCACAAGGTCGCAGAACGCGTGGTGAAACTGGTCTCTATGGAGCTGCCTGAAAACGTCACTCTGGTGCGGGATTACGATCCCAGCCTTCCCGAACTGCCACATGATCCCGACCAGGTTGAGCAGGTTCTTCTCAATATTGTGCGTAATGCCTTGCAGGCATTAGGACCTCAGGGCGGTGAAATTGTGCTGCGTACGCGCACGGCGTTCCAGCTAACGCTGCACGGGGTCCGCTATCGTCTGGCCGCGCGGATTGATGTGGAAGATAACGGCCCAGGCATTCCTTCCCAGCTGCAGGACACGATCTTTTACCCCATGGTAAGCGGTCGCGAAGGTGGCACCGGGCTGGGCTTATCCATTGCCCGTAATTTGATTGATCAGCATTCCGGCAAAATTGAATTTACCAGTTGGCCGGGTCATACCGAGTTTTCGGTTTACCTGCCGATTCGGAAATAGAGGGTTAAGTTATGCAACGAGGGATAGTCTGGGTAGTTGATGACGATAGCTCCATCCGCTGGGTGCTTGAACGCGCGCTAACCGGCGCAGGGTTACATTGCACAACCTTTGAAAGCGGCAACGACGTGCTCGACGCACTCACCACCAAAACCCCGGATGTGCTGTTATCTGACATCCGCATGCCCGGCATGGACGGGCTGGCGCTGTTGAAGCAGATAAAGCAGCGTCATCCAATGCTTCCGGTCATCATAATGACCGCACACTCGGATCTGGACGCAGCCGTTAGCGCCTATCAGCAAGGGGCCTTCGACTATCTGCCCAAGCCGTTTGATATTGATGAAGCCGTGGCGTTGGTTGAACGCGCGATTAGCCATTATCAGGAGCAGCAACAGCCACGTAACACGCCGGACTTTGGCCCCACCACCGATATCATTGGCGAAGCGCCCGCAATGCAGGATGTGTTCCGCATTATCGGTCGTTTGTCGCGCTCCTCTATCAGCGTGCTGATTAACGGTGAATCGGGCACCGGTAAAGAACTGGTCGCACATGCTCTGCATCGCCACAGCCCGCGGGCAAAAGCCCCCTTTATCGCCCTGAACATGGCGGCGATCCCCAAAGACCTGATTGAGTCTGAACTCTTTGGTCACGAAAAAGGGGCCTTTACCGGCGCAAATACTATTCGTCAGGGGCGATTTGAGCAGGCCGATGGTGGCACGCTCTTCCTGGATGAGATCGGCGACATGCCGCTGGATGTACAGACACGTTTACTGCGCGTACTGGCTGATGGCCAGTTCTATCGCGTGGGCGGCTATGCCCCAGTGAAGGTGGACGTGCGTATTATTGCGGCCACCCATCAGAATCTGGAGATGCGGGTGCAGGAGGGAAAATTCCGTGAGGATCTGTTCCACCGCCTGAACGTCATCCGTGTACACCTGCCGCCGCTGCGTGAGCGTCGGGAGGACATTCCACGTCTGGCGCGTCATTTCCTGCAGGTTGCGGCCCGAGAACTGGGCGTTGAAGCGAAGTTGCTGCACCCGGAGACGGAAGCGGCATTAACGCGTCTGGCATGGCCTGGTAACGTGCGTCAGCTGGAAAATACCTGTCGCTGGCTGACGGTCATGGCAGCGGGCCAGGAAGTGCTGATTCAGGATCTGCCGCCTGAGCTGTTTGAAGCGCCTGTTCCGGAAAGCGCCGGCGGCCAGACATTGCCCGACAACTGGGCAACGCTGCTGGCCCAGTGGGCTGACCGTGCGCTGCGATCCGGTCATCAAAACCTGCTTTCCGAGGCGCAACCGGAGATGGAACGTACTCTGCTCACCACTGCGCTGCGTCATACCCAGGGGCATAAGCAGGAGGCGGCACGCCTGCTGGGTTGGGGACGCAATACGTTAACGCGCAAGTTAAAAGAGCTGGGAATGGAGTAGTACGCGTCCCGATTGTAAAAATGGGCAGTCAGGTGCAATTTGCTGCATTTTTATACTTTACTGTTCCGATGAGTTGGGTATGATCTCGCCCGAAAATCGGGGAGAGTCATCATGCTGGAATCAATTATCACTATGGCGGCAGGGAGCATCGAGGCAGGTGCAGCTGCCGGCCATACGCCACAAACCGCAATCGCTGCGGTGCTCTGTGCGGCACTGGTTGGGCTGTTTAGCTGACCAAAACCCCTCTCCCCCTGGGAGAGGGGTACATATCAAATGACGCGCGAGAACTGCTGTAGACGCGCTTTCTGACGCAAATACGCGTCGAAACACATGCAGATATTACGAATCAATAAACGCCCTTTCGGCGTCACTTCAATTGCGTGCTCGTTAACATCCACCAGCCCATCTTTCGCCAGCGGTGCGAGCAGACTCATATCTTCTGCAAAGTAGTCGCTAAATTGCAGCTCCCATTGCGCTTCTACCTCGCTAAAGTCGAGACGGAAGTTGCAAATAAGTGCTTTGATCACATCACGACGGATGCAGTCGTCGCGCGTTAACGCGATGCCGCGCCAGAGCGCATTACCGGTTTCATCAACCTGCTGATAATAGAGCTTTAACTCTTTCTGATTTTGCGCGTAGCAGTCACCCAGCATGCTGATTGCCGAGACGCCCATCCCCAGCAGATCGGTATCGCCCTGCGTGGTATAGCCCTGGAAATTACGGTGCAGTACCCCTTCGCGCTGAGCAATTGCCAGCTCGTCATCCGGGCGGGCGAAGTGATCCATCCCGATAAACTGATAGCCGGTTTCGGTCAGCGAGGCGATGGTTTCCTGCAGGATATCCAGCTTCTGCTGGGCAGAAGGCAGATCGGCCTCTTTAATTTTGCGCTGAGCGGCAAACAGCGTCGGCAGATGCGCATAGTTGAAGACACTCAGACGGTCCGGGTTAAGTTCGCCCACGCGCTTTAACGTGAAGGCGAAGCTCTCAGGCGTTTGCTTAGGCAGACCGTAAATCAGATCTATGTTAGTCGAGGTAAACCCGATATCACGCGCGTGGTTGAGCAGGGCAAAGATAAATTCCTCGTCCTGCTCGCGGTTAACCAGCCGCTGGACCTCTTTGTTAAAGTCCTGCACGCCCATACTCAGACGGTTGAATCCTTCAGCGCGGAGGTGATCCAGCACATCCAGTTCAATTTCGCGTGGGTCGACTTCAATCGAGATCTCAGCGTCATCGATGAAAGTGAAGTGATTACGCAGCAGCGTCATCAAACGGCTAATCTGTGCTTTATTCAGATAGGTTGGCGTGCCGCCGCCCCAGTGCAGCTGAGTGACGTGACGACCCGCAAACAGTGGCGCACGATGCACAATTTCTTGTTCTAGCGCATCCAGATACTGATCGGCTTTATGCTGCTGGCGGGTAACAATTTTATTGCAGCCGCAGAAATAGCAGAGCTTGTGGCAGAAAGGAATATGAACATACAGGGAGAGTGGGCGCTCAGGATAACGCGCAACAGCCTGCAAAAAATCGGGTTCTTTGAACGCGTCTGAAAACTCAAGCGCGGTCGGATACGAGGTATAACGTGGCCCGGAATAGTTATATTTCTGGATCAGGGCCAGATCCCAGTCGATGGTTGGTACAGACATGCTCACTCCCTCCGTTGGTGTCGCGTTCGTTTACGGCGGCCCGGCCTGGTTCCTGTAGGCGCCAGCATCCGGGTACGCAGCCACTTCTGTCGCCGCGACAACCGCCGTAGTTTAACGAATAACCACACCAGATAACATACAACCGGAAGGGTTATAAGCAGGACAACTGTACCTGCCGGGTGCAAATGTTAATTTCCACCTTTCAGAAGACGCATCATATCTTCTTTCTTTTCTTCGTCTTCGTCTTCTTCTTCTTCGTCGTCGTAAGACAGACCAAGCTTCTGCATCAGTTCGTCGATGCGGTCCAGTTTTGCATCTACCCAGGACTGCTCTTCGGCGGTCAGGGCTTCACCCTCTTCAAGACGTTCCAGCAGCGCGTCCAGGCGCTCATCGTTCTCCAGCATATCCAGCTCAGCCTGCGGTGAAAGCATAGGTTTCTCGCTCTTTGGTTTGTGCTGCTTAGTGACTGGGGTGTCGGTCACGCCCAGTGGAATGGGAGTTTTACTGCCAATACGCGGATCTTTCTGCTGTTTGTTCTTCGCAGAAGAACCGGATGCACCGCTTCCGCTGGCACGACTGCCCGCAGCATGACCACGATGCTTTTTATCGCGCTTACGATCGCGTGCTTCCTGATTAAGTTCTTCACGCGTTTTGCGTCGGGCTTTTGCGGGGCGCTTAGCACCTGCTGCAGAGGTCGGTTTTTTCATGGTGTTTTGTCTTTTACGTCGTTTTCTTCAGTATAGAATTGCGGCGAAATCTAGCAGAAAGCAAGCAAAGAAAAAAGGCGACAGAGCAATCTGTCGCCTTTTTTCCTGACTCTTACCCTTATCGGGTCTCACGTTCCGTGTATGCCTTCAACAAACCCTGTTTTTCCGTTAGCAGATACCGTCCGTGATATGTTCCCTTTCCTTTTAAACGCCTCCAGGCGTTCGTCATCCTGACTATCCTGAGTCTTCGCCTCCTGGCGCTCCTGACCCTTATCCTTAAGTCCGTATCCTGTTGGCATCCTCGCCGTTGAGAGATACTTTACCGTCCTGAAGTAAACTAACAAGCCACTCGCGTTATTTAACGCTTAATTTCAGAATTGGCTGAATACCTAATCACCTGATTTTAATCATTTTGATTTTCACGTGCCCTACGATTTCTCTGAAATCTCCCATAGGCTGAATGGCATATCTCTTACAAAGTTTATGGTTTTTACTTACAGAGCCAGTGCCAATGGGAAAAGCCTTTTTGTTCTGTTCAGGTATAATCCCCCTCAACGTTACGAATTTCTGGAGACAACCACGTGACCAAGCTGAATTATCACCAGACGCATTTTGTTCTGAGTGCGCCTGATATCCGTCATTTGCCTGCTGATACTGGTCTTGAAGTGGCATTTGCCGGCCGGTCAAACGCGGGGAAATCCAGCGCCCTGAACACGCTGACCAATCAAAAAAGCCTTGCCCGTACTTCTAAAACGCCGGGGCGTACGCAACTTATTAACCTGTTCGAAGTGGCGCCAGGTAAACGCCTGGTCGACTTGCCTGGCTACGGCTATGCAGAAGTTCCGGAAGAGATGAAGCTGAAATGGCAGCGCGCGCTCGGTGAATATCTGGAAAAACGTCTGTGCCTGAAAGGGTTAGTGGTACTGATGGATATCCGTCATCCGCTTAAAGATCTCGATCAGCAGATGATCAACTGGGCCGTCGAGAGCGATATCCAGGTGCTAGTTTTGTTAACCAAAGCTGACAAGCTGGCCAGCGGAGCACGTAAGGCGCAGCTGAATATGGTGCGTGAGGCTGTACTGGCCTTTAACGGCGATGTTCAGGTTGAAGCGTTTTCTTCTCTGAAGAAGCAAGGCGTGGATAAGCTGCGTGAGAAATTAGATAGCTGGTATAACGAGCTGGAACCCGCGACAGAAGCGGAAGAGTGATAATCAGCGCGGCGATGTCCGCGCTTTTTTTGGCTCAAATATTTTCTTTGCCCCAATAAAAAACGCCCCAGTCATTACTGACTGGGGCGGCTAAAATATTCAGCCAAATCCGATTACGTGAAGTAAAAGGTCTGAAAGATAGAACATCTTACCTCTGTACCCTACGTCGTTAACTCTACTCTTTTTTGGGTTATAGACAAAGCACTTTTTGTAGTTTTTTTTCATTCTTTACATAGGTAAATCGAATGATCGTCACAAAAAGTTCTTAGTTATGTTGCTTACTTACAGGAAATTCCCTTTTCCCCCAATATGTTTAGTGAGCTTGATCCCAGTTTTCGCCACTTCCTACTTCCACCAGCAGCGGAACATCCAGTTTCATGCTGTTTTCCATCAATTCATGGATCTTATGCGTTGCCGCCTCGAGCTCGTCTTTGTGTACCTCAAAGACCAGTTCATCGTGTACCTGCATGATCATATGCACCCGCGGCTTTTCCTTTTCCAGCCACGCATCGACGGCGATCATCGCGCGCTTAATAATATCCGCTGCGGTGCCCTGCATCGGGGCGTTAATCGCCGCACGCTCTGCGCCGGCACGACGCGCCGCATTGCTGGATTTGATATCCGGCAGGTACAGGCGTCGGCCATCGAGCGTTTCGACATAGCCTTGCTCTTTCGCCTGAGCGCGGGTGCGTTCCATGTACTGCAGCACGCCAGGATAACGTTCAAAGTACAAATCCATATACCGCTGGGACTCTTTACGCGGAATGTTCAGCTGACGCGACAGGCCGAATGCGCTCATACCGTAGATCAGACCGAAGTTGATCGCTTTAGCGCTGCGACGCTGTTCGTTCGTCACGCTCTCCAGCGGCAGACCAAAGACTTCGGCGGCCGTTGCGCGGTGAATGTCCTGGCCTTCAGCAAACGCCGTCAGCAAGCCTTTATCACGCGACAGATGCGCCATAATACGCAGCTCAATTTGCGAGTAGTCCGCTGAGACGATCACGTAATCTTCCGGAGCAATAAATGCCTGGCGAATACGTCGCCCCTCTTCGTTACGTACCGGGATATTTTGCAGGTTAGGATCGGTTGAGGATAAACGTCCTGTCGCCGCCACCGCCTGGTGGTACGAGGTATGCACTCGTCCGGTTTTGGGATTGATCATCAACGGCAGCTTGTCGGTATAAGTCGACTTCAGCTTCGCCAGCCCGCGATATTGCAGAATCACTTTCGGCAGCGGGTAGTCCAGCGCCAGCTCCTCAAGCACCTCTTCTGACGTCGATGGTGCGCCGCCCGGCGTTTTCTTCAGTGGTTTAATTCCCTGCTTCTCAAACAGGATGGTCTGCAGCTGTTTAGGCGAAGAGAGATTAAACGGCTCGCCGGCGAGCTCATGGGCTTTTTGCTCGAGCTCCGTCAAGCGCTGCGCCAGCTCGCCAGAATGGTTATGCAGTACCGTTGGGTCAATTTTGACGCCATTGCGTTCAATACGGGAAAGCACCGGCACCAGCGGCATCTCTACATGCTGGAATACGTTCATTGGGCCTGCCTGCTTTTGCAGTTTTGGCCACATTTTCAGATGCAGCTGCAGGGTAACGTCCGCATCTTCTGCGGCATAACGGCCCGCTTCTTCAAGCGCAATCTGGTTAAAGGTAAGCTGATTCTTGCCCTTACCGGCGATCGCTTCGAAGGTGATGGTTTGATGCTTCAGCCAGCGGTCAGATAGCGAATCCATATCATGACGGCCCGCCACGCTATCCAGAATGTAGGATTCCAGCATGGTATCGAAGGCGATACCGCGAAGCTCAATACCGTAATTCTGCAGTATGCCACGGTCATACTTCAGGTTTTGCCCGACCTTCAGCGCTTTGTCATCTTCCAGAATAGGTTTCAACAGCTCAAGAACACGTTCGCGAGAGATCTGATCCGGGGCATCCAGGTAGTCATGTGCCACAGGAACATAGGCCGCAATGCCCGGCTCCGTCGCAAACGACAGGCCTACCATATTGGCTGAAATGTTATCGAGACTATCGGTTTCGGTATCAAATGCGAAAACCGGCGCGTTTTTTAATTTCTCGATCCAGGCGACCAATCGTGACTCTTCGAGAACCGTTTCGTAGTGTTCAAACGAGAGCGTTACGGCTTCTTCTTCTGCCTGCTCTTCAGCATCGACCACAATTGTCTCTTTCGGCTTCGCCGCGGGTTTTGCCCCTTTCGCCTGCAGCCATTTACCCGCTTCTACGTCCGCGCTCCAGCGTTTGAATTCATACTGTTTAAACAGACTCAGCAGTTCGTCTGCTGCAGGCTGTTGTACTTCAAGCTGTTCGCAGCCCAGCTCTAGCTCTACGTCAGTTTTAATGGTGGCCAGCTTATAAGAGAGATAGGCCACCTCTTTGTTATCGGCAAGCTTACCCGCCATGGTCTTCGCACCACGGAAGGTGAGACCGGCAATTTTGTCCGATTCTGCGTAGAGCGTATCCAGCCCGCCTAACCCCTGCAGCAATGCCTGGGCAGTTTTCTCACCCACACCCGGTACGCCGGGAATGTTATCCGAGGAGTCGCCCATCAGAGCGAGGAAATCGATAATCAACTCTGGCGGTACACCATATTTTGCGACCACCTCTTCTGGCCCCAGAATCGTGTTGGTCATGGTATTGATGAGGGTGATCCCTGGCGTAACCAGCTGCGCCATATCTTTATCACCCGTACTAATCAGAACCGGACGACCCATTTTTTCGGCTTCACGCGCCAGGGTACCAATCACGTCGTCTGCTTCTACACCCGATACCGCCATTAAAGGCAGACCCATCGCTTTGACCATCTTGTGCAGCGGTTCAATTTGCGCGCGCAGATCGTCTGGCATTGGCGGACGGTGAGATTTGTAGTGCTCAAACAGCTCATCACGGAAGGTTTTACCCTTGGCATCAAAGACCACAGCCGCGTGGCTGGGTTGATACTGCATGATTAAACTGCGCAGCATATTCAGCACGCCATACATTGCGCCGGTAGGCTCTCCGGCGCTGTTGGTCAGAGGAGGAAACGCATGATACGCCCGATACAGGTATGAAGAGCCGTCGACGAGAATAAGAGGGTTTTCTGGGATCTGAACCATAGTGTCCGTGCCTTTGAGTAATTTATGGATAAAGGATGCCACATCAGGATGAAAACATCAGTTTTTCAGGCCTAATACAGACAAAGATTTTGCGATCGTCGGGATCATTCGCAAATCTTGCCTGTGGATAAGTTTGTGTGTAGTTTCTGACAGCCTGGATAACTCTCCGTATCCGCGATCCTTATAAATATATTAATCATTATTTATCAGTCTCTTATATTTGGATCCCGGGCAGATTAACGGACCTGGCGACTATTTACTCCATGTGGATATTAACTACGCCAGCCTAAATAAACAGAATAAACCTCCGCTACAACAGCGTTTTCCTCACTGCCCCACGTTAAACCACCGTTCTTTTGCCTGATTTCTGGTAAAATCAGCGCCCTGCGCCTGCACCAGAGGGCGATACTCACGTAATTCTTTGAAAATACTAATCATGTCGAGACTGCTCGCTGCGATAATACTGTTGATCAGTGTCGCATTAACTATTCTGCTCACCATCGCCTGTTCTGTGCCGATCATCATTGCCGGCGTCATTAAATTGCTAATGCCGTTACCGGGCGTATGGCGCGCAGTCTCTACTTTTTGCAATTTCATGATGTATTGCTGGTGCGAAGGATTAGCTGTTCTGCTCAAACTCAACCCCCATTTAAAATGGGATGTGCAGGGCCTTGAGGGGTTAAACAAGAAAAACTGGTATTTGCTCATCTGCAACCATCATAGCTGGGCAGACATCGTAGTGTTGTGTGTGCTCTTCCGCTCGCATATTCCCATGAACAAGTATTTTCTTAAGCAGCAGTTGGCCTGGGTTCCTTTTCTGGGCCTGGCATGCTGGGCGCTCGATATGCCTTTTATGAAGCGCTATTCGCGCAGTTATCTTATTCGCCATCCTGAACGGCGTGGACAAGATGTCGACACTACCCGGCGTTCTTGCGAAAAATTTCGTGTTCATCCCACAACTATCGTGAATTTTGTGGAGGGATCGCGCTTCACAGAAGAGAAGCAGCAGCAAACGCACTCTCCTTATCGTCACCTACTGGCGCCAAAGGCAGCAGGCATCGCGATGGCTGTCCATGTCCTGGGCCAGCAGTTCGATAAGTTGCTTAACGTTACGCTCTGTTATCCTGAGAATGATCAGACGCCTTTCTTTGACATGCTAAGCGGTAAGCTGACACACATTGTAGTACGTGTGAATCTGATGCCTGTGGCGGAGGAACTGCACGGGGATTATGTTAACGACAAGAATTTTAAACGCCGTTTCCAGCTCTGGCTGAACACGTTATGGAGCGAGAAAGACGCGCTTATAGAGAACCTCAAAGCAGAATATAAAAAAGCCGGTCATTGACCGGCTGTTTTTTTACTTTTTCTCTACCAGGTATTTCACCGTATCAGCATATTGCTGTACGAAAATATCCATGCTGCTGGTGTCCATGCCCTGCATGTTCAGCTGATATTTACCGTTAACATACATTGCCGGAACGCCGCGCAATTGCATGTCGGCAGCAGCCTTTTCCTGCTGAGCTACAAGGGATTTCACCACGAAGCTATTCCAGGCCGCGTCGTACTCTTCGCCTTTCACGCCCGCGTCTACAAAGACTTTACGGATATCGGCAGTTGTCTGCACGGTCTGCGTTTTCTGCACCGCTTCGAACATTGGCGCAGTGATTTTATCTTCCACGCCCAGCGCCATCGCTACGGCCCATGCCTGCGTCAAATCTTTACCCAACGGGCCAAGAAACTCGACATGGTATTTGGTCATTTTGGTGCCTTCTGGCAGTTTTTTCTTCACGTTATCGGAAACGTGGAGAACCTGCTCGAACTCATAGCAGTGCGGGCAGTAGAAGGAGAAGAACTCAAGCACCTGAGGTTCTCCGGCGACAGGTTTTTCAAGGGTGATGTACTGTTTGCCATCGGTGAACTGCGCTGCCGATGCGCTAAATGCCAGAATCATACCTGCCAGCGCCAGCCAAATTTTTTTCATGATCACTTATCTCCTGGATGTGTCGGATTAATACATGGGCGTTAATTGTAAAGGGGGTTCCTGAAGAACCTTCACTTGTTCAACAAAGGTGGAAATCTGATTACGCCAGTAATCTTCGCCGGTAAGCCACGGGAAGTTTCTGGGGAACGCGGGATCGTCCCAACGCCTGATTAACCATGCGAGATAATATACAAAACGCATGGCGCGTAAAGGCTCAATCAGGGCAATTTCATCTGAATCGAACGGCGTAAATTCTTCATATGCTTCGATAATAGTTTCAAGCTGCATACGCTGCTCGGCTTTATCGCCGTTCAATAACATCCAGAGATCCTGGATGGCCGGGCCCATACGGGCGTCATCAAGATCGACAAACAACGGGCCCTCTCGCCAGAGAATATTCCCGGCATGACAGTCCCCATGCAGTCGCAGCGTATTGACGTTGTCGTCCCAGCGCGCAGAGACAGCAGCGATAAGTTTATCCGTCGCGCTAAGGAAAGATGCTTTCAGGGCGGAGGGGATCAGCGAGGAGGTCTCGAAGACCTGCCGCGGTTCGTGCAGATATTCCTGCGTACCGATAGTCGGACGAACGTTAAACGCTTTTTTCTGCCCCGTCTGATGGATTCGGCCGAGATAGCGCGCCACCCACTCCATCTGATCGATGTTATCGGCTTCAAATTGTCTGCCGCCAAGACTGGGGAAGACGGCAAAAGAGAAGCCCTGGTGCGTTAATAGCGTTTGGTTAGCGAAGGCAAGGGGGGCGGCGACCGGTACTTCATCAGCCAGCAGATCGAGCGCAAACTGATGTTCTTCCTGGATTTGCTCAGCAGTCCAGCGCTGCGGGCGGTAAAACTTCACCACGAAGCGCTGGCGATCCTCGTCCTGAAACTGGTAGACGCGATTTTCGTAGCTGTTTAAGGGAGTAAGTCCGGAGTCCACACGAATGCCCTGTTCAAACAGTGCATCCATAATGGTATCCGGATGTAAGGTCTGGAAATTGAAAGCCTGGTCGTTCATCCGATCATCCGGAAATTATACGAATGATTCAGGATATCATTTAACGACGCAAACGGTGGTGCCTCTTACAAGCTTTTACTCTTTAATTATGCCGCGCGCACGCAACAAAGCGGTTTTGAAATCCTCTTCATAATCTTTCTTAATCCCCGGAATTGCCGCGTCTTTTTCGCTATCACGCATTTTTAAGTGATAGATCAGAATGTCGTCAGAAAGGTCGGTCAGCTCGCCCTCAAAACCTGACTCCTGAGCCAGTTTCTGTAAAAATTGCATCAGGTTCAGCTCTGGCTCTTTTTGCCAGGCTGGCTGGAGAAGTTCAATGACTTCGTTGAGACGTTTACATTTCATGATGAAGCTCCTTTCGTTTAGAGTGACACGTTAGCAGGGTCAATCCCACAATAAAAGAGGCGATATTAGTGAGCCAGGTGAGTAATATCTGCGGCGTGATCCTTGCGGGGGGCAAAGCTTCTCGCATGGGCGGGATCGATAAAGGTCTACAATGTCTAAACGGCAAACCGCTATGGCAGCATGTCGCGGACGCATTGCGTCACCAGGTCGCGACGCTGGCGATCAGTGCCAACAGGAATCTCGACATTTATCAATCCAGTGGGTATCCGGTTTATCAGGATCAGTTGCCTGGTTTTCCGGGTCCCCTTGCCGGCATGTTATCGGTGATGCAGCAGTCACAGGCGGAGTGGTTTCTGTTCTGCCCCTGCGATACCCCCTTCATTCCTGCCAATCTGGTGGAACGCTTTCTATCTGCAGCAGCAGACGCGCCGGTTGTCTGGGCGCATGACGGTGAGCGTGACCATCCCGCCGTGGCATTGTTACACCGCAGATTAATAGCACCACTAGAGGCTTACCTGGCGGCTGGAGAGCGGCGTGTCATGGTTTTCCTGCGTCAATCCGGGGGGCACGCAGTGGATTTCAGCGATCTGAAATCGTCATTTATCAACATCAATACCATTGAAGAGATCATTAAGCATCAGGGGACGATATGACACCGATTCTGGCCATCGCTGCCTGGAGCGGCACAGGTAAAACGACACTGTTAAAAGCACTGATCCCGGCACTATGTGCCAGAGGGATCCGGCCAGGTCTGATTAAACACACGCATCACAATATGGATGTAGATATACCGGGTAAAGATAGCTATGAGCTACGCAAAGCCGGGGCGTCGCAAACGCTGGTCGCCAGTAACAACCGTTGGGCGTTGATGACCGAGACGCCGAGCGCAGAGCCACTGGACTTGCATTACCTGGTGAGCAGAATGGATCATTCTGTATTGGATCTGGTACTGGTCGAGGGGTTTAAACATGAAGCCGTACCGAAGATTATTCTTTTCAGAAGTAATGCCGGGCACAGTCTTAGCGAGCTGACGATGGATAATCATGTTATCGCTGTAGCCAGCGATATTCAGCTGGATCTGAAGGTTCCATTGCTGAATTTGAATGACACAGACAGTCTGGTGTCGTTTATTGAGACGTGGTTAGCAGCGCAATAACCCGCATTTTGCGAGTTATGACGTTATAAGAACGCAAAAAGCCCATCCTTC
>NZ_DBUS01000002.1:0-200803 GCF_002308415.1 Leclercia sp. UBA1284
GAAGGATGGGCTTTTTGCGTTTTTGCGTTTTTGCGTCTATGAACCTGCACACAAAGATATCCCCCTAACCCATCGCAGATACGGTAAACTATCCCGGTTTTTGCATCTGGATAGCCTCTATGAATCACTCCCTTAAGCCCTGGAATACCTTCGGTATTGACCGAAATGCCTTACAGATCGTGCAGGCCACTGACTCTCAACAACTGCTGGCGGCATGGAATCACGCAACGCAACAAAACCAACCTGTTCTCATTCTGGGCGAAGGCAGTAACGTACTGTTCCTGGAAGATTATTCAGGTACGGTAATTATTAATCGCATTTCCGGGATTGACGTTGAAGAGACGCCAGAGCGTTGGCGTCTGCACGTGGGCGCCGGCGAAAACTGGCACAATCTGGTGCAATTTACCCTTGATAACGGCATGGCTGGTCTGGAAAATCTGGCCCTGATCCCTGGCTGTGCGGGTTCATCTCCTATTCAGAATATCGGTGCTTATGGCATTGAGCTTAAGCATGTCTGCGAATACGTGGACTGCATTGAACTGGCGACCGGGAAAGCGCTGCGTTTAACCGCAGAGCAGTGTCGCTTTGGTTACCGTGACAGTATTTTCAAACATGAGTATCAGGACAAGTTTGTGATCGTGGCGGTGGGACTTCAGCTGACAAAACACTGGCAGCCGGTACTCTCTTACGGCGACTTAACCCGTCTCGATCCTGCGACCGTCACCCCGCGGCAAATTTTTGATGCGGTTTGTCATATGCGGATGAGCAAACTTCCCGATCCTAAACAGCAGGGCAATGCCGGTAGCTTCTTCAAAAATCCGGTTGTCACCGCTGAGGTGGCAAACGCACTGCTCGCACAGTGGCCCGCTGCACCGCACTATCCCCAGGCGGATGGTAGCGTGAAGCTGGCCGCGGGCTGGCTGATCGATCAATGTCAGCTTAAGGGTACCACTTACGGCGGAGCCGCAGTCCATCGCCAGCAGGCACTGGTATTGATCAACGAAAACAGAGCGACCAGCGACGATGTTGTGCAACTGGCACATCAGGTTCGTCTGCGCGTTGGCGAAAAATTTAACGTCTGGCTGGAGCCTGAAGTTCGCTTCATTGGCGCCCACGGCGAAGTAAATGCGGTGGAGACGATCGCGTGAAAGACAATACAATTCCCTTGACGTTAATCTCTATTCTGGCCGATGGCGATTTTCACTCTGGCGAGCAACTTGGCGAGCGCCTGGGTATGAGCCGGGCGGCGATTAACAAGCATGTTCAGACCTTACGCGACTGGGGCGTGGATGTCTTCACTGTTCCGGGTAAAGGCTATAGTCTGCCGGAGCCCATCCAGTTACTGGATCAGAATCTCATCCAGGGTCAGTTAGAGGAGGGGAAGGTTGCCGTACTGCCGGTCATCGACTCCACTAACCAATATCTGCTGGACAGAATTGGCGAGCTGAACTCTGGCGATAGCTGTGTAGCTGAATACCAGCAGGCGGGCCGCGGTCGTCGCGGGCGTAAATGGTTCTCACCCTTTGGCGCTAATCTCTATCTCTCTATGTACTGGCGTCTGGAGCAAGGACCGGCTGCCGCCATGGGACTAAGTCTGGTCATCGGTATTGTGATGGCCGAGGTTCTGCAGTCGTTAGGCGCAGATAAAGTGCGTGTTAAATGGCCAAACGATCTCTACCTGAACGATCGGAAACTGGCAGGTATTTTGGTGGAAATGACCGCCAAAACTGGCGATGCGGCCCACATCGTAATTGGCGCTGGCATTAACATGATTATGCGTACGGTACAGAGCGATGTAGTAAATCAGGGCTGGATCAACCTGCATGAGGCGGGGGTAAATATTGATCGCAATACCCTGGCGGTGCAGATGATCAAAGAGTTGCGGACATCGCTGCTCAGCTTTGAACAGGATGGTTTGACACCGTTCCTGGCGCGCTGGGAAAAGCTGGATAACTTTATTAATCGACCGGTGAAATTGATTATTGGCGATAAAGAGGTGTTTGGCACCTCCCGCGGTATCGATGCACAGGGGGCACTGCTGCTTGACCAGGATGGGGCGATCAAACCCTGGATGGGCGGCGAAATCTCGCTTCGTAGCGCGGAGTAGTAAGGCAATGCGCTTCCCCTCTCTCGTAAGAGAGGGGAAGCCGTAGATTACTGCGGGTAAGGCACCCAGTCACCGGCATTCAGACGGACATACGGCTTGTTCTGATACTGAATGACCACCGCATTGGCGTTTTCAGACACTTTTGCCGTTTGCGGCAGATCTTTGATGTACTGATCCCAGTTAACGTTATCTTCAACGAAGATTTTGCCGTCCACCGCGCGGGCTACCAGTTCAGAGATGGCCAGGTAGCTTGTAGGCTGGGTGATCTCAATCGCTCCACCCTGATGTGGAGCTTTCATACCGAAGAATTTCACCCCGGCCGGCACGTTAGTAATTGAGGGGCTCGGGATATCGCGCAGGCCAGAAACCTGCATCTTATCGCCCTTCAGCGCACCGCCGTGCTCGGGTACCACTACCACCATCACTTTGCGCCCGGACTTCTCCAGTTGGGTGAAGAAGGCATCCAGCTCGTCAAACAATTTCTGGGCACGCAGCTTGTAATCCGCCACTTTGCTCACGCCAGGGAAGTGGTTCCCATCATGCAGCGGCAGGGTGTTATAGAAAGTCGCACTGCGCGGGTTCTGGTCTTTCTCAATGGTCTGCATCCAGCGTTCAAGCACCGCGGTGTCGTCATACACTGGCGAACCGTCGAAGCCCAGCAAGGTCACCGGCAGCCCTTTCTGATCCATCAGCGGCGCGTGCATGCCGCCGTTTTCCTGCACTTCTTTCAGGAATCCACCGAACACGCCGTCGTGGCCCAGCATCAGGTGCTGCGTGAAGCCCAGTTTCTCCAGATTATCGAACAGGTAGCACTGGTTACCGGCTGGCTGGTAGAGATTTTTATGCGATGGCTGACCGCAGCTGGCGCGCAGTAGACGAATGGCCGCCGGGCCGCTGTAAGAGGTGGCTGAGTTGAAATCCTTGAATTGGATATCAAAGTGCGACCACAACGGATGCGACATTAGCCCTGCGGCTTCCACATCTGCCCACGACAGAGAGCAGATATTGATGACCAGCAGTTCAAACGGCTGGGCATCGGCTGGCAGTGCGTCCGGGAATTTGGTCTGGCGTTTTTCTTCGGCATTATAGAACGTAGACAGCCAGGCATTGAGATTGGCCGTCGTCGGCGGTGCCGTCTGAGCCGGTATATCACCCACCACGGCGGTGTTACCTGCTGCCGCTACCGTTGGGGCTACCGAAGCGCCGTCGGTGGTGACGGTGGTAGTGGGTTGGCCGCCTGGCCACAGGGTAAGGGCTGGGCCGGCAATGGTCAGCACGTTCAGCCAGATCATGATGGCGACAACAAACACCGTAACGCGGATCCACTGTGACAAGAACAGCCATGCGATAAACAGCACAAACAGCGCGCCAATCATCTGCAGGTTAATAAAACGTGTCACCAGGTCGAGCATATAGTCAGCGCTAAAGCCTGCAACCTGAGAACCCTGGCTCATAATACTCTGTGGACCCGGCAGCCAGGTGTCATGCCAGAAGAGGGCGAAGCCGATGGGGATCGCCACCCAGTGGCGCAGGCGATGCAGACGATACTTCGGGATCGGCATCAGCAGGAAGGCCATAAAGACCAGGTTCGGCAGGGGATGGAAATTCAGGTATCCCGCCCATAGCAGAGCGAACTTCACCAAAAAGTAAAAGTTCCAGCCAGAAAGGCCGCGCCAGTACTGCCAGAGCGGCGAAGGCGCCGAAGTCGTATAAGAAGAATTTGTCATTTTTTCGGTTTACCCTGTTGCGACGCTCTGTTCAGCGTACCGGCGGGTTTAACATAGCGAGGCTTACTAAAAACAATTCGCGCTGCATCACGGATCCGTCGTGAATAATGGCGCGTGTAATACCCTAGCGGGAAGAAGATGAGCGCACAGAGCACCACGAGCTGGATGATATCGCTGACGTTCATCATGATGGGTTCTCCACGGCATCATCCAGTAAGCGTAGCGGATGCGGAATACGCCGCCAGGCATGACCATCGTGCGTGGCGTTAAGGATCGGTTTGATATCGGTCTCCAGCGGCAGCGGTTTGTTCCAATGTTCAGGTTTAACGGCGCGCATCTGCATAATCTCCGCGGCGATCTGGTTATCTTCAAACCAGACCACCCGGTTAGAGAAGATATCGCCGGTAGGCAGCGGGAAGATATGGTTCAGGGCGGTATCAAGATCGTTTATCCGGCAGAATGATAAGAACAGGACCAGCCGGTTATCACCGATGGTCATGATATCCCCGGTACGATTTGGACGGCACAGCGTCAGCGCCTGTTCGACGCGAATGCCTGGAACCGGGCGCAGCGCCACCATCACCCCTTTATTATCAGCAGGCAGCAGCGTGTTGCTCATCATATTGCCTACCGCGTCGCAGAAGGTATCCCATTTCTGGAAGCCGCGTAGCTTCATAGGCTGGGTCATGGAGAGCAGTGTTGAAATATCTTCCGGCACGTGGCGGCTGAACTGCTGGCCCTGAATACTTTCGATAAGCGTCAGGCAACGGGAGAGCGGGGCATTCCACGGAATAACCATATTCGCACCGCAGCCCAGCAGAAGACGCTCATCGGTGGCGCGCAGGCTGGTGAGATTTTCACGCACTACGATTTTCAGGGCGCTACCACGTTGGCGGCGTAGCGTGTGGATCTGCCGCGCAATGGTATCAATTTGGTTGTTCTGAGTCAGCGAAAAGATGATGGTTGCCGCCTGGGTGGAGCGGGCTTCGTTGAATAGCGCTTCGTTATTCTCAAATAACGACCAGTGTTCTGACAGCGGCGGTGCGCCTTCCAGTACCGAGACGTTACTAAGGATCCGTTTCTCATCGCTGCGAGGCTGCACCACCGCCTCTTCCTGCTGCGTAAGGTGCCAGGCATTACCCTGACGGGAAAGCGTTAATTGCTGACGAGCACTTACCCCTTTTTCATTGCACCAGAACGCAACATCGTAAAGATGAATGTCGGTTTGATAGCGCAGACTGGCAAGGCCGAACAGCGAACGGTATTCCCCCATTAATAATGAGAATTGCTTGTCATTATTCGTACCCGGACTCAGAACCAAAAGGGTACAATTGTAAAAGCGCGCCCATTTATTCATTTTTTCCAGCCAGCCGCGCAATTTATCAACCGGAATATTTAACCAGGCGTTATTTGTACATTTAAGGACAATTAAATAGTGATCGGGATCGAGGTTGCACTGGATGTCACGCGGCAAAAAGTAGAGACCCTTCTCTGTTTCCGGCATGGAAAATAGACGAACCGTATCCGGGCCGCCATTTTCCTCCAGCCTGACAATCGATTTAGGATCGTCGCCCATCGTAATAACCGCGACTTTGGCGCGCGCATCCTGAGCAGAAACTGTTTGATTAAGAAGATGTATTGCGTCTTCGTCGCGATCGGTGTTGATCCACCAGACACCGCCTGCTGGCATATGCCGCAATTCATCCCATAATGACTGGATGCCAATAGAAAAAATGGGGTTCACGATGTCCCTCTTTGCCACTAATTTGTCTGTATTCAGTTTACTAGCGAAAGCGAAGAAATAAACCTAACATTGAAATTAAAGAACATCAGATTTAGCATGTAAATGAAATTTCTCTGGCAGGACGCCTGGCTACATCTGAGCATTAGAATTTCCTCAATGGGATAAGACGTGAATGTCTAACAATGAACCCGTAAATACGACGCTGGACTCCGGCCTCGGATACACCTTTCAAAATGACTTTCTGGCACTCAGCCAGGCTTTTTCATTGCCAGAAATTGACTACACCGATATTTCGCAACGTGAACAATTGGCTGCAGCGATTCGACGCTGGCCGTTACTGGCCGAATTTGCTCAACAAAAATAAGGGAGCCGTGAATGGCCATAGTTGGATTGCAGGGCGTGCGCGGTGGTGTGGGTACCACATCAATTACGGCGGCGCTTGGCTGGTCATTACAGTTATTAGGTGAATCGGTGCTGGTGGTAGACGCCTGCGCCGATAATTTGTTGCGCATGTCGTTTAATGTCGATTTCAGCCATACCGGCGGTTGGGGTAGAGCACTGCTGGATGGTACGGACTGGCGTGATGCCGGGCAACGCTACACGTCGCAGCTGGACGTGCTGCCTTTCGGTCAACTGACCGACAGCGAACGGGAAAATGAATATAGCCTGTATGAGACGCTGGGGCAGTTCACCACTGCGTTACAGACTTTAAAAGCGCATAGCCATTATCAATGGATTTTGATCGACTTGCCTCATGGCCACTCGCCGCTGACGCGCGCGCTGGTGGAGCTTTGCGATCACACGCTGGCTATCGTCAAGCCAGACACTAACTGCCATATCCGCCTGCACCAGCAATCTTTGCCAGTCGGCGCACGTATTCTGATCAACGACCTACGCATCGGCAGCCAGCTGCAGGACGATCTCTACCAGGTGTGGCTGCAGAGTCAACGTCGTCTGCTGCCGATGGTGCTGCATCGCGATGAAGCGATGGTTGAGTGCATGGCGTCGAAACAGCCGCTCGGGGAATACCGTAGCGACTCGCTGGCCGCCGAAGAGATGATGATCCTGGCGAACTGGTGTCTGCTGAACTTTAACGGTGACAAAATCGCCACCGGGAGCACCCCATGAATCGCCTGGGCGCCTTGCTGCTTATTCCGCCGGTACGAGCGCGTCTGAGCGAGCGTTACCGTAATTACCGTCTGCACGGCGCCTCTCCCTTCAGTGCTGCTCTGGGCTGTTTGTGGATGATTTTGGCCTGGCTTTTTATTCCCTTTGAACACCCGCGCTGGCAGCGTATTCGTGCCCGGCATAATGAACTGTATCCGCATATCGACCCTGACCGTCCGCGTCCGCTGGACCCGGCGCGTTATGCCCTACAGGCCATCTGGTTGCTGGCGACCTCGGGACGCAAAGAGAAAGCGTCGTCGCGCTGGGGCGGTATGTCGCGCTTTAAAACCCTGCGCGGGCGTTATCACCAGTGGCTGGATCATCTACCCACTCGCCTGCATAACAACACCAGTCATCTTGATTCCCAAAAGGAGCTGGGACATCTGCACCCGCGGCTGCGTCGCTTTATTCTCGGTGTGGTGGTCTTCTTCTCGCTGATCCTGGCGCTGGTTTGCATTACCCAGCCCTTTAACCCGATGGCGCAGTTTATCTTCCTGATACTGCTATGGGGCGTAGCGTTGCTGGTGCGCCGCATTCCTGGGCGCTTCTCTGCGTTAATGCTGATTGTGCTGTCGCTGACCGTCTCCTGCCGTTACATCTGGTGGCGTTACACCTCCACCCTCAACTGGAACGACCCGGTCAGTCTGGTGTGCGGCCTGATCCTGCTGTTTGCTGAAACCTATGCCTGGGTAGTACTGGTGCTGGGCTATTTCCAGGTAATCTGGCCACTAAACCGTCAGCCGGTACCGCTGCCAAAAGATACCCGCGTCTGGCCGAGCGTCGATATCTTTGTGCCGACCTATAACGAAGATTTGAGCGTGGTGAAAAACACCATTTACGCATCGCTGGGTATCGACTGGCCGAAAGACAAGCTCCAGATCTGGATCCTGGATGATGGCGGGCGCGAAGAGTTCAAACAGTTTGCCGACAGCGTAGGGGTGAATTATATCGCCCGTACCACCCACGAACATGCGAAAGCGGGCAACATCAATAACGCGCTTAAGTATGCCAAAGGCGAATTTGTTTCGATTTTCGACTGCGACCATGTCCCCACACGCTCATTCCTGCAGATGACCATGGGCTGGTTCCTGAAGGATACCAAACTGGCGATGATGCAGACGCCGCACCACTTCTTCTCACCCGATCCGTTCGAGCGCAACCTTGGCCGGTTCCGCAAGACGCCAAATGAGGGCACGCTGTTTTACGGGCTGGTGCAAGACGGTAACGACATGTGGGATGCCACCTTCTTCTGCGGCTCGTGTGCGGTGATTCGCCGTAAACCGCTGGATGAAATTGGCGGCATTGCGGTAGAAACGGTGACTGAAGATGCGCACACCTCCCTGCGCTTGCACCGTCGGGGTTACACCTCCGCCTATATGCGTATTCCGCAGGCTGCTGGGCTGGCGACAGAGTCGCTCTCTGCGCATATCGGTCAGCGTATTCGCTGGGCGCGCGGCATGGTACAGATCTTCCGTCTTGATAACCCGTTGTTTGGCAAAGGGCTTAAGTGGGGGCAGCGTCTTTGCTATTTAAACGCCATGTTCCACTTCTTATCCGGGATCCCGCGCCTTATCTTCCTGACGGCGCCGCTGGCCTTCCTGCTGCTGCATGCCTACATCATTTACGCCCCGGCGATCATGATCGCGCTGTTTGTACTGCCGCACATGATTCACGCCAGCCTGACCAACTCGCGCATTCAGGGCAAGTATCGCCACTCGTTCTGGAGTGAAATCTACGAAACCGTACTCGCCTGGTATATCGCCCCGCCAACCATGGTGGCACTGATCAATCCGCATAAAGGGAAATTCAACGTTACGGCGAAAGGCGGGCTGGTGGAAGAGGAGTATGTGGACTGGGTGATCTCCCGGCCTTACATCTTCCTGGTGCTGCTTAATATTGTCGGTATCATCGCCGGTGTCTGGCGCTATTACACCGGGCCTGAGAACGAAGTGCTGACCGTGTTTGTGAGTATGGCGTGGGTCTTCTACAACCTGATCATTCTCGGCGGCGCGGTGGCGGTTTCGGTGGAAAGTAAGCAGGTGCGTCGCGCCCATCGCGTCGAAATCGCCATGCCGGCTGCTATCGCCCGTGAAGACGGTCACCTCTTCTCCTGTACCGTACACGACTTCTCTGACGGCGGCCTGGGCATCAAGATCCACGGCCAGGCGCAGGTGCTGGAAGGGCAGAAGGCTAATCTGCTGCTTAAGCGCGGCCAGCAAGAGTATGTTTTCCCAACCCAGGTGGTGCGCGTACTGGGCAACGAAGTGGGTCTGCAGTTGATGCCGCTGACGAAAAAGCAGCATATCGATTTTGTGCAGTGTACCTTCGCCCGTGCCGATACCTGGGCGCTCTGGCAGGACAGCTTCCCGGAAGATAAACCGCTGGAGAGCCTGCTGGATATTCTGAAACTGGGTTTCCGTGGCTATCGCCACCTTGCCGAATTTGCTCCATCGTCCGTGAAAGTGATTTTCCGGTCAATTACTTCGCTGGTTTCCTGGGTTGTGTCGTTTGTTCCTCGCCGTCCTGAGCGTGGCGAGGCGGTACAGCAAGCAGACCCGGTTATGGCTCAACAATGATGATAATGCGATGAAAAGAAAACTATCATGGATTAGTGCAGTGGCGGTCGGGATGAGTGCGCTCCCCTCCTTTATGGTCTCGGCGGCACCGGAGACGACTCCTGCGCCAACGGTACCTGTTGTTGCAGCCCCCGCTGAGCCGGCAGCCACCGCCGCGCCGGGGCAAACGGAAGCGGTGATCCCGAATCAACCTACAACGGGCCAGACGCTACCGCCGTCGGACGCGCCAGTAGGCCGGGTCATGCCTGGCGTGCAAGGTGCCGATGCGCCGATTGTCGCCGACAGCGCACCGTCACGCGATGTGAAGCTCTCCTTTGCTCAGATCGCGCCACCGCCGGGTAGCATGGTGTTGCGCGGTATTAACCCGAACGGCGGTATCGAGTTCGGCATGCGCAGCGACGAAGTCGTCTCTAAGGCGTTGTTGAACCTTGAATACACCCCCTCTCCCTCGCTGTTGCCGGTACAGTCACAGCTGAAGGTTTATCTGAACGATGAGCTGATGGGCGTCCTGCCGGTGACCAAAGAGCAGCTAGGCAAGAAAACCCTGGCGCAGTTGCCGATCAACCCGCTGTTTATCAGTGACTTCAACCGCGTGCGGCTGGAATTTGTTGGCCACTATCGTGACGTCTGTGAAAACCCGGCCAGCAGTACGCTGTGGATGGACGTGGGGCGTAGTAGCTCGCTGGATCTGACCTATCAGTCGCTGGCGGTGGCTAACGATCTTTCGCGCTTCCCGGTGCCGTTCTTTGACCCGCGCGACAATCGCCCGCTGAACTTACCGATGGTCTTTGCCGGTGCGCCGGAAATCGAACAGCAAAAAGCGGCATCGATTGTCGCCTCCTGGTTCGGTTCTCGCAGCGGCTGGCGCGGCCAAAGTTTCCCGGTCATCTATGACAAACTGCCAGACACCAACGCGATCGTCTTCGCCACGAACGCCAGTCGTCCGGCGTTCCTGCGCGATCATCCTGAGGTGAAAGCGCCGACCATCGAGATGATGAGCCATCCGAACAACCCGTACGTGAAGTTGCTGGTGGTAATGGGTCGTGATGACAAAGACCTGCTGCAGGCGGCGAAAGGGCTGGCGCAAGGTAACGTGCTGTTCCGTGGTAATAGCGTGGTGATTAACGATGTGAAACCGCTGCTGCCGCGTAAGCCATACGATGCGCCAAACTGGGTGCGTACCGATCGCGCGGTCACCTTTGGCGAACTGAAAACCTATGAAGAGCAACTGCAGGCCACCGGTTTGCAGCCCTCATCCATTAGCCTGTCGTTAAATCTGCCGCCAGATCTCTATCTGCTGCGCAGCAACGGCATCGACATGAATCTGAACTACCGCTATACCGCGCCGCCGGTGAAAGACAGTTCGCGGATGGATATCAGCCTGAACAACCAGTTCCTGCAATCCTTCGCGCTGACCAGTACGCAGGATGCGAATCGTCTTCTGCTGCGTCTGCCGGTTCTGCAAGGGCTGCTGGACGGTAAAACGGATGTTTCGATTCCGGCGCTGAAACTGGGTGCGGTAAACCAGCTGCGCTTTGATTTCCAGTACATGAACCCGATGCCGGGTGGTACGGTTGAAAACTGTATTACCTTCCAGCCAGTACAGAACCATGTGGTCATTGGCGATGACTCCACCATCGACTTCTCGAAGTATTACCACTTCCTTGCCATGCCGGATCTGCGCGCATTCGCCAACGCCAGCTTCCCGTTCAGCCGTATGGCTGACCTCTCGGAATCGATTGTGGTAACGCCGAAAGATCCGAACGAAGGCCAACTGACGACGCTGCTGGATGCCATGGGCTCCGTCGGTGCGCAAACCGGGTTCCCGGCGCTGAACTTCACGCTAACCAGCGATGCCAGCCAGCTACAGGGTAAAGATGCCGATATCCTGCTGGTAGGGGCGATTCCGGATGCGTTAAAAGATGACAAGCGCGTTGATCTGCTGGTGCAGGCGACAGAAGCCTGGGTGAACACCCCGCTGCGCGAAAGTTCTTTACCGAGCATTATGCCGGATGAGAGCGACCGTCAGGCTAACGCCCGCGCGGAAGTCTCTTCCACCGGCCCAATGGCCGCCGTTGTGGGGTTCCAGTCGCCGTATAACGACCAACGCAGCGTGATTGCCCTGCTGGCAGACAGCCCGCGCGGCTATGAACTGCTGAATCAGGCCATGAACGACAGCGGCAAACGTGCGGCGATGTTTGGCTCGGTATCGATCATCCGTGAGTCTGGCGTCAATAGCCTGCGCGTGGGGGATATCTACTACGTCGGTCATCTGCCGTGGTTTGAACGCGTCTGGTATGCCCTGTCAAACCATCCGGTGTTGCTGGCGATCTTTGCCGCGATAAGCGTCGTACTGCTGGCATGGGTGTTGTGGCGTCTGCTGCGCATCTTCAGCCGTCGTCGTCTCGATCCGGATCATGAGTAAACCGTGATGAAGGGATTTCGCTACGGTTTGTTGGCGCTGTTTATGCTGACCGCGTGGAATCTTCAGGCCGCCTGCAACTGGCCGGCCTGGGATCGGTTCAAACAGGCTTATATCAGCGAAGATGGACGGGTTATCGATCCCAGCGATGCCCGTAGCATTACCACGTCGGAGGGGCAAAGCTACGCGCTGTTCTTTGCCCTCGCCGCTAATGACCGTAAAACCTTCGACCAAATCCTGCGCTGGACGCAGGATAACCTGGCGAAGGGCGCGTTAAATACGCAGCTTCCTGCCTGGCTATGGGGTAAAAAAGCCCCCGACAGCTGGCAGGTGCTCGACCCCAACTCCGCCTCGGACGCTGATATCTGGATCGCCTGGTCGCTGCTGGAGGCCGGTCGTCTGTGGAAGGAGCAAACTTACACCGATACCGGGCGGGCGCTATTAAAGCTCATCGTTCGTGAAGAGGTGGTGAAGGTGCCGGGGCTGGGCTACATGCTGCTGCCGGGCAAAGTGGGTTTTGCGGAACAGAATTTATGGCGCTTCAACCCAAGTTATCTGCCGCCTCAGCTGGCACAATATTTTACTCGCTTTGGCGCGCCCTGGAGCACGCTGCGGGAGACCAACCTGCGCCTGCTCCTGGAAACTGCGCCGAAAGGATTTTCACCCGACTGGGTACGTTATCAAAAAAACGGCGGCTGGCAGCTCAAGCCAGAGAAAACGCTCGTCAGCAGCTATGACGCTATTCGCGTCTGGCTGTGGGTGGGCATGATGCACGACAGCGATCCGCAAAAAGCGCGGTTGTTGGCACGGCTGAAACCGATGGCAACCCTTACCGCTAAAAAAGGGATACCGCCGGAAAAAGTGGATGTCGCCACGGGTAAACCGACCGGACAGGGCCCGGTGGGCTTCTCCGCTGCGCTGCTGCCTTTCTTGCAAAATCGCGATGCACAAGCCGCGCAGCGTCAGCGTGTAGCAGACAACTTTCCTGGCGATGACGCTTATTACAGCTACGTACTGACCCTCTTTGGACAAGGCTGGGATCAGCATCGTTTTCGTTTCACCGTGAAAGGTGAATTACTACCTGACTGGGGCCAGGAATGCGCAAGTTCACAATAAGTTTACTCAGTTTATCGCTCGGTCTGGCCTTACTGCCGGCCGCGCAGGCGGTGAACTCCCCACAGCAAAAACAGCTGCTTGAGCAGGTACGGCTGGGCGAGTCCACGCAGCGCGAAGACCTGGTTCGCCAGTCGCTGGATCGCCTCGAACTGATTGATCCGAACAACCCGGACGTGATGGCCGCACGCTTCCGCTATTTGCTGCGCCAGGGCGACACCGCCGGCGCGCAAAAAGAGCTGGACCGCCTGAAGACGATGGCGCCAACCTCAGAAGCTTATAAATCGTCGCGCAGCAGCATGTCTCTCTCCAGCCCTGACGGACGTCAGGCGCTGCAGCAGGCCCGTCTGCTGGCCACTACCGGCCATACCGCCGAAGGGATTGCCGCCTACGACAAGCTGTTTGCTGGCAGCCCGCCGGATGGCGATATCGCCACCGAGTACTGGACGCTGGTGGCGAAGGTGCCTGCCCGTCGCAATGAGGCGATCAACCAGCTTAAGAGCATCAATGCCAGCCGCCCCGGCGATAGCCAGCTACAGAACTCACTGGCCCAGCTTCTTTTTCAGAGTGGGCGTCGTGATGAGGGCTTCGCCGTGCTGCGTCAGATGGCGAACTCCAACAGCGGGCGTAACGCCGCGTCGTCTATCTGGTATCAACAAATTAAAGACACGCCGGTCAGTGATGCCAGCGTAAAAGCCTTACAGGATTATCTGCAGGTGTTCAGTGAAGGGGATAGCGTGGAGTTAGCGCGTACCCAACTGGCGCAGCAGCAGCAACAGCTTTCCGACCCGGCGTTCCGTGCGAAGGCGCAGGGGCTGGCCGCCGTTGAGGCGGGTCAGGGCGAGCGGGCTGTGTCAGAGTTGCAGCAGGCGGTCAGCGCGAATCATGCGGACAGTGAAGCGGTAGGCGCTCTCGGGCAGGCTTACTCCCAGAAAGGCGATCGTGCCAGGGCAGTGGCGCAGTTCGAGAAAGCGATCGCGCTCGATCCGCAAAGTGAAAACCGCGACAAGTGGGACAGTTTGCTCAAGGTTAACCGCTACTGGCTGCTGATCCAGCAGGGCGACGCGGCGCTGAAAGCCAATAACCCAGGCCAGGCCGAACGCTATTACCAGCAAGCGCGCAACACGGATAATACCGACAGCTATGCCGTATTAGGACTGGGGGATGCGGCCATGGCGCGTAAAGACAGTGCCAGCGCCGAGCGCTACTACCGTCAGGCGCTGCGCATGGACAGCGGCAACAGCAACGCGGTGCGTGGGCTGGCCAACCTCTATCGCGCCGAATCACCGGAAAAAGCGACCCAGTTTATACAATCGCTCTCTGCCAGCCAGCGCCGCAGTATCGATGATATTGAACGCAGCCTGAGCAACGAGAAGCTGGCCCAGCAGGCCGAGCAGCTCGAAAATCAGGGTAATTATGCTCAGGCGGCGGAGATCCAGCGCCGCCGGCTGGCAATGGATCCGGGCAATGTCTGGATCACCTACCGGCTGTCACGCGATCTTTACAGCAGTGGTCAGCGAAGCCAGGCCGATACGCTGATGCGCAACCTGGCCTCGCAGAAGCCGGGCGATCCGGAGCAGGTTTACGCCTACGGACTTTATCTCTCGGGCAACGATCAGGATCGTGCCGCGCTGGCACACCTGAATACGCTGCCCCAGAGTCAGTGGAACGATAACATCCGCGAACTGGGCGATCGTCTGCAGGGCAACCAGGTGCTGGAGACCGCGAACCGCCTGCGTGATAGCGGCAAGGAGCGGGAGGCGGAGGAGTTGCTACGTCAGCAGCCACCCTCGACGCGTATTGATCTGATCCTGGCCGACTGGGCACAGCAGCGCGGCGATACGGCGGCGGCAAAAGCAGTCTATGAAACGGTGCTAAAACGCGAGCCGCAAAATGCCGATGCGATACTTGGCCTGACGGAAGCGCACATCGCCGCGGGCGACAAGTCTGCAGCCCAGGCCACGCTGGCGACGCTGCCTGCCACGCCGCAGGGCGAGTCCCCTTCCATCAATATGCAGCGTCGTATCGCGCTGGCCCAGGCAGGGCTGGGTAATACCGACACGGCGCAACAGACCTTTAGCCGCCTCATTCCGCAGGCGAAATCGCAGCCGCCGTCGATGGAGAGTGCGCTGGTACTGCGCGACGCGGCCCGTTTCCAGGCGGCGAACGGTCAGCCAAAGGCGGCGCTTGAGACTTACAAAGATACGATGGTGGCCTCGGGGATCACCCCGACCCGTCCGGTGGATAACGACACTTTCACCCGCCTGACGCGCAATGATGAGCGCGATGACTGGCTGAAGCGCGGCGTACGTAGCGACGCGGGCGATCTCTATCGTCAGCAGGATGTTAACGTCACCCTGCAGCACGAGTACTGGGGCTCCAGCGGTACGGGGGGCTACTCTGACCTTAAAGCCCATACCACCATGCTGCACGTCGACGCACCGCTTTCCGACGGCCGAATGTTCTTCCGTACGGACATGGTCAATATGGACGCGGGCTCGTTCTCTACCGCAAGCAATGGATCTTTTAATCCGAAGTGGGGCACCTGTGCCAGTACGCCATGCTATGGTCACACTAGCCAGACGGCGGATGGTGCCAGCGTTGCGGTGGGCTGGGAAAACAGCACCTGGGCGATGGACATCGGTACCACACCGATGGGCTTCGAGGTCGTCGATGTTGTCGGCGGTATCAGCTATAGCAGCGATATCGGTCCGCTGGGCTATACGGTTAACGCGCACCGTCGCCCGGTCTCCAGCTCCATGCTGGCCTTTGCCGGACAGGTTGATCCCAATACCCATAAAACCTGGGGCGGGGTACGTTCCACCGGGGGCGGGGTCAGCGTTAGCTATGACAAGGGTGAGGCGAATGGGATCTGGTCTAGTCTGAATGCCGATTCCCTGACCGGCGAGAACGTGGCGGACAACTGGCGCGTGCGCTGGATGACCGGCTACTACTACAAACTCATCAATGCCAATAACGAGCGCCTGACCGTCGGCCTCAGCAATATGCTCTGGCATTACGATAAAGACTTGAGCGAGTACACGCTGGGACAGGGCGGCTACTACAGCCCACAACAGTATGTCTCCTTCGCGCTGCCCATCAACTGGCGTAAGCGTACCGAGAACTGGTCCTGGGAACTGGGTGGCTCGGTCTCCTGGTCACACTCGAAAAGCAATGACGGTAAGCGCTACCCGATTCAGAGCCTGATCCCGGTTGAACCAGGCAGATACGGCGATCGCAGTGAGCCGGAAGAGGGAAGCAGCAGCAGCGGTACCGGTTATACCGCCCGGGCTATTATTGAACGTCGTGTCACCTCCAACTGGTTTGTTGGGCTGGGGGTCGATATTCAGGAGGCGAAGGATTACACCCCAAGCCATGCGCTGATGTATGTACGCTACTCCGCCGCAGGCTGGCAGGGTGACATGGACATACCACCGCAGCCGCTTATGCCTTATGCGGAATGGTAACCAGAATAACCTTAATCGTTTTGTTAGCCTCTCTTAAATCGATTGCGATGGGGTATACTCAGGCGGCAGCGGGGTCACATCTGATTACCCCGCGTGTCGTGTTCTCTGGAGAGTCATTTTGCGTGTCAGCCGTTCATTAACTATCAAACAAATGGCGATGGTTTCCGCCGTCACTATGGTGTTTGTTTTCATCTTTTGCGTCATTCTGTTGGTTCATTCCATTCAGCAGAATCGCTACAACACGGCTACGCAACTTGAAAGCATTGCCCGTTCGGTTCGTGAACCGCTCTCTGCGGCCATCCTGAAAGGGGATATCCCGGAAGCAGAAACCATCCTTAAAGGGATCCAGCCGGCCGGCGTCGTCAGCCGGGCGGATGTGGTGTTGCCTAATCAGTTCCAGGCGCTGCGTATGCGCTTTATCCCTGAGCGTCCGGTGCCGATGATGGTGATGCGGATGGTCGAACTGCCGGTGCAAATCTCGCTCCCCATCTATTCGCTGGAACGCCCGGCAAATCCGCAGCCGCTGGCTTATCTGGTGCTCCAGTCAGACTCTTATCGCATGTTTAAATTTGTGATGAGCTGGCTATCAACGTTAGTGACTGCTTACTTACTGTTGACGCTGATGCTGACGGTGGCATTGACCTGGTGTATTAACCGACTGATTGTGCATCCGCTACGCCGTCTGGCCCGGGAACTCAATGATCTACCGGGAGAGTATCAGGTGGGTCACCAGCTGCCGTTGCCGCGCCTGCATCATGATGACGAGATCGGCATGCTGGTCCGCAGCTACAACATTAATCAACAGCGGATTTTGCGTCAGTATGACGAGATGAACTGCAATGCGACCCGCTTCCCGGTATCGGATTTACCGAACAAAGCGTTCCTGATGGGTCTGCTGGAGCAGACGGTCGCCCGCCAGCAGACGACGGCGTTGATGGTCGTGGCCTGTGAAACCTTGCAGGACACCGCCGGGGTATTGAAAGAGAGTCAGCGAGAGATGTTGCTGCTCACGCTGGTGGAAAAGATGAAATCCGTCCTCTCCCCGCGGATGGTGCTCTCTCAGGTCACGGGGTACGACTTCGTGATTATCGCCCATGGTGTGAAGGAGCCATGGCATGCCATCACATTAGGTCAGCAAGTGCTCACTGTCATTAACGAGCGGTTGCCGGTTCAGAGCATCCAGCTGCGCCCCAGCGCCAGCATTGGCATTGCCATGTATTACGGCGATCAGAGCGCCGAGCAACTTTACAGCCGGGCCTTCTCCGCCGCCTTTGCTGCGCGTCGCAAGGGTAAAAACCAAATCCAGTTCTTCGAACCCGAAGAGATGGAAAAGGCGCAGCAGCGCCTGACGGAAGAGAGCGATATCCTTAATGCGCTGGATAACCATCAGTTTGCCATCTGGCTGCAGCCGCAGGTTGAACTGAGTACGGGCCGGGTAAAAAGCGCCGAAGCGCTACTGCGTATGCAGCAGCCGGACGGCTCCTGGGAGCTGCCGGAAGGGTTAATCGAACGTATTGAAAACTGTGGGCTGATGGTGACGGTGGGCCACTGGGTGCTGGAGGAGTCTTGCCGGCTGCTCTCAGCCTGGCAGGCTCGTGGTATTACCCTGCCGCTGTCGGTCAATCTCTCTGCGCTGCAATTGATGCACCCGACGATGGTTTCAGAGCTGCTGGAGTTGATTCATCGCTATCAAATCCAGCCTGATACCCTGATTCTTGAGGTAACAGAAAGTCGCCGTATCGACGATCCGAACGAAGCGGTGGCGATTCTGCGTCCGCTGCGCAATGCCGGGGTACGTATCGCGCTGGATGATTTCGGTATGGGGTATGCGGGGCTACGTCAGCTGCAGCATATGAAAACGCTGCCGGTGGACGTGTTGAAGATCGACAAGACCTTTGTGGAAGGTTTACCGGACGACAGCAGCATGGTGCAGGCCATTATTCAGATGGCGCAAAGCCTGACGCTGGACGTGATTGCCGAAGGGGTCGAAACCGAGGCACAGCGCGACTGGCTGGCAGAGGCTGGCGTGAAGTATGGGCAGGGTTATCTCTTCGCCCGTGCCGTTCCACGCGATCTCTTTGAAGCGCATTACCTTTCTCCCCATGACACCCCCGCGTTGAATTAAAATGTTGCTGGCTTGTGCGAGCCAGCTCAAACTTTTTAACATTTGTGTTTCATTTCTGATCTGAGTCTGTATCTGTCCTGAGAGCCGGGTGGTATTTTAAATCCGCAGGTAATTATTACCCCTATAGTGCCTGTGGTTTTTCTTCCCAAGGACATCATATGAAAACCTCACTCTTCAAAAGTCTCTACTTTCAGGTGCTGACTGCGATTGCTATCGGCATTCTGCTGGGCCATTACTACCCTGAACTGGGCGCGCAGATGAAACCGCTAGGCGATGCGTTTGTTAAGCTCATCAAGATGGTTATCGCCCCGGTTATCTTCTGTACCGTGGTAACCGGTATCGCGGGCATGGAAAGCATGAAGGCGGTCGGTCGCACTGGCGCGGTCGCGCTGCTCTATTTTGAGGTGGTCAGCACCCTGGCGCTGATTATCGGCCTGATTATCGTGAACGTGGTGCAACCCGGCGCCGGCATGAACGTAGACCCCTCTACGCTCGATGCCAAAGCGGTCGCCGTCTACGCCGATCAGGCAAAAGATCAGGGTGTGGTGGCCTTCCTTCTGGATGTAATTCCCGGCAGCGTTATTGGCGCTTTTGCCAGCGGTAACATTTTGCAGGTACTGCTGTTTGCCGTGATGTTTGGCTTTGCGTTGCATCGCCTGGGAAGCAAAGGGCAGCTGATTTTTAATGTGATTGAAAGCTTCTCTCAGGTCATCTTCGGCATTATCAATATGATTATGCGTCTGGCACCTATCGGGGCCTTCGGGGCGATGGCGTTTACCATCGGTAAATATGGCGTGGGCACCCTGGTACAGTTGGGCCAGCTGATTATCTGCTTCTATATCACCTGTATTCTGTTTGTAGTGGTGGTGCTGGGGAGTATTGCAAAGGCCACCGGCTTCAATATCTTTAAGTTCATCCGCTATATCCGCGAAGAGCTGCTCATCGTGCTGGGTACCTCCTCGTCCGAGTCGGCGCTGCCACGTATGCTCGATAAAATGGAGAAGCTGGGCTGCCGCAAATCGGTGGTGGGGCTGGTCATTCCGACGGGCTACTCTTTTAACCTGGATGGCACCTCGATTTACCTGACCATGGCCGCGGTATTTATCGCTCAGGCGACCAACAGCCACATGGATATTTTCCATCAAATCACGCTGCTGGTCGTGTTGCTGCTCTCGTCGAAAGGGGCGGCCGGGGTGACGGGCAGCGGCTTTATCGTCCTGGCTGCGACCATTTCAGCGGTGGGTCATCTGCCGGTGGCGGGGCTGGCGCTGATCCTCGGTATTGACCGCTTTATGTCTGAAGCTCGTGCGCTGACTAACCTGGTCGGTAACGGGGTAGCGACCATCGTGGTCGCGAAGTGGGTGAAAGAGCTGGATCATAAAAAGCTCGACGATACCCTCAATAATCGTGCGCCAGACGGCAAAACGCACGGTTTATCCTCCTAAAATCTGCTCTCAGGCCCGCATTCCCTTGTCGGAGTGCGGGCTCCTGCGCATAATGGCCCCTCATACCTGTCATAATTCGACAAGATTTTTTTCGGGTATATTTCACTTCATGCCGTGACGTTTCGCTTAACGCGCGGTCTAATCGGAGTGTTTTGAATATCGTCTTTAGAGTGCTCCAGGGCGTGTAGCACTCTTTTTAACCAGGAATGTTGATCAGGGGTTCACATGCAGGGCACAAAAATTCGACTCTTAACCGGCGGTTTGCTGATGATGGCAGCAGCCAGTTACGTGCACGCTGATGCGCTCCAGCCCGATCCTGCATGGCAACAGGGGACGCTGGCGAACGGCTTCCAGTGGCAGGTCCTCTCGACGCCTCAGCGTCCCAGCGATCGGATTGAAATCCGCCTCTCGGTAAATACGGGCTCCCTGACGGAAAGCACGCAGCAGACCGGCTTTAGCCACTTTATCCCCCGGCTGGCGCTGACCCAAAGCGGCAGCCTGCAGGCTGTGCAGGTGCGTTCACTGTGGCAACAGGGCATCGACCCGAAACGCCCACTCCCGCCTGCCGTGGTCTCTTATGACTACACCATGTTTAACCTCAGCTTGCCGAACAACCGTAATGATTTGCTCAAAGAGGCGCTGACCTGGCTCTCGGATACCGCAGGCAACGTCTCCATTACCCCTGAAACCGTTAACTATGCGCTGAGCAACAGTGACATGGTTGCCACCTGGCCCGCGGATACCAAAGAGGGCTGGTGGCGCTATCGCCTCAAGGGGTCAACGCTGCTCGGCCACGATCCGGCGGAGCCGCTGAAGCAGCCGGTTGATATCGAACAGGTTAAATCTTTCTACCAGAACTGGTACACCCCGGATGCGATGACCCTGATTGTGGTGGGTAACGTCGACGCCCGTGCGGTAGTAGAACAGATCAATAAAACCTTCGGCGAACTGAAAGGTAAACGCCATACGCCGGCGCCAGTGCCGACCTTGTCGCCGCTGCGTGCCGAGCCCGTCAGCATCATGACCGACACAGTGCGTCAGGATCGTCTCTCAATCATGTGGGATGGCCCGTGGCAGCCTATTCGGGAATCCGCAGCCCTGCTGCGTTACTGGCGTGCAGATTTAGCCCGTGAAGCGCTGTTCTGGCATGTTCAGCAGACGCTTAGCAAGAACAACACCAAAGATATCGGTCTGGGCTTTGATTGCCGGGTGCTGTTCCAGCGTGCACAGTGCGCCATTAACGTTGAGTCGCCGAACGATAAGCTGAACGCGAATATGGCGGTGGTGGCGAAAGAGCTGGCGAAGGTACGTGACAACGGGCTGCCGGTAGAAGAGTTTAACGCGCTGGTGGCGCAAAAGGGCCTTGAGCTGCAAAAGCTGTTTGCCACCTATGCGCGCACAGATACCGATATCCTGATCAGTCAGCGTATTCGCTCCCTGCAAAACCAGGTGGTGGATATCGCGCCGGAGCAGTATCAGAAACTGCGCCAGGACTTCCTGAGCGGCCTGACGGTGGAGATGCTGAACCAGGATCTGCGTTCGCAGCTTTCACAGGATATGGCACTGATTCTGCTGCAGCCGAAGGGCGAGCCTGAGTACAACATGAAAGAGCTGCAAGAAACCTGGAGTAATATTATGGTGCCTGCGCAGAGTGCGGCTCCCGTTGTTTCTGGCGATCATCAGGACGTGACGGATATTCCGCAGGCGCAGTAAGGTGGGCGTTCGCGCAAAGATAAACGGTGGTAATGCCGATCGGTTAAGTGCGGTGGAATTGTTCCGTTCACCTCATGTTCAGCAGAATATGGCATTACACCACCCGTGAACGTGACAAGGGGGACCGCCGGGTCCCCCTTGTCAATCCCCGCGGCCCCGCGACGAAATCGGTGCTTCGCACTGCGCTCACCTCCCGACCTCCTGCCTGCGGTCGGCTCAACTCGACATCCCTGTCTCGCTTCGCCTCTGGCCGCCATCCCTGGCGTCCAGCCCTTGTCATCCGGTCTCCGGTTCGCCGATTTCAGCGGGGAGTCAACACCCGTGCCCCGGTCAGGCCGCAGAGTGGCCGACAAAAAGCAGAGATGCCTTAGTGAACGGAACCTTTCTACTTCAGTGACATAGAAATACCGGATTGCTTAACCGATCGGCATTACAACCCAGGGTAGCCGTTTTTTAGTGCGGCATCGCCTCACGGGGAATAATCGCCCCGCGATACTGAATCACCGTACTGGCAGTGAGGTGGCCGCGCTGGGCTGCCGCTTCCGGCGTGCCGCCTGTCAGGCGTACGGCCAGATAACCGGCGCTGAATGAATCGCCCGCGGCCGTGGTATCAATTACTTTTTCCTTCGCCAGCTTCACTGCCGGAACGTCGATAACCGGCTGACCGGCAACCGCGACCAGACAGGAATCGGCACCGCGCTTGATCACCACCTCAGAGACGCCTGCCGCCTGCGTCCGGGCAATCACCTCATCCACCGGCTTTTCGCCCCACAACGCATCTTCGTCGTCGAGGGTTAAGAAAGCGATATCGGTACATTGCAGCATCTGGGAGTAGACCTGCTGCGTCTCTTCGCGGCTGGCCCACAAACGTGGACGGTAGTTGTTATCGAAGATTACTTTGCCACCATTAGCACGGCATTCACGCAGCAGAGAGAGCAGCTTATCACGGCTACCCTGGCTCAGGATGGCGAGGCTGATGCCGCTCAGATAGAGATAGTCGAACGTAGCCAGCTCTTCGCAAATGCGCGCCGCGTCATCGCTCTCCAGCCAGAACTTCGCCGCCGCTTCATTGCGCCAGTAGTAGAAGGTACGCTCGCCAGTGCTGTCGGTTTCGATGTAGTAGAGGCCAGGCAGACGATTTTCCATGCGCTGAGTCAGGGAGGTATCGACGTTCTCCGCCTGCCAGCTCTCCAGCATCTGCTGGCTGAAATTATCGGTACCCAGTGCCGTGACATAGTTCACTGACAGCGCATCAGGGGAGACCTGACGGGCAATGTAGACCGACGTGTTCAATGTATCGCCACCAAAGCCGCGGCTCACTTCCGCGCCTTTTTGGGAGAGTTCAATCATGCATTCGCCAATGACGGCAATCTTTTTGGACATAATCTTGAACCTGAAGAGTGAAATTAGAGGTAGTGTGCTCTGGCACCGTTTAGTGGTCAACCATATTAAAACGACGTTCCATTATTTTTTTGAACTGGAACAGGTTCCGCTTCAGTTTCTGTCATCAGAATTTCATTTTCGCCTGCAACCAGCCTTAAAGTTCTTATCTCCTGCGCCGATAACCTTTGACGAGTCCCGTCAGCTCATCTCCCATTCAACAGGACATCTGAAATGAAGTTACAGCAGGATATCCAGCGGCTAGTTGTTCCTCAGGCAAGTATTGAGAACTTGCAGGAGCATCGCTACTGGCTGCAATGTGAGCGCGCTTACACCTGGCAGCCCATCTATCGCATTGATGGCACGCTGATGGCCGTTGAGATCCTGACCATCGTGACGCATCCGTCAACGCCCGATCAGCGTATCGCGCCGGATCGCTACTTTGCGGAAATCCCGGTGCGCAAACGTCTGGATGTGCTGGAAGAACAGCTCACCATGCTGGCGGAAAAGCAGCCCTTTTTCATGCAGCATAAGATCCTCGCCTCGGTAAACGTCGATGGCCCTACGCTGATGGCGGTGCGTCAGGATGAGACGTTAAAGCAGCTCATCGCTACGCTGCCGTGGATCCGCTTTGAGCTGGTTGAGCATATACGCTTACCGCAAGATTCGACCTTCGCTGCAATGTGCGAGTTTGCTCCGCTGTGGCTGGACGACTTCGGTACCGGCATGGCCAACTTCTCGGCTCTGAGCGAAGTGCGCTATGACTACATCAAAGTGGCGCGCGATCTCTTCATCATGCTGCGCCAAACACCGGAAGGCCGGAACCTGTTCACCCTGTTGCTTCAGCTGATGAACCGCTACTGCCAGGGGGTCATTGTCGAGGGCATCGAGACGCTGGAAGAGTGGCGAGACGTGCAAAGCTCTCCGGCCGCTGCTGCGCAGGGGTACTTCCTCTCCCGCCCCGTCCCGATGGACACGCTCGAAAACGTCATCCTTACCCTGTAGGTTTTGGCTGCTTCCCATAATAGTGCGTGAATGACGCGCTATTACCGGACGCAGCCGCCGCTTTCCCGTTGCCTGGGCTATATTCTAGAAAGGCAAGTGAAAAAGGGAGTGCGGAATGACCAAGACAACAAAGATAATCACCTGGTCGCTAGGGATCTTCTTGTTGTTGATTGTGGTGATAATCGTCATTATTGCGACGTTCGACTGGAATCGCCTCAAACCGACCATCAACCAGAAAGTCTCGACTGAGTTAAACCGGCCCTTCGCCATTCGTGGTGATTTGGGCGTAGTGTGGGAGCGCCAGAAAGAGGAAACCGGCTGGCGCAGCTGGGTTCCATGGCCACACATCCATGCTAACGACATCATCCTCGGCAACCCGCCGGATATCCCCGAAATTACCATGGTGCATCTGCCGCGCGTAGAGGCCACGCTGGCGCCGCTGGCGCTGTTCACTAAAACGGTCTATCTACCGTGGATCAAGTTGCAACAGCCGGATGCCCGGCTGATCCGTCTGTCGGAAAAAAAGAACAACTGGACCTTTGATCTGGCGGGGAGTGACGAAGAAAAAGATCCCAACGCCAAACCGTCCTCCTGGTCTTTCCGCCTGGATAATATCCTCTTCGATCGCGGACGGATCGATATCAACGATGCGGTAACTAAGGCAGATATTGAGATCTTTGTCGATCCGCTGGGTAAACCGTTGCCCTTTAGCGAAGTGACGGGGAACAAAGGCAAAAAAGATAAGGTCGGTGATTACGTCTTTGGCCTGAAGGCGGAAGGGCGCTACAACGACCAGCCTTTAAGCGGCAAGGGTAAAATTGGCGGTATGCTGGCCCTGCGAAGCGAAGGCACGCCGTTCCCGGTGCAGGCTGATTTCCGCTCTGGCAATACGCGGGTGGCCTTCGTTGGCACGGTAAACGACCCGATGAAAATGGGTGGCGTTGATCTCCAGCTGAAATTTGCCGGGGATTCGCTGGGCGAGCTCTATGAGCTGACTGGGGTGCTGCTGCCCGATACTCCACCGTTTGAAACCGACGGTCATCTGGTCGCGAAAATTGATGCTGAAAAGTCGTCGGTCTATGACTATCGCGACTTTAATGGCCGCATCGGCGACAGTGATATCCACGGCTCGCTAACCTACACCACCGGCAAGCCGCGGCCGAAGCTTGAAGGGGATCTGGAGTCCCGGCAGCTGCGCCTCGCCGACCTGGGCCCGCTGATCGGGGTGGATTCGGGCAAGGGTGCCGAGCGCGCGAAACGCGCCGAGCAGAAAAAGGGTGAGAAAAGCGCTCAGCCTGCCGGCAAGGTGCTACCAAACGATCGTTTTGAAACAGATAAATGGGATGTGATGGACGCCGATGTGCGTTTCAAAGGCCGCCGTATTGAACATGGCAGCAGCCTGCCCCTTAGCGATCTCTCGACCCATATCCTGCTGAAAAATGCCGACCTGCGCCTGCAGCCGCTGAAGTTCGGCATGGCGGGCGGAACCATCTCATCAAATATTCATCTGGAAGGGGATAAAAGCCCCATGCGTGGGCGGGCAGATATTCAGGCGCGGCGGCTGAAGTTAAAAGAGCTGATGCCTGACGTCGAATTAATGCAGAAAACCCTCGGTGAAATGAACGGTGATGCTGAGATCCGCGGTACCGGTAATTCCGTGGCTGCTCTGCTGGGTAACGGCAACGGTAACCTGAAGCTGCTGATGAACGATGGACTGATCAGCCGTAACCTGATGGAGATCCTCGGCCTGAATGTGGGCAACTTTATCATTGGTCAGATTTTTGGCGATGATGAAGTGCGGGTGAACTGCGCGGCGGCCAATATCGATCTGGTCAACGGCGTTGCCCGACCGCAGATCTTCGCCTTCGATACGGAGAATGCGGTCATCAACGTGACGGGCACCGCCAGCATGGCCTCTGAGCAGCTCGACCTCACCATCAATCCGGAAAGTAAGGGCATCCGTATCGTTACGCTGCGCTCGCCGCTGTACGTACGCGGAACCTTTAAAAATCCGGATGCGGGGGTGAAAGCCGGGCCGTTGATTGCCCGTGGTGCGGTGGCCGCGGCGCTGGCAACGCTGGTAACGCCGGCGGCGGCGCTGTTGGCGTTGATTTCACCGTCTGAAGGGGATGCGAATCAGTGTCGGAATATACTGGCACAGATGAAAAAGTAAGGCGCAGGACGTAAAAAAAACGGCAACCCACAGGTTGCCGTTTTACGTTTACAGCGACTGATGCCGCGTTTCGTGCGTCAGCAGCAAGGCAATCAGCGTCAGAGCTGCCATCGCGGCCAGGTAGACACCCACGTAGAACAGTCCGTAGTTTGCCTGTAACCAGGTGGCGATGTAGGGCGCCACGGAAGCCCCCAGAATCGACGAGACGTTATAGGAGAACGAGGCACCGGTATAACGCACTTCAGTCGGGAACAACTCAGGCAGAAGCGCACCCATCGGGCCAAAGGTCAACCCCATCAGGCTCAGGCCAATCAGCAGGTAGGCCATCACCAGCGCCGGGCTGCCGGAACCCAGCAGCGGCGGGAAGACGAACAGCGCAAACAGGATAATCAGCGAGGTGATGGTGATCATGCTCGCGCGGCGGCCAAATTTATCCGCCAGCAGGCCGGCGATAGGTACCATCACGCCAAAGCCAATCACCGCCATCATCAACATCCACAGCACTTCATTACGCGGCAGCCCCAGGCCGACCGGCGCAGGCGCGGTGCTGTAGGTCATGGAGTAGACGGTCATGATATAGAACAGGGTATAAGTTGCCAGCATGATAAAGGTGCCGAGCACGGTCACGCGGACGTGTTTGGTCAGCAGGGTACCCATCGGCACTTTTACCTGCTTTTTGGCCGCTGCGACTTTGGCGAATACCGGCGTCTCGTGCAGCGAGACGCGCACATACAGGCCAATCAGCACCAGCACGGCAGAGAAAATAAACGGAATACGCCAGCCCCAGCTCATAAACTGCTCATCATTCAGCAGCCAGGAGAGCAGCAGGAAGGTCCCGTTAGCAAAGAAGAAGCCAATGGGGGCACCCAGCTGCGGGAAGGAGCCGTACAGTGCACGTTTACGTGCGGGGGCGTTCTCGGTGGCCAGCAGCGCCGCGCCGCCCCATTCACCGCCCAGACCCAGACCCTGGCCAAAACGCGCCAGCGCCAGCAACACCGGCGCCAGAATGCCGATGGTCTCGTAAGTGGGCAGCAGGCCGATGGCGACGGTAGAGATCCCCATGGTCAGCAGCGAAGCCACCAGCGTGACTTTGCGGCCAATACGGTCACCAAAGTGACCAAAGAGCGCGGAACCAATCGGCCGCGCCACAAAGGCGATGGCAAAGGTCGCCAGAGACTGCAGCGTCGCGGCGGTCGGGTCGCCCTGCGGGAAGAAGATATGTGGAAAGACAATAACCGCAGCGGTCGCGTAAATGTAGAAGTCGAAAAACTCGATGGCGGTGCCAATCAGAGAGGCGACAACGACTTTGTTACGTGAGTTAACCGGGGCGTTTTCCTGTTGTGAATCGAGAGTTGTGGTTGTGGCCTGCATAAACTTTTCTTATTTTTGGCGAACGAACGGCCATATTACGCACAGCAAAAGCGACATTTCAATCTGTAACAAACCCGGCGGGAGGGCAAAAAAGCAGCAAAAAGGGGATAATGTTCAGCCCGCTAAAATAGCTTCTATGAAATGCTTCACATAAATTTAAACTTGGTGGAAAAAACTGGTTTTTGGTTAAATAAAAGTTACAGGCTGGATTTATATGCTGAAATGATGGATCGGGCTGAAATTTTGCGTTTTTATTCAGCCCGATGATGTCACTAGCGGTGGGTTTTACCCGGCATTCGCCGGTCATCTTTATACTCGGCGGTGGCGATCCACGCTGCGCAGAACAGGGTCAGACGCGCAAAGAAGTAGAAGAATGCCATCAGCCCCAGCACCGAACCAAAGGCGGCACCAGAGGGGGATTTCACCAGCGAAGGCAGCGTATAGGTCATCACGATTTTGATGATCTCAAAACCGATAGCGGCAATCAGCGTACCCCGCATCAACGCCTTACGACGGGGCCGATGGCGTGGCAGGCGCCAGAAGATCCAGAAGAAGAGCAGATAGTTCGCCAGGATTGAAATAGCTAATCCAATCAGTCGCCAGGCGGGTTTTAGCCACTCGATATTATCAAGATAGAGTGCTGAGATAATCATCTGCTGTGCCGAACCGGCCACCGAGGTGATAGAGAGAGTGACAATCAGCGCCACCAGCAGGCCAATCAGCGAGATAAAATCGCGGAAGTATTTCAGCCAGATCTTCTCCTGGTCCTGCGGCGTGCGCTCCCAGACGTCACGCGACTGGGCGCGGATCGCCTCGCGCAGGTTCCCCATCCAGTTAATACCCGAGTAGAGTGCAATCAATAGCCCGACAATCCCTACCGTGGTGCGCTGCTGGATCGCAGTATTAATGGTACTTTTCAGGGTGGAGGCAAGCGTCGGATCGCTAACGTTCATCAAGATTTTACCGAAGATATCCTGCAGCAGGGTCGGATGCGACGCGAGCACAAAGCCTGCTGCCGCAAAGGAGACCATCAGGATGGGAATCATCGATAAAAACGAGAAGTAGGTAATGGCGGCGCCAAACTGGTTACCCAGCCGATCGTTAAATCGCTCGGTGGCTCGCAGGATGTGGGCAATCATTGGGCGCTGCTGTACGAGCTGAACCAGCAGCTTCGCTTTTTCGACCAGGCTTCCCGCACTGCTTACATCGTGGCTTGTCACTTCCGCGTTTTCTGATGCCGCGGAAGGCGGGGTGGTGTCCATTTTTTTGACTGGTTCGTAATCCAGTTCCTGTACAGGGCGTTGCTGGTTGTTGTCCGGCATCGGTGACGTTTTCCTTTTCGGTACGCAGGATGTTCCTGAAATTATATACCCTAAATAATTCATGCTGCTTGCCACGGCCCCGGCGGCTAAGGCTCGGGAGAGCGAATCACAGGCCAACGCCTGGGCCGCGTGAAGTATCACGGGTACAGATTCAGTCTAGTCTACGTACGCCTTCATTAATTCTGTTAGCCACTCCATAAACAGGCGAACCCGGCGGGAGAGGTTGCGGCGGTGGGGATAAATTAGCGAAACCGGCATCGGGCCCGGACGATATTGTGGCAGGATCTCCAGCAGCTTTTTGGCGCGCAGCGCGTCGCGAGCCCCGACGCGTGGCACCTGAATAATCCCCAGACCCGCCAGAGCGGAGGCGTGATAGGTTTCGGTACTGTTCACCGTCAGGATGCCGCCGGTTTTAACCCAGCGGGTGCTCTCACCGTCATAATATTCAAAGCCCTGCGGGCGACTCCCCAGATTGAGCGCATAATGCACCACCGCGTGAGAGGCTAAATCGTCCAGCGTCTCGGGATAGCCAAAACGCGTCAGATAATCGGGGCTGGCGCAGTTGATGACTGACAGTTTGCCCAGCGGGCGTGCAATAAGACCAGAATCTTTCAGAGTGCCGACGCGCACCACGCAGTCGAATCCTTCCCGAATCACATCCACCAGACGGTCACTACTGCTCAACTCCAGTTCGATACCGGGATACTGCTGTAAAAACTGGGGTAGTCGCGGGATGACTAAATTTCGTGCAATGGCCACCGGCATATCCACCCGCAGTCGTCCGCTGATGCTGGCAGGGTCGAGCAAAAAAAGACCATCCAGTTCGTCGAGGTTTGCCAGCAGATCTTTTGCCCGCTCGTAATAGACCATTCCGTCCTGCGTAAGGCTGACGCGGCGCGTGGTCCGGTGCAGCAATTGCGTACCAAGCCCGTTCTCCAGCGCCTGGATTTGCCGGGATACGCTCCCTTTAGGCAGGCCTAAAGAGTCCGCTGCGCGAGAAAAACTCTCCAGTTCCGCGACGCGGATGAAGAGCTGCATTGCGTGAATTTTATCCATAGGTTGCGCTCATTGTTGTTCAAATTGAAACAGTAAAGCGTTACTGGCTACCTTTATTGATTTTCTATCACCTAATAAGCTCTTTCTCAACGACCACAACAGCCGAAACGAGGTTTCTTATGAGTGAACGTATAGCCATTGTGACTGGCGGCAGCCGGGGATTGGGAAAAAACGCGGCGCTGAAGCTGGCTGCGAAAGGTGTCGGAATTATCCTCACCTGGAATAGCAGCCAACAGGAAGCGCTCGATGTTGTTCGCGAAATTGAGCAAAAAGGGGTGAAAGCCGCAGCGTTACAGCTGAACGTCGGCGAAGTTGCCGGCTTCGAACATTTTGCTCAGCAGGTCGGGGAGACCCTCAGGCAGCACTGGCAGCGCGACAGCTTCGACTATTTATTGAACAATGCTGGGGTGGGTTTAAATGCCCCCTACGTTGAAACCAGCGAAGCGCAATTTGATAACGTCATGAACATCCATTTAAAAGGTCCGTTTTTCCTGACGCAGCGTCTCCTGCCACTGATGAGAGACGGGGGGCGAATTTTGAACGTCTCTTCCGGGCTGGCACGCTTTGCGCTCCCCGGGTCCAGCACCTATGCAGCGATGAAAGGGGCGATGGAGGTGTTAACCCGCTATCAGGCGAAAGAGCTGGGGGAACGCGGCATTAGCGCCAATATCATCGCGCCAGGGGCGATTGAAACTGATTTCGGTGGCGGCATGGTACGTGATAATGCCGAGCTGAATCAGCAGATCGCCGCGCAAACCGCGTTGGGGCGCGTAGGTCTGCCGGATGATATTGGTGACGCTATCGCCGCGCTGCTCAGCGACGAGCTGGGCTGGATGAACGCCCAGCGCATTGAAGTCTCGGGCGGTATGTTCCTGTAAGCCGGTTACGCCTGCTGATACTCTTTTTTCAGCAGGCCAAACAGCCAGTCATTATGCCAGCGGCCAGCCAACTGATAATTTTCTCGCAGCTCGCCTTCCAGCACAAAACCCTGCTTCTCCAGCAGCCGCCTGGAGGGCAGGTTTCCGGCTGTCACGGTGGCAGTTAACCGGCGAATTCCCCCCTCGTTAAAGGCAAAATCACACACGGCTTTTAACGATTCAAAGCCATATCCCAGACCCTGCGCCTGCGGGGCGAATAAGAATCCCACCTCGGCAATATCCTCTTCATGATGCAGATATCCCGTTACGCCCAGCGGCGTCTGGCTGAGGGTGTCCCGAACCAGCAAGCATAACCAGTGCGCGCTACCGGGCGTCCACTCGGGCAGGCGGGATTCAAAGGCCTCACGGATCGCCGTTTCCGGGCGGTTATCTGCAACGTAGCGCATCACGTCCGGGTCTTGCTGAAGCGCCAGGAAAAAGGACCAATCCGCTTCGCACAGCGGCGAGCAGGTTAAACGCGGGGTATGCAGTACCGGCATCAGGCTTATCCCATAAATTGTGTTAATGATTATACGGCTGTCACTGTAATACCATAGATTCTCAGGTATGGTTAAGCCTGTATAAATAAAAGAAAAAAGTCGCATAGAGACGACCCCATATCTGTTTTCATTTTACGGAAAGGAAAATGATGACCCTCAGCAAAACGCATCACGTCCGGGAACAGTTTGAACACTGTCTGGGTATCATTCGTCAGGCGTCGGTGGAGATCCTGCTGCTCCTGAAAGTGCATGTATCGGAAGGCAAGGATCCCCGCTGGTTTCTGGAACAGCTGGATAACGCGCGCCTCGGCCTGGGCGGTTGGGCGGCGGTGGCGAAGCGGCTACACCTGAACGACGCTGAAATGTCGAACTTCACGCTCCAGCTGCGCCTGCTGCAACAGCGTGTGCCACAGTATGAGAGTGGACAGGATGTCAGCGACAACCAGCTGATTGCGGCGACGCGTTTTGTCACGGCCCTTGAGCATGTGCGCCAGCAACAGCCCCTGCTGACCTACAGCACCGAGCTTGCTCCGGCTGATGAGGCGCAACAGCTGCAGGCGCAAAAGCAGGTGCGCGCAGTCGAGATGATGCTGAAAGCGCTGGTGCTGAAAGCCTGGCCCGATCCTACGCGTCTGAACAATCACCTGAAAACCCTGTTCAGTGCCGATCAGGTTCGGCGCTGGCTACGACAGGGCGAACGCAACGATGTGCTGAGCGGCATGAAATTCAGCGAGCTGGCGCTGATGGTCGTGGATAAAAAGGAGTTTTCCCGCTATTACGCTGCACTTTTCAGCGATCAGCACCATCTCACCCTGCTGGTGGAGCCGCGAAAAACGCTGCAAAACTTCCTCGACGATATACGCCAGATCCGTAATACGCTGCTGGCCGGAGAGGCCTTGACCCCGGCACAGATTGTCTTAATGGACAGCTACTACGACCAGATTGCCAGCCCGGTGCAGCGTGCCTTTGAGCAGGGGCGTACCCGGGTTAATCCGGCAGCGTTGCTGGCGGTGGAGACCAACGACCTGCACCGCTTCTGGGAGCATGCGCAGCAGAAAAACAAGGCGGCCGGCGGCGATAGTGATGAAATTGGTGAGAATATCGATAAACCGCAGCGACGGGCGGAGCGCACGCCGGAGCAGCGCGATCAGCTTATCTCCGGGCTGCTCTGGGGGGCGGTCGGGGTCATGGTGCTGGCGATGCTGGCAGGGGGCGTCTGGCTCTTCGTTGGCGATTCGCAGCCCCGGGCCGCGGAAGTGGTCGTTCAGACCCAGCAGCCGGAAGATATGCGTGACACCCCTTCATCGCGGGACACCCTGACGCGGATGGGCATCACCTGGGATGAGAACAACTTCCGTTCGGCCATCGATCGTAATGATGCCCGCGTGGTGCAGCTCTTTCTGAAAGGGGGGATGGACTGGAAAGTCTCCTGGACTGAGCAGGCGCACTCGGCGGGTAACGTTGCCGTACTGAAGATGTTGATGCGCTATCGCCTGCAAATGACGGAGCAGAAGCCCTGTCGGCGATTTATCACTACCCTGAGCCATGCCATGTCATCCGGCGAGAAGCTCACGAGCTCGCGCAAAACCTGGCTACAGGCCTTTTGCACCGTGCCGGCGGTAGTGGCGCGTCAACGTTATGAGGTTGAGCAGGCCACCCGCCGGGCGCAGGCGCAGCCGGATGCCAGCAGCAAAAAGTGGCAGGGTATCCAGACGGAAATTTATGAAGTGATTCGCTAGCGCGCTGAGGGGAGCTACGGCTCCCCATATAGCCCAATCAGGCGACGAATCACGCCGTTTGTCCAGCCAAAGCCATCCTGCAGCGGGTACTCCCCCCCGCCACCTTCACGGGGCGTACTGCTGGCGATGTGGTACTTCTCGATCAGCTTGTGGTGCTCCTTGTAATAGTGGTTCACCGTTTGCAGCCAGCTCCAGGCAATTTCATCGCCGAGCGAGTCGTTGCCATACTGTTTGAACCCCTGGATCGCCATCCACTGCAGCGGGGCCCAGCCGTTGGGTTTATCCCACTGTTCGCCGGTCTCATACTCCGTGGCCATGATGCCGCCTGGCGTCAGCAGACGCGCTTTTACGGCATCGGACAAACGTTCGGCCTGCTCATGCGTCGACATTCCTACGTACAGCGGCACGATGCTGGCTGCAGAGAACAGGGCCATCTCCTCGCGTCGCCAGTCGTAGTCACGATAGCAGCCCGTCTCTTCATCCCACAGATAACGGTTCACCGCCGCGCGACGATCGCTCGCCTTCTGATGGAAAATCTCTGCGGTCTCTTTATCCCCTTTCGACGCCGAAATATTGGCGATGGCGCTCTCCAGCTTGAAGAGGAACGCGTTCAGGTCGATAGGGATAAACTGCGTCGTGCGGATGCTCGCCAGCCGTGACGGATCGCGCAGCCAGCGGGAGGAGTAGTCCCAGCCCGAGGCCGCCCCGGCGCGCAAATCGCGATAAACTTCGTTCGGCGGACGGCCAGAGTGGCGGGCCGTTTCCACGTCTTCGATCCAGGATTCATCGCGCGGAGTGTCACGGTCATCCCAGTAGCGGTTGAGCAGAGAGCCGTCCGGCATACGTACTGCGCTACGATAAGCCTGGTTGAGCAGCAGCGACTCGGCGCCGTCCATCCAGAACGCGTATTCCATCTTCAGGTGGTCCAGATAGCGCTTCGCGCCGCGTACGCCGTCCTCTTCGAACAGCTCGACCATCAGGGCGAAGACGGGCGGCTGGGAACGGCTCAAGTAGTAGGTACGGTTGCCGTTCGGAATGTGACCGTAGCGCTCAATCAACCACGCAAAGTTATCCGCCATACATTTCAGCAGATCGTTGCGGCCGCTCTCGGCCAGCCCCAGCATGGAGAAATAGGAGTCCCAGTAGTAGGTTTCGCTGAAACGGCCGCCCGGCACGATATAGGCCTGCGGCAATACCAGCAGTGATGACCACGGGATATGATCCTGCGGCTCGCGCGTCAGCACCGGCCACAGGTTATCAATGTGCTCTTTCAGGGACAGACCCGGGTCAGAGATGTACTCTTTGCTGTAGTCTTCCGGCAGCCAGAAGTGGTTATCCACAAACTGGCGCAGGTTAAAGTCCCGGTGGCGTCTGACTTTACGGTAGCGGATAAGGATATCCAGCGGATCCATCTTTGGCGCGCAGTCGGGGAACGTTTTGCTGTCTGCAAAGAGTCGCGTCGACTGAACGTGCTCAAACAATTCAAGGTAACGATCGGCCGGGGTCAGCGCATCAGATGCGGGCAACCCCTCGATCATTTCCGGTTCCGGCTCCGCCTCAATCATCTCATCCAGTTTTAACTCGCAGGGATCGGTTTCGTAGCGAATCTCTTCCGCAATCTCGAACTCGATAACCTCTGCTGCCTGTAATTTCTGGTTGAACATGGTGGTGTGGACCTCCGGTTTTGTCGTAACAAATACGGGTTTTTCCCGGTCGTCTTTTAAGCGTAGACATTCGCTTCGGTGAATGCGGTGCGAAGTGTGCGGTCGATCACGCTTTTTCCCCGCTAACGACGCGCAAAAAACACATTAACCTAATGAATTTACAACGTTAAAAGGTATTTTAAGGACGTTAAGCGGGGAATGAAAAATCAGAGCATTCGTTGTCGCGCACTCTCGTGAACCGTGGCTGCGGTGTGACTGGCTTTCTGGTTCGCGTTAGCGCTCTCGCCCAGCGCCTTACTGGCTGCTTTTTCTGCATGTGCGGCGCTGTAGGCGGCCAGATGCGAAATGACAATCGCGTAAATGCTCATCAGGGACACCCACAGGATGCTGTTTTTCCACCACAGCAGGGTGGGGATCGTCAGTACGGTCCAGGCGAGGGCCAGAATAAGGTGGATCTTCGACATAAACGTCGCGGTAATTTTCAGGTGCATGTTCTCTACTCAGTCTTAAATTATTTTCTGAAGGGTACGGCTTAGCGCCTTTTAAGATTAGCCAACTCCCTGGCCGACAACGGGCTATTTTGTTACCGTTTGTACATAAGTCCATGAGGCGTGCCTTTGCCGTTTAACGTCACCCGCTTTACCAGGAGGGAGAGTGGATTAACGCTGTTAGCGACCTGGCAGCAGGCGGAGAAGACAGGTCAAAGGAGGGGGCGTGATCTCCCCATCCCCTGTGGCAGCCCACAAGAATGATGCGTTGTCTTTTATTTCATCACGCCAAAAAAAAACTGGCCGTTGCGCGGCCAGTTTGGGTAAAGCACTCTCCTGCGCAAACAATCAGCGCATGGTAACGAACTCTTCCGCCGCCGTCGGGTGAATCGCAACGGTGTTATCAAAGTCTTTCTTGGTTGCGCCCATCTTCAGCGCCACCGCGAAGCCCTGCAGGATCTCGTCCATGCCGAAGCCAATACCGTGAATGCCGACGATTTTCTCTTCCGGACCAACACAAACCAGCTTCATACGGCAAGGCTGGCGATGAGAGGTGACCGCCGTGTACATGGCAGTAAACGACGATTTGTAGACTTTGACCTGCTCGTCACCATACTGCTCGCGCGCCTGCGGCTCGGTTAAGCCAACGGTGCCGATAGGCGGATGGCTGAAGACCACGGTCGGGATATTGCTGTAATCCAGATGCTCGTCCGGCTTGTTGTTAAACAGACGCTCGGAGAGGCGACGGCCCGCCGCAACGGCAACCGGCGTCAGCTCAACCGCGCCGGTGTTATCGCCAACGGCGTAGATGCCCGATACGCTGGTGTTCTGGAATTTGTCGACAACGATGTAACCTTTTTCATCGGTTTTAACGCCGGTTACCGCCAGGTTGAAGTTGTCATTGGCGGGTTCGCGACCAATTGCCCAGATCAGGCAATCTACGGTCTGGCTACGGCCATCTTCAAGCTCCAGCGTCAGGCTACCGTCGGCATTTTTCACTACCGCTTTCGGTACGGCATTGGTGTGCAGGGTTGGCCCTTCCGCGTTCATCACTTCGACCAGGGTCTCAACGATCAGCGGGTCGAAGCTGCGCAGCGGCGCATGTTTACGCACGAACAGGTGCGCTTCTGCGCCCAGGCCGTTAATCACGCCAGCCAGTTCAACGGCGATGTAGCCCGCACCGACAACGGCAACGCGCTTAGGCAGAGCAGGCAGCTCGAAGAAGCCGTCGGAGTCGATACCGTACTCCACGCCCGGAATGTTCGGGTGGCTCGGACGGCCGCCGGTGGCGATCAGGATATGATCGGCGGTGATCGTCTCGCCGTTCACTTCGATCGTTTTTGCATCTACAAAGCGGGCGAAACCGCGGATTACGTCAACGTTGTTCTTGCCCAGCACGTTATCGTACGAGGTGTGAATACGGTCGATGTAGGCGGTACGGCTGGCGATCAACTTATCCCAGTCGAAGTGGTTAAGGGTCGTGTCAAAGCCATAATCCGGGCCATACATATGGATAGCTTCACGGATCTGCGCCGCGTGCCACATCACTTTCTTCGGTACACAACCCACGTTTACGCAGGTGCCGCCTAACTCTTTGGCTTCAATCAGCGCACACTTCTGGCCATACATGGCCGCACGGTTAATAGAGGCGATGCCGCCGCTGCCGCCGCCAATGGCGATGTAGTCATAATGCTTGCTCATGAGTCTTATCCTTAATATCTGGTTGGCGCGATTGTATACCTGAAATCAATAGTTTCCACCGATGCCTGCAATTACTCTGGCACGTTCCAACTGACGGTGGCGTGGCCGGTTCCCGCTGGCACCAGGGTTTTGTGCAGCCACGGCAGCACGTTATTCATCTGCGCTTCGAGCTTCCACGGCGGGTTAATGACAATCATGCCGGAGGCGGTCATACCGCGTTGATCGCTGTCCGGACGGACGGCCAGCTCAATTTGCAGGATTTTGCGGATGCCGGTCGCTTCGAGGTCTTTGATCATGCGCTTAATTTGCGCGCGCAATACCACCGGATACCACAGGGCGTAGGTGCCGGTGGCAAAGCGTTTGTAACCTTCGTTGATGCCGGTTACCACCGCCTGATAATCGGTTTTAATTTCGTACGGCGGGTCGATCAGCACCAGACCGCGACGGGAGACCGGCGGCAGTTTAGCCTTCAGTTGCTGATAGCCATCAGCCTTATCTACCCGGGCGCGGTTGTCTTTCTGGAATTCAGAACGCAGCAGCGGGAAGTCGCTCGGGTGCAGCTCAGTCAACTGCAGGCTGTCCTGCTCGCGCAGCAGCTGGCGGGCAATCAGCGGGGAACCGGGGTAGTAGCGCAGCTGGCCGTTGCGGTTGAAATGATTCACCACGCCGATATAGGGCTCCAGCTCGGCAGGCAGGTCGTCCTGCTGCCAGATGCGGGCAATACCTTCCAGATATTCACCGGTGCGCTCGGCATGTTCGCCGCTCAGTTGATAGCGGCCCGCGCCGGCATGGGTGTCCAGATAGAGAAAGGGTTTGTCTTTCTCTTTCAGCGCTTCAATGATCAAGCTCTGTACAGTGTGTTTAAGGACGTCGGCGTGATTGCCCGCGTGGAAGCTATGGCGATAACTGAGCATGGGTAAAGGTGTTCCATCAGGTAAAAAAAAGCGTATCGCCACAGTATACAGAAAAGTCGCCACCGCCGCGAAAGCGCAACGCCCGGTATTGAAATCCTCTACACTTACCCCCATTACTGACCCATATGCACAGCGCCGGATGCGCGCTTCACTTACCCTATTTAACAGGACAGCGTTTATGACCAATCCATTACTGACGCCTTTTTCCCTGCCGCCATTTTCTAAAATTCTCCCTGAGCATGTGGTGCCTGCCGTTACCGAAGCGCTGGGCAACTGCCGCGCAGCGGTAGAGAGCGTGGTGGCGCAGGGCGGGCCGTACACCTGGGAAAATCTGTGTCAGCCGCTGGCCGAGGTGGACGACGTGCTGGGGCGCATTTTCTCGCCGGTGAGCCACCTGAACTCGGTGAAAAACAGCCCGGAACTGCGCGAAGCCTATGAACAAACCCTGCCGCTGCTCTCCGAGTACAGCACCTGGGTCGGCCAGCACGAGGGGCTGTATAAAGCCTACCGCGACCTGCGCGACGGCGATCATTACGCCGCCATGAATACTGCCCAGAAAAAATCGGTCGATAATGCCCTGCGTGATTTTGAACTGTCCGGTATCGGGCTGCCAAAAGAGAAACAACAACGCTATGGCGAAATCGCCGCCCGTCTGTCCGAGCTGGGTAACCAGTACAGCAACAACGTGCTCGACGCCACCATGGGCTGGACGAAGCTGATTACCGACGAAGCGGAGCTGGCCGGGATGCCGGAAAGCGCGCTGGCCGCGGCAAAAGCCCAGGCCGAAGCGAAAGAGCAGGAAGGGTTCCTGCTGACGCTGGATATCCCGAGCTACCTGCCGGTGATGACCTACTGCGATAACCAGGCTCTGCGTGAAGAGATGTACCGCGCCTACAGCACGCGTGCGTCCGATCAGGGGCCGAATGCCGGTAAATGGGATAACAGCCCGGTGATGGCTGAAATCCTTGCCCTGCGTCACGAGCTGGCGCAGCTGCTGGGCTTTGAAAACTATGCCGACAAATCTCTCGCCACCAAAATGGCGGAGAACCCGCAGCAGGTGCTGGACTTCCTGACCGATCTCGCCAAACGCGCCCGTCCGCAGGGTGAGAAAGAGCTGGCCCAGCTGCGCGCCTTCGCGAAAGCGGAGTTCGGCGTAGACGAACTGCAGCCGTGGGACATCGCTTACTACAGCGAAAAACAGAAACAGCACCTCTACAGCATCAGCGATGAGCAGCTGCGCCCGTACTTCCCGGAAAACAAAGCCGTCAATGGCCTGTTCGAAGTGGTGCAGCGTATCTACGGCATCACCGCCAAAGAGCGCAAAGATATCGACGTCTGGCATCCGGATGTGCGTTTCTTCGAGCTGTATGACGAGAAAAATGAACTGCGCGGCAGCTTCTACCTCGATCTCTATGCGCGTGAAAACAAGCGCGGCGGGGCGTGGATGGATGACTGCGTGGGCCAGATGCGTAAAGCGGACGGTACTCTGCAGAAGCCGGTTGCCTACCTGACCTGTAACTTCAACCGTCCGGTGAGCGGCAAACCTGCGCTCTTTACCCACGATGAAGTGATCACCCTGTTCCACGAGTTCGGTCACGGTCTGCACCACATGCTGACCCGCATCGAAACCGCGGGTGTCGCCGGTATCAGCGGTGTGCCGTGGGATGCGGTCGAGCTGCCGAGCCAGTTTATGGAAAACTGGTGCTGGGAGCCGGACGCGCTGGCGTTTATCTCCGGCCATTATGAGACCGGCGAACCGCTGCCGAAAGAACTGCTGGATAAAATGCTGGCGGCGAAAAACTATCAGGCGGCGATGTTTATTCTGCGCCAGCTGGAGTTCGGCCTGTTCGATTTCCGTCTGCACGCCGAGTTCAGCCCGGAGCAGGGGGCGAAAATCCTTGAAACGCTGGCCGAGATTAAAAAGCAGGTCGCCGTCATTCCGGGGCCAACCTGGGGTCGCTTCCCGCACGCGTTCAGCCACATCTTTGCGGGCGGCTACGCAGCGGGTTACTACAGCTACCTGTGGGCCGACGTGCTGGCGGCGGATGCTTACTCCCGCTTCGAAGAAGAGGGGATTTTCAACCGCGAAACCGGGCAGTCGTTCCTCGACAACATCCTGACCCGTGGCGGTTCCGAAGAGCCGATGGAGCTGTTCAAACGCTTCCGTGGCCGTGAGCCGCAGCTGGATGCGATGCTGGAGCATTACGGTATTAAGGGTTAATTGCCGCAGTGAAAATTTGTTTGCTCGATGAAACAGGCGCCGGAGACGGCGCCTTATCTGTTCTGGCCGCCCGCTGGGGGCTGGAGCACGATGATGAAAACCCGATGGCGCTGGTAATGACGACAACGCATTTGGAACTGCGCAAGCGCGACGAACCGAAGCTCGGCGGCATTTTTGTCGATTTTGTCGGCGGGGCGATGGCGCACCGGCGCAAATTTGGCGGCGGTCGCGGCGAAGCGGTTGCCAAAGCGGTCGGCATCAAAGGCAGTTATCTACCGGACGTGGTGGATGCCACGGCAGGGTTAGGGCGCGATGCGTTTGTGCTGGCCTCGGTGGGCTGTCGAGTGCGAATGCTGGAGCGTAACCCGGTAGTGGCAGCATTGCTGGACGACGGATTAGCGCGCGGCTATGCGGACCCGGAGATTGGCCCATGGCTGCAAGAGCGCCTGCAATTGATCCACGCCTCCAGCCTGACGGCGCTGACTGACATCACACCACGCCCACAGGTAGTCTATCTCGACCCTATGTTCCCGCATAAGCAGAAAAGTGCGCTGGTGAAGAAAGAGATGCGGGTGTTTCAGTCGCTGGTGGGACCGGATCTGGATGCAGATGGGCTGTTGGCACCTGCCCGGCTGCTGGCGACAAAGCGTGTGGTGGTGAAACGCCCGGACTACGCACCGCCGCTGGCGGATGTGGCGACCACCAACGCGGTGACCACGAAAGGGCATCGGTTTGATATTTATTCTGGTACGCCGGACGTATAGTGCGGTCTGATGCCCTCACCCCAACCCCTCTCCCACGGGGAGAGGGGCTCGATCATTCCCTCTCCTGTGGGAGAGGGGCAAACGTTTTATTTACTCGTCTTCTTCGTCACGCAGCGGAACAATCAGCATATCCACGTGCACGGTATTGATCAGCTGGCGCGCGGAAGACATCAGCTTGCTCCAGAAGTCCTGATGATGACCGCAAACCACCAGGTCCATATCGTATTTCTTAATCGCATCAACCAGCACCTGACCGAGGTCGCCGCTACCGCTCAGGGTCTCGGTAATCGGATAACCCGCATTCGTTGAAAGCTCGCTCAGGGCGTGGTGAGTCTCTTCAGAAATACGCTTCTGCATATCCCCAAGATTGACATCGATGAGGCCGGTATAGAGATCGGAGTAGTTAACGTCGACGTGAATCAGGGAAACTTTCGCATTATACGGACGTGCCATGGATACGGCTTTATCGACCAGCACTTTGCTCTCCGGGGAGAGATCGACTGCGATAAGAATATGTTTGTAAGCCATAGTGTTACTCCTTCCTTAAGTGATCGATGACCAGCGCATTCAGCCGCTGTCTACCTGCTCTCATTACGGCCCAGTTGAACAAATTTTTCAAGCATTGGTGTTGATAACGATTAACCTTGTGGCAAAAAAATTAACGGATCTCCTACACTATTGATTAAGCCGGTCGGATATTAAAACGTTAACCCGTCCGGTTTCGTGTGACTCTTTCACTGAGCGGTCTGTCAGGGTATCGGGGAGCGGTAGTCCCGAAGCGTTGCTTCGTGGGCGTGTCGCCGGGGAGGAGGTATGATTAGCACCGTCGCATTATTTTGGGCGTTATGTGTAGTTTGCATCGTAAATATGGCGCGCTACTTCTCATCGTTACGCGCGCTACTGGTCGTTCTTCGTGGTTGCGATCCATTGCTTTATCAGTATGTGGACGGTGGAGGGTTCTTCACCTCGCATGGACAGCCCAGCAAACAGATGCGTCTGGTGGGGTATATCTACTACCAGCGTTACCGCGATCATCATGATGAAGAGTTCATCCGGCGCTGCGGGCGCCTGCGTCGTCAGTTCATTTTAACCAGTGCGCTGTGTGGCCTGGTTGTGGTGAGTATGATTGCGTTGATGATCTGGCACTGAACAAAAAAAAGCGGGTCAGTTTCCTGACCCGCTTTTTCTGTCTCTGCCTGCGATTAGAGGAACTGCAGAGAGATCCAGTACAGACCGCCAGAGAGCAGGATAGACGCTGGAAGGGTAAACACCCAGGCCATCAGGATGTTGGTCACGGTTTTGCGCTGCAAACCGCCGCCATCAACGATCATGGTACCTGCCACGGACGAAGAGAGTACGTGGGTTGTAGAGACCGGCATACCGGTATAACTCGCCAGACCGATAGAAACGGCGGCGGTCATCTGCGCGGACATCCCTTGCGCATAGGTCATGCCTTTCTTACCGATCTTCTCGCCGATGGTGGTCGCCACGCGGCGCCAGCCAATCATCGTACCCACGCCCAACGCTAACGCGACCGCCATGATGATCCAGATTGGCGCGTATTCGATAGTGTTCAGCATGTCGCCTTTCAATTTCTTCAGCAGACGTTTATCGTCAGCGTTCACGTCAGGCAGCTTGCCCACTTTATCGGTCACGTCGGAGATGCACAGCATAATACGGCGCAGCTGGCTACGTTGCTCGACAGAGAGTTTGTCGTAGCTTTCGACATCCGTCAGCATGCCTTTCGCCCGTTCCAGCGCGCTTACTGCGTTAGCCGGGTGGCAGTGGAACTCACCCGGTGCCGTAGTTGCCCCCGCGTCCGGAGAAGGGATTAACTGATCCACGCCAGTCGCTTGTTTCAGCAACTCAGGACGCTGCTGGAAGAAGGTTTCCACGTTGTTGACCGCATCGCGCGTACGGGTGATTTCGTAGCCCGTGGCGTTCATATTCACCACAAAGCCCGCCGGTGCCACGCCAATCAGGACCAGCATCACCAGACCAATGCCTTTCTGACCGTCGTTAGCGCCGTGAGAGAACGCAACGCCGATGGCAGAAATGATCAGGGCGATACGTGTCCAGAATGGTGGCTTTTTCTTGCCATCTTTCTTTTCACGCTCGGCCGGCGTCAGGTGGATACGGGCCCGTTTTTTGGTGCCGCTCCAGTAACGACGCAGCAGGAAAATCAAGCCACCTGCGACCACCAGACCAACGATAGGAGAGATAATCAGGGAGCCGAAAATACCCACAACTTTAGGGATGTTCAGCGCGTCCACCACCGAGGTGCCCGTCATCAGTGCATTGGTTAAACCAATACCGATAATCGCGCCAATCAGGGTATGTGAACTGGAGGCTGGCAGGCCAAAATACCAGGTACCGAGGTTCCAGATAATTGCGGCAAACAGCAGGGAGAATACCATGGCAAGGCCATGGCCGGAGCTGACGTTCAACAGGAGATCCGTTGGCAGCATATGCACGATTGCGTAAGCTACACTCAGACCTCCAAGCAGAACGCCAAAGAAGTTAGCCACCGCCGCCATGACAACCGCAACCTGCGAGCGCATAGCACGTGTATAGATAACCGTTGCCACTGCGTTCGCCGTGTCATGGAAGCCGTTAATCGCTTCGTAGAACAAAACAAATGCCAGAGCAAGCAATAATAAAAGCCCGGTATGCAGATCCAGGCCAGCAAACAAATGTAGCATAGGACGTTACGCCATCTTGGGGACATGAACGCGGCGCATTATCCAGGACAAATGCGCAACGGGCAAAGTGAAATATAGCTTTTTTTTGATTTACTGACTGAATTAAGCGTAGCACTAAAACAATATTTTATTACATTTCAACGAAATGAATAAAAATCAGGTTATTAACGCTGGTAGGGCCACCGACGAAACTTTACAATTCGCGCCCTGTGAATCTGGAGGATTAAGACGTGGAAAGGTTTGATGCCATCATTATTGGTGCCGGTGCGGCGGGAATGTTCTGTGCGGCAATGGCCGGACAGGCAGGGCGTCGCATTTTGCTGCTGGACAATGGCAAAAAACCTGGGCGTAAAATCCTGATGTCAGGCGGTGGCCGCTGCAATTTTACTAACCTTTATGTTGAGCCTGCTGCCTATCTCAGCCAGAACCGTCATTTTTGCAAATCTGCCCTGGCGCGCTACACCCAATGGGACTTTATCGACCTTGTGGGTAAACATAATATCGCCTGGCATGAAAAGACGCTCGGTCAGCTGTTTTGCGACGATTCTGCGCAGCAGATTGTCGATATGCTCGTCGCTGAGTGTAATAAAGGCGGCGTTACTCTCCGTTTACGCACCGAAGTGTTAGAAGTAACCCGCGATGAGCAGGGCTACACCCTGCAACTGAACGGTGAAACCGTTCAGGCGGCGAGTCTGGTCATTGCCAGCGGTGGCCTGTCGATGCCGGGGCTGGGGGCGTCGCCATTTGGTTACAAAATCGCCGAGCAGTTTGGCCTGAAAGTTTTACCGACCCGCGCCGGGCTGGTGCCGTTTACTCTCCATAAGCCGCTGCTCGAGCAGTTGCAAACCCTCTCTGGCGTTTCGGTGCCGTCGGTGATCACCGCCGAAGACGGCACCGTTTTTCGTGAAAATCTGCTCTTTACCCACCGTGGTCTTTCCGGTCCGGCGGTATTACAAATTTCCAGCTACTGGCTGCCCGGTGAGTTCGTAACGGTAAACCTGCTACCGGAGTGCGACCTGGCGGCGTTTCTCGATGAGCAGCGTGCGGCGCATCCGAATCAGAGCCTCAAAAATACCCTTGCCATTCACTTGCCGAAACGGCTGGTGGAGTGCCTGATCTTGTTGGGCCAGATTCCTGATATCACGTTAAAACAGCTCAACAGCCGCGATCAACAGACGCTTGTCGATACCCTTACGCAGTGGCGAGTGCAGCCTAACGGCACCGAAGGCTATCGCACCGCAGAAGTTACCCTCGGCGGCGTAGACACCCATGAACTCTCTTCCAGAACAATGGAAGCCCGTAATGTGCCAGGCCTCTACTTTATTGGCGAAGTGATGGACGTTACCGGCTGGCTGGGCGGTTACAATTTCCAGTGGGCATGGGCCAGCGCCTGGGCCTGCGCGCAGGCGCTGGCGGAAAAGTAAAACCTGCCAGACGCCCCGTTGTGAGATAAAATATACCCGTTATCCTTCAAGCTGCAGCTGCGTTGGCTTTGTTACCCGGCTCCTCCCCGGAGCTTGTCTTTTAAGGCCAGCACAAGCGTTTTAGTCCGCAGCTTGAATGATGCAGGGTAGTGAATTCCCGCCCCCGAGCGGGATTTTTATTTTATTAAGGGTAAAGAGACCATTTAACGGTCCGCCCTTTTCTTTGCTGCATGGTGTGTCTGGTTCTCAAAAAGGGTTGTATATGGCATCTGCTCATCTCGGTTTCCCTACGGAAACCGTTGTTGTCTTTGTCGTGATGGCTGTCGGGGCGATGTTTATCGACCTCTTCATGCACCGTCACGATAAACCGATCTCGTTAAAAAGCGCCGCGATGTGGTCCATCTTCTGGGTCATGATGGCGATGGCCTTCGCCGGTTTTCTCTATGTTCACCACGGCGCGGAGATGGCCAGTCTGTTCCTCACCGGTTATGCGCTCGAGGAGGTCCTCTCGGTCGATAACCTGTTTGTGATGATGGCGATCTTCGCCTGGTTCGGCGTGCCGGATAAGTATCGCCACCGCGTGCTCTACTGGGGCGTGTTAGGGGCGATCGTGTTCCGTGGGATCTTCGTGGCAATCGGCACCAGCCTGTTGAGCCTGGGGCCCTACGTGGAGGTGGTTTTTGCGCTCATCGTTGCCTGGACGGCGGTGATGATGCTTAAACGTGGCGAAGAGCAGGATGAAGTGGAAGATTATTCCAACCATCTGGCCTACCGTCTGGTGAAACGCTTCTATCCCGTCTGGCCAAAGATCAGCAGCCACAAGTTTCTTCTGACGCAGAAAGAGGTAGATGCTGAACTGGAAAAACCGGAAAACCAGGAGGTGATGGTTGGACGCGTGAAGAAGGCGAAGCGCTATGCCACGCCGCTGCTGCTTTGTGTGGCAGTTGTTGAGCTTTCCGATGTGATGTTTGCGTTCGATTCGGTGCCGGCCATTATCGCCGTAAGCCGCGAACCGCTGATTATCTACAGCGCCATGATGTTTGCCATCCTCGGCCTGCGTACGCTCTACTTTGTGCTGGAAGCGTTGAAGCAGTATCTGGTGCACCTTGAAAAAGCGGTGGTGCTGCTGCTGTTCTTCGTGGCCTTTAAGCTGGGACTTAACGCCACCGACCATTTCTGGCATCACGGCTATGGCATTGGGGCAACCGCCAGCCTGTTTGTGGTACTGGGGGTACTGGCGCTCGGTATTGTGGCGAGTCTGTTGTTCCCCGGGAAACGGAACGCAAGTTAAACGCAAAACGGTGACTTAGATTGTCATGCCGAACGGTTAAGCAGTTCGGTATTTCTGTGTCACTGAAGTGGAAAGGTTCCGTTCACTATGGCATCTCTGCTTTATGCCGGTTCCTCTGCGATGAACGTGCCAGGGGGCTCGCCGCCGCCCCCCTGGCTACCCCGGCTCCCGGCAATGAAAATCGCCGCTTCGCGGATTGTTCGCCCCATCCGTGGGGCTCACCCCTTCGGGGCCAGCACAGGTGCTGTCCAAAATTGCTCCCGGCAATTTTGTCCTCGGCTTTCTCCCTCCGGCTATCGGGTCGGGCGCGATCCTACATCCCTGTAGGTCACGCCCTCTCGGCGCATCCCTGCGCCTCGCCCCGGCCTGCGGTCAACGCCTCGGCGATTTTCTGCCGGACTGGCCCTCCCTCCGGCCACTCTGCGGCCTGACCAGGGCACGGGTGTTGACTCCCCGCTGAAATCGGCGAACCTGAGACCGGATGACAAGGGCTGGACGCCATGGATGGCGGCCAGAGGCGAAGCGAGACAGGGATGTCGAGTTGAGCCGACCGCAGGCAGGAGGTCGGGAGGTGAGCGCAGTGCGAAGCACCGATTTCGTTGCGGGGCCGCGGGGATTGACAAGGGGGACCCGGCGGTCCCCCTTGTCACGTTCACGGGTGGTGTAATGCCATATTCTGCTGAACATGAGGTGAACGGAACGATTCCACCGTGCTTAACCGATCAGCATTCCAACCCAGGCAGCCGTTTTCGTCTCTGCCCGAAAGGAGCTTAATTTTTGATGGGCGAATTCCTGCGCGCGCGCGCCGGATGGAAGTGCCGCCAGTGCGGATCTTGCGCCGCAGCCAGCAACTCATGGTCGCCACGGGTATCGCCCCAGGCGCGCAGATGGTACTGGCTAAGATCGCCATACACCTTCTCCAGTCTGGCAACCTTCTGTGCACAGCGGCAATTGTGGCCGGTAATCTTCCCGGTCAGCTTACCCTCTTTCACTTCCAGCTGGGTGCCAATCAGTTTAATACCGAGCTTGTCGGCCCACGGCTGCAATACCAGCGCCGGAGAGGCAGAGCAGATCGTCACTTCAGCGCCAGCATTCACTTCCGCGGCAACCGCCAGCACGCCCTGCGGGCGCATCAGCTTTTTCCAGTACTTTTCACAAAATGCTTCCGCCTGCTGACGTAACCAGTGTTCATCTACCCCGGTGAGGAAGGTTTTGATTAACACCTCTTTCAGTTCGTCGCGGGTCAGTTTGCGGCGCACACAGTGGAGCGTGGGCAGCGCCATGCGCACCAGGCGACCCGCAAAATAGCGTTTGCCAAAAGCAAAGCGCAGGAAGGGAATAAAGCTGTCGTGATGGGTTAATGTTCCATCAAAGTCGAAGACAGAGAGCACGGTGGACTTTGCCGTGGTCTCGTCGGCAATCATATTGGTCATAACTACGTCTTAGCGATAGAAAAGTTTCTGCCCGTCAGTTTACCTGTTTTAACCGACTATTTCTTAAACTGACGGGCGTTTTTTACAGCCCGATTGCACTCCGGATCAGATAATGTCATCCACTACGCCGCCGTCCACGCGCAGCGCCGCGCCGGAGGTGGCTGAAGCCTGCTGCGAGCAGACATACACCACCATGTTCGCCACTTCCTCTACCGTGGCGGCACGCTGAATCACGGAGCTGGGGCGGTTGGCCATCACAAACTCTTTCGCCAGCGTTTCGAGCGATTTGCCTGTCTTCTCGATCTCATCTTTCATCATGTCGGCAAAGCCGTCCGACATCGTCGGGCCGGGCAGCACGCTGTTGACCGTTACGCCGCTACCGGCCACAAATTTCGCCAGCCCGCGCGCCAGCGAGAGCTGCGCCGTTTTGGTCACGCCATAGTGGATCATGTCTGCCGGAATATTGCGTGCGGATTCCGATGAGATAAACACCACGCGGCCCCAGCCCTTGCGCACCATGCCGGGCAGCAGGGCGCGTGAAAGACGCACGCCAGACATCACGTTGGTCTGCCAGTAGCGATCCCAGGTTTCATCGTCGGTTGCATAGAAATCCTGCGGGCCGTAAATCCCGGCGTTATTGACCAGAATATCAACGTTTGATGCCGTCCGCAGAACCGCCTCTACCCCTTCCTGAGTGCTCAGATCGGCAACCGCCGCACGTACCGTTACGCCGGGAATCATCTCCTGTAACTGCTGAATTCCCTTGTTGACTGATTCAGTACTGCGGCCATTGATGATCACTTCGGCGCCGCTTTCGGCCAGTCCTCTGGCAATAGCGAAGCCAATTCCACCGGTAGAAGCCGTTACCAGCGCCACTTTCCCCGTAAGATCAATTTTCACGGTCTGCTCCTTGTCATGATTGAAGTTCAGACCCATAAGCGTAGCAGTTCAGCGTTATGACGGCTGGCTGAAGAGGCGCAGTAAGGTATCGACCTGTTCATCGAGCGGGGTGAGGGTGCGTTTCACGATCAGATGAAGCGGCGTGGCGCGGCGTAAGCCGTGGCTCAGGGGGAGTACCTTCAAAACGCCGCTTTCCAGCTGCGGCTGGATGCGCTCTTCTGGCAACCAGCCATATCCCACCTGGTACATCACCGCTTCGATGGCGGCATCGATGGTCGAGAAGGTCCATGCTTCACCACCCGCAGGGGCGGCATGGTCCTGTCCCGCTATCTGGATAAGAGGCCACGGACGCAGCATCTCATCATTGAGCGGCGCGTCAAGGGCAAACAGTGGGTGGTCCCGATGCGCCACGGCCACAAAATCAATATTCATGAGCCACTCGCCGCGCCCGGTCACATCCTGACGACGGGTTAAGACCATCACGTCGGCTTCGCTTTCGGCCATCGCCTCGCCGGCGTTTTCGAGAATTTCGGTCAGATGGACCTGGGTTTGCGGGTAGCGTTGTTGAAACTGACGCAGAATGGCAAAAAGATGTCGGCGAGGGAAGATGCTGTCTACCACCAGATCCAGTCGGGTGCGCATCCCGTTTCGTAGCGTTGTGGCGTGATTTTCCAGCCAGGTGAAGGCCTTCAGCAACGGTTTCACCTGTTTTAGCAGCAGCTCGCCTTCGGGCGTCAGCACGGCCCGACGGCCCTCCTGTACCAGCAGAGCCACGCCCAGCCGCTCTTGTAAGAGTGCCAGATTGTAGCTGACGGAAGACTGGCTGCGGTGAGTCTCTTCGGCGGCCCGCGCAAAGCTGCCTAACGCAATCACGCGTTCAAGCAGGGCCCACTGTTCAAGGGTCGTTTTATGCATACTTATCTAATTTTTGAATGAATTTGATTAAATCATAGCGTTATTAATCCAATTTTTGCAGGTGTAAGATAACCTCATTGAAACAGAGGAGAATCATTATGAGCCAGTTTGATAAATTTGATTTGAGCGGTTTCATCGGTAAACATCTGGTTTATACCTATGATAACGGCTGGAACTACGAGATTTATGTCAAAAACGACCATACCCTCGACTACCGTATTCATAGCGGGATCGTGGCGAATCGCTGGGTAAAAGACCAACATGCTTATATTGTCCGCGTCGGCGAGAGTATTTATAAAATTTCCTGGACTGAACCGACCGGTACTGACGTAAGCCTGATAGTGAACCTCGGGGATAAACTGTTCCACGGCACGATCTTCTTCCCGCGTTGGGTGATGAATAACCCGGAAAAAACCGTCTGCTTCCAGAACGACCACTTGCCGCTGATGGCCGAATACCGTGAAGCGGGCCCGGCCTATCCGACGGAAGTGATCGATGAGTTCGCGACTATCACCTTTGTTCGCGACTGCGGGGCGAATAACGATGCGGTGATCGCCTGTGCTGCCAGCGAGCTGCCGGCAGACTTTCCAGCGAACCTGAAATAAAGCGCGCTATACGACCTGTAGCGCTCCATCATGCAGGGGGAAGGGGGTAGGCGTACAGACGGCGAGACTGAGTGCACCGTACTGGAAGTGGCTAACGCTCAGGGCGGAATGGTAAGTGCTATCCACGCTGACAATCTGCCAGGCGCTGCCGCCGCGCTGCTTCACAATCGCCTCTTTGCGCGTCCAGATGCGCCAGAAAGCAGACAGTTTTGCCTCTGGCGCTTCCTCTTCTAGCTCCCGGTGTTCGGCCACGCTAAAGACGGCATTGGCCAGTGCCTGCCAGTTATCGCGTGGGCGCACCACTTCGATATCACAGCCCACTTCGCCTTCGTCACTCAGCAGCAAGGCGATATCATCACCGCTGTGGCTCAGATTGAACCAGAAGGGTTTGGCATCGACGAACGCAGGCTTTCCCTGTTCGCCAAAGACAATCTCCGGTAATGGGGCAGGGGATAATGCCCGGGTGAGCAGCGTCCTGCCCGCCAGCCAGGCTGCATGACGTGCGCCTTGCGGCGCCTGGTCTGACAGCGCTGATGCCAAAGGATCGGCGCTTAGTGTTGAAATCTTTCCCAGTAAAAACTGGTACATAGGTTAAGCCCAGCGTTTGATGATAAGAGAAGTATTAATGCCGCCAAAGGCGAAATTATTGCTTTGCAGATACTCGCAATCAATATGACGGGCTTCACCCATAATATAATCTAATGCGCCGCATTGCTCATCCGGTTCTCTTAAATTGAGCGTCGGCGCGAACCAACCTTCACGCATCATCTGCAAACTCATCCAGGCTTCCAGCGCGCCGCAGGCCCCCAGCGTGTGGCCAAAATAGCTTTTTAACGACGAAATCGGCACGTTATCCCCATAAATAGCAGCCGTTGCCAGACTTTCAGCCATATCTCCCCGATCGGTCGCGGTGCCGTGGGCTGAGATATACCCCATATCCAGCGGGCTTAAGCCTGCCATTTTCAGCGACTGCTCCATGCAAATCTGCATCGTCTCTTTCTGCGGCTGGGTGATATGCGCGGCGTCGCAGTTGGTGGCAAAGCCAACGATCTCGCCGTAAATCGTCGCTCCGCGCGCTTTGGCGTGCTCCAGCTCCTCCAGAATCAGCGTACCTGCCCCTTCGCCGATCACCAGACCGTCGCGCGAGGCATCAAAGGGGGAGGGTGTCGTTTTGGGCGCGTCGTTGCGCTGGCTGGTGGCGAACAGGGTGTCGAAGACCGCCGCCTCAGAGGGACACAGCTCTTCGGCGCCGCCTGCGACCATCACCGTCTGGTAACCGTGACGAATCGCTTCCCACGCGTAGCCAATAGCCTGGCTGCCGGAGGTGCAGGCGCTGGAGGTGGGGATCACGCGGCCGCGCAGGCCAAAGAACAGCCCGGTATTGACCGCCGTGGTGTGCGGCATCATCTGCACGTAGGTGGTGCCGGTAATATTATTGGTGTGCTTTTCGGTCAGCATGGTGGCGAACTCGCTCACCGGACCGGTACTGCCGGTTGAGGAGCCATAGGCAATGCCGGTCTCCCCGTTGGTCAGCACCGCATCGCCAATCAGACCTGCCTGCTCAAGCGCCAGTTCGGTGGCGCGGGTCGACATCAGCGACACGCGGCCCATGGCGCGAATACGTTTACGGGTGTAGTGCTCCGGTAGCGTGAAATCGTCAATGGGGGCGCCAAGCAGGGTGTGCAGACCCGCGTAAACCTGCCACTCCGGCATTTTGCGTACCGCATTCTCATAGGCCTGCAGGCGAGCCGAGACCGACTGCCAGGTCTCACCAAAGGCGGTGACGCCGCCCATGCCTGTAATCACTACGCGACGCGTCATAGCATCCCTCCGTTAATGGAAATGACCTGGCGGGTAACATAGCCCGCAATGTCTGACATCAAATAGCTGGCCAGCCCGGCAACTTCATCCGCCTGGCCCATACGTTTCATGGGGATGAGGGACATCGCCTCTTTGAGTGCGGTCTCTTCCATCTCGATCATCCCGGTATCAATCAGCCCAGGGGCAATGCAGTTGACAGTGATTTTTCGTTTCGCCAGCTCAATGGCCAGGGCTTTTGTGGCCCCGATAATCCCCGCCTTGGCCGCGCTGTAGTTGACCTGGCCACGGTTGCCCATCACGCCGGAAACTGACGATAGCGTGATAATGCGCCCTCCGCGGCGGGTACCAATCATCGGCATAATGCAGGGGTGAATAACGTTGTAAAAACTGTCGAGGTTAGTGTGGATCACGCTGTCCCAGTCATCTTCGCTTAGCGCCGGGAAGGCGCCATCACGAGTGATCCCGGCGTTGCTGACCACGCCGTACCAGGCACCAAAGGTGTCGATCTCGCGTTCCAGTACGTCGCGACACTGTTCGCGATTACCCACGTCAAAGGAGAGAACACGGCCACTGCCGCCCGCCTGCTGGATGGCTTCCAGCGTCTGCTGCGCGCCAGCATCGTCGCGGTGGTAATGCACGCCAACGGTAAACCTATCGGCGGCAAGTTTCAGGGCGATAGCCCGCCCAATGCCTTTACTGGCTCCGGTGACCAGAACGGAACGACTCATGTGCGTGCTCCCTGACTGAATAGTGATGTTAACTCTTCCTGTGTAGGCTGAAAGGTATTGACCCGGCCCGTGGCCAGCAACGCCTCGCCCGCAGTGATGGTGCATTCAAAACTGCCGAACCGCTCATCCTGCATTAGCAGTTTGACCGTGACAGCCAGCTCTTGACCGGCGGCAAACAGGCCCGCGGCGCACACCAGCTCACGGGCGCCCAGTACCATACCGAGCGAAATGGTGCTTTGCCCCTGCTGATGACGATGCCAGCCGGACCAGACGCCAACGGTCTGCGCCATTAGCTCCAGGGCATACCAGCCCGGTAAGGCACCATCGGCATTCAGAAACGGGGCCAGTACCCCTGTGTGATTTACCGTGACGCGGCAGACGGCAGACTCGTCGGTGACCTGTTCCACCGTTTCAAGCAGCAGCATGGGCGCGTCGTGCGGCAGATAGTCCACCGGCAATAGATAACTCATGACACTCTCCCCAGCAGGATGCTGGCATTGTTGCCGCCAAAGGCGAACGAGTTGGACAAAATCACCGGTTTCTCGAGCGCGACCGCATGGTGCAGTAGGCCGCATGCCGGTAAGGTGGGATCGGGGGCGTAGCGGCTAAAGTCTTGCGCTGGCAGCGGCAGGTCGCGGGTAAGGATCAGCCAGCTGAGGGCGGCTTCGGTAATGCCCGCCGCGCCCAGGGTGTGCCCGGTCAGATGTTTCGTTGAGCTGCAGGGCACGCTGTCGGAAAAGAGATCATGGACCACCTGCGACTCAATCTGATCGTTGAGCGGCGTGGCGGTACCGTGAAGGTTGATGTAGCCCACGTCTGCAGTCGTCAGTCCGGCATCGTTCAGCGCCTGCTGAATGGCGCGAATAGCGCCTTCGCCCTGCGGATGCGGCGCAGAAATATGGTACGCGTCGCTCGATTCACCCGTCCCGAGCAGGGCCACCGGCTGCGGCTCGCGGGTGAGCACCATCAGGCCAGCCGCTTCGCCAATGGTGATGCCGTGGCGATCGCGACCAAAAGGCTCGCACAGCGTGGGCGAGAACGACTCCAGGCTGTTAAAACCATTCACCGGCATGCGGCTTAGCGTATCGGCCCCGCCGACAATGGCAACATCCACCAGTCCTGCCTCGATCAGGCGACGCCCGCTGATGATAGCTCTGGCGCTGGAGGAGCAGGCAGTAGAGAGGGTATAGGCGGGCCCTTCCAGCGCCAGCCAGTTTGCGAGAAAGCGGGAAGGATCGCCCAACTCCTGCTGCGAGTACTGCCAGCGAAGGCTGGCCTCTTCGTTAAGTGACAGACGCACATGCTCATCGCCCTCGTCCAGCCCGGATGTGCTGGTGCCGAGGATCACCGCCACGCGGTCACGACCGACGCGGGCAATAGCATCGTCGACGGCAGGCTGGATTTGCGCCAGCGCCGCCAGCAGTAGTTGATTATTACGGGTGCGGTGCGGCGCAAAGTCGTCCGGTATGGGGGGCAATTCGCCCTCCACGCCGCCCAGTATGGCATCCTGCCCCTGAAGCCAGCCTGCGCGGGTGTGCATGCCGGGAGCGATGCCGCGGATCAGGTTAGCCGCAATCTCGTCGGGGTTATTACCCAGCGCGTTGACCATGCCAACGGCAGATATGTAGATCATCTCAGTCACCCAGATATTGAATGGTGATGTGGTATTTGAACACGTGCTGCTCAATGCTGATTGGCTCGCGCTTACCTTTACGTTGCAGGTAGACAATCTCCGTCACCAGCTTACCGCTGGCATTGCGCAGTTCACGGCGATCGCCTTTGTCCTGTAGCGTCCAGCCCTTTGGCAATTGTGGTTGCCAGGCGCTGAGCGGCCAGTGGCTCAGCATCACGTCGGCCAGCACCTGGCTGGCGGGCGGTAACTGTGGCACCACGATGGACTGCTCGGTGTGGATCCCGTTTTCGTCGTAGGTGGCGAGGAACAGACGAATGCCTACCGACGAGAGCCCGGCGAGGGTAACCTTATGGGCATCGGCGTTTAGCATCACCAGCAACGACTGGCTCTGGCCGTTGAACGTACCGGTTAGCAGCTGTTGGGCGCTTACCGCAGGCGTAATGCCCGGCGCGGGCAGCGTGACTTTGGTGCCGGGTTGCAGCCAGGCCTGCGGGCGCGAACCCTCGGCAGAGTCTGTGGAGTGGCTACAGCCCGCCAGCAGCAGCGCGGCGGCCAGTGCGGCGGCGCGGAATAACCAGGTCATCATCGTTTTCTCTCTTTTTTCGTTGGCATCGCCAGCGGGGCAAGCAGGAAGGCGGTAAAGATCCCGCTGACCAGCACAATGCCAAAGCTGCTGATCGCCTGCGTGGCGCTAAAGACCAGCATCCCAAGGGTAAGTAATGTCGTCATCATCGCCAGCACAATCGCCAGCATGGAGGTCAGCGGCGTGCCGCGCGGATTACTGAAGAAGAGGGTGTAGTTAACCCCGATTCCCAGCACCAGCACCAGCGCCAGTAACGAGAAGAGGTTCACCGGATGGCCCGTCGCGGAAAGCGCCGCCAGGCCGCAGCCGAGCGAGAGTAGCGACGGCACCAGGCTTATCAGTCCCTTACGCCAGCCAAGACGCAGCATCGCACCGCAGGCAATCACCCCCAGCGCCACCAACAGCAGCCCGGTTAACACGGCGCGATAGAGCGCAAAAAGCGTGTCGAAACGGGCTTTTCTGTCGACCCACACCACGCCCGGATGTTGGCTGGCGAGCTGGTCCAGCGCGGCGCTCTCTTTCACACCATCCACCGGCACCAGCACTCCGCTTTCACCGTTGGGCAGCGTCAGCCACAGTAAGCGCCAGCCTTCGCTGGCCGGGCTGTTAAGCCACTCGTCCACCCGCACGGGCATGGCGCTCAAATCCGGGCTAACCGTGGCCAGCCCCGCCCCATTCAGCACGTTGGTGACGGCCGGGGCGGCCTGTTGCAACAGCGCGAGATCGCGCTTCTGTCGCGCCAGCGAGTTGAGGGGAAGGGTGCGGTAGCCTGAAATCTCACCCGCCGTCTTCGCTGCCGCAAGCGCCGGCGTAAAGGCTTCCAGACGCTCCAGCGTCTGCTGTGCAGTGGCGCCATGCACCACAAACCATTTCTGATCCACGCTCTGTCCGGTCAACGCGGTGATGCTTTTCTCCTGCGCCAGAATCGACTGTGGCAACGCCTGCAGCTGGGAGATGTCGTCATCCACGTGAAGCGTCGCTATACCGACGACGGAGACCAGCGCCAGCGCGACCGGCAGCCCTACGGAGAGTTTTTTATTGCGGCGCCACGCGGCCAGCCAGCGCAGCATCAACACCATCGCCGGAACCGGACGTACCGGCAGGCCGCGGCAAAGCCACGGATGCCAGAAAATCACCGTCAGGCAGGAGGCGCTCAGCCCTACGGCGGCAAACACCGCCATCTGGCGAATGGCCGGGAAGGGGGCCAACATCATGATCAGGTAAGCCGCCACGGTGGTCAGCAGCGCCAGCAGCAGCGCGTTACGCACTTTTGCCAGGCTCTGCCAGGGGGAGTCATGCTCGCCGTGTACCATCCGCTCGGTCAGATAGTAGAGGGTGTAATCCGCCGAGATACCAATAATGCTCATACTCATGACCAGCGTCATCAGATGCAGCTCGCCAAAGAGCAGTAGCGTGATCACTGTTCCTGCCAGCGCGCCGATGCCAATGGAGAGCAGGCACAGCAAGAGCGGGCGCAGAGAGCGAAACACCGCCACAATCAGCAGAATCACCCCAAGGAGGGTAGCCACGCCGAGCGTAGAGACATCACGTTTGGCCTGCTGGCTGGCATAGTCGCTGTAAAAGACCGTGCCGCGCGAGAGTATCTGTGCCTGCGGATACTGGCCTTTTAGCTTCTCTTCCAGGTCATGCAGGGTGGTGACCAGCTGGTGGGTCTGCTGCATATCAAACGACGAACCGGCCAGCTCGCCATGCAGCAGATACCAGTAATTATCGGCGGCGTCCTGGGTCACTAGCCAGCCGTCCATCAGGCGCAGCTTCTGGCTGTTTTGCGCCAGCGCAAGCTGGGAGCCGCGCATCAGCATCAGCGGATCGTTTTGCAGCTCTTTACCGCTCACGCCGGAAAAGGCCGAGTAGAGCTGAGAGAGGATCCACTGCGCCTGGGCTTCGCCGCCGTTTTGCAGGCGGGCACGCGTGGCGCTGTCTATCAGCCCATTACGGTGCTGCCAGAAAAATGCCCCCCAGGCTTTCTGCCCGGCGGCGTCCATGGGGCCTTTTACCTCGTTCAGCGCCGATGACCGCTGCAGCAGGTTCAGCCACTGCTGTGCAGCCCTGGGATCGGGCTGTTTGCCGGGGCTGACCAGCCATACCAGTTGGCGGTCGAGGCGCTGCATGAAGCCGTCATTCAGCGCCGGCGGGATCGCCCCCAGCGTCTGTTTGGGCAGCATCGCCAGCACGCTGCTGTTGAGCCGCGCGCCGGGCAGCAGCGACAACAGCATGACCAGCAGCACCAGGCAGAGTGCGGCCCAGGCCAGCGCCGGGCGCAGGGATTTACGGTGCGGCAAAGCGTTGGCGTTCGTCATCGGTCAGGCTGGCGGGCGTCAGTTGATGTTGAGAAAGGGTGATATCGGTACGATCGCCCTGCTTATCGTTCAGACGAATCGACTCCAGAAAGGTGGCACCGCCCAGATCCAGCGTGCTGAAAATTTTGTCCAGCGGGGTCGTCGTTGGGGTTAACACCAGCGACCAGCGCCCGTTGCCGAGATCGTTGAAAGCGATGCGGAAGTTCTCTTCCAGCACCTTGCGGTCCGCCTGGAACAGGGCGCGCAGCAGGTGGTTAAACTGGAACATCTGCGGGTTATTTTCAGCGGTGACGGTCTGCGGCGGCTGGCCGTTAATTACCTGCACCATCCGTTTGTCGTCCAGCAGCAGCATCATCGGGAAGGGGCTTTTTTGATCCCAGAGCAGGCCGTGATCGCGGGCGATCAGCATCTCCCCCTGCGAACGCAGCGGCTGGGGCAGATCCTTGATGGTGCGGGTCTGATCGAAGTGCGCGCGCACCACCGGTTGTTCGGTAAAGCGCTGCTGCAGTTCGTCCAGCGTAACGGCACTGACGAGGGGGCTGATCAGCAGGGCAAGCAGCGGTAACCACTTCATGGCGTGACTCCCATACGTTCAAATAAAATGGCCGGGCTGACGAAGCACATTTCGCGGCTCGCCTCTTCTACCGCCACCTGGATGGTGTAGCCGGTGGTGGTCCGTTTGCCGGTTTGCGCGTCAAAAATCTGATAGGCGATGCGCAGACGGTTCTCAAACTCTTCAATCTGGGCACGCACGCGAATCCGCTGCTCGAAGGTAACGGCATCGCGGTATTTCACCCGGGTATCCACCACCGGCCAGACATAGCCGGAGGATTTCATCTGGCGATAGCCGTAATCAAACTGATTCAGTAGCGCTTCGCGGGCAATCTCAAAATAGCGAAAATAGTTGCCATGCCAGACCACGCCCATCATATCGACGTCGTGAAACGGTATGGTTATCTCTACTTCAGCGGTAAAGCGGGGATCGGTCAGCACCCTTTACTCCTTCTCTTTGGCATCCGGCAGATGCCAGAAATCGAAAAAATTAAACCAGTCGAGCGGGGATTGCAGCGCGTAATGCTCAAGGCGTTGCGCATAGCGATCGACCGTCTGCTGCAATGCCTGCTGGCGCTCACCGCGGGGGAGAATCAACGGATCGGCGAACGGCTCACAGTGGATATGCAATTTGTCGTGCTGGCGTAAGGCGTAGATCAGCACCACCGGGCAACGCAGGATCGAGGCGAGAATAAAGGGCCCCTGTGGAAACGGCGCGGGCTGGCCCATAAACTGGCTCCAGACGACGCGCCAGTCGCCGCCGCGCTGGGGATTGACCGCAATACGATCGCCGACGATCGCCACCCATTCGCCGCGTTCGAGCTTCTCTTTCAGAGCAATGGCGGTTTCCGGCCCGATATCCGTTACCGGCATCAGGTTTAGCCCGGCCTGTGGCGCCATCTCCGCCATAATCTGTTTAAAACGCTGAGCGTTGTCGCTGAATACCAGCGCGTTAATGGTTTTGCTGCCCTCCATCTGCGCCATCGCGCGGCAGGCTTCCACATCACCCAGATGGGATGCCAGCAGAAGTTTGCCTTCCGGGGCATCCATGTTCAGCGCTTCGCGCGCGCCGGGGGCGAAAACCACATCCTTTTGTAAAGTCAATTCACCGCGCCAGCTGGCGACTTTATCCAGCATGGCGTTACCGAAACGCATGAAGTGGAAAAAGCTGTTCAGGCGGGCGGGTTTTGGCAAATGACGTACGGCCAACTGCTGCTCTACGCGGCGGATCCACGCCTGCGAGGCCTGACGGGCTGGCCGGGCGGTAAGCCAGTAGACGGCAATCACCGGCCACAGCAGGGCGGTAAAGGCCGTACGTCCCAGCAGTTGCCAGACGCGCAGCATCAGGCGCATGCCCCACAGCCCTTTAACCTCCTCCTGCTGCGCCCAGTGCGCGTCGCGCCGACGGAACAGCAGAGAGGGGATGCGCGGCAGCATGCCGAAAAACAGCCGGGTGTGCATCAGCGAGATGCGGACGTTATCTTTCAGGGCATCGAAGTGGGAGATACCGTCGTGCGGATAGGTCACCCGGGTCGGCAGGAAATAGCTGGTATTCCCCTGCCAGTAGAGGCGCACCATCACTTCGGTATCAAAATCCATCCGTTTGCCGAGCGTAACCCGCTCTGCCAGCTGCAGGGTCGGAGCCACCGGGTAGACGCGAAACCCGCACATGCTGTCTTTTAGCTGTAAAGAGAGCGTTTCAATCCAGACCCAGACGTGGGTGATCCAGCGGCCATACAGGCGCGACCGGGGAATCGACTCGTCATAGATGGGCTGTCCGGAGATAAGCGCCGTTGGGTGACGCGCTGCCAGTGCCAGCAGCGCCGGGATATCTTCAATGGCATGCTGCCCGTCGGCATCCACCTGGACGGCATGGGTAAACCCGGCACGAGAGCAGGCTTCCAGCCCGTGGATCACCGCCGCGCCTTTGCCGGCGTTCTCCGGCAGCCGAATCAGCGTGACATGGCTATTTTGCGCCGCCAGCGCTTCAAGCGTCTGCCGGGTACTCTCCTCACTGCCGTCATCGACCACAAAGCAGGGCAGGCCGTTGGGCGCCAGGCGCGCCAGCACCTTCGCCATCATCGCGCCGTGGTTATAGCAGGGGATCAGCACACAGGGACGAAAGGTTACCGACATAAACGGATCTTCCCGCTGCTGGCGGTGTGGCGCGCTTCGCCGTCGTGGCGCTGGTAACTGAAGCTCAGCATCTGACGCTCGCTGTTCCAGTCGAGGATGAGCGTCACGGTGGTTTCAGGCAGCAGCGGCGCCTGGAATTTGACATTCTGAATACTGTGAAAACGATAGTCAGGCGCCAGCAGCGTGATGGCGTAGTGCATCACCCAGTCGAGCTGGGCCACGCCGGGCAGCAGCGGCTGCACGGCAAAATGGCCCTGAAACCAGAACAGGCTCGGGTCAAGGTGCAGGACAATCTCAAGATGTTGTGGCTGTGCCTGGCGGCGCTCGATTTCATGGATTTTCATGAAATAACTCCTGTAACTGCGCGTAGACACGCTTGTTCATGCTGTTGACGGGCATTTCATCGATGATGCGCCAGTAGCGGGGGATGGCGACAGGTTCCAGCCACGGCAGTAGCGCCCGACGCCAGGCAAACTCCTGCGTCTTGCTGCCCTGCTGTTGCCAGCGCTGGCGAGCCTCGTCGTTAAGAACCAGCAGTACTCCAACGCCCTGGCGTCCGCCGCGAGAGACCGGCAACGCGGCCGCTTCGCAGATACCTTCCAGCGCCAGCAGACGCTGCTCGACCTCGTTCAGCGAGATGCGTTTCTCTTCGATTTTGACCACCCGACCACGGCGTCCCGCCAGACGGAACAGGCCGTTATCGTCAAAGTGAAGAATGTCATCCAGCAGCAGGCCCGCCGGCTCGGGAATTAACGGCGAGGTGACGCGACACGCCTCCGCTTCCGGAATAAGTTTCACCCCCGGGAAGGGCAGCCAGGGACGCGCGTCGGCATCGCGATGGCGCCAGGCGATGATGCCGGTTTCGGTACTGCCATAGATTTCGTCAGGCCAGATGTTCAGCCAGCGGTGGGTTTCACTCACCTCTTCCCACGGCAGCACGCCGCCTGCTGAGAGAACCATCGCGACCGGCGGCGGCGTCAGCGCCGTGTCCAGCCGTTTCAGGAAGGCAGGGCTACTGATAAAGATATAGCGATGAGTAGGAGGCAGTGCAGCCAGTTGTTCTGCGTAGTAGAGCATGGCGGCATGCAGCGGCAGCCCCAGCGTCATCGGCAAGACGATACGGAACGTCAGACCATACAGATGCTGTGGCACCACGGATGCCACCACGCGACAGCCGCTGAGCCTTTCGCCGAAACGGGCGGCGAGCATTCTGGCCTCCCGATCGAGGCTTGCTACGGGCTTAATAACCTGACGCGGCGCGCCGGTAGAGCCGGAAGTGAACAGCTCGACGTAGCTGCCCTCAGCAATGGCGGGTAGCGGTGTCCAGTCGGACAGGCTGCGGTCGGACGGGGTCACGACCAGCAGGCGACCCGCGAAATCGAGGCTCTGATCGCTGAGTACGCCGTTGAACAACGCCTGTTGCTCGGCGAGCAGTGAAACACGGCTGTGCCCCGGTATCACCGGCGTTTTACCCGCGTGCAGTGCGGCCAGTAACGCGACGATAAAGAGATAACTGTTTTCAAAGCAGAGCGCCCAGCGCTCAACTTCCTGCTGGCGCAGTTGCTGCGTTAACGTCGCAACGTCATAGCGCAGCTCCCCCAGGGTCCAGGTGCGATCATCCAGCCAGGCAATAGGTGTATTTTCCGGTCGTGGGGCATCCAGCCACTGACTTAGCGGAAGGGGGTCATTCATTATGCTTCTCTTTTTTTATTACCCGTTGACGCACCACCCACTCGGTTGCCATGAGCGTGCCCATCAGAATATAAGCAATCATGCCATTCCAGAGCGTCCATAGCTGCATATCGCCGCGCAGTACGGTAAACAGCGCGATGCTGCCGTTAAAAATGAAAAAACCGCACCAGACCCGGGTGACGACACGGGTATAACGTACCCCTTCCGGGGGCAGCAGCGGCTCGCGTAGCCGCGCCAGTCGTTCTACCAGCGGCATTGCGGTCCATAATGATCCGCCGAAAACGGCCAGCATCACGAGATTCACGACCACCGGATAGAGCAATAACCATTGATGGGCTTTGAGCAAGTAACTGGCGGCACACAGGGCAATACCGGCCAGCGCAACGCTCTGCACCACGTAGCGCATTGGCCCGGCGTTTTGCCGCGCCTGGCGCAGACGCAGTATCAGCACCAGCGCCATCAGCGGCAGTAGCCAGTGCAGGCTGTTATGCGTCAAGCCAAAGCCAATCAGGAAGGGCCAGGCGAGCAGCATTAGTCCCGTTATCAGCGGGATCGCGCCACGCACCCGGTTTTACTCTTCGTGCAGCAGTTGGGCGACGGCGTCCACAACATCCTGAACGGTGCGTACCGATTTGAAGGTTTCCGGTTTGATTTTTTTACCGGTCTTTTTCTGCAGGTGAACGATCATGTCGACGGCGTCGATGCTGTCCAGCTCCAGGTCTTCATACAGACGCGCGTCAGGGGTGATCGCTTGTGGTTCAATTTCAAACAGTTTGATCAGAAGTGCTGAGACTTCCTGGTAAATCGTGTCTTGTTGAGTCATGGGGGCTGTCTCAGGCGCGTTGAGCATGAATGAAGGATGCCAGCGTGGCAACGGAGAAGAAGTGCTGACGCATCTCTTCGCTTTCCGCTGATAACACCACGCCGTACTGGTTTTTGACCGCCAGGCCAAGCTCAAGGGCGTCGATGGAATCCAGACCCAGACCATCACCGAACAGGGCCGCCTCGGTGTCGATATCGTCGGCGGAGAGTTCATCCAGGTTCAGGGTGGAGATAATTAGATTTTTAATTTCAAGATAGAGCGCTTGCATCATTAATTCCTGCCAAAGATTGAAGACCTGATGTTAAACGTTGCTGCAGATGCCGGTTTAACTGGCGTGCCGCCAGCGCCGGTTCTTGTTGGGCCGCATCGTAAAAATCATGGGCGTTTACCCGTTCACAGACATCAACCGTGAAAAAGGGCTTATGCGGCGGTACGTCATACCACCGGCTTTTTTTATCGAGCAGATGCTCGCTGCAGTGGATAAGCACCACCCGCATATCACTGCCGCAACGTACGGCGATGTTCGCCGCACCACGCTGCAGCGTGATGGCTTCCCCGAAGCGCGTGCGCGTGCCTTCCGGGAAGATTAATAGGGTATCGCCCTGATTCAGCCGCTGCTGGCTGGAACTTAACAGCGTTTCGGCTTCGCTGTTAACCAGGTAATCCGCTGCGCGGATCACGCCGCTGACGAAGGGATTGCGCAGTAATGCGCTCTTCACCAGACAGTCCGTTTCGGGCATCACCGAGGCGAGGATAACGTAATCGATCAGCGTCGGGTGGTTAGCCACGACCAGGCAGCCACGCTCATTACGCAAAGCCTCGAGGTTATCGATGCGATAATCCAGCACGCCAAGGGTGCGGGCTACGGTTAAAAAGAAGCGGAAACTGGCGGCGATGCTGCGGCGCGCCAGACGGCGACGACGGGCGCGATCGCGCTGAACCACGAGGAGCAGGTTGAACCACACCAGCGACAGCAGTAACCCCCCTACGCCAAAAAGCGCGAAGCAGAAACCGGTCATTACCAGGCGCCACGCCCAGTTTATTTTTGCCACCAGCCGGGTCATGCGCGCGCCCATTCCCATAGCAGGCGTTCTCCGGGAACCACAAACGCGCGCTCTTCGCGCAGGTAACCTTGCAGGAACAGCAGGCTTTGCGGGAGAGGCGGCTCGTCGCTGGTGCTGCCGCTGCGGGTTGCACAGTGGAGGGTTTCACCCGCCTCAAGGACCAGCGCCAGCGCGTAGGGCCAGGTCGGCATCTGCGCAGGCAGTGCCGGATGATAAAATTCGGGCAGTGCGCCGTCAAAATCCACCAGCAGAACCCGGGAATAACCGGCCTGCAGCAGGCTCAGCACTTCGCATAAACCCTGCTGGAACGTATCCTGCCCGGCAGAGATCGACGAGGAGACAATAGGCTGACGGGCAGCGATGGTCAGGTTGCCCACCGCGGAATTATGCACCGACATGGCGAAATCAGTGGGGGAGACCGCCTGGTCCGTCGCCAGTGCATGCAGGATACGGTAATTGCGCTCCAGCTCGCCGTGGCGGCTGGTATAGACAACGGCATCGATAGCATGTTTACGCAGCATCGCCAGCCCACAATCAACGGCCAGCTTGCTGCCGGAGTTAAGACGACGGGCGGTCATCATCGGCAGGTCGGTGAGTCTGGGTAGCGGCGCGGCGGGGTCGAGAATAATCGACCCCTGTGACCATGCCTGCCACTGTGCGGCATCGCAAAGACCTGGCGCTCTGGCCTGCCAGTCAAGAAGAGTAAGTGCAAATTTCATCTACGCGCGTCCGCGATAAACCTGTAATCAAATGACGATACAAACGTCAGAACAGCCGGGGCTGTTTAATGTTCATTTTTCTGACAAATCAGTAAGGTGTGACCCAAACCAAGATTATCCAGACGTTGCTCTACGTGGAAACCGGCGGTCTCCAGGTAGTGGTAAAATTTTTCAGCGCTATAGAAGCGGCTGTTGCCGTTTGCCATGCAGGTAAAATAGAGCGATGTGGCGTTCAGGCTAAACGATGCGGCTTCAAATTTTTGCGCATCCCAGAACAGCTCCATAATGCACAGTCTGGCGCCTGGCTTCATCACGTTCGCGACGTTGCCCAGCATGGTGACAATCTGGTCGGGTGAGAAGCAGTCGAGGAACTGGCTCATCCACCAGATATCGGCTTCCCCTGGCAATGGCGCATCGCTAAGCATATCGACAGCATGGAAGCCAATGCGATGAGAAAAGCCTGCTTTTGCGACATTTTCCTGCGCCAGCGCGATTTGCTGGGGCAGATCGAGCAGCGTGACCGCCACATTTTCATCATAACCGCAGCAGCGCAATGCCCATTTTCCAGTATTGCCGCCTACATCGTACAATTTTGTCGGCTTGCTTGCGAATATATGCGGTAGCGCGGCGTCAAACGCAGCGTCTGAGTAGTAGTGATCGAACGCGAACCAGCTCGCTTTCGCCTGATCGGGCAGCTGAGATAATGCCGGATAGATGGTTGGCCATTCACCGAATACCGATAACCCGGACGGTTTACCCTGTTCGAGGGAGTCTGAAAGATTAAATAACCCCTGATAACAGACGTCCTGCGTGAAATCCATATTTACGCGGGTCATTTTATCATGCAGCAAAAAATGACCGACTTTGGCGAGATAATAGACGCCATCATGATGGGTGACGATGCGTCCGCTTAATCCCATATCCAGTAATACGCTTACCGCATATTCATTCAGGGTGCTATTTGCCACTATTTCATCGAGGTGAGAGCCGCGTTTACCTTGTTTATCCAGCCAGGAAAGTACACCCGAGTTACGCAGACAAAGGGCAGTTTGAAACAGCATTGGCGCAAAGGCGATACGTTGCGCTTCCGTGATGGCATCAAGCGCGCTGAGGGAGTCCTTTTCGTACATGGATTGCGTAACCTTTCACTGGCAAAAAGATATTATCGGGCCATGACAGCCCGACTTTAATAAAAATTACAGTGCTGCACCGGCAGAGAGATTCAGCTGAATATCTTTGTCGAGATTACGTACCCAGCGGTTATAATTCTTATGAATTTTACCGTCCGCAGCCTTCAGGTTCATGCTGTTTTCATAATGAATAGAGTAGCTTGATGCAGAATAGGTTACTTTAATATCTGCGGAGTGGTCGCGGGCCTGCAGACGGCCTTTAATGACACCTGGACCGGCTTCGGTCATGATCCATTCACGCTGGAGACCTGCTTTCAGAATGGCGTTTTTCACCTGCGCAGCGGTATGACCGGCGCTCACAACAGAGTTCACCTCTACGATAGGCGCGGTACGCGCACAGCCTGCCAGCGCACCCATAATAGTAATAGCAGCAACCCATTTAATAATTTTTTTCATCAACAACTCCATATCAGTAATAACGATTTAAGCCAATAACACTCACATATTTAAAACATGTTAAAGAGACTACGGTTATCTACGTAACCCTTTAGTCTGGCTATTATTTCCTGATGACGGTTGAAAATAATATCCGCGATCAAGAAAAAATCGGCCATTGTATTTTGCACTTTTAATTTGCTTTAAATAAGCATTAATTCCGGACTTTTGCGGGCGTTATTCAGCCACCCTGAAGGGGAAAAGACGCAGAGAATGAAAAATGCCGCTTTGTTAAAAGCGGCACATATACTACAGGTGCTGTTAAGGTATTTAACCTACTCTGTTTGGTAGGATTTCGGACCTTTTGTCATCCGGGTAGCCGGCTTTTTGGTCTGCCTGGGCCCAGCAAGATTGCCAGCTTGCTGCCGCCCTGAGTCGTCTCCATCCAGATTTTACAGACGCTGGTGAGCGGTACGGAAAGCAACATGCCGACCGGCCCCAGCAGCCAGCCCCAGACTAATAACGACAAGAAGACCACCATTGTCGACATCCCCAGACGGTGGCCCATCATGCGGGGTTCGACAATATTTCCCAGCACCATGTGTACCACCAGGAAAAGTGCACCGACCATCATGCATTCGTAAAAACCATTGAACAAAAAGGCCTGGATCATGGGCGGCCCGGCGGAGAGGACAGCGCCAATATTGGGAACATAGTTAAGCAGAAAGGCCAGCACACCCCACATCAGTGCAAACTGGACATCCAGTAGCGCGAGCCCCAGCCAGACGATGGCTCCCGTCCACAGACTCAGTAACGTTTTCAGCGCCAGATAGTGCGACACACCCTTCAGGGCGCGGTGCAGGCCGGCGATGTGGATCTGCGGATTGTGCAGGGCAAAGCGCATTTTATAGGGGACGTGGCGCACCTCGAAAAGCATAAAGACGACCGTCATCACCAGCAGCACAATGCTCGCCATCGCCCCGGAAAGTTGGGTCATGAATGCGGTGGCGAAGGTCATCACCTTCTCGGAATCCATTCGCTGCAGCATGCGTTCTGGCGAAATGTGCAGGTTAAGAAAAGGCAACATCTGCTGTAAATCCACCAGTTTGCGCGTCAATTCCCGGTTGTATTTTGGCAGCATTGCGACAAATTCATTCATCGAGGCTGCCAGTACGCCGAAGAGGGCGATGAGGACAATCAGCATTACCACCACCACAATGGTAATGGCGATTGGGCGACTGACCCCGCGCCGTAAAAACCAGGTCACCAGAGGGTTAAGGACAATTGCGAAGAAGAGCGCCAGCAACAGCTGGACAAGGATATCCGCCGCGGCGTGGATCCCGGCCAGTATCACCACCAGGCAGGCCAGCTTGAGTAAAATGTGAAGTCCTGCTTTATCGGGAGGCGTGGGCGTCATGACGATTCCTTTTGTTGTATGCATATAGAGTGTAGTGCGCGGCAGACGCTTCGTTAGACGCTGATATTCTGAAAAGTCGCTGCTGATTTTCTGCCCCTGACGTGGTAATAGTGAAACACTGTTGTAAAAATCCTGGTGATATCCATGCCCGAACCTGCCGCCGAACTGGCGCTGAGCGGATTGCGCCTCAATCTGCGTATTGTCTCTGTCGTTATTTTTAACTTTGCCAGCTACCTCACCATCGGCCTGCCGCTTGCGGTACTGCCAGGTTATGTCCATGAAACCATGGGCTTTAGCGCATTCTGGGCGGGGCTGGTGATCAGCTTGCAATACTTTGCCACCCTGATGAGCCGCCCGCACGCGGGCCGCTACGCCGATCTTTTCGGGCCAAAGAGCATTGTGGTATTGGGATTGTGCGGCTGTTTTCTCAGCGGCGTGAGCTACCTGCTGGCCGACTGGACCCACGCCTGGCCGATGGCAAGCCTGGCGCTGCTCTGCCTGGGGCGCGTGATTCTGGGTATCGGCCAGAGCCTGGCGGGAACCGGCTCAACGCTGTGGGGCGTTGGCGTCGTCGGCGCGCCGCACATTGGCCGGGTGATTTCATGGAACGGGATTGTCACTTACGGCGCGATGGCGATAGGTGCGCCGCTTGGCGTGCTCTGCTATCGCTATATTGGCCTGCAGGGGCTGGCACTCACGATTATGGGAGTGGCGTTACTCGCCATTCTCTTCGCGCTGCCGCGCCCGAAGGTGAAAGCCAGCAAAGGGAAACCGATGCCGTTTCGGGCGGTGCTGGGACGCGTCTGGCTTTACGGCATGGCGCTGGCGCTGGCCTCGGCAGGGTTTGGCGTCATCGCCACGTTTATCACCCTGTTTTACGATGCTAAAGGCTGGGACGGTGCCGCCTTTGCCTTAACGCTGTTTAGCTGTGCGTTTGTCGGCACCCGCCTGTTGTTCCCCAATGGCATTAACCGCCTGGGCGGGCTGAACGTGGCGATGATCTGCTTTGCCGTGGAAATTATCGGCCTGCTGCTGACCGGGATCGCTAACGAGCCGTGGATCGCGAAAATTGGCGTTTTCCTGGCGGGGGCTGGTTTTTCGCTGGTCTTCCCGGCGCTGGGCGTGGTGGCGGTGAAGGCCGTGCCGCAGCAAAACCAGGGCGCAGCGCTGGCGACCTATACGGTGTTTATGGATATGTCGCTCGGGATCACCGGGCCGCTGGCCGGACTGGTGATGGCATGGGCAGGGGTGCCAGTGATTTATCTTGCGGCGGCGGGGCTGGTAACGGTGGCGTTGTTATTGACCTGGCGGCTAAAAAAAAGGCCCCCGACGCCAGCGCCGGAGGCCACTTCAACGTGATGGATTACTGAATCACGAGAGTGTTAATGATATTTTCAGCGGCAGTTTGCGCTTTCTGCTGATCGTCGGCAGGCAGCGTAATCTGCAGAGTCAGCAGTTTGTTATCGACCTTGCCGAGCACCACGGATGAGTACGCGGTCTGGCCTTTGGCCGAGATAATGCTATCCAGCTGCTGCAGCTTGTGGCCTTTCAGTTCAATGGACTTGTTGGTCACCACCTGCAGCTGCGGGTCACGGGTACGCTGTTGATCTTCAAGGCGCTTCGCCAGCACGCCCAGATCTTCTGAGGTGTCGTCGCCGACAATCACGATCACGGCTTTTTGCCCCGTCGCGTCGGAATAAACGTGCATATTGTTGCTCTGGGTGCCCAGTTTACCGCTCTGATCGGTCATGTCCGCCGGCAGAGAGAAACTGAGTTTGCCATCCATCAGGCTGATCGGCTGGCTCGTTGCGTTGCTTTCAGCAGACGCGGCCTGAGCGGCAGATTTGGTATCGCTGTTGTCACAAGCTGCAAGCCCCATTACCAGCAGGCCAATCCCGACATATTTAACCAGATTGCGCATTAACTTCTTCCTTTCGATAAACGGCCATAACGGCTCATTCTTCCATCTTATCACAACTGCTCTGGGGAACCTTTACCCTGCCTGCAATGCCGAGATTTCAGATTTATCTGCCAGCTTTTTCATACACATATTCAGCAATACACCATACATCGGCAGGAAGAATACCAGGCTGATAAGCACCTTAAAGGCGTAATCCACCAGCGCGATTTCCATCCAGTGCTGCGCCATAAACGCATCCGGGCTACGCCAGAAGGCGATAAAGAAGAAGGCCAGCGTATCGCTCACATTGCCAAACAGCGTTGAGGCCGTGGGGGCCAGCCACCAGCGACGACTCTGCCGCAGGCGGTTAAAGACGTGCACGTCGAGGATCTGCCCCAGCGCATAGGCCATAAAGCTGGCGGCGGCGATACGCGCCACAAACAGGTTAAAGTGCGCCAGCGCGCCAAAGCCCTGCCAGCTTCCCATATAAAACAGGGAGGAGATCACATATGAGATAAACAGCGCAGGCAGCATCACCGCGAAAATAATGCGACGGGCCAGCGGCGCGCCAAAGATCCGCACGGTAAGGTCGGTTGCCAGGAAGATAAACGGGAAACTGAATGCGCCCCAGGTGGTGTGGAAACCAAAAATGGAGATGGGGAGCTGCACCAGGTAGTTACTGGAGGTAATCACCAGCAAATGAAAAAGCGAAAGCCAGAACAACGCTTTGACGCGCTGCGATTGTGTAAAGGAGTTCATATTGTACCTTTTTGATTAATATTTGGGGTGAGGGAACCCAATAAAGCCGCCGCATGATACTGCTTTGACAGGCGTTTGCAATGGCTAATTTTCACGCAATCGTTAACCTGGTTTGCTTTGCCTGAAACGCGGCGTAAACTACTGCCGTTTTTCTGTGAACGAGATGAAGATGACCGATCTGTTTTCTACCCCAGACCACACCCTTGATGCCCAGGGCCTGCGTTGTCCGGAGCCGGTAATGATGGTGCGCAAAACCGTGCGTAACATGCAGACCGGCGAAACGTTGCTGATCATCGCTGACGACCCGGCGACAACCCGCGATATTCCTGGCTTTTGTACCTTTATGGAACACCAGCTGGTGGCACAAGATACCGGCGCGCTGCCGTACCGCTACCTCATCCGTAAAGGCCAGTAGCCCTCTCGCCCGACAGGGCGTGACTGCCTCCCGGCAGAACGCCCATCACATTTTCAAACCATCGTTTCAAAATTAAGCGTTTTTGTGAGGCGCTTCACCTTCGCTTTTCAGGGCGTAGTCTAGTTTTTAAGCGGAAAACTAAAACAACGTTTTAACGCTTACCTCACTACCCTGGAGTTGACTCGATGAAAACGACCCTCAAGCCGTTGCTGGCCGCGCTGTGTCTGTCTGCCGTTGCTGCATCCGTCTCTGCTCAAACCATTAAAGCTGCCGATGTGCATCCCGAGGGCTACCCGAACGTGGTGGCGGTACAGCACATGGGCGAAAAACTTAAACAACAAACCGACGGCAAGCTGGAGATTAAAGTCTTCCCCGGAGGCGTGCTGGGCGATGAAAAACAGATGATTGAGCAGGCGCAAATGGGGGCCATTGATATGATTCGCGTCTCTATGGCGCCGGTTGCCGCCATCCTGCCGGATATCGAAGTCTTTACCCTGCCGTACGTCTTCCGCGATGAAGACCATATGCACAAGGTCATTGATGGCGATATCGGCAAGCAGATTGGCGATAAGCTCACGGCTAATCCGAAATCGCGTCTGGTCTTCCTCGGCTGGATGGACTCCGGTACCCGCAACTTGATCACCAAGGCCCCGGTAGCGAAACCTGAAGATCTGAAAGGGCTGAAGATTCGCGTGCAGGGGAGCCCTGTCGCGCTGGCCACGTTGAAAGATATGGGCGCTAACGCGGTCGCGATGGGGGTGAGTGAGGTTTACAGCGGTATGCAGACCGGCGTCATCGACGGCGCAGAGAACAACCCACCGACCTATATCGCCCACAACTACATGCCGGTCGCCAAAAACTACACCCTGAGCGGTCACTTCATCACCCCGGAAATGCTGCTCTACTCGAAAGTGAAGTGGGACAAGCTCAGCGCCGACGAGCAGCAGAAGATTTTGACCCTGGCCCGCGAAGCTCAGATGGAACAGCGCAAGTTGTGGAAAGAATATAACGATCAGGCGCTGGCGAAAATGAAAGCGGGCGGCGTGCAGTTCCACGATATCGATAAAGCGGTCTTTGTGAAAGCGACAGAGCCGGTGCGCGCCCAGTACGGCGACAAGCACCAGGATCTGATGAAAGCCATCGCTGACGTTCAGTAAACCGGAGTATGTATGTCCGAAATCTACCTGAAGTGGATGGACCGTCTCTACCTGCTGGCGATGGCGATTGCCGGGCTGTCGCTGCTGGTCATGACCATTGTCATTCCGATCGGCATCTTCTCTCGCTATGTGCTCAATCGCGGTGAGTCCTGGCCCGAGCCGGTTGCCATTATCTGCATGGTGACGTTCACCTTTATCGGCGCGGCGGTGGGTTACCGCGCCGGCTCCCACATCGCGGTCAACATGCTCACCGACCGCCTTCCCGCCGGGCTTAAAATGCTCTGCGCCAGGGTGGTGGATCTTCTGATGCTGCTGATTTCACTCATCATCTTCTGGTACAGCTACCTGCTGTGCATGGAGCTCTGGGAGCAGCCCGTGGCGGAATTTCCCATACTGACCTCCGGCGAAAGCTACCTGCCGCTACCGGTGGGATCGGCAATATTGATTCTCTTTGTGCTGGAGCGGCTGTTCTTTGGCTCCCAGGAAAACCGCCCGGTCGTGATGATCGGTAACCACAGTTAAGGGGTGAACGATGGACGCTTTTGTTTTGTTATTCACCCTCGCCATTCTGCTGGCACTGGGAATGCCGGTGGCCTTTGCCGTAGGGTTAAGCGCCGTTGCCGGGGCGCTGTGGATTGATTTGCCGCTGGAAGCGCTGATGATTCAGATCACCAGCGGGGTAAACAAATTTACTCTGCTGGCGATCCCGTTCTTTATCCTCGCCGGGGCGATTATGGCGGAGGGGGGCATTGCGCGGCGGCTGGTGAACTTCGCCTATATTTTTGTCGGGTTTATTCGCGGCGGATTGTCGCTGGTAAACATTGTGGCCTCGACCTTCTTCGGCGCTATTTCGGGGTCGTCGGTGGCGGATACCGCCTCTATCGGCAGCGTGATGATCCCGGAGATGGAAAAGAATGGCTATCCGCGAGAATACGCGGCGGCGGTCACGGCCAGCGGGTCGGTGCAGGCAATTTTAATCCCGCCCAGCCATAACTCGGTGATCTATTCGCTGGCGGCTGGCGGCACGGTTTCTATCGCCACCCTGTTTATCGCAGGCGTTTTGCCGGGGTTGCTATTGGGATTATGTCTGATGATCCTCTGCCTCGGGTTTGCCCATAAACGCGGCTATCCAAAAGGGGAAAAAATCCCCTTTAAACAGGCACTGAAGATTTTTGTCGATGCCCTGTGGGGACTGATGACGGTAGTGATTATCCTCGGCGGGATTTTGACCGGGATCTTTACCGCGACCGAATCAGCGGCGGTGGCCTGTCTTTGGGCCTTCTTCGTCACCATGTTTATCTACCGCGATTATAAATGGAGCGAGCTGCCGAAGCTGATGTGCCGCACGGTCAAGACGGTCACTATTGTGATGATCCTGATTGGCTTTGCCGCGGCATTTGGCGCGGTGATGACCTACATGCAGTTGCCGATGCGCATCACCGAATTCTTTACCGGGCTCTCCGACAACAAATACGTGATTTTGATGTATCTCAATATCATGTTGCTGCTGATCGGCACCCTCATGGACATGGCACCGATCATCCTGATCCTGACGCCGGTGCTGCTGCCGGTTACCAACTCTCTGGGGATTGATCCGGTGCACTTCGGCATGATCATGATGGTGAATCTCGGGATCGGGCTGATTACGCCGCCGGTAGGATCCGTGCTGTTCGTTGCCAGCGCGGTGAGCAAACAGAAGATCGAAAGCGTGGTCCGCGCCATGCTGCCCTTCTACGCCATGTTAGTGATCGTACTGGGGATGGTGACCTATATCCCGGCCATCTCATTGTGGTTACCGGGAGTGTTGGGGATGCATTGATGCCGTTTCCCCCAGCATCGTGGGTGAGGACTGGGGTGGGGCAGCAAACCCACCCCAGCCGCCATTTGGATGTTTTACCGGCGACGCAAAAGTCGCAATGCGTTCGCGGTGACCAGCACCGTCGCTCCGGTATCTGCCAGCACCGCCAGCCACAGACCGGTTATCCCGAGCAGCGTTGTGACCAGGAAAATAGCCTTCAGCCCCAGCGCGATAGCGACGTTCTGACGAATATTGGCGCGGGTGGCGCGGGCAAGGGCGATCATCTGCGCCAGCCCGGTCAGGCGATTGTGGGTCAAGGCTGCATCGGCGGTTTCCAGCGCCACGTCGGTGCCGCTACCCATCGCGATGCCCAGCGTCGCGGCTTTCATCGCCGGGGCATCATTAATGCCATCTCCCACCATCGCCAGAGGGGCATCTTCTTTCAGCTTCGCCACGGCACGCACTTTATCGGCAGGCAGTAATCCGGCCCTGTAGGCCAGCCCCAGTTCGTCCGCGATGGCTACGGCGGCGCGTGGGTTATCCCCGGTGAGGATGACGCCCTGAATGCCCATCTGATGCAGTGCGGCGACCGCCTGTTTCGCATCCTCGCGCAGGGTATCGCGTAGCGCCAGAACCCCTTTGGTCACGCCATCCTGCAGCACAACCACAACCGTTTGCCCGGCCTCCTCTAAAGCCTGAGCCTGTGCGTCAGGGGTGCCGCCCGCCGCGATAATCACGACCTTTTTACCTTCGACCTCGGCTTCAATGCCCGATCCTGGCAGCGCACGCTGCGCGGTTGCCGCCGGGATCGTCAGCCCGCGGGATTGAGCTTCACGAACAATGGCCTGCGCCAGCGGGTGCGTGGAACCTTGCTCAACGGCCGCCGCCAGCGCAAGCAGTTCGTTCTCACTGCTCTCCTGCGGATAGATACCGGTCACCTGCGGCTTTCCGACGGTCAGCGTGCCGGTTTTATCGAAGGCGACGTGCTGTACCTGACTCAGCTGTTCCAGTGCGGCGCCGCCTTTAATCAGCGCCCCCTGACGCGCGGCAGCGGCAAGGCCAGAGGTAATAGCCGCAGGCGTGGAGATCACCAGTGCGCAGGGGCAGCCAATCAGCAGCAGCGTTAATCCCTTGTAGATCCACGCTTGCCACGGCGCGCCAAAGAACAGCGGCGGAATAAGGGCTACCAGCAGGGCGACCAGCATGATGGCCGGGGTATAAATCCGGCTGAAGCGATCGATAAATCGCTCAACCGGGGCGCGGCGCTCTTCGGCTTCCTCAATGAGCTTCAGAATGCGGTCGATGGCGCTGTCGCCAGGTTCTGAGAGAACGGTAAGCTGTACCAGACGATCCACGCTGGTTGCCCCCGCCGGAACTCGTTCTCCGGTCTTGCGTTCTACCGGAATCGATTCACCGGTCAGGGCGCTTTCATCGAAACTTGCCATTGCATTTAGCAGAGCGCCATCGGCGGGCAGGCGCCCGCCTGCGGCCACTTCGATGACATCGCCCGGACGTAGCGCATTGATGGCCACGGTTTTACGTTTGTGATTAACGACCTGAGTGGCGGTTTCAGGGCGGAGCGCCATTAACGCGCTTACCCCTTTGCGCGCCCGACTCGCTGCCCAGCCTTCCAGGCGTTCACCCACCAGAAACAGCAGCAGCACCATAGCGGCCTCTGCCGTCGCGCCGATAAACAGGGCACCTATGGCCGCCACGCTCATCAGGGTTTCGATGGCAAACCAGCTTCCGCTTTTCATCAGGCGTAGCGCCTGACGGGCAATGGGATATAGCCCCACCAGCGTGGTAGCGATAAAGGCCAGGTTACCGAGAGGGTGGTTAAACTGCTCCAGCGTCCAGCTCAGCGCCATCAGCACAATCAGCGTGATAAGCGGCAGATTTTCCCGCAGGAAGGAGGTGTGTACGACCGGGGCGGATTCACTGCGCAGGGAGTAACCGGCGTTGACGACGGCGGCCTCAACCCGGGAAGTAACATCGCTGTCGGCGCTGACCAGCAACTTTTCCGTGGCGAACAGCACCTGGACGTGATTAACCCCCTGCACCTGTTTCACCGCATTTTCGACTTTGCGCGCGCAGGCGGCACAATCCATGCCGTTAACGACCCAGCTATAACGTTTTCCGCTTTCAGTCTGCGGGTTTAGCGCTTCTGTTTCGCAGGCGCTATCGCAACAGCAAGGCGCTTCGGGCTTGGCGGGTGTAAGCTTAAGTGCCGAGAATTGTGGCACTTTTTTTGACGTTTCTGGAGTCGACATGGCACTCTCCGGTAATGATAATTTTCTCATTAACCGCAGCATACACTCTGGAGTCGACTCCAGAGTCAAGCGTTTTTAAATATAGAGCGAACGCACGATCAGGAAGTGCCCGGCGAAGTAGCAGGCGGCAGCAATCGCGTTATCAGCCCGGAAACGGCGACGATAGTGGCTGCCCAGCCAGACGATATTCCCGATAAGCAGCAGGGTCGCACCGAAGAAGGCGGACATTGCCGGGGCCGTTGGGCGGAAGAACCACAGTTCGCCCGCCAGCCAGACCATCACCAGCGTCATGGCGATAAAGGTGCAAACGGGCCAGCGCATCTCCTCCAGTCGCGTCCAGATCACGGCAATCAACAGCGCCCCAATCACCAGCAGCGCCAGCGGTAGCGGCCAGAAGAAGGAGAGCGTCATCTGGCTGGCGAAATAGATGGTATAGAGCAGATGCGACAGGAAAAACGCCCCTACGGCATAGAGCAGCCGCTGGCGCGGAAGAAGTGTTAACGCATCACCCACCAGCGAGGCGCACAGTCCGGCGAGCACCAGATAGCTGACGGCGTTGAACATAGGCGCCTGCCAGGCAAGGAGTAATAAAAGCAGCAGCGTGACGGGTTTAAACAACCAGCGCTGCCAGGCTGGGCCACGGTAAGACGCATCGACGTAAAGCCATGCGGAAAAACAGACAGCGATAAATGACCAAAGCATATTAACTCCCTGTATCTGTTACGGCTGAATAATCAGTTTCTGATTTAGTGTAGTGACGCGGGCGGGCGTTTGGCAATGCGGGGAAGGCAAGGTATCCTCAATTCCGTCTAATCTGATGGAATCGTTGATGAGCAAGATGCCGCTTTTTTTCATTATCGTGGTGGCGATTATTGTCATTGCCGCCTCGTTTCGCTTCGTGCAGCAGCGCCGCGAGAAGGCGGATAATGATGCTGCGCCACTGCTGCATAAGCGCGTGGTGGTGAGCAATAAACGTGAGAAACCCATTAACGATCGCCGTTCACGCCAGCAGCAGGTGACGCCTGCCGGAACCGCCGTGCGCTATGAAGCGAGCTTCAGGCCGCAGACCGGAGGGCTGGAGATGACCTTCCGCCTGGAGGCGCAGCAGTATCATCAACTGACGGTGGGGGAGAAAGGGGTATTGAGTTACAAAGGATCGCGGTTTGAAGGATTCAGGGCTGAGTAATGCTCGATCGGTCCCCTCTCCCTGTGGGAGAGGGTTAGGGTGAGGGCATCAGGCCGCACCTTACTTCTTCACCTGCGCCTTAAACTTCTTCATCCACACCAGCAGTTCAAACACGCCGAAAATAAAGACCCGTACCTGCTGCCAGGCGGTCATCTGTGGGCCATCTTTTGGCAGGCCGTTTTTCAGCATCACCATCTGCAGGGCGTGCATAAACGAAGTGAAAATCAGCGCTACGTTAACAAAGATGTTCATTGGACGCGGGAAAGGGTGCACCAGATTGAGGATCAGAAATGCCCAGACCCCCAGCATCAGCAAACGCCCCAGATTAATCAGAACCGGCATCGGTCTCTCCTTGTGATTGTCGGTGATAAAGACGATAAGCCACCTGACCGGCCACTTTTTCCCGGTGCAGATCCCAGTGTACGGGCACCGGCGGCAGGCCGTTTTCCACTTCACTCTCTACGTAGATTAGCGCGTTATCTGCCAGCCAGCCGTTGTTTTCCAGTAATGCTAATGTCTCTTCCAGCAACCCTTTACGAAACGGCGGATCGACAAAGACCACATCGTGCGGCGTGCCGGGTTGCGCGAGGAAGGTGAGCGTGTTGGTATTCACCACTTTGGCATGGCTCGCCTTCAGGGTTGCAAGATTTTGCTGTAGCTGCTGCGCTACGCCGCGCTCCATCTCCAGCAGAATGGCGCTGGAGGCATAGCGGGAGAGGGCTTCCAGCCCCAGCGCGCCGCTGCCGGCAAAGCAATCCAGACAGCGGGCATCGGCCATCGACGGTGCCAGCCAGTTAAACAGCGTCTCACGCACGCGGTCGGTGGTGGGGCGCAGGCCGGGACTATCCGGCACCGGAAGTTTACGGCCTCGCCACTGGCCGCCGATGATACGTATCTGACCGGCCGCAGCACGGTTGGGTTTCTTCATATCTTTGCTCAGGTCACTCATTGGGCCTGCGCTTGCAGGCGGTGATGTGCGTTAAGTTAAGTGATAAACTATTTCATCATTTTTTTAGCTTCCATGTATATAGCGCCGGAAATTAACCGCGAGGGGTGTAGTCGCAAATGGCAAAAGAGAAAAAACGTGGCTTCTTTTCCTGGCTGGGCTTTGGGCAGAAAGAGCAGGAAACCGAACAGCAGGTTGAAGAGCAGCAGGCTGTTGACGCGCAGCCCGAGCCTGAAACGCCAGTAGAAGCGATTGCTGAACCCGCAGCGGAAGAGCACGCTCATTCGAAAGAAGAGACAGAGGCCTTTGCCGAAGAGGTTGTCGAGGTCACGGAGCAGGTACAGGAGAGCGAAAAACCGCAGCCGGTTGAGCCTGAGCCTCTCCCTGACGTTGAGCCTGTCGAACAACCAGAGCCGGTAACCGAGAAGAAGGTTGAGCCAACCCCGCAGGCGGTTATCGAACACGAAGCGCTGCCGCTGCCGGAAGAGGTGAAAGCCGAAGCGGTCTCAGCCGAAGAGTGGCAGGCCGAAGCGGAAACTGTCGAAATTGTCGACGCGGTGGAAGAGGAAGCAGAACGCGAACCGGAACTCACCGACGAAGAGCTGGAAGCCCAGGCGCTGGCAGCCGAGGCCGCTGAAGAAGCGGTCATGGTCGTGCCAGTGGAAGCGCAGCCAGAAGATGAGGCCGTGCAGGAGCAAGAAAAACCGACGAAAGAGGGGTTCTTCGCCCGTCTGAAGCGCAGCTTGCTTAAAACTAAAGAAAACCTCGGTTCCGGATTTATCAGCCTGTTCCGCGGCAAAAAAATCGACGATGATCTGTTTGAAGAGCTGGAAGAACAGCTGCTGATTGCCGACGTCGGTGTTGAGACCACGCGAAAAATCATCGCCAGTCTCACCGAAGGCGCAAACCGCAAACAGCTGCGCGATGCAGAAGCGCTGTACGGTCTGCTGAAAAACGAGATGGGTGAAATCCTCGCAAAAGTTGACGAACCGCTTAATATTGAAGGCAAAATGCCCTTTGTTATTCTGATGGTTGGCGTTAACGGCGTAGGGAAAACCACCACCATCGGTAAGCTGGCGCGTCAGTTCGAGCAGCAGGGCAAATCGGTGATGCTGGCGGCGGGCGATACTTTCCGTGCGGCCGCGGTTGAGCAGCTGCAGGTGTGGGGCCAGCGCAACAACATTCCGGTCATTGCTCAGCATACCGGCGCAGACTCCGCCTCCGTGATCTTCGACGCCATCCAGGCCGCGAAGGCGCGTAACGTGGATGTGCTGATTGCCGATACCGCCGGGCGCTTGCAGAACAAATCGCACCTGATGGAAGAGCTGAAGAAGATTGTTCGCGTCATGAAGAAGCTGGATGAAGACGCACCGCATGAAATTATGCTGACCATTGACGCCAGCACCGGACAGAACGCCATTAGTCAGGCGAAATTGTTCCATGAAGCGGTAGGGTTGACCGGTATTACGCTGACAAAACTGGACGGCACCGCAAAAGGCGGGGTAATTTTCTCTGTGGCAGATCAGTTCGGTATTCCTATCCGCTACATTGGTGTTGGCGAACGTATCGAGGATTTGCGTCCGTTTAAATCGGACGACTTTATTGAGGCACTATTTGCCCGAGAGGATTAACAATGATTCGCTTTGAACACGTCAGCAAGGCCTATCTCGGTGGGAGACAAGCGCTGCAGGGAGTTACCTTCCACCTGCAGCCGGGCGAGATGGCATTCCTGACCGGCCATTCCGGCGCGGGGAAAAGTACCCTGCTCAAGCTGATCTGTGGGATCGAACGGCCAAGCGCCGGGAAAATCTGGTTTAGCGGCCACGATATTAGCCGTCTGAAAAACCGTGAAGTGCCGTTTCTGCGTCGTCAGATCGGCATGATTTTCCAGGATCACCACCTGCTGATGGATCGCACCGTTTTCGATAACGTGGCGATCCCGCTGATTATTGCCGGGGCCAGCTATGATGATATCCGTCGTCGCGTCTCTGCGGCGCTGGACAAGGTTGGGCTGCTGGACAAAGCGAAGAACTTTCCGATTCAGCTTTCCGGCGGTGAGCAGCAGCGCGTGGGCATCGCCCGGGCGGTGGTGAACAAACCTGCCGTTCTGCTGGCGGATGAACCGACCGGAAACCTGGACGAAGCCCTCTCCGAAGGGATTTTGCGTCTGTTTGAGGAGTTTAACCGCGTTGGGGTGACGGTATTGATGGCGACGCACGATTTGGGCCTTATCTCCCGTCGTTCGTACCGCATGCTGACGCTCAGCGACGGGCACCTGCACGGAGGCCTTGGTGAATAAGCGCGACGCAATCAACCAGATCCGCCAGTTTGGCAGCAAATTCGACCGTTTCCGCAAACCGCATAGCGGAGGTGACGGCAATCGCAATCAACCGAGACGTGCGAAAGCCGCCCCGAAACCAAACTCGCGAAAAACTAACGTCTTTAACGAGCAGGTCCGCTACGCCTTCCAGGGCGCACTGCAGGATCTGAAGAGCAAGCCGCTGGCGACCTTCCTCACGGTGATGGTGATTGCCATCTCCCTGACGCTGCCCAGTGTCTGCTACATGGTCTACAAAAACGTAAACCAGGCGGCGTCGCAGTATTACCCATCGCCGCAAATCACCGTCTACCTTGATAAAGCGCTCGACGACAACGCTGCGGCGCAGGTTGTGGGGCAGATCCAGGCCGAGCAGGGGGTAGAGAAGGTTAACTACCTTTCGCGTGAAGAGGCGCTGGGGGAGTTCCGTAACTGGTCAGGCTTTGGCGGCGCGCTGGATATGCTGGAAGAGAACCCTTTACCCGCCGTGGCGGTGGTGATCCCGAAAATCGATTTCCAGGGCACGGATTCGTTGAACACGCTGCGTGACCGGGTTTCTCGCATTAACGGTATCGATGAAGTGCGCATGGACGATAGCTGGTTCGCGCGCCTGGCGGCGCTTACCGGGCTGGTGGGGCGCGTGGCGGCGATGATTGGCGTGCTAATGGTCGCGGCGGTGTTCCTCGTCATTGGTAACAGCGTCCGTCTGAGCATCTTTGCCCGTCGCGATACCATCAACGTGCAAAAGCTGATTGGCGCAACGGATGGCTTTATCCTGCGTCCATTCCTCTACGGCGGGGCGCTGCTCGGTTTTACCGGCGCATTTCTTTCACTGATATTGTCAGAAATTTTGGTGATGCGGCTCTCTTCTGCCGTTACTGAAGTGGCGCAGGTTTTCGGAACTAAGTTTGATATCAGTGGCTTAGGGTTCGATGAGTGCCTGTTATTACTGCTGGTTTGCTCAATGATTGGGTGGGTCGCAGCCTGGCTTGCTACCGTCCAACATTTACGTCGCTTTACTCCGGAATAATAAAAGCGTGATATAATCTTTCCCTGCACCGAGTTGTCGCTCTGCAGGGAAAGAGCTCCCTGTTGTCTCTTCCCCGCAGTATCATCTCCATGTCACAATTTGTGCGTAATTTATTCACCGTTCCACCTGGAACTTGTGGATAAAATCACTGTCTGATACAAGAGTGGATGCTATTCTCGTTGCTCAAACGCTTTGGCATGGTTATTGCCTGATGGGGATAACCTGGACCAGAAGAGATCATATTGAGAGGAATGAATGACCAAAGAAATGCAAACTTTAGCTTTAGCCCCTGTTGGTAACCTGGAGTCTTACATCCGGGCTGCGAACACCTGGCCGATGTTAACGGCCGAGGAAGAAAAGGAGCTTGCTGAAAAGCTGCATTACCAGGGCGATCTGGAAGCAGCTAAGACGCTGATCCTGTCTCACCTGCGCTTTGTTGTTCACGTTGCTCGTAATTACTCGGGCTACGGCCTGCCGCAGGCGGACTTGATTCAGGAAGGTAATATTGGCCTGATGAAGGCTGTACGTCGCTTTAACCCGGAAGTGGGTGTGCGACTGGTCTCCTTCGCCGTGCACTGGATCAAAGCGGAAATTCACGAATACGTACTGCGTAACTGGCGTATCGTGAAGGTCGCCACGACGAAAGCGCAACGCAAACTCTTCTTTAACCTGCGTAAAACCAAGCAGCGTCTGGGCTGGTTTAATCAGGATGAAGTGGAAATGGTGGCGCGCGAGCTGGGTGTAACCAGTAAAGACGTGCGTGAGATGGAATCCCGTATGGCCGCCCAGGACATGACCTTTGACATGTCTTCCGACGACGATGCGTCCGACAGCCAGCCGATGGCACCGGTTCTGTATCTACAGGATAAAACCTCTAACTTTGCTGACGGCATTGAAGAGGACAACTGGGAAGATCAGGCCGCCAACAAGCTGAGCTTTGCGATGGAAGGCCTCGACGAGCGTAGCCAGGATATTATCCGCGCCCGCTGGCTGGACGAAGACAACAAGTCCACCCTGCAGGAGCTGGCCGACCGCTACGGCGTCTCCGCTGAACGTGTGCGTCAGCTTGAAAAGAACGCCATGAAAAAACTTCGCGCCGCTATTGAAGCGTAATTTCTGCGAAGTCCCCGCTTAGCCGAAATAGTTCAGGCTGCAGGAAGGCGGCAAATGAGTGAATCCCGATGAGCTTACATGAGTAAGTGATTCGGGTGAACGAGAGCAGCCAACGCACCTGCGGCTTGAAATATGAAGGCTAAAAGCCCCTGGATGAAAATCCGGGGGTTTTGTTTTTTTAACGCCCGCTCTGGCGAAATTTTACCCCCTGGCAAACACTTACTGATGCGCTACGCATGCGATCCTCAGGGGGATAAGGTGAACAACAAAGAACTGAATGACCGGCGCTTGCAGGCCACGCCGCGCGGCATTGGGGTGATGTGTAACTTCTATGCCGATAAAGCCGAAAACGCCACGGTGTGGGACGTGGAAGGCAACGAATACATCGACTTCGCCGCCGGGATCGCGGTGCTGAACACTGGCCATCGTCATCCAAAAGTCATCGCCGCCATCGAAAAACAGCTTCACGCCTTTACGCATACCGCCTACCAGATTATCCCGTACGAAGGCTATGTCGCCCTCGCAGAGCGCATTAACGCCCGCGTGCCGATCGACGGGCCGGCCAAAACCGCCTTCTTCTCAACCGGCGCAGAAGCGGTTGAAAATGCGGTGAAGATCGCCCGCGCCTGGACCCGTCGTCCAGGCCTTATCACCTTTGGCGGTGCCTTCCATGGCCGCACCTTTATGACCATGGCCCTCACGGGCAAAGTGGCACCCTATAAACTGGGATTCGGTCCTTTCCCCGGCTCGGTCTACCATGCGCAATTTCCCAACGAACTGCACGGGGTAAGCACCGCTGAGGCGCTGCAAAGCGTGGAACGCCTGTTTAAAACCGACATCGCCCCGGATCAGGTGGCAGCCATCATCATTGAACCGGTGCAGGGCGAAGGCGGGTTCAACGTGGCCCCCGAAGATTTTATGCTGGGGCTGCGCGCCATCTGCGATAACCACGGCATTTTGCTGATTGCCGATGAAGTCCAAACGGGCTTTGCCCGTACCGGCAAACTCTTCTCAATGGAACATCACCGCGTGAAGGCGGATCTCATCACCATGGCGAAAAGCCTGGCGGGCGGGATGCCGCTCTCGGCGGTCTCGGGGCGCGCAGAGGTGATGGACGCCCCCGCGCCCGGTGGGCTGGGCGGCACCTATGCGGGTAATCCGCTGGCGATTGCTGCAGCCCATGCGGTGCTGGACGTGATCGATGAAGAGGATCTCTGCGCACGTGCGGCGCATCTCGGCCATCATCTGGTGGAAGTGCTAAACAACGCCAAAGAGAGTTGCCCTTATATCGCTGATATCCGTGCTCAGGGCTCAATGGTGGCGGTGGAGTTCAACGACCCGCAAACCGGACAGCCCTCGCCGGAATTTACGCGGCAGGTCCAGGAGCGCGCCCTGAAAGAGGGGCTACTGCTGCTAAGTTGCGGCGTGTATGGCAACGTGATTCGTTTCCTCTATCCGCTTACCCTTCCCGAAGCTCAGTTCCGTAAAGCGCTGGATATTATTTCTGCGGCGCTGACACGTTAAAGCCTTTTACCCGGCAGAAAAAACTGCCGGGTTTATCATATATTCATTTCAAATTAGCTATTCCATATCCATGAAAATGGGGTATGTTTTAGCAGAGTATGCTGCTTTGGCACCGGCAGCACACCAAAATATAACTATCATATACTTTTCTTATGCCGATAAGAAAAATAATGTGCCGCACAACAACATCACAACAATTGCAAAAACCATAACAATGGGGATTCTCAGGATGAACATGAAGGGTAAAGCGTTACTGGCAGGATGTATCGCGCTGGCATTCAGCACCATGGCCCAGGCAGATATCAAAGTGGCCGTTGTGGGCGCCATGTCCGGCCCGGTAGCACAGTACGGCGATCAGGAGTTTACGGGCGCAGAGCAGGCGGTTGCAGACATTAATGCCAAAGGCGGCATCAAAGGCGAAAAACTGCAGATCGTAAAATATGATGACGCCTGTGACCCGAAACAAGCGGTCGCGGTAGCGAACAAAGTGGTAAACGATGGGATTAAATACGTTATCGGCCACCTGTGCTCCTCATCCACGCAGCCTGCGTCTGATATCTACGAAGACGAAGGCATTCTGATGATTACCCCGGCAGCTACCGCACCGGAGCTGACTTCACGTGGTTACAAACTGACCCTGCGTACCACTGGTCTGGACTCCGACCAGGGGCCAACCGCAGCGAAATACATTCTGGAAAAAGTGAAGCCACAGCGTATCGCTATCGTTCACGACAAACAGCAGTACGGTGAAGGCCTGGCGCGCGCGGTGCAGGATAACCTGAAAAAAGCCAACGCCAATGTGGTCTTCTTTGACGGTATTACCGCCGGTGAGAAAGACTTCTCTACGCTGGTGGCGCGTCTGAAGAAAGAGAATATCGATTTCGTCTACTACGGTGGTTATCACCCGGAGATGGGCCAGATCCTGCGTCAGGCACGCGCTGCCGGTCTGAAAACCCAGTTTATGGGTCCGGAAGGGGTTGCGAACGTCTCCCTGTCTAACATTGCGGGTGAGTCTGCCGAAGGTCTGCTGGTGACCAAGCCGAAGAACTACGACCAGGTGCCTGCGAACAAACCGATCGTAGATGCGATCAAGGCGAAGAAACAGGATCCAAGCGGCGCGTTCGTCTGGACTACCTACGCGGCGCTGCAGTCTCTGCAGGCGGGTCTGAACCAGTCAGCCGATCCGGCTGAGATTGCCACCTGGCTGAAAGCGAACTCTGTTGAAACCGTAATGGGACCGCTGTCATGGGATGAGAAGGGCGACCTGAAGGGCTTCGAGTTCGGCGTGTTTGATTGGCATGCGAACGGTACGGCGACCGACGCCAAGTAAGACTGGTGCGGTTTGATGCCCTCACCCTAACCCTCTCCCACGGGGAGAGGGGACTGTTTGGTGGGGGCTTTTCTCCCGCTCGCTGAGGGAAGGGAGTGCCGGAACCGCCTTTCTCCCTCTCCCTGTGGGAGAGGGCCGGGGTGAGGGTATCAGGCCGCACATACCTAACCGCAAAAATCTAGCGCTTCTCCCACCCATTGGTCTGCGCCGTAAACCCTAAAGCCTGCATAAATGCCGCCATCACGCCGCGGTCCTCCACACCGACATCCGCCATCCACCATGACGTCACGCTCGGGTTATCGCGGATCACCTCTTCAATCAAATACTGCCCCACGCCACGACGGCGGGTCACGTCACGCACGCGTAGCGAGTCCAGCGCGCCCTGCGTACCGCTCAGGGTTACGCGAACGGCGGCCAGCAGACGTTCGTTAAAACGGGCAGCGTAAATACGATGGGTGTCATCAACGTTCAGAGAAGAGGGGGAGTATTCCGGCCAGATTTTGCCCAGGTCGATATGATCCTGGTCGCTAAAGGTCACCAGACGAATGATAGTCAGTTTCATTAGCAGCATGTCCACATTTAAAAAGTAGGGGCAGTGTACTCAATTTATATCCTGACCGGCGTCCTCTTTTTTAATCCATTATCCAGGTGATTACTTTTTTAGCAGTCGCATGGGTAGGGATAAAACGCAGGGATCGAAAAATAAGCAGAATATTACCCTGTAAGGCAGCGTTTTATTCCGCGCTTTGTACCGTTATTTTATGCTGCAAACTCCACTTTTATTTGTTTATCTCCGACTAATTTCAGAATATTATCTTTGCTTAATCGCCTGAAAAATAGAGATTTTAGTCTGGTTTTTGCCAAAAAACTGCGCTAAACCATTAAAGGCACTGGTAAAAATAGCGTTGTTCATTAAAAGTACAGAATGCTTTTTAACCATAATAAAACAAAATATAAACATCACGTCACGAATGGGGATTCACAGATGAAAAGGAACGCGAAAGCATTAATCGCGGGGATGGTTGCACTGGCAATTTCGCAGGCAGCGATAGCGGAAGAGATTAAAGTTGCCGTGGTAGGCGCGCTGTCCGGTCCTGTTGCCCAGTGGGGTGATATGGAGTTTAACGGCGCGCGTCAGGCTATCCAGGATATCAACGCTAAAGGCGGTATCAAAGGCGACAAACTGGTTGCCGTCGAGTATGACGATGCCTGCGACCCTAAACAGGCCGTCGCCGTAGCCAACAAAGTGGTTAACGATGGTATCCAGTACGTGATTGGTCACCTCTGTTCCTCTTCAACTCAGCCTGCGTCTGATATCTACGAAGATGAAGGCATTCTGATGATCACCCCGGGCGCCACCAACCCGGAGCTGACCCAGCGTGGCTATGAGCACATTATGCGTACCGCCGGGCTCGACTCCTCTCAGGGGCCGACCGCCGCCAAATACATTCTCGAGACCGTTAAGCCAAAGCGCATCGCCATCATTCACGATAAGCAGCAGTATGGCGAAGGGCTGGCGCGCTCCGTGCAGGACGGCCTGAAAAAAGGCAATGCGAACGTGGTCTTCTTCGATGGCATTACCGCCGGTGAGAAAGACTTCTCCGCGCTGATTGCCCGCCTGCAAAAAGAGAACATCGACTTCGTCTATTACGGCGGCTACTACCCGGAAATGGGTCAGATGCTGCGCCAGGCGCGCGCTACCGGCCTGAAAACCCAGTTTATGGGGCCAGAGGGGGTGGGCAACGCCTCCCTGTCTAACATCGCGGGCGATGCGGGCGAAGGCATGCTGGTCACGATGCCAAAACGCTATGACCAGGATCCGGCAAACAAAGCTATCGTGGATGCGCTCAAGGCGCAGAAAAAAGATCCAAGTGGTCCGTATGTCTGGATCACCTATGCCGCCGTGCAGTCTCTGGCCACGGCGCTGGAGCGTACCGGCAGCAAAGAGCCGCTGGATCTGGTGAAAGATTTAAAAGCACACGGGGCGAACACCGTGATTGGGCCGCTGAACTGGGATGAGAAAGGCGATCTGAAGGGATTTGAGTTTGGTGTCTTTAAGTGGCACGCCGATGGTTCGTCTTCGGCCGCCAAATAATTATCCCACCGCCCGGCTCTCCGGGCGGGTATAAAAAGGTTTGCATATGTCCGAGCAGTTTCTCTATTTCCTGCAGCAGATGTTTAACGGCGTCACGCTGGGAAGCACCTACGCGCTGATCGCTATCGGCTACACCATGGTTTACGGCATTATCGGCATGATCAACTTCGCCCACGGCGAGGTGTACATGATCGGTAGTTACGTCTCCTTTATGATCATCGCCGCGCTAATGATGATGGGCATCGACAGCAGCTGGCTGCTGGTCGCCGCCGGGTTTGTCGGCGCGATTGTGATCGCCAGCGCCTACGGCTGGAGCATTGAGCGCGTCGCCTACCGGCCGGTGCGCAGCTCCAAACGCCTGATTGCGCTGATCTCCGCCATCGGGATGTCCATTTTCCTGCAAAACTACGTCAGCCTGACCGAAGGTTCGCGCGATGTGGCGCTGCCAAGCCTGTTCAACGGCCAGTGGATTGTGGGGGCCAGCGAGAACTTCTCTGCCTCTATCACCACCATGCAGCTGGTGATCTGGATCGTGACCTTCCTGGCGATGCTCGCCCTGACTATTTTTATCCGCTACTCCCGCATGGGACGCGCCTGCCGCGCCTGCGCGGAAGATTTGAAAATGGCGAGCCTGCTTGGCATCAACACCGACCGTGTCATCGCCCTGACCTTCGTGATCGGCGCGGCGATGGCTGCCGTGGCAGGTGTCCTGCTCGGCCAGTTCTACGGCGTAATCAACCCTTACATCGGCTTTATGGCCGGGATGAAGGCCTTCACCGCAGCGGTACTGGGCGGTATCGGCAGTATCCCGGGCGCGATGATTGGCGGCCTGATCCTCGGCGTGGCGGAAGCGCTCTCTTCGGCGTACCTGAGTACAGAATATAAAGACGTGGTGTCGTTCGCCCTGCTGATTCTGGTGCTGCTGGTGATGCCTACCGGTATTCTGGGCCGTCCGGAGGTAGAGAAAGTATGAAACCGATGCATTTCGCGATGGCGCTGCTCTCTGCCGCCATGTTCTTCGTGCTGGCGGGCGTCTTTATGGGCGTCCAGCTGGAGCTGAGTGGCACCAAACTGGTCGTGGATTCCGCGGCTGACATTCGCTGGCAGTGGGTATTTATCGGCACGGCGGTGGTCTTCTTCTTCCAGCTGCTGCGTCCGATTTTCCAGAAGACGCTGAAAAACGTCTCAGGGCCGAAATTCGTGCTGCCGGCAATCGACGGCTCGACCGTTAAGCAGAAGCTGTTCCTCGTGGCGCTGCTGGTGGCCGCGGTAGCGTGGCCGTTCGTGGTCTCTCGTGGCACGGTGGATATCGCCACCCTGACCATGATTTACGTAATCCTCGGTCTCGGTCTGAACGTGGTGGTGGGCCTGTCGGGCCTGCTGGTGCTGGGCTACGGCGGTTTCTACGCCATCGGCGCCTACACCTTTGCGCTGCTGAACCACTATTACGGCCTCGGCTTCTGGACCTGCCTGCCGCTGGCAGGGCTGGTCTCGGCTGCTGCGGGCTTCCTGCTTGGCTTCCCGGTCTTGCGCCTGCGCGGCGACTATCTGGCGATTGTGACCTTAGGCTTCGGTGAAATCGTCCGTATCCTGCTGCTCAACAACACCGAAGTGACCGGCGGCCCGAACGGCATTAGCCAGATCCCGAAACCGACCTTCTTCGGCCTGGAGTTCAGCCGCACCGCCCGCGAAGGCGGCTGGGACACCTTCAGCAACTTCTTTGGCATTAAGTACGATCCGTCCGACCGTGTGATTTGGCTCTATCTGGTGGCACTGCTGCTGGTGGTCATCACCCTGTTCGTGATTAACCGTCTGCTACGCATGCCGCTGGGCCGCGCGTGGGAAGCGCTGCGTGAAGATGAGATCGCCTGCCGCTCGCTGGGTCTGAACCCGACCCGCATCAAGCTGACCGCGTTCACCATCAGCGCCGCGTTTGCCGGCTTTGCCGGAACGCTGTTTGCCGCGCGTCAGGGCTTCGTCAGCCCGGAATCCTTCACCTTTGCCGAATCTGCCTTTGTGCTGGCGATTGTGGTGCTGGGCGGGATGGGATCGCAGTTCGCCGTTATTCTTGCAGCCGTCCTGCTGGTGGTCTCTCGCGAGCTGATGCGCGACTTTAACGAATACAGCATGCTGATGCTGGGTGGTTTGATGGTGCTGATGATGATCTGGCGTCCGCAGGGCTTGCTGCCGATGACCCGTCCGCAGTTGAAGCTTAAGCGTGCGGAAGCGAAAGGAGAGCAGGCATGAGTCAGCCATTATTATCCGTTAACGGTCTGATGATGCGTTTTGGCGGCCTGCTGGCCGTCAACAATGTGAATCTGGATCTGCATAAGAAAGAGATCGTCTCCCTGATTGGCCCGAACGGCGCAGGAAAGACCACGGTCTTTAACTGCCTGACCGGCTTTTATAAGCCGACGGGCGGCACCATCATGCTGCGCGACCAGCACCTGGAAGGGCTGCCGGGCCAGCAGATTGCCCGCATGGGCGTAGTGCGTACCTTCCAGCACGTGCGCCTGTTCCGTGAAATGACGGTGATTGAGAACCTGCTGGTGGCGCAACATCAGCAGCTTAAAACTGGCCTCTTCTCCGGCCTGCTGAAAACCCCGGCCTTCCGCCGCGCGCAGGAAGAAGCGCTCGACCGCGCCGCTACCTGGCTGGATCGTATCGGTCTGCTGCAGCACGCTAACCGCCAGGCGAGTAACCTGGCCTACGGGGATCAGCGTCGTCTGGAGATTGTCCGCTGCATGGTGACCCAGCCGGAAATTCTGATGCTCGACGAACCGGCCGCTGGCCTCAACCCGAAAGAGACCAAAGAGCTGGACGAGCTGATTGCTGAGCTGCGCGATCATCACGACACCACCATTCTGCTTATCGAACACGATATGAAGCTGGTGATGGGCATTTCTGACCGTATCTACGTGGTAAACCAGGGCACACCGCTGGCCAACGGCACGCCGGAAGAGATCCGCAACAACCCGGACGTGATCCGCGCATACCTGGGTGAGGCATAAGATGGAAAAAGCGATGTTAACGTTCGACAAGGTCAATGCGCACTACGGTAAGATCCAGGCGCTGCACGATGTCAGCCTGCACATTAATCAGGGCGAAATCGTCACCCTGATTGGGGCCAACGGCGCGGGTAAAACCACGCTGCTCGGCACCCTGTGCGGCGACCCGCGAGCCAGCAGCGGGCAGATTGTGTTCGACGGCAAAGAGATCACCGACTGGCAGACCGCCAAAATCATGCGCGAAGCGGTGGCGATTGTTCCGGAAGGGCGCCGCGTCTTCTCGCGCATGACGGTGGAAGAGAACCTGGCGATGGGCGGTTTCTTCGCCCACCGCGACCAGTTTCAGACCCGCATCAAATGGGTATACGAACTCTTCCCGCGTCTGTGGGAGCGTCGCGTGCAGCGTGCCGGCACCATGTCCGGCGGCGAACAGCAGATGCTGGCGATTGGTCGCGCGCTGATGAGCCAGCCGCGTTTGCTGTTGCTTGACGAACCCTCGCTCGGCCTTGCGCCGATCATTATCCAGCAGATTTTCGACACCATCGAACAGCTGCGCAAAGAGGGGATGACCATCTTCCTCGTCGAGCAGAACGCCAACCAGGCGCTGAAACTCGCCGACCGTGGCTACGTGCTGGAGAATGGCCGCGTGGTGCTGTCCGATACCGGCGACGCGCTGCTGGCGAACGAAGCCGTGCGAAGTGCGTATTTAGGCGGTTAATCGCATTTTCCCCTCACCCTAACCCTCTCCCATGGGGAGAGGGAACCGATCGGTTTTCTCCCTCTCCCCGTGGGAGAGGACCGGGGTGAGGGCAATCAGACCGCAACGAATCCAACCCCCAACCCCTTCACACAACCATCATCCCCCTGACGTCTTGTTGTAACCTATCTGTAAACAAACAGTTATTTTTCTGTCATTCGAGCATGTCATGTTACCTCGCGAGCACAAAACGCGTGATATCGCGCATCCGGCACAATAAGAGAGATGACAATGACATCGTTACGACACACAGCTTTGGGTCTGGCAATCGGTCTGGCTTTTGCGACGAACGCAATGGCTGTCACTACCATTCCATTCTGGCATTCCATGGAAGGGGAGTTGGGTAAAGAAGTAGACTCCCTGGCGCAGCGTTTCAATGACACCCACCCGGATTACAAAATTGTGCCGGTGTACAAAGGTAACTACGAGCAGAGCCTGAGCGCGGGCATCGCCGCCTTCCGTACCGGCAACGCACCGGCCCTGCTGCAGGTGTATGAAGTGGGCACCGCCACCATGATGGCCTCGAAAGCCATCAAACCGGTCTACGAAGTGTTTAAAGACGCGGGCATCAACTTCGACGAATCCCAGTTCGTGCCGACGGTTTCCGGTTACTACACCGATTCCAAAACCGGCCACCTGCTGTCTCAGCCGTTCAACAGCTCTACCCCGGTGCTGTACTACAACAAAGACGCCTTTAAGAAAGCCGGTTTAGACCCGGAGCAGCCGCCAAAAACCTGGCAGGATCTCGCCGAGTACACTGCGAAGCTGAAAGCCGCAGGGATGAAGTGCGGCTACGCCAGCGGCTGGCAGGGCTGGATCCAGATTGAAAACTTCAGCGCCTGGCACGGCCTGCCGGTGGCGACCAAAAACAACGGCTTCGACGGCACCGACGCAGTGCTGGAGTTCAACAAGCCAGAGCAGGTAAAACACATCGCGCTGCTTGCCGATCTGAACAAGAAGGGTGACTTCAGCTACTTCGGCCGTAAAGACGAATCCACCGAGAAGTTCTACAGCGGTGACTGCGCTATCACTACCGCCTCCTCCGGCTCGCTGGCGGATATCCGTCACTACGCCAAATTCAACTACGGCGTGGGCATGATGCCTTACGACGCCGACGTGAAGGGCGCGCCGCAGAACGCCATCATCGGCGGCGCGAGCCTGTGGGTCATGCAGGGTAAAGATAACGGCACCTACAAGGGCGTGGCCGAGTTCCTCGACTTCCTGGCGAAGCCAGAAAATGCGGCCGAATGGCACCAGAAGACCGGCTACCTGCCGATCACCAAAGCCGCCTACGACCTGACCCGCGAGCAGGGCTTCTATGAGAAGAACCCGGGGGCGGATATCGCCACGCGTCAGATGCTGAACAAGCCGCCGTTGCCGTTCACTAAAGGTCTGCGTCTGGGCAACATGCCGCAGATCCGTACCATCGTGGATGAAGAGCTGGAAAGCGTCTGGACCGGGAAGAAAACGCCACAGCAGGCGCTGGATTCTGCGGTAGAGCGCGGGAACCAGCTGCTGCGCCGCTTTGAACAGTCGACGAAATCGTAATTAAAACTCATCCCCTCACCCCGGCCCTCTCCCCAAAGGGGAGAGGGTGTCATCGTCCCCTCTCCCCTTTGGGGAGAGGGTTAGGGTAAGGGGTGAAAAACTACCTGAGCTAACCTATGTCCTCATCCCGTCCGGTGTTCCGCTCCCGCTGGCTGCCCTATCTGCTGGTCGCGCCGCAGCTGGTTATCACCGTTATCTTCTTTATCTGGCCTGCGGGCGAAGCGCTCTGGTACTCGGTACAAAGCGTCGATCCGTTCGGGCTCTCCAGCCAGTTTGTTGGCCTGGATAATTTCGCTGCCCTCTGGCACGACAGCTACTACCTCGACGCATTCTGGACAACGATGAAATTCAGCGCGCTGGTTACCGTCAGCGGCCTGCTCGTCTCGCTGTTCTTCGCCGCGCTGGTGGATTACGTGATGCGCGGCAGCCGCCTCTATCAAACCCTGATGCTGCTCCCCTACGCCGTGGCGCCTGCCGTGGCCGCCGTGCTGTGGATCTTCCTGTTTAATCCCGGGCGCGGGCTGATTACCCACTTCCTGGCAGAGCTCGGCTATGACTGGAACCATGGGCAGAACAGCGGTCAGGCGATGTTCCTGGTGGTCTTCGCCTCGGTGTGGAAGCAGATCAGCTACAACTTCCTGTTCTTCTTCGCCGCGCTGCAGTCTATTCCGCGATCGCTGGTAGAAGCCGCCGCCATTGATGGTGCAGGCCCGGTACGCCGCTTCTTTCGTCTTGCCCTGCCGCTAATCGCGCCGGTGAGTTTCTTCCTGCTGGTGGTCAATCTGGTCTACGCCTTCTTCGACACCTTCCCGGTGATCGACGCCGCCACCGCAGGCGGCCCGGTACAGGCCACCACCACCCTGATTTATAAGATCTATCGCGAAGGCTTCGCCGGCCTGGATCTCTCGGCCTCCGCCGCCCAGTCCGTCGTGCTCATGTTCCTCGTCATCCTCCTGACGGTGGTGCAGTTCCGCTATGTTGAAAGTAAGGTGCGCTACCAATGATTGAGAACCGTCGTGGGCTGACGATTTTCAGCCATACCATGTTGATTCTGGGGATCGTCGTTATTCTGTTCCCGCTGTACGTGGCCTTTGTGGCCGCCACGCTGGACACCAAAGCGGTGTTTGATACGCCAATGACGCTGATCCCCGGCACGCATCTGCTAGAAAACATGAAGACTATCTGGACCCAGGGCGTGGGCGTCAACAGCGCGCCGTTCTGGCTGATGATGCTCAACAGCTTCATCATGGCGTTTGGCATTACGGTGGGCAAAATCACCGTCTCGATGCTCTCGGCCTTCGCCATCGTCTGGTTCCGCTTTCCGCTGCGTAACCTCTTCTTCTGGATGATCTTCATCACCCTGATGCTACCGGTGGAGGTGCGTATCTTCCCGACGGTGGAGGTGATCGCTAACCTCGGCATGCTCGACAGCTACGCGGGCTTAACCCTGCCGCTGATGGCCTCGGCCACCGCCACCTTCCTGTTCCGCCAGTTCTTTATGACCCTGCCGGACGAGCTGATTGAAGCGGCGCGTATCGACGGAGCCTCGCCGATGCGCTTTTTCCGCGACATCGTGCTACCGCTCTCACGCACCAACCTCGCGGCGCTGTTTGTGATCACCTTTATCTACGGCTGGAACCAGTACCTGTGGCCGCTGTTGATTATTCAGGACGTCAACCTCGGCACGGCCGTGGCAGGCATCAAAGGCATGATCGCCACCGGCGAAGGCACCACCCTCTGGAACCAGGTGATGGCGGCGATGCTGCTCACCCTTATCCCACCCGTCGTCATAGTTTTAGCCATGCAGCGTGCATTTGTCCGCGGCCTGGTCGATAGCGAGAAATAACATGGCAGGTTTAAAACTTCAGGCAGTAACCAAAAGCTGGGATGGCAAAACCCAGGTCATTCAGCCGCTCACGCTCGACGTAGCGGACGGCGAGTTTATCGTCATGGTCGGCCCGTCCGGCTGCGGCAAATCGACGCTGCTGCGGATGGTGGCGGGGCTGGAGCGCGTGACCTCCGGGGATATCTGGATCGACCGCCAGCGCGTCACCGAGATGGAGCCAAAAGATCGCGGCATTGCGATGGTGTTTCAGAACTACGCCCTCTATCCGCACATGAGCGTGGAAGAGAACATGGCCTGGGGGCTGAAAATCCGCGGCATGGGCAAAGGCCATATTGAGGAGCGCGTTAAAGAGGCGGCGCGCATTCTGGAGCTGGGCGGCCTGCTAAAGCGTCGCCCGCGTGAACTCTCCGGCGGCCAGCGTCAGCGCGTAGCGATGGGACGCGCCATCGTGCGCGATCCAGCGGTGTTCCTGTTCGATGAGCCCCTCTCTAACCTTGACGCCAAGCTGCGTGTGCAGATGCGTCTCGAGCTACAGCAACTGCATCGCCGGCTGAAAACTACCTCGTTATACGTGACCCACGATCAGGTGGAGGCCATGACCCTCGCCCAGCGGGTCATGGTAATGAACAAAGGGATTGCCGAGCAGATTGGCACGCCAGTGGAAGTGTACGAGAAGCCGGCCACCCGCTTTGTGGCGAGCTTTATCGGCAGCCCGGCGATGAACCTGCTGGAAGGGCGTATCAGCAGCGCGGGCACCCACTTTGAACTGGAAAGCGGGATGGCATTGCCCATCAACTGGTACTATCGTGGTTACGCCGGGCGTAAAATGACGCTCGGTATCCGCCCGGAACATATCGGTTTAACCTCTCAGGCGGACGGGGGCGTGCCGCTGGTGATGGACACGCTCGAGATGCTGGGGGCAGACAACCTGGCGCACGGACGGTGGGGCGAGCAAAAGCTGGTGGTGCGTCTGGCCCATCAGGAACGCCCTAAAGCAGGCAGCACGCTATGGCTGCATCTGCCGGAAAATCACCTGCATCTCTTTGATGGTGAAACAGGACAACGACTATGAGTAACTGGCCTTATCCCCACATCGTCGCCCACCGTGGCGGCGGTAAACTGGCTCCAGAAAACACCCTGGCGGCTATCGACACCGGCGCGCGTTTCGGCCATACGATGATCGAGTTTGACGCCAAGCTGTCAAAAGATGGTGAAATCTTTCTGCTGCACGACGATAACCTGGAGCGCACCAGCAACGGCTGGGGCGTAGCAGGGGAGTTGCCGTGGCGTGACCTGCTGAAAGTGGATGCCGGAAGCTGGTACAGCGGTGAATTCAAAGGCGAACCGCTGCCGCTGTTAGCGGAGGTGGCGGACCGTTGTCGTCAACACGGGATGATGGCCAATATTGAGATCAAACCCACGACCGGCACCGGGCCGCTCACGGGGAAAGTGATTGCCCTCGCCGCACGTCAACTGTGGGAAGGGATGACCGCACCGCTGCTATCGTCGTTTGATATTGACGCGCTCGAGGCGGCCCAGGCCGCCGTTCCGGAACTGCCGCGCGGAGTGCTGCTGGATGAATGGAGTGAAGACTGGCGCGCGTTAACGACCCGCCTGCAATGCGTGTCGATTCACTTAAACCACAAGCTGTTGGATGAAGCACGGGTTAAGGCGTTGAAAGAGGCGGGGCTGCATATCCTGGTGTATACCGTCAACAAACCCCAGCGTGCAGCCGAGCTGCTGCGCTGGGGAGTGGATTGCATCTGCACCGATGCCATTGACCAGATAGGCCCGAACTTTACGGCTGGTTAAGCAGGGTGCCATTCTGCTGCTGCGGCAACATATGCTGTTGCTGCATGCCGCTCTGACTGGTGGTGCTGTTGAGCATGCCGCCGCTGGTGTTGGGTAACGTCTGCACACCCGGCTGGCTTTGCTGGATCCTCTGCGTATTGTTATTCATCTGCGTTTGCAGCTGCTGTTGCTGAATGCGCGTCTGCGTCTGCAACTGCTGATTCAGCATCCCTTTCTGTTGCTGCTGTTGGTTCATCATCTGGGTCTGCATCCGTTGCTGGCTCGGATTCTGATAACCCGGCTGATTAGGGTTATTCAGCGTATTAATCGGCTGTGCCAGCACGGCAAAAGGCAATAACGTCGTCAGTAAAAGAAGTCGTTTCATTGTGATTTCCCCCTTCTGAGGTCTCCTCTAAGTTTACCTCTATTCCGTCACTACGATGATTTTTTAGGAGTTGTGAACCAGGCTTAAACGGGAATATGGGTCCCTTCACCTGGAGAACAACAATGATAAAACCAACGTTTTTACGCTGGGTAGCCATTGCTGCCCTGATGGCAGGCGGCACCTTTAGCGTGGCAGCCAATCCCCCCGCGGCGCCTCCCGTCTCTTACGGCGTAGAGGAGGATGTCTTCCATCCGGTGCGCGCGAAGCAGGGGATGGTCGCCTCGGTAGACGCGCTGGCAACGCAGGTGGGGGTCGATATCCTGAAGCAGGGCGGTAACGCCGTGGATGCGGCCGTCGCCGTGGGCTATGCGCTGGCGGTGACCCACCCGCAGGCGGGGAATCTGGGGGGCGGCGGCTTTATGATGCTGCGCACCAAAGACGGGAAAACGACCGCCATCGACTTCCGTGAAATGGCGCCGTCTCAGGCCACGCGCGATATGTTCCTGGACGATCAGGGCAATCCGGACAGTAAAAAATCGCTCACTTCACACCTTGCTACCGGCACGCCAGGCACCGTCGCGGGCTTTTCGCTGGCGCTGGAAAAATATGGCACCTTGCCGCTAAACAAAGTGGTACAGCCTGCCATTAAGCTCGCGCGTGATGGCTTTGTGGTGAATGACGCCCTGGCGGACGATCTCAAAACCTACGGCAGTGAAGTGATTCCGAATCATGAAAACAGCAAGGCCATTTTCTGGAAAGAGGGCGAGCCGCTGAAAAAGGGCGACAAGCTGGTGCAGACGAATCTCGCTAAAAGTCTGGAGTTGATTGCGGAAAACGGCCCGGACGCCTTCTACAAAGGGGCCATTGCCGACCAGATTGCCGACGAGATGCAGAAGCATAACGGACTTATCACCAAAGCGGATTTAGCGGAGTACAAAGCCGTTGAGCGCGAGCCGGTCAGCGGCGATTATCGCGGCTATCAGGTGTTCTCAATGCCGCCGCCTTCGTCCGGGGGGATCCATATCGTGCAGATCCTCAACATTCTCGAAAGTTTCGACATGCACAAATTTGGCTTCGGCAGCGCGGATGCGATGCAGGTAATGGCCGAGGCGGAGAAATACGCCTACGCTGACCGTTCGGAGTATCTCGGCGACCCCGATTTTGTGAAGGTGCCGTGGCAGGCGCTAACCAGTAAAGCCTATGCCAAATCCATTGCGGAGCAGATCGATATCAATAAGGCTAAACCTTCGAGCCAGATCCGTCCCGGCAAGCTCGCCCCTTATGAAAGTAACCAGACCACCCATTTCTCGGTGGTGGATAAAGAGGGCAATGCGGTGGCGGTGACCTACACGCTCAACACCACCTTCGGCACCGGCATCGTAGCGGGCAACAGCGGTATTCTGCTGAATAACGAGATGGATGACTTCTCGGCCAAACCTGGCGTGCCGAACGTCTATGGTCTGGTGGGCGGTGATGCGAATGCGGTGGGGCCGAAGAAACGCCCGCTCTCCTCTATGTCACCGACGATCGTGGTAAAAGACGGTAAGACCTGGCTGGTGACCGGCAGCCCTGGCGGCAGCCGCATTATTACCACCGTGCTGCAGATGGTGGTTAACAGTATCGATTTCGGGATGAACGTTGCCGAAGCGACCAACGCCCCGCGTTTCCATCACCAGTGGCTACCGGACGAGCTGCGCGTGGAGAAGGGCTTTAGCCCGGATACCCTGAAACTGCTGGAGCAGCGCGGGCAGAAAGTGGTGGTGAAAGAGGCGATGGGTAGCACTCAGAGCATCATGGTCGGGCCGGACGGCGAGTTGTATGGGGCATCGGATCCGCGTTCGGTAGATGATTTGACGGCGGGATATTGATGTTTTCCCCTCACCCTAACCCTCTCCCTAAGGGAGAGGGGATTGCCCGGTGCGGTCTGCACCTATAGGGAGAGTATTTGCCCGGTGCGGTCTTTTCCCCCTCGCCCCTTTGGGGAGAGGGCCGGGGTGAGGGGGGAGGCTTACTTCATCCGCGCCATATAATAGGCATCCACATACTCGCCGTTGCGCAGGGCAAATTTCTTGCCGGTCCCTTCAATTTCAAAACCGAAACTTTTATAGAGCGCGACGGCGGCGGGATTATCGGCAAACACCGTCAGTTCAATACGTTCAATGCGTAACCAGTTATCACACAGGTTAACCATCTCGCTCATCAGACGGCGACCTACACCCCGTCCCTGCATATCCGCGGCGACGCTGATGCCGAAGGTTGCAACATGACTACGGCGTGGATTTTCCATTACATCCAGTGCCATATGCCCCACCACGCGCTCTTCCAGACAGGCGACGAGATGGCGCCTGCCCGGCCTGGCGGCCACGCGTTCTTGCCACATCTCCAGAGAGGGGTGAGGAAGTTGTAGCGTATCTTGATACACCTCCGGATGCGTCATGATCTCGCGTAATGCGGCGGCATCGCTGGCTTCAATGTGGCGTATCACTATCTCACTCATTCCTTCTTCCTCTGTAGGTTAATGTCCTCTTTAACATCAGTGACTTTAAAATTTGAGTCAACCCACCTTTTTTGCAAAAAGTATTGGACAAGTGCGAATGAGAATGATTATTATTGCTCTGCATTCAGGAAGACCACTACGGGAACCTGAAAGCACGACATTGCTCACATTGCTTCCAGTATTACTTTAGCCAGCCGCGTGCTGGCTTTTTTTTGCCTGCGATTTTGCCTCAACCGCGTTTTCAGCCACCTCTGGCGTCAATCCCACCACGTTGGTCTTCTCAATCTTCAGGGGCATCACTTCCGCCTGGCCAGAGAAAGTACCGCCTTTTTTCACCGCCAGCGTGCGGTAGGTGAGGGTGCCGGTGACATGACCATTCTCGCAAATATCCACGATGTCGCAGGTGCACTGGCCGTTTACGCTGCCGTCAATGATCAGCTCACGGCAGCTAATATTCCCTTCAATCACGCCGCCACGCATCACCTTGATCAGGTTCTCTTTAGCATCAACATTGCCTTTCAGCGTGCCGTGAATATAGACGTGGCCGCCGGCCACGATATTTCCCTCAAAGCAGACGTCGCTGGCGATAACCGTGGTGGCCTGTTTCTCCGTCGCGGTCGGCTCTTTTTCACGAACTTCAACGGGGGCGGGACGGGAGATAACGGGCTGTTCGATCTCTTCGGATTTTTTCTTCTTAAACATACGATTAACCTGATTAGAAAAAGCGTGGATAGTGAAGTGGAGTAAGGAGAGCGCGCCGAATATCTGCGCCGGCAGGGTGGCTGATAAGGTCCAGCAAATCAGTGTGAGAAACCAGAAAACCAGCGCGATATTTAACGCGAAATAATTGCCAGCCATATGCGTAGCTACTCCCTTAGCGACCATGTGGTTTTGGCTAGTATTTATCGGGATTCGATCTCTCCAGGTCAAGCTGTTGCCTGCATTTTAGGAATGGACAAAGCCTGCTATTAGCCGCTCTGTTAACGCGTTTAAGCGCATGGGATCGTGAAAGGGTGAAGCGGTCTGATTAAATTCACCCGCGGGTTGCGCTATGGTTAAAGCAGTTTTCTGAATCAGGACAACATGATGACATTACATTGCGCCTTTATTGGCTTTGGTAAAAGCACCACCCGGTATCATCTGCCTTACGTTCTTAACCGGAAAGAGAGTTGGCATGTCGCCCATATCTTTCGCCGCAGCGCAAAGCCCGAAGAGCAGGCCCCGCAATATTCTCATATCCACTTCACCAGCGATCTCGATGAAGTGCTAACGGATCCGCAGGTCAAACTGGTGATTGTCTGCACCCATGCGGATAGCCACTTTGATTACGCGAAGCGTGCGCTGGAAGCGGGTAAAAACGTGCTGGTGGAAAAACCCTTCACCCCGACCATTGCGGAAGCAAAAGAGCTGTTCGCGCTGGCAAACAGCAAAGGGCTGACCGTCACGCCGTATCAGAACCGCCGCTTCGACAGCTGCTTCCTGACCGCGAAGAAGGCGATTGAGAGCGGCAAGCTGGGTGACATTGTCGAAATTGAAAGCCACTTCGATTACTACCGCCCGATCGTAGAGACCAAACCTGGCCTGCCGCAGGACGGCTCGTTTTACGGTCTGGGCGTACACACCATGGACCAGATCATCTCCCTGTTTGGCCGCCCGGATCATGTGGCCTATGACATCCGCAGCCTGCGCAACAAAGCCAACCCGGATGACACCTTCGAGGCTCAGCTGTTCTACGGTGACCTGAAAGCCATCGTCAAAACCAGCCATCTGGTGAAAATCGACTACCCGAAATTTATCGTGCACGGCACCCGGGGCTCGTTTATCAAATACGGCATCGACCAACAGGAGACCAGCCTGAAGGCCAATATCATGCCGGGCGAAGCGGGCTTTGCGGCGGATGACTCCGTAGGGGTGCTGGAGTATGTCAACGAGGCGGGCGAGACGGTAAAAGAGACGCTTGCGCCGGAAATCGGGGACTACGGTCGGGTCTACGATGCGCTGTATGACACCCTCAGCAATGGCGTGCCGAATTACGTCAAGGAAACTGAAGTTCTCACCAATCTTGAAATCCTGGAACGGGCCTTCGAGCAGGCATCACCCTCCACGGTAACCCTCGCCAAATAAGCAGTTCTGGCTCCTTTGTTCTTGTTCAATGATTTTGAACAGAGGAGTCAATTTTCACCCTCTATGATCCCAGGTCGATTGCGTCCACACTTACTCCATCGAAACGAACTGGGGTAAAAACAGATGATCTTCTTACGCAAAGCTAACGAACGTGGTCACGCAAATCATGGCTGGCTGGACTCATGGCACACCTTCTCGTTTGCCGATTATTATGACCCGAACTTTATGGGCTTCTCGGCACTGCGGGTGATTAACGATGACGTGATTGATGCAGGCCAGGGCTTCGGTACCCACCCGCATAAAGACATGGAGATCCTGACCTATGTGCTGGAAGGGGCGGTAGAGCATCAGGACAGCATGGGCAACAAAGAGCAGGTTCCGGCAGGTGAGTTCCAGATTATGAGCGCGGGTACCGGCGTGCGTCACTCGGAGTACAACCCGAGCAAAACAGACAAACTGCACCTGTATCAAATCTGGATCATTCCAGAAACAACCGGCATCACGCCACGCTATGAACAGCGCCGCTTTGATGCAGAGCAGGGCAAACAGCTGGTGCTCTCTCCGGATGCGCGTGACGGGTCTTTGAAAGTGCATCAGGATATGGAGCTGTACCGCTGGGCGCTGGCGAAAGACGAACAGTCTGTTCATCAGATTGCTGCTAACCGCCGCGTCTGGATCCAGGTGGTGAAAGGCGAAGTGTCTATCAACGGCACCAAAGCGACCACGGCCGATGGCCTGGCTATCTGGGATGAGCAGGCACTCTCTGTGCATGCCGACAGCGAAAGTGAAATCTTGCTGTTCGATCTGCCACCGGTATAAATAATTACTCAACCTTCCCTTTAAACGGGGAAGGTTGAGCTTTGTCCGTGATAAACTGAAGGAATCTTTCCCTACCGATTTCTCAGGACGATGAAAAAGAAACGCCCCGTACTTCAGGATGTCGCCGATCGCGTCGGTGTGACCAAAATGACGGTCAGCCGCTTTTTACGTAACCCGGAACAGGTTTCCGTGGCGTTGCGTGGCAAGATTGCCGCTGCTCTGGATGAACTGGGCTATATCCCCAATCGCGCACCCGATATTCTGTCGAATGCCACCAGCCGCGCGGTGGGTGTCCTGTTACCTTCCTTAACTAACCAGGTGTTTGCCGAAGTCTTACGCGGTATTGAAAGCGTGACGGATGCCTTTGGTTATCAGACCATGCTTGCGCACTATGGGTATAAACCGGAACTGGAAGAAGAGCGTCTTGAATCCATGCTTTCCTGGAACATCGACGGCCTGATTTTAACGGAACGTACTCACACTCCGCGTACCCTTAAAATGATTGAAGTGGCGGGTATCCCGGTGGTGGAGCTGATGGACAGCCAGTCGCCGTGTCTCGATATTGCCGTTGGCTTCGATAACTTTGAAGCGGCCCGGCAGATGACCGCAGCCATTATTGCCCGTGGTCATCGTCATGTCGCCTATCTTGGCGCACGTCTGGATGAACGTACTATCATCAAACAGAAGGGATATGAGCAGGCGATGCTCGATGCCGGTTTAACGCCCTACAGCGTGATGGTGGAACAATCATCCTCATACACGTCCGGTATTGAACTGATGCGTCAGGCACGTCGCGAGTATCCGCAGCTCGACGGTATCTTCTGCACGAACGATGACCTTGCGGTTGGCGCGGCCTTCGAATGCCAGCGCCTGGGGTTAAAAATTCCGCAAGATATGGCCATTGCCGGTTTCCACGGCCACGACATCGGCCAGGTGATGGAGCCGCGTCTGGCGAGCGTGCTAACACCGCGCGAGCGTATGGGCCGCATCGGTGCAGAACGTCTGCTGGCGCGTATTCGTGGGGAAGCGGTGACGCCGAAAATGTTAGATTTAGGTTTCACCTTGTCACCGGGTGGATCCATTTAGTGTGACAAATTTGAAGTAGCTCACACTTATTCATTTCTCGCACCTTTGGATATTGCTTCTCCATAGCCCCGGCAGGACAATGTTACCGATAACAGTTACCCGTAACAATTGACCGAGGGACTCCCTTTGAGCACGACTAACCACGATCACCACGTATACGTCCTGATGGGCGTTTCCGGTAGCGGTAAATCTGCGGTGGCCAGCGAAGTGGCGCATCAACTCCATGCTGCGTTTCTTGATGGTGACTTCCTCCATCCGCGCAGCAATATCACGAAAATGGCCGCCGGCGAGCCGCTGAACGACGACGATCGTAAGCCCTGGCTGCAGGCGCTGAATGACGCCGCCTTTGCCATGCAGCGCACCAATAAAGTGTCGCTGATTGTCTGCTCTGCGCTGAAAAAAACCTACCGCGACCTGTTGCGTGACGGTAACCCGAATCTCTCTTTCATCTATCTGAAGGGCGATTTTGCGGTGATTGAAAGCCGTCTGAAGGCGCGTAAAGGTCACTTCTTCAAAACCCAGATGCTGGTCACCCAGTTTGAAGCTCTGCAAGAGCCGGGTGCGGACGAGCAAGATGTATTAGTGGTTGATATCGATCAGCCGCTGGACGGTGTGGTAGCAAGCACCATCGAGGTTATTAATAAAAGGCAGTAAGTTTTGAGTACTTTAACGCTTGTTTTGACAGCAGTGGGCTCCGTTTTGCTGCTGCTGTTTTTGGTCATGAAAGCGCGTATGCACGCTTTCGTGGCATTGATGGTGGTGTCTATTGGTGCAGGTCTCTTTTCCGGTATGCCGCTCGACAAGATCGCAGCGACAATGGAAAAAGGGATGGGCGGCACGCTGGGCTTTCTGGCGATAGTGGTCGCACTGGGCGCGATGTTTGGCAAGATTCTGCATGAAACGGGCGCGGTCGATCAGATTGCCGTCAAGATGCTGAAATCGTTCGGCCATAGCCGCGCACATTATGCCATTGGCCTGGCCGGTCTGATTTGCGCCCTGCCGCTGTTCTTTGAAGTGGCCGTTGTGCTGCTGATAAGCGTGGCATTCTCCATGGCGCGCCATACCGGTACCAATCTTGTGAAGCTGGTCATTCCGCTGTTTGCGGGGGTGGCGGCAGCGGCGGCATTCCTGCTGCCTGGGCCCGCGCCGATGCTGTTGGCCTCGCAGATGCACGCTGACTTTGGCTGGATGATCCTGATTGGCCTCTGCGCCGCTATCCCGGGAATGATTATTGCTGGCCCGCTGTGGGGCAACTTCATTAGCCGCTACGTTGAACTTCATATTCCTGACGACATCACCGAGCCGCACCTGGGCGAAGGCAAAATGCCCTCCTTCGGCTTCAGCCTGGCGCTGATACTGCTGCCGCTGGTGCTGGTGGGCCTGAAGACCATCGCCGCACGTTTCGTGCCGGAAGGCTCTACCGCCTACGAGTGGTTCGAGTTTATCGGCCACCCGTTCACGGCGATCCTGGTAGCGTGTCTGGTGGCAATTTACGGCCTGGCGATGCGTCAGGGCATGCCGAAAGACAGGGTGATGGGGATCTGCGGCGCGGCGCTGCAACCTGCGGGGATTATCCTGCTGGTGATCGGTGCCGGTGGGGTGTTCAAGCAGGTACTGGTGGATTCCGGCGTCGGCCCCGCGCTCGGTGAGGCGTTAACCGGCATGGGGCTGCCGATTGCGGTGACCTGCTTCGTGCTGGCGGCAGCGGTACGTATCATTCAGGGCTCTGCTACCGTGGCGTGTTTAACCGCCGTGGGGCTGGTGATGCCGGTGATTGAACAGCTGAACTACTCCGGTGCGCAGATGGCGGCGCTCTCTATCTGTATCGCGGGTGGGTCAATTGTGGTTTCACACGTGAATGATGCCGGCTTCTGGCTGTTCGGTAAATTTACCGGCGCCACCGAAGCGCAAACCCTGAAGACCTGGACGCTGATGGAGACGATTCTCGGCACCACAGGCGCGATTGTCGGGATGATTGCGTTTTCACTGCTGAGCTGACCCTTGTTTTCCCCCTCTCCCTGTGGGAGAGGGTATCCAACCGCCGGGCTGACTCTGGTTTTCCCCCTCTCCCTGTGGGAGAGGGCCGGGGTGAGGGCATCAGGCCGCAGAGGTGCTATTTTGTCAGGCGGCAGCTTCGCCATACCCGACCCGAACCCCCCCAAAAAAACCGCAGCCCCGGTAGCGCAAGCTTCTACAGCAGTACGGCACCGTTCTCCGTGCGCAGCCAGCGCGGCGCCTCCAGCGGCAGGTCATCCACCGTCAGACTTGCTTTCAAATGTTCCGGCACAGGATCAAGCAGCATGGGCTGGAGCAGAGTAAGGCAGGCTGCGAGCCGCCCACACAGCGCCATCTTTTGTGCCGGGTCTTCACACTCAACCAGCACATCTACGAATCGCTCGCAGTTGTCTGCCAGGTCGGTGAAATCGGTGGTGTGATCGAACGCAGTTGTGAATAAAGCGTGAGAAAAGCCTGGGGTAGTAGTCATAAGACAGCCTCTGATGAGTTGAATGGGCCGCCAAAAGAGGGACCAACCTCACTGGTGGCGGACTGAACGGCGTTGGTCCTACCGGCCTCATCAGCTACCGGCGCGCCTTATGGCGCCACCGTCCAGCCCACCATTGAGGTGTAACTGGCCACGCGATAAAAACGTTATTTATCACGGATGAGGATAACAGGGGACCAACCCTGACGCCTGATTTTGCAGGCGTGGCGAGACGATACTGCTTTGCTGAACGGGTGGCAAGAGAGGCTCTGGAAGGCGGCTCGCAAAACGCAGGATTATTTTTGATGGTGCGGTCTGTTGCCCTCACCCCAGCCCTCTCCCTCTGGGAGAGGGGGCAATAGTGCGGTCTGTAGCCCTCACCCCAGCCCTCTCCCAGAGGGAGAAGGAGCAATAGTGCGGTCTGTTGCCCTCACCCCAGCCCTCTCCCAGAGGGAGAGGGGGCAATAGTGCGGTCTGGTGCCCTCACACCAGCCCTCTCCCAGAGGGAGAGGGGGCAACAGTGCGGTCTGGTGCCCTCACCCAAGCCCTCTCCCACAGGGAGAGGGAGCACACATTCTAGCCCTTCATCCACGCCCGGATCCCGTCGAGGAACATCTGGGTTGCCATCATTACCAGGATCAACCCCATCAGGCGCTCCAGAGCATTTACCCCTTTCTCGCCCAGCAGACGCAAAAACAGCGACGACTGCAGCAGAATAATAAAGGTGCCGCCCCAGGCAATCAGCAGGGCAATCACCAGGTGGCTCATCTGATTTGGGTATTGATGCGACAGCAGCATCAGCGTGGCCAGAATGGTCGGGCCGGCCACCAGCGGGATGGCCAGCGGTACGATAAATGGCTCCTCACCGGCAGGCAGACCACTGCTGCTGCCTTCCGCGCTCGGGAAAATCATCTTGATAGCAATCAGGAACAGAATAATTCCGCCGGAAATAGAGACGGTCTCGGCGCGCAAGTTAAGGAAGGCGAGGATCTTTTCCCCGGCAAACAGGAAGATAAACATCACCAGCAGCGCGATGAGCAGCTCGCGGATCATGATCGCCCGCCGGCGCTTCGGCTCGGTGTGTTTCAGCACCGACATAAAGATGGGCAAGTTCCCCAGGGGGTCCATAATCAGGATTAAAAGAACCGCCGCGGAAATTATTTCAGTCATTATTATTTATCCCCTGAATCCCTATGGTTATTATCGTAATAAGTGGTATTACTGATTGCAGCGCAATCATCGATTAATTTCGCTTGCGACTTTGGCTGCATTTTGTAATGTGAAGGCTGGAGCCAGTTGGAATCTGGTTCGGCACACTCAGCACACACCTCTGCAGGAAAAATACGCTATGAAAAACGTTGGTTTCATCGGCTGGCGCGGTATGGTCGGCTCTGTACTCATGCAACGCATGGTTGAAGAGCGCGACTTTGACGCCATCCGCCCGGTCTTCTTCTCAACTTCCCAGCTCGGCCAGGCTGCGCCTTCTTTCGGCGGTAGCACTGGTACGTTGCAGGATGCTTTCGATCTGGAAGCGCTGAAGGCACTCGACATTATAGTCACCTGCCAGGGCGGCGATTATACCAACGAAATCTATCCAAAGCTGCGTGAAAGCGGCTGGCAGGGCTACTGGATTGATGCAGCCTCTTCACTGCGCATGAAAGATGACGCCATCATCATTCTCGACCCGGTCAACCAGGATGTTATCACCGACGGCCTGAACAAAGGGGTGAAAACCTTTGTTGGCGGGAACTGCACCGTTAGCCTGATGCTGATGTCGCTGGGCGGCCTGTTCGCACAGGACCTGGTGGAGTGGGTTTCCGTGGCAACTTATCAGGCAGCCTCCGGCGGCGGGGCGCGTCACATGCGTGAACTGCTGGCGCAGATGGGCCAGCTACATCATCACGTGGCAGACGAGCTGGCGAATCCGGCATCGGCCATTCTGGATATCGAACGTAAAGTGACTCAGCTCTCCCGCAGTGGCGAGCTGCCGGTTGATAACTTCGGCGTACCGCTGGCGGGTAGCCTGATTCCGTGGATCGACAAACAGCTCGACAACGGCCAGAGCCGTGAAGAGTGGAAAGGCCAGGCTGAGACCAACAAAATTCTCAATACCGCTTCCGCGATCCCGGTCGATGGCCTCTGCGTGCGCGTTGGCGCGCTGCGCTGCCACAGCCAGGCATTCACCCTTAAACTGAAAAAAGATGTGTCTATTCCGACCGTGGAAGAGCTGCTGGCTGCGCACAATCCGTGGGCAAAAGTTGTGCCAAACGATCGCGACATCACGATGCGCGAACTGACCCCGGCGGCGGTCACCGGCACGCTCTCTACCCCGGTAGGGCGCCTGCGTAAACTCAATATGGGGCCGGAGTATCTCTCTGCCTTCACCGTTGGCGACCAACTGCTGTGGGGGGCCGCCGAGCCGCTTCGCAGGATGCTTCGCCAGCTGGCGTAATAATTTGTTAAATCTCAGGGGTGCTTAGACACCCCTTTTTTTGCGTAATACACGGAGTAAAACGCAGATGAGTCATTATTTATCGGGAGTCATATAAAGCGTTGGCTATGCTTTAAGTTGGATGCGTGGCATCCAGCCTGGAGGATGGGTGGAACAGAGAGGATGCACAATGTGCTGTTCCATTCAGGTCACAATAAGGTCGAACCCTTAGCACGCCAGGGCCGACAACAAAAAAAACAGGATGAACACCATGTCCGTTCGTATTGATAGAGACGTGATTAATGCGCTTATTACGGGTCATTTTGCGGACCCCTTTTCTGTACTTGGCATGCACCGTACAGAGGCCGGACTGGAAGTCCGCGCGCTGTTACCTGACGCGACGGAAGTCTGGGTCATCGAACCCAAAACGGGCCGCAAAGTGGGCAAACTGGAGTGCCTTGACTCACGTGGTTTCTTCTCGGGCATTATGCCCCGCCGTAAAAATCCCTTCCGCTACCAGCTTGCCGTACTCTGGCATGGTCAGCAAAACCTGATTGACGATCCTTACAGCTTCGGCCCGCTTCTGCAGGAGATGGATGCCTGGCTCCTCTCTGAAGGTACGCACCTGCGTCCTTATGAAACCCTGGGTGCCCATGCCGATACGATGGACGGCATCACCGGTACCCGATTCAGCGTCTGGGCGCCTAATGCGCGTCGTGTTTCGGTCGTGGGTCAGTTCAACTACTGGGATGGCCGCCGCCACCCGATGCGCCTGCGCCGTGAAACCGGTATTTGGGAGCTGTTTATCCCCGGCGCGCACACCGGACAACTGTATAAATTTGAGCTGGTCGATGCCCACGGACAGCTGCGCATTAAAGCGGATCCCTATGCCTTTGAGGCGCAGATGCGTCCGGATACGGCCTCGATGATCTGCGGCCTGCCAGAGAAGATCGCCATGAGCGAAGCGCGCGTCAAGGCCAACCAGTTCGATCAGCCCATTTCCATTTATGAAGTGCATCTCGGCTCCTGGCGCCGTCATACGGACAACAATTTTTGGCTGAGCTATCGTGAGCTGGCTGACCAACTGGTCCCCTATGCGAAGTGGATGGGCTTTACCCATCTGGAACTGCTCCCGATTAACGAACACCCCTTCGATGGAAGCTGGGGCTATCAGCCCACTGGACTCTATGCCCCGACCCGCCGCTTCGGGACCCGTGACGACTTCCGCTACTTCATCGACGCCGCGCATGCGGCCGGTCTGAACGTGATTCTGGACTGGGTGCCAGGCCACTTCCCGTCGGATGACTTTAGTCTCTCTGAGTTCGACGGCACCAACCTGTATGAGCACAGCGATCCGCGCGAAGGTTATCATCAGGACTGGAATACCCTGATTTACAACTATGGCCGTCGTGAAGTGACCAACTATCTGGTGGGTAACGCTCTTTACTGGATTGAACGCTTTGGCATCGACGCTCTGCGCGTGGATGCGGTGGCATCCATGATCTATCGCGACTATAGCCGTAAAGAGGGAGAGTGGATCCCGAATGAGTTCGGCGGGCGCGAAAACCTGGAGGCCATAGACTTCCTGCGCAGCACGAACCGTATTCTCGGCGAGCAGGTACCTGGCGCGGTAACCATGGCCGAGGAGTCTACCGATTTCCCAGGCGTCTCTCGTCCACCGTCAATGGGGGGGCTGGGCTTCTGGTATAAGTGGAACCTTGGCTGGATGCACGACACGCTGGATTATATGAAGCTGGATCCGGTGCATCGTCAGTATCACCACGACAAACTCACCTTTGGCATGCTCTATAACGGCACCGAGAACTTCGTTCTGCCGCTCTCACACGATGAAGTCGTGCATGGCAAAAAATCGATCCTTGATCGGATGCCGGGCGATGCGTGGCAGAAGTTCGCCAATCTGCGCGCCTACTACGGCTGGATGTTCGCCTTCCCGGGTAAAAAGCTGCTGTTCATGGGGAATGAATTCGCCCAGGGACGAGAGTGGAACCACGACGCCAGCCTTGACTGGCATCTGCTGGAAGGGGGCGACAACTGGCACCACGGCGTACAGCGCCTCGTGCGCGACCTTAACCTGACCTACCGTTACCACAAAGCACTGCATGAACTGGATTTCGACACCTACGGCTTCGAGTGGCTGGTGGTGGACGATCACGAGCGCTCAATCTTCGTCTTTGTGCGTCGTGATAAAGCCGGGAATGAGATTATCGTTGCCAGTAACTTCACCCCGGTGCCGCGCCATAATTATCGGTTTGGCATCAACCAGCCGGGCAAGTGGCGTGAAATACTCAACACCGACTCTGTGCACTACCACGGCAGCAATGCCGGAAACGGTGGGCTGGTGCAAAGCGATGAGCACGAAAGCCACGGTCGTTCTCACTCCCTCAGCGTGACGCTGCCGCCATTGTCTACCATCTGGCTGGTCAGGGAGGGTGAATGACCCAGCTCAGCGCAGGCCAGGCCGAACCGCTCGGCGCAAGCTTTGACGGTAAGGGGGTAAATTTTACCCTTTTCTCCGCTCATGCGGAGCGGGTCGAACTCTGCGTGTTTGATCCCCACGGGAATGAGCAACGATTCGATCTCCCTGGCCGTACCGGTGAGGTCTGGCACGGCTACCTCGACGGCGTCAAACCGGGTCTGCGTTATGGCTATCGGGTGCATGGCCCCTGGGATCCGGCTAACGGACACCGCTTTAACCCGGCGAAACTGTTGCTCGACCCTTATGCCCTTCAGGTGGAGGGCGAGCTGCGGGATACCGGTCTGCTGTGCGGCGGTCTGGATCAACCCGATAGCCGCGACAGTGCGCCCGCCGCGCCCAAAGGGGTAGTGATCGCCGACCGTTACGACTGGGAAGACGATTCACCTCCCGCGACGCCCTGGGGCAAGACGGTCATTTATGAAGCCCACGTCAAAGGGCTTACCTTCAAACATCCGGCCATTCCGGCGGAGATGCGCGGCACCTATAAAGCGCTCGGCCATCCGGCCATGATTCGCTATTTCAAACATCTGGGCATTACGGCGCTGGAACTGTTGCCTGTCGCCCATTACGCCTACGAGCCGCGTCTGCAACGGCTGGGGTTAAGCAACTACTGGGGCTACAACCCCATGGCAATGTTTGCCCTCAGCCCGCGCTATGCTGCGCATCCCGATCAAGCCCGGGATGAGTTTCGCGATGCGGTTAAAGCGCTACATGCGGCGGGAATCGAGGTCATCCTCGACGTGGTATTGAACCACAGCGCGGAGCTGGATTATGAGGGACCGACGTTCTCCCTGCGCGGAATTGATAACCGTAGCTATTATTGGATCAGAGAGGATGGCGATTATCACAACTGGACCGGATGCGGTAACACGCTGAATCTTAGCCACCCGGCAGTCATGCAGTATGCGTATGCGTGCCTGAAATACTGGGTCGAGACCTTCCATGTGGACGGTTTTCGTTTTGATTTAGCCTCCGTTATCGGACGCACGCCGACGTTTAGCCAGCAGGCGCCGTTGTTTGAGGCTATAAAAAATTGTCCGCTGCTCTCTCGCGTCAAGCTGATAGCCGAGCCATGGGACATTGGTGAAGGGGGTTATCAGGTGGGAAATTTCCCGCCCCCCTTTGCCGAGTGGAATGACCACTTTCGCGATGCAGCCCGCCGGTTCTGGCTCACGCGTAACCTGTCGCTCGGTGACGTAGCCGGACGATTTGCCGCCTCCAGCGATCTGTTTAAACGCAGCGGGCGGTTGCCGTCGGCCTCGATCAACCTGGTCACGGCGCATGACGGTTTTACCCTGCGTGATTGCGTCTGTTATGACCAAAAACATAACGAGGCCAACGGCGAAGAGAATCGCGACGGAACCAACAATAACCATAGCTTTAATCATGGTATAGAAGGTTTAGGGGGCAGTCAGGATGTGATTGAGCGTCGGCGGGCCAGCGTGCATGCGCTACTGACCACGCTACTGCTTTCGCAAGGTACACCGATGCTGCTGGCCGGAGATGAACACGGCCACAGCCAGCATGGCAACAACAATGCATATTGCCAGGATAACGAACTCACCTGGCTTGCCTGGGACGAGGCAAATACCGGGCTAACCAACTTCGCTGCTGCGCTGATTCACCTGCGCCAGCAAATCCCGGCACTCACGGCCGATCGGTGGTGGGAAGAGGGTGACGGCAACGTTCGTTGGCTCAATAGCAAAGCGCAACCTTTAAGTGCGCAAGAGTGGCAGTGGGGCGTTCCACGTCTGCAGATCCTGCTTTCAGAGCGATGGCTGATTACGCTAAACGCGACCACTGAAGTAGCAGAAATGGTTTTACCTGATGGGGAGTGGCGAGCTATTCCCCCCTTTGCCGGTGAGGACAACCCGGTGGTGATGGCCGTCTGGCATGGGCCTGCGCACGGAGTGTGCGTATTCCAGAAATGATAAAAAAGGAGTTAGTCATGGTTAGGTTAGATAAGAACGATCCATTAATGCTAGCGCGTCAACTGCCATTAAAATCTGTAGCCCTGATTCTTGCTGGTGGTCGCGGTACCCGTTTAAAAGATTTAACAATCACGCGTGCCAAACCCGCCGTCCACTTTGGCGGCAAGTTCCGTATTATCGACTTTGCACTTTCAAACTGCCTTAACTCAGGTATTCGCCGTATTGGCGTGATCACTCAGTACCAGTCCCACACGCTGGTGCAACATATTCAGCGCGGCTGGTCGTTCTTCAGTGAGGAGATGAACGAGTTTGTCGATCTGTTGCCTGCCCAGCAACGTGTGCATGGTGAAAACTGGTACCGCGGTACAGCGGATGCGGTCACCCAGAACCTGGATATCATTCGTCGCTACGATGCGGAGTATGTGGTGATCCTCGCCGGGGACCACATCTACAAGCAAGACTACTCGCGCATGCTCATCGATCACGTTGAAAAGGGTGCACGTTGCACCGTGGCGTGCTTGCCGGTGCCCATTGCCGAGGCAACCGCCTTTGGCGTTATGGCCGTGGATGAACACGACAAAGTGATCGATTTTGTCGAGAAACCTGCCAATCCGCCCGCCATGCCCGGTAACCCCGATCGTTCCCTGGCCAGTATGGGCATCTACGTCTTTGACGCCGACTACCTCTACCAGCTGCTGGAAGAGGACGACAATGACGAGCAGTCCAGCCATGACTTTGGGAAGGACATTATTCCGAAGGTCACGAAATCTGGCATGGCCTATGCACATCCTTTCCCGCTCTCCTGCGTTCAGTCCGATCCGGCCTCAGAGCCTTACTGGCGCGATGTGGGAACGCTGGAAGCCTACTGGAAGGCGAACCTGGATCTGGCCTCCGTTACGCCGGAGCTGGATATGTACGACCAGAACTGGCCGATCCGCACCCATATGGAGTCGCTGCCGCCCGCGAAGTTTGTGCAGGACCGTTCCGGTAGCCACGGTATGACGCTGAACTCGCTGGTTTCTGGCGGCTGTATTATTTCCGGCTCCGTGGTGGTGCAGTCCGTTCTCTTCCCGCGAGTACGGGTGAACTCATTCTGTAATATCGATTCGGCGGTACTGCTGCCGGATGTGTGGGTAGGGCGCTCATGCCGTTTGCGCCGCTGTGTTATAGACCGTGCCTGCGTCATTCCGGAAGGGATGGTGATTGGTGAGAACGCGGAAGAGGACGCGCGTCGTTTCTACCGCTCAGAAGAAGGCATTGTATTGGTTACGCGTGAAATGCTGCGCAAACTGCAGGTCAAACAGGAGCGATAATGCAGGTCTTACATGTATGTTCGGAGATGTTCCCATTATTGAAAACGGGCGGGCTGGCGGATGTTATTGGTGCTTTACCGGCTGCGCAAATTGCCGGTGGTGTTGATACGCGCGTGCTGCTGCCCGCTTTTCCAGACATCCGTCGCGGCATACCTGATGCACAGGTGGTGAGCCGCCGGGAGACGTTTGCCGGGCGTATCACACTGCTGTTCGGGCATTACAACGGCGTGGGTATCTATCTGATTGATGCGCCACACCTGTATGACCGACCTGGAAGCCCGTATCACGACACTAACTTATTTGCCTATACCGACAACGTGCTGCGTTTTGCGCTGCTGGGTTGGGTAGGCTGTGAAATGGCCTGCGGCCTGGATCCTTTCTGGCACCCGGATGTGGTTCATGCGCACGACTGGCATGCCGGGCTAGCGCCTGCCTATCTGGCGGCGCGAGGGCGTCCGGCAAAGTCGGTGTTTACGGTACACAACCTGGCTTATCAGGGCATGTTTTATGCGCAGCACATGGATGACATCGAACTGCCATGGTCATTCTTTAACATGCACGGGCTGGAGTTCAACGGCCAGATCTCTTTCCTGAAGGCCGGCCTCTATTACGCCGATCACATTACGGCGGTGAGTCCGACCTACGCGCGGGAAATTACCGAAGCGCAGTTTGGCTACGGTATGGAAGGATTGCTGACCCAGCGCCACCGTGAAGGGCGCTTATCGGGCATTCTTAACGGCGTGGATGAGAAGATCTGGAGTCCGGAAACAGACCTGCTGCTGGCCTCGCGCTACAACCGGGATTCGGTTGAAGATAAGGCCGAAAACAAGCGCCAGCTGCAGATAGCAATGGGGCTGAAGGTTAACGACAAAGTCCCGCTGTTCGCGGTCGTCAGCCGTCTGACCAGCCAGAAAGGGTTGGATCTGGTGCTGGAAGCCTTGCCAGGCCTGCTGGAGCAAGGCGGGCAACTGGCGCTACTGGGGGCGGGCGATCCGGTGTTGCAGGAGGGCTTCCTGGCCGCTGCGGCAGAGCATCCGGGGCAGGTAGGGGTTCAGATTGGTTATCACGAAGCCTTCTCGCATCGCATTATGGGCGGTGCGGACGTGATTCTGGTGCCGAGTCGTTTCGAGCCCTGCGGCCTGACTCAGCTGTATGGTCTGAAATACGGCACCTTGCCGCTGGTGCGTCGCACCGGGGGGCTGGCGGATACGGTATCCGACACCTCGCTGGAGAACCTGGCGGACGGCATCGCCACCGGTTTTGCGTTTGAAGACAGTAATGCCTGGTCGCTGTTGCGTGCGATCCGCCGTGCTTTCGTGTTGTGGTCTCGTCCTTCTCTCTGGCGTTTTGTGCAGCGTCAGGCGATGGCGATGGATTTTAGCTGGCAAGTTGCGGCGCAGTCTTACCGCGATCTTTATCAACGCTTGATATAACAACGCTGGAATCATAGATATGAATGCACCTTTTTCTTATGCATCACCCACCCTCAGCGTAGAGGCTTTAAAGCACTCCATTGCCTATAAGCTGATGTTCACCATTGGGAAAGATCCGGTCATCGCCAATAAACACGAGTGGCTCAACGCCACCTTGTTCGCGGTGCGCGACCGCCTGGTAGAACGCTGGCTGCGATCCAACCGCGCCCAGCTGTCGCAAGAGACACGTCAGGTTTACTACCTGTCGATGGAGTTTTTGATTGGCCGCACCCTCTCCAACGCCTTGTTGTCGCTAGGGATTTATGACGATGTAAAAAACGCGCTGGAAGAGATGGGGTTAGATTTAGAAGAGTTGATCGACGAAGAGAACGACCCGGGTCTCGGCAACGGGGGGCTGGGGCGCCTGGCGGCCTGTTTCCTCGACTCGCTGGCGACTCTTGCGTTGCCGGGGCGCGGCTACGGTATTCGCTATGATTACGGCATGTTCAAGCAGAACATCGTCGACGGGCGGCAGAAAGAGTCGCCGGACTATTGGCTCGAATACGGTAACCCCTGGGAGTTCAAGCGCCACAATACCCGCTATAAAGTGCGCTTCGGCGGCCGCGTTCAGCTGGAAGGGAAAAAGTCCCGCTGGGTTGAAACCGAAGAGATCCTTGCCGTCGCCTATGACCAGATTATCCCGGGTTACGACACCGATGCCACCAACACCCTACGCCTGTGGAACGCGCAGGCCAGTAGTGAAATCAACCTGGGTAAATTTAACCAGGGCGACTACTTTGCCGCGGTGGAAGATAAAAACCACTCGGAGAATGTGTCACGCGTGCTCTACCCGGACGACTCCACCTATTCGGGCCGTGAGCTGCGCCTGCGTCAGGAGTACTTCCTGGTGTCGGCGACGGTGCAGGACATTCTGAACCGCCACTACCAGCTGCATAAAACCTATAACAATCTGGCGGAGAAGACCGCCATCCACCTTAATGACACCCACCCGGTACTCTCGATTCCGGAGCTGATGCGCCTGCTGATCGACGAACATAAGTTCAGCTGGAACGATGCCTTTGAGGTGACCTGTCAGGTCTTCTCCTACACCAACCACACGCTGATGAGCGAAGCGCTGGAAACCTGGCCGGTGGACATGCTGGGCAAAATTCTGCCGCGCCATCTGCAAATTATCTTCGAGATCAATGACTACTTCCTGAAAACGCTTCAGGAACAGTACCCGAACGACACCGGGCTGCTGAGCCGCACCTCTATTATCGATGAGTCTAATGGCCGTCGCGTGCGTATGGCATGGCTGGCGGTGGTGATTAGCCATAAGGTCAACGGTGTGTCGGAACTGCACTCCAACCTGATGGTGCAGTCGCTGTTTGCTGATTTTGCCAAAATCTTCCCGATGCGTTTCTGTAACGTCACCAACGGTGTTACCCCGCGTCGCTGGCTGGCGCTGGCCAATAAGCCGCTCTCTGAGGTGCTGGATGCGAACATTGGCCGCAACTGGCGTACCGATCTGAGCCAGCTTAGCGAGCTGGAGCAGCATGCCGACTTCCCGACCGTGAACAAAGCGGTGCGTGACGCCAAATTGCTGAATAAAAAACGGCTGTCGGTATGGATGGCGCTGCATCTGAACGTGGTCGCGAACCCGAAAGCGCTCTACGATGTGCAGATTAAACGTATCCACGAGTACAAACGCCAGCTCATGAACGTGCTGCACGTGATCACCCGTTACAACCGCATCAAGGCCGATCCGGACGCCAACTGGGTGCCGAGGGTCAACATCTTTGCCGGTAAAGCGGCCTCGGCCTACTACATGGCGAAGCACATCATTCACCTGATCAACGATGTAGCGAAAGTGATCAACAACGATCCGCAGATTGGCGATAAGCTGAAGGTGGTCTTCATTCCTAACTACAGCGTGAGCCTGGCGCAGTTGATCATTCCGGCGGCGGATCTCTCTGAGCAGATCTCCACTGCAGGGACGGAAGCGTCCGGCACCAGTAACATGAAATTTGCCCTTAACGGTGCGCTGACTATCGGCACGCTGGATGGGGCCAACGTCGAGATGCTGGAGCACGTGGGTGAAGAGAATATCTTTATCTTCGGCAATACCACCGAAGAAGTTGAGGCGTTAAGGGCGAAGGGCTATTCACCGCGTGACTACTACGAGCAGGATGAAGAGCTTCGTCAGGTGCTGACGCAAATCGCCACCGGGGTCTTTAATCCGGACGAGCCTGGCCGCTACCGCGACCTGGTGGATTCGCTGATTAACTTTGGTGACCACTATCAGGTACTGGCCGACTACCGGAGCTATGTGGATTGTCAGGATAAGGTTGACGAGCTTTATCGCCGTCCCGAAGAGTGGACCACCAAAGCGATGCACAATATCGCCAATATGGGGTATTTCTCTTCAGACAGGACGATTAAAGAGTATGCCGAGACTATATGGCATATCGACCCGGTAAGGTTGTAAAAGCAAAACGGCAACATCGGTTGCCGTTTTCATTTTTTCACCCTCACCCAATGGGTGAGGGCATCAGCCCGCTCTGTCCCATCAGGACGCAAGCGATAATTCACGCTTTGGGGCGTTTCTGACCAGCCACTGCGCCACGCGCGATTGCTGTTCGGCATCCAGCCACATCCCCTCTTTCGTACGACGCCACAGCGCATCCTCTACACGGCGCACCCACTCGTGCTCAACCAGGTAGCGCAGCTCCGCTTCGTAAAACTCATGTCCGAAGTGCTCGCCCAAATCGGCTATCTCTTTGGCATCGCCGAGGAGCTGGACGCTGTTGCTGCCATAAGTACGGGCATAGTGGCGGGCCAGCGATTCGCTGATAAACGGATAACGGCGACGCAGTTTTGCCGCGTAGTCATCCCGGTTTCCGTCGATATCCCCCCCCGGCAGGGTAGCGCCTTTGGTCCATGCCGGGCCAATGCCGGTGTAATACGGAGTCAATTTCTCCAGCGCGTGTTCCGCCAGCTTACGGTAGGTGGTGAGCTTACCGCCAAACACGGAGAGCAGCGGCGCCTTACCGTCTTGATCGTGAATATCCAGCGTGTAATCACGGGTGATGGCCTGCGGCGAATCGGATTCGTCATCGCACAGCGGACGCACGCCGGAGTAAGTCCAGACCACATCTTCGCGACCCAGCTGCTTTTTGAAGTGCGCGTTATACACCTTCAACAAGTAGCTGATTTCGCTCTCGTCGATTTCGACATTTTTGGCGTCGCCTTTGTACTCCACGTCGGTGGTACCAATAATGGAGAACTCATCCATCCACGGGATCACAAACACGATGCGCTTGTCTTCGTTCTGCAGAATATAAGCCTGCTTCTGGGTATGCACGCGAGGCACGACGATATGGCTGCCCTTGATAAGGCGAATACCGTACGGCGAAGGCAGCTTCATGCCGTCGTCAAAGAACTGTTTCACCCATGGACCGGTCGCATTAACCAGCCCGCGCGCTTGCCAGCTGAACTTCTCGCCGGTATCGATATCTTCTGCTTCAACAATCCACAGACCATTCTCGCGGCGTGCGGAGGTCGCGCGGGTGCGGGTTTTCACCTCACCATTTTTGCGAACCACCATTTGCGCGTTTGCGAGCACCAGACGGGCATCATCGACCCAGCAGTCTGAATATTCGAATCCGCGCACGATTTCTGGCTTAAGGACCGATTCTGCGCCAAAACGCACACCGGTAGAGCCGGGCAGACTGGTGCGTTTACCCAGATGATCGTACATAAAGAGACCGATACGAATCATCCACGCCGGGCGCAAGTGCGGGCGGTGAGGCAGGCGGAAGCGCATCGGGATGGCGAGATGAGGGGCCATTTTCAGTAACACTTCGCGCTCAGCCAGCGCTTCGCTCACAAGGCGAAACTCGTAGTGTTCAAGGTAGCGCAGGCCGCCGTGAATCAACTTGGAGCTGGCGGAGGAGGTTGCGCAAGCGAGATCCTGCGCTTCCAGCATTAATACCGACAGACCACGGCCAGCGGCATCGGCCGCAATCCCGGCACCGTTGATGCCGCCACCTATCACAATCAGATCTTTGGTTTCCATCGTATCCTCACGCACTTTCGCTTACGTTCAAAAATGTTCGATATCGCTCATAATAGCAAAGGAACGCGCCTTTGGTAACATTAAAAAAACAATTTAGAGTGATACAGCTAACATAATGGCGTTTACCCGCCGCCAGGACGTACACTAGAAGGTAAAATAGTGGGGTCCTTACCTCACTTCGCACTACCCTGAATAACCGAAAGAGAGCCGCATGGATCAGTTTGAATGTATTAATGTCGAAGAAGCCCACCAGAAGATGCACCAGGGGACCGCTGTACTGGTAGATATTCGCGACCCGCAAAGCTTTGCCATGGGTCACACCCCGGGTGCGTTTCACCTCACTAACGCCTCCCTTAGTGATTTCATGCGTGACAACGACTTCGATACCCCGGTGATGGTGATGTGCTATCACGGCAACAGTAGCAAAGGTGCAGCACAATACTTGCTGCAACAGGGTTATGACGCGGTCTACAGCGTGGATGGCGGTTTCGACGCCTGGCACCGTCATTTCCCGGCGGAAGTCGAGCACACTGGGTTTTAAGGTATATACTGTCCCCCTTTGTGTGGAATAAGCGACCGCTGCCAATGCTGATGATTACCTCTTTTACCAACCCGCGCGTCGCTCAGGCGTTTGTCGATTATATGGCGACGCAGGGTGTGATCCTGACTATCCAACAACATACGCAAACGGACGTCTGGCTGGCAGATGAGAGCCAGGCCGAACGCGTGCATGCCGAGCTGGCGCGCTTTCTGGAAAACCCGGGCGACCCGCGCTATCTGGCGGCCAGCTGGCAATCCGGCCACACCGGTAGCGGGCTGCACTACCGCCGTTTTCCGTTTTTAGCCACGGTGCGTGAGCGTGCCGGCCCGTTCACGCTGCTGCTGATGGCGGCCTGTATCCTGACGTTTATCATCATGAACGTCGTAGGTGACCAAAGTGTGATGGTGCTGCTGGCCTGGCCCTATGATCCGTCGGTGCAGTTCGATGTCTGGCGCTACTTCAGCCATGCGCTGATGCACTTCTCCTTCCTGCACATTCTCTTTAACCTGCTGTGGTGGTGGTATCTCGGCGGTGCCGTAGAGAAACGGCTCGGCAGCGGTAAACTCATTGTTATCACCCTTATCAGCGCCTTGCTGAGCGGCTATGTGCAGCATAAATTCAGCGGCCCATGGTTCGGTGGGCTCTCGGGCGTCGTTTACGCCTTGATGGGCTACGTCTGGCTGCGCGGCGAGCGTGATCCCGAAAGCGGCATCTTTCTTCAGCGCGGCTTAATTGCCTTTGCGTTAATATGGTTAATTGCCGGATGGTTTGATCTGTTCGGAATGGCGATAGCTAACGGTGCACACGTGGCCGGTCTGGCCGTTGGGCTGGCGATGGCGTTTGCTGATACGCTGCATGCGCGAAAACGAACATAATTCTGGCAGGGATATTTGATGAAACAGACACAACGTCATGATGCCATTATCGAGCTGGTGAAAAAGCAGGGGTATGTCAGTACGGAAGAGCTGGTTGAACAGTTCGCCGTCAGCCCGCAAACCATTCGCCGTGACCTGAACGACCTGGCCGATCAGAACCGAATTTTACGCCACCACGGCGGTGCGGCGCTCCCCTCCAGCTCGGTCAATACCTCCTGGCATGATCGTAAAGCGACCCAGACGTCAGAAAAAGAGCGTATCGCCCGTAAGGTCGCGAGCCAGATCCCAAACGGCGCCACCTTATTTATCGATATCGGTACCACACCGGAGGCGGTGGCCCACGCGCTGCTGGACCATGAGAATCTGCGCGTGGTGACGAACAACCTGAACGTGGCCAATACGCTGATGCAGAAAGAGGATTTCCGCATCATCCTCGCCGGGGGAGAGTTGCGCAGCCGCGACGGCGGGATCATTGGCGAAGCGACACTCGATTTTATCTCCCAGTTCCGCCTCGACTTCGGCATTCTTGGCATTAGCGGCATTGATACCGACGGCTCGCTGCTGGAATTCGATTACCATGAAGTGCGTACCAAGCGCGCCATTATTGAGAACTCCCGCCACGTCATGCTGGTGGTCGATCACTCAAAATTCGGGCGTAACGCGATGGTGAATATGGGCAGTATCAGCATGGTGGATGCGGTCTATACCGATGAGGTGCCGCCTGAAGGGGTGCTGAAGGTGATTAACGACCATAAAATGCAGCTTGAGCTGTGCTGAGGTAAATGCAACACGAAAACTTCGGTTGTCATGCCGATCGGTTAAACAGGGTGGAATTGTTCCGTTCACCTCATATTCAGCGGAATATGGCATGACAACCCGAGGTTGCCATTTTCATTTCTGTACGCGCATAACTACACGCCATACCCCATCATCTTCAGCAGCTGCTGGGCATGCTGTACTGCATCCTGGCGATGCGCCACGCCAAGTTTCTGGTACAGATTACGGATATGGGTTTTGATAGTGGTTGCGGCTACCGCCAGCTCCCCGGCGATCTGCTCATTGCTATATCCCGAGTAGATTAACCCCAGCACCTGCCATTCACGCTGGGTGAGCGGGCTGGTGCGGATAAGCTCAGGCACTTCCGGATGGGTCAGCAGACGCTCGACAAAGGTCTCATCGAAATGGGCGAATTTGTGCCGATGGTGCTGGTTAATTTCACGCAGAATACGCTGCGCACGATGCTGATCCAGCTCGGGCAGGGTGTTCAGTTGAATCAGCTGACGTAACTGTTGCGCCATGGTTTCGCCCTCAATCACAAAGTGACTGATAAAACCGGTGCGGTTAGCCAGCTGCAGCGCTTCCAGTAAGACGCGCTGCGCATCAGTTTTACGACCTGCCTGCCAGTAGAGCTGGTTTTGCAATAGCAGGTTACGGTTCAGGTCGCTAATCAGACGCAGGCTGCGTGCGTTTTCGTTCAGCTCTTCCAGCACGATCTCTGCCGGTTCGAAATCACCCAGTAAAATCTGCACCCGGGCGATGTTGCGCCACTGGCTCTGCAGGAAGTGATTATTGGCAAATTCTGGCATCGGCGTCTGGCGTAACCAGTTGGCGGCCGATTTTTTATCACCCACCATCTGCCAGTAAATCACCCGCACTTTATCCGCATTAGAGACCCAGTCGCTATGGTACTGGCCGTTGCCAAGCAGGTTTTCCAGGCGATTAAGGTGGTTACGGGCATTATCCAGATCGCCGCGCGCCAGTGAACACTGCACCAGCAGCGCCAGGCACTGCAGCTGCTGCTGTGGCTGGAATGCCGAAAGCACTTCCACGCCGTGGCGGGCGGTGCTTTCTGCTTCATCCAGACGGGCCCAGGCCCACAGCAGCTGGGCGCGAATACGCAGCAGGAATTCGTGCATCGGTAATTGTTCAAGATGCTGCTCGCGGATCAGCTGGAATGCCTTCTCCTGCGACTCCCAGGCGGCCTGTAAAAAGCCCTGGGCAAACAGAATCTCGCTTTGTTGAATCAGGCTCCACAGCGCGTAGTGCCAGACATCGTGCCGACGTGCCATCTGTTCGGTCTGCTGCATCAGCGCCAGCGAGCGGGCGAGATCGCCTTTACAGTGCAGCACTTCGCCATGCACCGAGGTGGCAACGATACGGCTATAGAAGTTCGCCAGCGGCAGCTCATCGAGAGCAACCATCGCCAGGCGTTGAGCCTCTTCCTGATCGCCATCGTTAATGGCGACCTGGGCGCGCAGGGCGTTAAACTCGCCGTGCAGCGAGCTATCCATATCGCCTTTCATCTCTTGCTCGGCGCGGGCAAGCAGGGTATTCACTTCGCTGTAGCGGTGCTGGCTCTGCATCAGCCATGCCTGTAGCAGTACCAGACGCGGGTTCTCCAGCAGGCTCTCCCACGGCAGGGCACGCAACGACTCTTCCAGCAGCGTCAGTTCGCTATGGTTGAACAGGCTCCAGGCGTGATTGAGCAGGATATCGCGCAGCATATGGGCATCGCCCGCCGCCAGCGCATGGTGGATGGCCTCGCTCGGGAAGCCTTGCGCCATCCAGCTTTCCGCTGCGGCACGGTGGATCGCCGGCAGCTCGGTGGCCAGCTCCCACTGACAACGCTGGCGCAGGAAGCTGCCAAACAGCGGGTGGTAACTAAACCATTCGCCGGAGTCGTCCATGCGTTGCAGGAACAGCCCCTGACGTTCAATCTCTTCCAGTCGCATCTGGCCATTGTCTTCACCGGTGACGCGAACAATCAGCGCATCGTTCATCGAACGCAGCAGCGAGCTTTTCAGCAGGAACTGCCGCGTGGAGGTGTCAACGCTGTCGAGCACTTCGTCGACCAGATAATCTGACAAGTGGCTGGCGTTAATGCCTGCCAGACGCCGTGCGGATTGATGTGTGGGGCTATTGTTCTGTCGCGCGGAGAGGGCGATAAGCTGTAAAGCGGTGGCCCAGCCGGCAACATCGTCACACAGACGGCTGCTCTCGGCGGCTTCAATCGGGGACGTCAGGCGGCAGTCGAAGAACTGTTTCGCCTCCTGATGGGTAAAGGAGAGCTGCTGACTGCCCAGCTCAAGCAGTTGATCGCGAACGCGCAGGTTGGCAATGCCCAACTGCGGAAGGTTGCGCGACAGCACCACCAGGGTGAGGTTTTCAGGCTGATGGCGCAGGAAGAAGCGCATCGATTCATGGATCACCGGATTGGTGATCAGATGATAATCGTCAATGACCAGGAACAGCGGACGGTGCCACTCGGCCAGCTCAATAAACAGCTGCGAAAAGAGCGAAGAGAGGCTGGCATACTGGCGCTTTTGCACCATGACTTCGCTGGTGACGCAGTGGCCGTTTGTGGCTTGCTGAATGGCAGCGATCAGATAGCTGGCAAAGCGCTCCTGCTGGTTATCGCCCTCATCCAGGGAGAACCAGCCAAGATCGCTTTTATCTGACGCCCACTGTGAAATGAGCGTTGTTTTGCCATAGCCCGCAGGGCTCGTTACCAGCGCCAGTCGGAAATTGTTCGCGCCGGAAAGTTTCGCCAGTAACCGTTCGCGAACCACGGTATGGTCAAGGCGAACGGGGCGACTTAATTTGGACGGAATCAACATGGTATTCACTTCACTGTGTGGAAAACGAGAATTTTGATTTTTTTTGCGCTTCGTAATTAATGCTCATAAGTTCAGCCAGAAACACTTTTATTGCAAGTTATGACCGTTTTTAATGCGCCTGAATTTGCACTCTGTCACAAAAATATTACCGCATGGCAGGGAACTTTTATATTGGCCTTGAGAGCGCATGGATACTGGGTTGCACCGAAGCTGCTGCTTTAACAAGCCAAACCGTAAACGAAGGTTAACAATCACCTGAGTTAATAAAGTTTCGCGACTGTCATCCCTATAAAATAAAACGTTGGTTTAACGTTAATGTCGAAAAATATTATTTCACGTGAGTAATTATTTCTTGCCTGCGCTATTTCTGACGACCTTAAAAAACATATTGTCACAAGGATGACCTTATTGTGTTGATGACATTTCGTTCATCCTCTTCTGAGACAGACGGCGTTTCGGACTGTTTTCTTGAGCGCTGAAGGGCGAAACCGGGTGGATAAAGTGGCCACGATCACACTTTGATGCTCATCCCCGGTACTCCTCCCTGGCTAATCCCTGGCAGGAGGAGGAAGAGCGTTTATGAGCCAGGCACACTAGCACCAACGTGTTTATTTTTTTCTACAGGATGCCGTTTCCCTATGTCACAGCCTACCTTCAACAAAGCGCAATTTCAGGCCGCACTGACGCGTCAGTGGCAACGTTTTGGTTTAGTCGCCGCAGAGGAGATGACGTCTCGCCAGTGGTGGCAAGCCGTTAGCGGTGCGCTCGCCGAGTTACTGAACGCCCAGCCTGCGGCAAAGCCGGTTAAAGGGCAGCGTCACGTCAACTATATCTCCATGGAGTTTTTGATTGGCCGCCTTACCGGTAACAACCTGCTGAACCTGGGCTGGTACCAGGAGGTGAGCGATGTGCTTGAAGGCCACAATATTCACCTTACCGATCTGCTCGAAGAGGAGATTGATCCGGCGTTGGGTAACGGTGGACTGGGGCGTCTGGCTGCCTGTTTCCTGGACTCAATGGCGACGGTTGGCCAGTCGGCCACCGGCTATGGTCTGAATTACCAGTACGGCCTGTTCCGTCAATCCTTTGCGGATGGTCAGCAGAAGGAGGCGCCGGACGACTGGCATCGCGGCAGCTATCCCTGGTTCCGCCACAACGAGGCGCTGGATGTGCAGGTGGGCATCGGCGGTAAAGTGACAAAAGCGGGGCATTGGGAGCCAGGCTTTACCATCACCGGCCAGGCCTGGGATCTGCCGGTGCTGGGCTACCGTAACGGCGTGGCTCAGCCGCTGCGTCTGTGGCAAGCGACACACGCTCACCCGTTCAACCTGACCAAATTCAACGACGGTGATTTCCTGCGCGCAGAGCAGCAGGGTATCGACGCCGACAAACTGACAAAAGTGCTCTACCCGAACGACAACCATCTGGCGGGTAAAAAACTGCGTCTGATGCAGCAATATTTCCAGTGCGCCTGTTCAGTGGCCGATATTCTGCGTCGCCACCATCTGGCGGGCCGTAACGTGGCCGATCTGGCTGATTTCGAAGTTATCCAGTTGAACGACACTCACCCGACGATCGCTATCCCGGAACTGCTGCGCGTGCTGATCGATGAGCACCAGATGAGCTGGGACGATGCCTGGGCCATCACCAGTAAGACCTTTGCTTACACCAACCACACCCTGATGCCAGAAGCGCTGGAGTGCTGGGATGAGAAGCTGATTAAAACCCTGCTGCCACGTCATATGCAGTTGATTAACGAGATCAACAAACGCTTCAAAAAACAGGTCGAGCAAACCTGGCCAGGCGACAAAGCAATCTGGGCGAAGCTGGCGGTCGTCTATGACAAACAGGTGCGGATGGCGAATCTCTGCGTGGTGAGTGGCTTTGCGGTGAACGGCGTGGCTGCGTTGCACTCCGATCTGGTGGTGAAAGACCTGTTCCCGGAATATCACCAGCTGTGGCCAAACAAATTCCACAACGTGACCAACGGCATTACGCCGCGTCGCTGGATCAAGCAGTGCAACCCGGCGCTCTCTGCACTGCTCGACAGCACTTTGCAGAAAGAGTGGGCTAACGATCTTGATCAGCTCATCAACCTGGAAAAGTATGCCGATGACGCGAAATTCCGCGAGCAGTATCGGGCCATCAAGCAGGAGAACAAAGTGCGTCTGGCAGAGTTTGTCAAAGCGCGCACCGGCATTGAGATCAACCCGCACGCGCTGTTCGATATCCAGATTAAACGCCTGCACGAATACAAACGTCAGCACCTGAATTTGCTGCATATTCTGGCGCTGTACAAAGAGATCCGCGAGAACCCGCAGGCCGATCGCGTACCGCGCGTATTCCTGTTCGGTGCCAAGGCGGCGCCGGGTTATTACCTGGCGAAAAACATTATCTTTGCTATCAATAAGGTGGCAGAAGCGGTTAATAACGACCCGAAAGTGGGCGATAAGCTGAAAGTGGTCTTCCTGCCGGATTACTGCGTTTCAGCGGCAGAGCTGCTGATCCCGGCGGCGGATGTCTCAGAGCAGATCTCCACGGCCGGTAAAGAGGCCTCGGGCACCGGCAACATGAAGCTGGCACTCAACGGCGCGTTGACCGTGGGTACTCTGGACGGCGCGAACGTGGAAATTGCCGAGCAGGTGGGCGACGAAAACATCTTTATCTTTGGTCATACCGTGGAAGAGGTGAAGGCCCTGAAAGCCAAAGGCTACGACCCGGTGAAATGGCGTAAGAAAGATAAAGTGCTGGATGCCGTACTGAAAGAGCTGGAAAGCGGTAAATACAGTGATGGGGATAAGCACGCCTTCGACCAGATGCTGCACAGCATAGGTAAACAGGGCGGCGATCCTTATCTGCTGATGGCCGACTTTACGGTGTATGTGGATGCGCAAAAACAGGTGGACGTGCTGTACCGTGACCAGGATGCCTGGACCCGCGCCTGTATTCTGAATACCGCGCGCTGCGGCATGTTCAGCTCTGACCGCTCAATCCGTGACTACCAGGCTCGTATCTGGCAGGCAAAACGCTAAGGAAGCGCGATGGAAAGCAAACGTCTCGATAATGCCGCCCTGGCGGCGGGGATCAGCCCCAGCTACATCAATGCTCATGGTAAACCGCAGTCTATTGGTGCTGAGACCAAAAGGCGTTTGCTGGATGCTATGCACAAAGCCACACCCGGCGCAAAAGCAGCGGTCACCCCTGTACCGAATGTGAAAGTGTTCACTGCCGGTAAAAAAATGCCGCTGCCGATCGAAGGCCACGGTGAGTTTGCCTGGCTGCTGACCACTGAAACGGGGCAACAGCATAAAGGCCATGCCACCGGCGGCAAAAACCTGAACCTTCCGGCAAAGTTGCCGGAGGGCTACCACACCCTGACGCTAACCCGTGACGACCATCGCTGGCACTGCCGCGTGATTGTGGCGCCCAAACGCTGCTATGAACCCCAGGCTTTGCTGGAAGGGAAAAAGTTGTGGGGGGCTTGCGTACAGCTCTACACCCTGCGTTCAGAAGCCAACTGGGGGATCGGTGATTTTGGCGATCTCAAATCGATGCTCGCCGAAGTGGGTGAGCGCGGCGGCGCCTTTATTGGCCTGAACCCGATTCATGCGCTTTACCCGGCGAACCCGGAGAGCGCCAGCCCGTACAGCCCGTCGTCTCGTCGCTGGCTGAACGTGATTTATATCGACGTTAATGCCTTAGATGACTTCAAAAACAGTGCTGAGGCGCAGGCGTGGTGGGCGTTAGATACCACGCAACAGGCGCTGAAGCAGGCGCGTGAGGCTGAATGGGTGGATTACGCCACCGTGACGGCGCTGAAAATGGCCGCCCTGCGTATGGCGTGGAAAGGTTTTTCTCAGCGTGACGATGCCGATATGCTGGCCTTCCGGCAGTTTATCGCCGCCGAAGGCGAAAGCCTGTACTGGCAGGCGGCGTTCGATGCGCTGCATGCGCAGCAGGTTAAAGAGGACGAAATGCGCTGGGGGTGGCCGGTCTGGCCGGAGGCCTATCAGTCCGTTGACTCCCCTCAGGTTCGCGCCTTTTGCGAACAGCATGCTGACGAAGTGGAGTTCTACCTCTGGCTGCAGTGGCTGGCGTATACCCAGTTCGCCGCCTGCTGGCAGGTAAGCCAGGGTTACAACATGCCGATTGGTCTCTATCGCGACCTGGCGGTGGGGGTGGCAGAAGGGGGAGCGGAGACCTGGTGCGACCGTGAACTCTACTGTCTGAAAGCCTCGGTAGGCGCACCGCCGGACATTCTCGGCCCCCTGGGCCAGAACTGGGGACTGCCGCCGATGGATCCGCACGTTATCGTGTCTCGCGCCTACGAGCCCTTCATCGAACTGCTGCGTGCCAACATGCAGAACTGCGGCGCGCTGCGTATCGATCATGTGATGTCAGTGCTGCGTCTGTGGTGGATCCCCTACGGTGAAACCGCGGATCACGGCGCTTACGTTCACTACCCGGTAGACGATCTGCTCGCGATCCTGGCGCTGGAAAGCAAGCGCCACAACTGCATGGTGATTGGCGAAGACCTTGGCACCGTGCCGGTCGAGATCGTCAGTAAACTGCGCGACAGCGGCGTTTACTCCTACAAGGTGCTCTATTTTGAAAACGACCATGAGAAGAATTTCCGTGCGCCGCAAGCGTATCCTCAGCAGTCAATGGCAGTCGCGACGACGCATGACCTTCCTACGCTCAGAGGCTACTGGGAGAGTGGCGATCTCACGCTCGGTAAAACCTTAGGGCTGTATCCCGATGAGGTAGTGCTGCGCGGGCTGTATCAGGACAGAGAGCTGTCGAAGCAGGGGCTGCTGGATGCGTTACATAAACATGGCTGCCTGCCGAAACGTACCGGTCACAAAGCGTCGCTGATGGCGATGACCCCAACCCTTAATCGCGGTATGCAGCGTTACATTGCCGATAGCAATAGTGCGCTGTTAGGGTTGCAGCCAGAAGACTGGCTCGATATGGCCGGGCCGGTGAACATTCCTGGCACCAGTTATCAGTACAAGAACTGGCGCCGGAAGTTATCCACCTCGCTGGAGGCGATGTTTGCCGATGACGCGGTGAACAAGCTGATTAAGGATCTGGATAAGCGGCGAAAAGCGCTGTCAAAACGCCAGAAATAACAAAAACCCGCCGGATGGCGGGTTTCGTTTTTTTATACCACCGTTGCCAGCAGCAGACAGCCCACCAGGCCGCAGACTGAAATAATGGTTTCCAGCATTGACCAGGACTTAATGGTCTCGCCGATAGTCAGGTTGAAGTACTCTTTGAACAGCCAGAAGCCCGGATCGTTCACGTGCGAGAAAATCACGCTACCCGAACCGACGGCAATCACCATCAGCTCCGGGCTGACGCCGGTAGTGGCGATCAACGGGGCAACAATCCCCCCGGCAGTAATGGCTGCCACGGTTGCAGAACCGAGGGCGATACGCAGTACTGCGGCGATAGACCAGGCCATCAGGATCGGCGAGATATTGGTTTCGTGCATCATAGAGGCGATGTATTTATCCACGCCGCTATCAACCAGAACCTGTTTAAACGCACCGCCGCCGCCGATGATCAGCAGCATCATGGCGATGATTTTGATCGAAGAGCTCAGGGTATCGTTAATCTGATCCATGCTACGGCCACGGTTCAGGCCGAAGGTGAAGAGGGCAATCAGCACCGCAATCAGGGTAGCCATAACCGGGTCGCCGAGGAATTCAGCCACGCCCAGGAAAGCATGACCTTTTGGCAGAACCATCTCCGCCACGGCGCGCATCGCCATCAGCACAACCGGTACCAGAGAGGTCCAGACGCTGACGCCAAAGCTTGGCATCTCGTCTTCCGTAAAGGTTTTAGCGTTGTACAGACCTTCCGGAATAGGCTTGTCGATCCCTTTCAGGCAGCGTGCAAACACCGGGCCTGCGAGGATAACGGTCGGGATAGCCAAAATAGTACCGAACAGCAGGGTTTTACCCATATCGGCATGGAAGATGGTCGCGATTGCGGTCGGGCCCGGGTGCGGTGGCAGGAAGCCGTGCGTGACGGAGAGCGCCGCCGCCATCGGAACGCCAACAAACAGCAGAGGAATATTCGCCGCGGCGGCAATGGTGAACACCAGCGGCAGCATCAGTACGAAACCGACTTCATAGAAGAGGGCGAAACCCACGGTAAAGCCGGTTAACACCACCGCCCACTGGATATGCTGCTTACCAAATTTGGCAATCAACGTGGTTGCAATGCGCTGTGCGCCACCGCAGTCCGCCAGCATTTTACCGAGCATGGCACCGAAGCCCATGATCAGCGCCAGGCTACCCAGCGTACCGCCGACACCGGCTTTAATAGAGCTGATAACTTTTACCAGCGGCATACCCTGCATCAAACCGACTGCAAGCGCCACCAGAACCAGAGCGATGAAGCCGTTCACTTTGAAACGGATCATCAAGAGCAGTAATAACACAACACCGATAGCTACGATGACTAATGGCATGATTGACCTGGCCTTTGAATTGTTATGGGTAACGTCGTTGTTTCAACGACTATTGTCCAATTGCCCCAACTGGGAACAGAGTTGTATTGGCACTAACACTGATACCGTCCAGACTACCTAGTTTAGTCGGCTGTTATTGGGGGGGTTAGTGCCCACGCGAATGATACGGGTAACATTGGTGATTTGAGAATCACCCGGCCGGTCAAAATTTGAATTATGAGACGCAGGTCAACTTATGGTGCAGGAGAGGGCAAAAGAAAAGCCGGGCCAGCGTAAACGCATGGCCCGGCCTGGAGTCGGGTTCGATGGCCCGGTTAGCGACGCCGCCACCGGGCAAACCAGACGGGAACTTAGTAGTAAGAGTGCTCGCCGCGCTGGTGCTCGGTAAGATCGCGCACGCCTTTCAGCTCCGGGAACTCATTCAGCAGCTGCTTTTCAATCCCTTCTTTCAGGGTGACGTCGACCATAGAACAGCCGTTACAGCCACCGCCGAACTGCAGAATCGCCAGGCCATCTTCGGTGATCTCCATCAGGGAGACACGACCGCCGTGCCCGGCCAGCTGCGGGTTAATTTGCGACTGCAGAAGGTACTCGACGCGTTCCATCAGCGGAGCGTCATCGCTCACTTTGCGCATTTTGGCATTTGGCGCTTTCAGCGTTAACTGCGAACCCAACTGGTCGGTCACAAAATCAATCTCCGCATCTTCCAGATACGGTGAGCTCAGCTCATCGACATAGGCAGTCAGTTGCTCAAATTTCAGGGCGGTGTCAGTTGCTTCCACAGCGTCCGGTGGGCAATAAGAGACGCCGCATTCTGCGTTCGGGGTACCCGGATTGATGACAAAAACGCGAATCTGGGTCCCTTCTTCCTGATTTGCCAGCAGTTTGGCAAAGTGCGCTTGTGCAGCATCGGAAATACGGATCATAGCATTGGCCTAATAGTTGACTAAAATACCTGGTTATAATACGCCCAACCTGGGGGCGCTACAAGGTTCGACACAGACACCATACCTGAACCGAGGCCGCGCCGCTTCGCAAAAGCAGGCGGGATAGTTCAGCCACGGTCGTACCTGTTGTCACGACATCATCCACAATAGCGATATGGCGACCCGCCACCGGGAATTCAAGCTGAAACGCCTGCTTCAGGTTCTGCTTTCGCAATCTGGCGTTAAGCTGGTGCTGGGTAGCGGTGGGCCGGGTGCGTCGAAGGGCGGCGGGGTTGTAGTCACACTTGAGCCAGCGCGCCAGCGGACGGCAGAGCAGGTCGCTCTGGTTAAACCCGCGCCGCCAGTGACGCCGAGACCAGAGCGGCACGCTGACAATCATCTCCACCGGGGGCAGTGCCCGGGTGCGTCTGGCCCGCAATATTGCTAACAGCAACAGCCTTGCCAGCGGTTGCGCCAGCTGGCTGCGACGAGAAAATTTAAACTGATGTACCAGCCTGCTGACCGGGGGGATATAGGGACAGACTGCCACCAGTGCCTGCCAGGGCGGTGGCCTGCGCAGACAGCGTCCGCACGGCAGAAAAAGGCTGGATGCCGATAAGCCACACTGCGGACAGCATCCACGCTGTGGCGTAATGGCTTTCTCACAGACTGAGCAGATGCCCCAATGGCTCAGCATTAAGGGCATCCGACATAGCCAGCACAAGCCAGGCACTGTTAGCATAGCTCTCCTCCTTGTAGATAAAAGAGAACAGTAAGCGATGAAGAGTCTTTGGTGGCAGACCGTAGGCACAGGAAATTGTCATCTTGTGCTGCTGCACGGATGGGGGCTGAATGCCGAAGTATGGAATACAATTCGCGAGGAACTCGCCTCGCAATTTACTCTGCACCTGGTGGATCTGCCCGGTTTCGGCCGCAGCCGCGGCTATCAGGCTTTGACGCTGGAGGCGATGGCCGAAGAGGTTCTGGAACGTGCGCCGCAAAACGCGATCTGGCTCGGCTGGAGTCTGGGCGGGCTGGTGGCGAGCCAGATCGCACTGACGCACCCGAGGCGCGTTCAGGCGCTGGTGACGGTGGCATCTTCGCCTTGCTTTAGCGCGCGTGAGGGGTGGCCGGGTATCAAACCCGAGGTGTTAGCCGGGTTCCAGCAACAGCTGAGTGACGATTTTCAGCGCACGGTAGAGCGTTTTCTGGCGCTACAAACCATGGGCACCGACACTGCTCGCCAAGATGCGCGCCTGCTCAAAAGCACCGTGCTGTCTTTGCCAATGCCCGACGTCAGCGTGCTGAACGGTGGACTGGAGATACTAAAAACGGTCGATCTGCGCGCGCCGCTGGCTGCGCTGGCGATGCCGCATCTGCGGATCTACGGCTACCTGGATGGGCTGGTACCGCGCAAGATCGTCCCCTTGCTGGATGCGCTATGGCCTGATAGCGAATCGCTGGTAATTCCCAAAGCGGCACATGCGCCGTTTGTCTCTCATCCCGCCGAATTTTGCGCCGCGCTGATTGCGCTACGTCAACGCATCGAATGATTGTTTTTTAATCCGCCTGGCAAAAGTCACGTGCCGCAACAATACTCAAGAAGTCGTTGCGGTTGTTCTGCCTACGACTATCAAAACAACAATTTCTTTGGGAGTTATGACTATGAAACTTGTTACAGGTATTGTTACATCTCTGGTTATCGGGTCACTTTCTTTTGGCGTCTTTGCGGCACAGGAGCTGGAAAAAGACAAAGCGAAAGAGATGAATTTGACCAAAGTCGGTGAGATTTCAACGTCTGACACCACGGCGCCAATGGACGCTAAAAAAGAGCTTTCACAGAAAGCGGACGAAATGGGCGGAAAATATTTTGTGGTTACCAGCGCCAATAAAGATACGAAAAACGTACGCGCAACCGCAGAAGTCTTTAAGTAAGCGAGGCGAGCCGGGCAGTGATGCCCGGCTTCCTGATTAACGCAGTGCCCACCACTCTCTGAGGCAGGCTTTCCCTTCGGGGCAACTTTTACAGCTGCCGGAGAGGCAATTTTCGCGCTCCTCCTGAATACGTACTGCTTTACCCATCGCCTCAAGGCGGTGCAGCATGGCATCCACCAGCGCCTGCGGGATATGCAGACGAAGACCGATCTGTTTCGCCTCCATTCTTCCCTGGAGCGCCAGTAAATCCCGAACATCAATCATCGATGCCATATTGCGCTCCTTAGTGGCAACTTTCTGCTGGGCTGTCGCAGCAGTGAGCCGGCGTTTTACGTGTCGCCAGCAGGTTAATATCCACACGGCTGCGCGCCCGGCGCAGCATGCCAGGCAGTACCACGTTGAACAACACCACCGCCAGAATAGAGACCAGGCTGAACTGCGGATGCTGGCTGAAATTGACCGTCTGATAGAAGAGCGTAGAGAGCGAATACGCGATGTTCAGCCCCCACAGTACGGAGAAGCCCATCCAGCCGCGGCTGGACTCGCGGGCAATCGCCCCCATAACCGAGATGCACGGAATATAGAGCAGAACGAAGATCAGATAGCTGTAGGCGGCCGAGGCGCTGCCAAATTTCTCGCTCATCACGCCCATGGCGCCGGTCGCCATTTCACCGTCGCCTTTGCTGGCTTCGATGGGGTTGGCCAGCACGCTCAGGCTGAAGGTCTCTTTCAGGCTCTGCCAGGTTTCATCCACGGCGCTGTACAGCTCGTCACCGAGGTGAAATTCCGCCGGGTTAAAGGCCTCTTCCTGGATGTTTTCGGCGGTGTAGAGCGTGTTAAGTGTCCCGACGACCACCTCTTTAGCCATCGCACCGGTAAACAGCCCAACGGTGGCCTGCCAGTTATCCTCATGCACGCCGATGGGTTTGAACAGCGGCGTGATGACGCGGCTGACGGAGGCCAGCGCGGAGTCGTTGATGTTATCGGCCGCTTTCCCGCTGAGGGTGAAGCTATTCAGGGCGCTAAGGAAAATACTGACCACCACGATCACTTTACCGGCGCGCACCACGAAGCCTTTAAGACGCTGCCAGGTTTGAATCAGCAGGCTTTTCAGGTGCGGGACGTGGTAGACCGGCAACTCCATTACGAAGGGCGACGCTTCGCCACGCATAATGGTGTGCTTCAGCATCAGGCCGGTAAGAATAGCCATCACAATCCCGAGGACGTACAGCGAGAAGACCACCAGCGCTCCCTGTTGGCCGAAGAACGCCGCCGCAAAGACGGCGAAAATCGCCAGACGCGCGCCGCAGGACATAAAGGGTGCCATCATAATGGTCATCAGACGTTCACGTGGCGCATCCAGGGTTCGCGCCCCCATCACCGACGGGACGTTACAGCCGAAGCCGACAATCAGCGGCACGAAGGATTTGCCCGGCAGACCCAGCGCCTGCATCAGACGGTCCATCACAAAAGCCGCGCGGGCCATGTAGCCAGAGTCTTCCAGGAAGGAGAGGAACAGATACATCATGCCAATCTGGGGAACCAGCGGCAGAACGGTGTTGATCCCGCCGCCAATCCCCTGGGCGAGGAAAATGGTCAGCCATTCGGGGAAGTGCAGGGTGTAGCCGAGCCATTGCAAACCGTGAATGAAGATTGCCACCGAGCCGACGTCAAACAGCGGTTGCAGCGCCCCGCCAATGTTGATTGCCAGCAAAAACATCAAATACATCACCAGCAGGAAGACGGGCAGACCGAGGAAGCGGTTGAGGATAATGCGATCTACCGCAGCGGTGAAGCGTCTGGGCTCAGCGGTCAGGGTATTGCTAACCACTTCGCAGACGGCGGCGATACTCTGATAGCGTGCATCGGCGATATGCAGGGCCGGGTCATCCAGCTCTTCGCTGAGATGGGCCAGCGACGCCTCCAGTTTTTGGGCGGCATTGCCGGCAAAAGCGCGGCTGTAGATATCTCCTTCCAGCATCTGCAGACCAAGCCAGCGGCGCTGTTTTTGCGGCATCGTCGGGTCCATGAATTGCGCCAGCCGATCGGCTTCGCGCAGCAGCGGGCGAGGGTAATGCACCAGCTCAAGGTCACTATTTTTCTGGTGACGGTCAATGGCCAGCTTCAGGGCATCGATACCACGACCACGGGTAGAGATAAGCGGCACCACCGGGCAGCCGAGGCGCGCGGCCAGCGCGTCGATATCGATGCGGACTTTCTGTTTCTCCGCAATATCGAGCATGTTCAGCGCCACCACGCAGGGGATCCCAAGCTCCAGCAGCTGTAATGTCAGATAGAGATTGCGCTCGAGGTTAGAGGCATCCACCACGTTAATCAGTAAATCCGCATCGCCGCTCAAAATATAGTGACAAGCTATTTGTTCATCGAGCGAGGTTTGCGACGAGATAGTGGTAAGAGAATAGGTACCCGGCAGGTCAACCAGCGTGACATTATTATCCGTCGTCGAAAATTGTCCCTCTTTTCGTTCAACCGTAACGCCCGCCCAGTTTCCCACGCGCTGACGTGCGCCAGTTAATTGATTAAATAATGTGGTCTTGCCGGAATTTGGATTGCCAATTAAGCCAATGGTTAATTTATTCATTTTTCAAAACTCGTGGTGACGGCTGGCGGATTATTGAGGCATGGCTTCGACTTCAATGAATGCGAGATCTTTTTTGCGCAGCACCAGGTTCACCCGGCGCGTCTCGATATGTATGGGATCGCCCAGAGGTGCTACCCGCACGACCTGGAACGAGGACCCCGGCAACATGCCCAATGACAGGAGTTTCTGTCGATAAGCCGGGCTGATTTCACGCGTGAATCCGGTGATCTTCCATGCACTGTCTGGAGTGAATTGCATAGTGCCTACTTACACTGAGGTGAAATAATAAACAGATGCAATGATAATGAGAATGGTTACTACCAGCAATATTCAAACTGTGACGAAATGTGCATAGCGCTATTAATTTGCGGGCTGTTTGACCTTGCTCAATATTTAATGAATATTCGATTCGTGGGAAAAATGACTTATTTGTTAATGGAGTGATAAATTACAGTTTAATAACGGATGTGCAATCGGTTTCAGAATGAAATAAAGGGTGAGGAATAAAGCAATACTATTACAGGATTAAATACCCTCTCCGGCTGGAGAGGGTAGAGAGGTTTAGCGTTTTTTACCCATAGCTGCCGCCAGGGCATCCATCATCGCGCTATTACCCGCCGGCTGTGCGTCACGCCCGCGCGGTTTCGCCGCTTTGGCTGCCGGACGCTGCTGATCGCGAGCGCCGCCGCCGTTACCACGGCGCGCGTTGGTCTCGCCCGGCTGCTCATCCAGACGCATGGTCAGGGCAATACGCTTGCGTTGCAGGTCCACTTCCAGCACCTTCACTTTCACGATGTCGCCCGCTTTGACCACGGTGTGCGGGTCTTCCACGAACTTATCGGCCAGCGAAGAGATGTGAACCAGGCCATCCTGATGGACGCCGATATCTACAAACGCGCCAAAGTTGGTGACGTTGGTTACCGCGCCTTCCAGCACCATGCCCGGCAGCAGGTCGTTCATGGTCTCGACGCCGTCGGCAAAGGTGGCGGTTTTAAATTCAGGACGCGGGTCGCGGCCCGGTTTTTCCAGCTCTTTGATGATGTCGGTGACCGTCGGCACGCCGAACTGCTCGTCGGTGAAATCGACGGCCTTCAGGTTGCGCAGCGCGCTGTTGTCGCCCATCAGATCTTTCAGCGCCTGCTGGGTGGCGGCCAGAATACGCTCCACAACCGGGTAGGCTTCCGGGTGAACGGTGGAGGCATCGAGCGGGTTGTCGCCGTGGTTAATACGCAGGAAGCCCGCGCACTGCTCAAAAGCTTTCGGCCCCAGGCGGCTGACCTTCAGTAACTGCTGACGGTTCTGAAACTGGCCGTTCTCGTCACGCCAGGCGACGATGTTCTGCGCCATCATGCGGGTTAAGCCTGCCACGCGGGTCAGAAGAGGAACGGAGGCGGTGTTCAGGTCTACGCCAACGGCGTTTACGCAGTCTTCCACTACCGCATCCAGCTTACGCGCCAGCTGCGTCTGGCTGACGTCGTGTTGATACTGGCCCACGCCGATGGATTTCGGGTCAATCTTCACCAGCTCCGCCAGCGGATCCTGCAGACGACGGGCGATAGAGACCGCACCGCGCAGAGAAACGTCCAGATCCGGGAACTCCTGGGCCGCCAGTTCAGATGCGGAATAGACGGAGGCGCCCGCCTCGCTGACGATCACTTTCTGCGCCGTCACTTTCGGGAACTGCTTCTGCACGTCAAGATAGAAACGCTCGGTTTCACGCGACGCCGTGCCGTTGCCAATCGCCACCAGCTCGACGTTATATTTCTCGCACAGGGCGGCCACCGCAACGGCGGCTTTCGCGGCCTGGCCGGTATGTGGATAGATGGTATCGGTGGCAACCAGCTTACCGGTGCCGTCAACCACGGCCACTTTCACGCCGGTACGCAGACCCGGATCGAGACCCATGGTCGCGCGCAGGCCAGCAGGCGCGGCCATCAGCAGGTCGTGCAGGTTACGGGCGAAGACGTTGATCGCCTCGTCTTCCGCGCGTTCTCGGACGGTGCCCATCAGTTCGGTTTCGAGGTGCATTAAGATCTTGATGCGCCAGGTCCAGCTCACCACGTTTTTGCGCCAGCTGTCCGCTGGGGCGTTGTTCAGGCGAAGATTGAGGTGATCGGCAATGATTTGCTCGCAATGGCTCTCTTTTGGCGGCTCGTCAAACTGCGGGTCAGCATTCAGGGAGAGTTGCAGCACACCTTCGTTGCGGCCGCGGAACATCGCCAGCGCACGGTGAGAAGGGGCGGTAGCAATCGGCTCATGGTGATCGAAGTAGTCGCGGAATTTCGCGCCTTCTTCTTCTTTACCTGCCACCACGGTGGCCACAATGTGGGCATTCTTCCAGAGATAATCACGCACTTTGGCGAGCAGGGCGGCATCTTCGGCAAAACGCTCCATCAGAATGTAGCGTGCTCCGTCGAGCGCGGCCTTGGTATCCGCCACCCCTTTGTCGGCGTCGATAAATTTGGCGGCTTCTGTTTCCGGGTCATGCGAGGGGTCGTTCCACAGCAGATCGGCCAGCGGCTCCAGGCCCGCTTCAATCGCAATCTGCCCGCGCGTGCGGCGCTTCGGTTTGTAGGGCAGATAAAGATCTTCTAATTCCGTTTTGCTCAGGGTGCCATTGATGGCTTTTTCCAGATCGCTGGTCAGCTTGCCCTGTTCGCCGATGGATTTCAGGATCGCCTGACGTCGGTCTTCCAGTTCGCGAAGGTAGCCCAGACGGGTCTCCAGGTTACGCAACTGGGTATCATCCAGGCCGCCGGTGACTTCCTTACGATAACGTGCAATAAACGGCACGGTGTTCCCTTCGTCAAGCAGGCGAACGGCAGCTTCTACCTGTTCGGCTCTGGCCTGAATATCACCCGCAATAATGCGGCAGAGCGACTCTTTCATCATGATTGGTTCATCTTGTGGATCAAAAATCAGGGGGATAGTTATACGGGCTGGCACCGCAAAATGCCAGCCGGGGAGGGTGCTCTCGGACTATTTAACGTACTGGATCTCATTCACGTACCAGCTCGCTTCACCCGCAGGGGTGTGGACGATGGCGATATCCCCTACCTCTTTTTTCAACAGCGCGCGGGCCATGGGGGAGTCGATGGAGATGTAATCCTTACGACCAAAAATTTCATCGTAGCCGACAATGCGAAAACGCTTGAGATCGCCGTCGTCGTTTTCAATTTCAACCCAGGCGCCAAAGTAGACTTTGCCCTCCTGCTGGGGGGAGTAATCGACGATTTTCAGGTTCTCCAGGCATTTGGTCAGGTAACGCACCCGGCGGTCGATTTCGCGTAACCGCTTTTTGTTGTACTGGTAGTCCGCGTTTTCACTGCGATCGCCCAGGCTAGCCGCCCAGGTCACTTTTTTTGTCACTTCCGGGCGCTCTTCGCGCCACAGGGTATCCAGCTCTTTCTTGAGGTTCTCATACCCTTCGCGGGTGATCAGGGGCGTTTTCATCATCTTGCCTTACTACCTGGCCTGTCTCATTTACGCACATTAGGTATCACTGAGCGTAACAGACAGGATTAATAATGATTTATGTGATGGATTATGCAGATAAGCTGCTGTTAAATATGCTTTGTAACAATTTCGACTAGAATTTATACCAGAATTAGCTGGTCGTAGACGCGCACTTTTTTAGAATACGTTCTTCAAGAGTATCCGAACCTTTGGGAGTACACACAATGCAAGAGAATTATAAGATTCTGGTGGTAGATGACGACATGCGCCTGCGCGCGCTGCTTGAGCGTTATCTGACCGAGCAGGGCTTCCAGGTTCGTAGCGTAGCCAACGCCGAACAGATGGACCGCCTGCTGACCCGTGAATCCTTCCACCTGATGGTACTGGATCTGATGTTACCGGGCGAAGATGGCCTGTCTATTTGCCGCCGACTGCGCAGTCAAAGCAACCCGATGCCAATCATTATGGTGACGGCGAAAGGGGAAGAAGTTGACCGTATCGTAGGGCTGGAGATCGGCGCCGACGACTACATTCCAAAACCGTTTAACCCGCGCGAACTGCTGGCGCGTATCCGCGCGGTGCTGCGCCGCCAGGCGAACGAACTGCCGGGTGCGCCTTCTCAGGAAGAGGCGGTGATCGCTTTCGGTAAGTTTAAGCTTAACCTCGGCACCCGCGAGATGTTCCGCGAAGATGAGCCAATGCCGCTCACCAGCGGTGAGTTCGCGGTTCTGAAAGCGCTGGTCAGCCACCCGCGTGAGCCGCTCTCGCGCGATAAGCTGATGAACCTGGCGCGTGGCCGCGAATATTCCGCCATGGAGCGCTCCATCGACGTGCAGATCTCTCGCCTGCGTCGCATGGTGGAAGAAGATCCCGCGCATCCGCGCTATATCCAGACTGTCTGGGGCCTGGGCTACGTATTTGTGCCGGACGGCTCTAAAGCATGAGGCGAATGCGTTTCTCGCCGCGAAGCTCGTTTGCCCGCACCCTGTTATTGATCGTCACCTTGCTGTTCGTCAGCCTGGTGACGACCTATCTGGTGGTGCTGAACTTTGCGATTCTGCCTAGTCTTCAACAGTTTAATAAGGTTCTGGCGTACGAAGTCCGTATGCTGATGACCGATAAACTGCAGCTGGAAGATGGCACCCAGCTGGTGGTTCCGCCGGCGTTCCGCCGTGAAATTTACCGGGAGCTGGGGATATCGCTCTATTCAAACGAAGCGGCGGAAGACGCAGGCCTGCGCTGGGCCCAGCACTATGAATTTCTCAGCCAGCAGATGGCGCAGCAGTTGGGTGGCCCGACGGAAGTGCGCGTCGAGGTTAACAAAAGCTCGCCGGTCGTCTGGCTGAAAACCTGGCTGTCACCCAATATCTGGGTACGCGTACCGCTCACCGAAATCCACCAGGGCGACTTCTCGCCGCTGTTCCGTTACACCCTGGCCATTATGCTGCTGGCGATAGGCGGCGCATGGCTATTCATCCGTATACAAAACCGACCCCTGGTCGACCTGGAGCATGCTGCGCTGCAGGTCGGTAAAGGGATTATTCCACCGCCGCTGCGTGAATATGGCGCATCGGAAGTGCGGTCGGTAACCCGTGCCTTTAACCATATGGCGGCAGGGGTGAAGCAACTGGCGGATGACCGAACGCTATTGATGGCGGGCGTCAGCCATGATCTGCGAACGCCGCTTACGCGCATCCGTCTGGCGACAGAGATGATGGGCGAAGAGGACGGGTATCTCGCCGAGTCGATTAATAAAGACATCGAAGAGTGCAATGCCATTATCGAGCAGTTCATTGACTACCTGCGTACCGGGCAGGAGATGCCCATGGAGATGGCCGATCTGAACGCGGTGCTGGGTGAAGTGGTGGCAGCAGAGAGTGGTTATGAACGCGAAATCGAAACCGCGATGCAGCCAGGCGAAATTCAGGTGCGTATGCACCCGCTCTCCATCAAACGCGCTATCGCCAATATGGTGGTGAACGCTGCCCGCTATGGTAATGGCTGGATTAGAGTGAGCAGCGGTTCTGAACTGAACCGCGCCTGGTTCCAGGTGGAGGATGACGGCCCGGGCATTAAACCTGAGCAGCGTAAGCACCTGTTTCAGCCGTTTGTGCGTGGCGACAGTGCCCGTAGCACGAGCGGGACCGGTCTTGGCCTGGCGATTGTGCAGCGTATTGTTGACAACCATAACGGCCTGCTGGAGATTGGTACCAGTGAGCGGGGCGGGTTGAGCATTCGTGCCTGGTTACCGGTGCCGGTTACGCGAGGGCAGGTGAAAGAGAGTTAGAGCGTGAAGGTGCGGTCTGATGCCCTCACCGCGGCCCTCTCCCACAGGGAGAGGGAGAAGGCATTAAAAAAGGCAACGTTCGTTGCCTTTTTACTTTTATTTTTACCTTGGTCCCGCACTCACCAGCGCAGCGCCCGCCGGGGTATCGGTATACTTCTCGAAGTTCTCAATAAACAGCTTCGCCAGCGATTGCGCTTTTTCTTGCCACTGCTCCGGTGAGCCATAGGTATTACGCGGATCGAGAATGCGCGTCTCTACGCCCGGCAGCGCCGTTGGGATGGCCAGATCAAACATCGGCAACGTAAAGGTTTCCGCATCATCCAGCGAACCATTCAGAATGGCGTCGATAATGGCGCGGGTATCTTTAATCGAGATACGCTTGCCGGTGCCGTTCCAGCCGGTATTTACCAGGTACGCCTGCGCACCAGCTGCCTGCATGCGCTTCACCAGCACTTCGGCATACTGCGTTGGGTGCAGAGAGAGAAACGCTGCGCCAAAACAGGCCGAGAAGGTCGGGGTCGGCTCGGTGACGCCACGTTCGGTACCTGCCAGCTTGGCGGTAAAGCCCGAAAGGAAGTGATACTGAGTCTGGCTCGCGGTCAGACGAGATACCGGCGGCAGCACGCCAAACGCATCGGCGGTAAGGAAGATGACCTTCGTGGCATGACCCGCTTTCGATACCGGCTTCACAATATTGTCGATATGGTAAATCGGGTAACTCACGCGGGTGTTTTCGGTTTTTGACGCATCGTCAAAATCGACGCTACCGTCGGCACGGACGGTAACGTTCTCCAGCAGCGCGTCGCGACGGATGGCCTGATAGATATCCGGCTCTGCTTCGGGTGAAAGACGAATGGTCTTGGCATAGCACCCGCCTTCGAAGTTAAACACGCCGTCATCATCCCAGCCATGTTCATCATCGCCAATCAGACGGCGCTTCGGATCGGTAGAGAGGGTCGTCTTTCCAGTGCCGGAAAGGCCGAAGAAGACCGCTACGTCACCCTTCTCGCCCACGTTAGCCGAGCAGTGCATAGAGGCAATGCCTTTCAGCGGCAGCAGGTAGTTCATGACCGAGAACATCCCTTTTTTCATTTCGCCGCCGTACCATGTTCCGCCAATCAGCTGAATACGCTCCGTGAGGTTGAATGCCACAAAGTTCTCGGAATTCAGCCCCTGCTCTTTCCACTGCGGGTTGGTGCACTTCGCGCCGTTCATCACGATAAAGTCAGGTTCGAAATCCTGTAATTCTTCATCGGTCGGGCGGATAAACATGTTTTTGACGAAATGTGCCTGCCAGGCCACCTCAGTGATAAAGCGCACCGAGAGACGGGTATCGGCATTGGCACCACAGAAAGCGTCGATAATAAACAGACGCTTGCCAGAAAGTTGATGGGTGACCAGCGATTTCAGATGCTGCCAGGTTTCAGGGGAAAGCGGTTTGTTGTCGTTTTTCCCTTTACCGTTATCTGCCCACCACAGGGTGTCACGGGTAGTGTCGTCACGGACAATATACTTATCTTTTGGCGAACGGCCGGTAAAGATACCGGTATCAACGGCGATAGCGCCGGTATTCGTTAATATCCCGCGTTCGTAGCCTTCCAGTGCCGGATTAAGCTCTTCCTGATACAGCGTATCGTAATCGGGGTTATAAACGATTTCCTGGACGTCGTGAATACCATAAGCCTTGAGATCTTGCGGGGTTAAACTTTTAACGCGCATGTCACTGCTCCTTAGCCAATATGTACTGCCTAAAATTGTAGGGTTTTTCTGAGTTTGTTGACCGCGACGGGGCTCATAGATTTACGTATCCGGACAAAACCATTTTAACGGAAAACGCTGTAACTCCTGTCACTCCGCGGCACAGATTATGGCAGGATTCATTTTTTGGTTGGAGAAAATGTTCCTAAAAGGTTAAGAGGTGGTGATTTAATCCAAAAGAATGTGAATGTAATCGCATACATGAAAGTAAATTACGTAATACTTACAGAATGGAAAGTGATTCACATAACGTAAACGAAGAGAAAAAGATGAGTCAGGCTGGGAGGCGCGGGAAAAAGGAAGCGAGAAGAAGATGAACTGCCCTGCAGAGAGGGCAGTTCATAACAGGATTAGTGAACCTGCGGATCCGCCGGAGAGGCGTTATTACGAATTTCTGCTATATCCATGGCATTAAAGACATAGTGTGAACCGCAGTAATCGCAGTTCATGTCGATCTCACCGTCTTCCGCCAGAATGCTGTCGATCTCTTCATCCGGCAGCGTTTTCAGTGCGCCTGCACAGCGTTCACGGGAACAGGTGCACTTGAACTCTACATCCTGTGGATCGTAAAGCGTGACCTCTTCTTCGTGATACAAACGCCACAGTACATCATTCGCGGGTAGCGTCAGCAGCTCTTCCGCTTTGATGGTTTCGGTAAGCGTGGCCAGGTGTTCGAAATCATCGCCCTGCGCATTCTGCGCTGGCAGTACCTGCAGCAGCATACCGCCCGCGGCGGGTTTACCTTCTACTTCGCCGGTACGGATAAACAGACGAGTAGGTAACTGCTCGGAGCGCATAAAGTAATCTTCCAGGCAGGCGGCCAGGGTATCGCCTTCCAGACCTACCACGCCCTGATAGCGTTCGCCCTCTTCCGGGGTGATGGTGATCACCAGGAAGCCGTTGCCGACCAGCGTTTTCAGGTCTGCACCTTCCGGGATGTCGCCCTGCACGCGCGCAACGCCGCGCATCTGCTGCTGGTTATTACCGTTAATCACGGCCAGGTTCATTGGCCCGTCACCCTGCAACTGCACGGTAATGTCGCCCGCGAACTTCAGCGTCGCGGTGAGCAGGCTGGTGGCAACCAGCAGCTCGCCAAGGAGGGTTTTCACCGGCAGCGGATAGTTGTGGTTTTCCAGAATCTGCTGCCAGGTTTCAGATACAGTCACCAGCTCGCCGCGAACAGCAAATTGCTCAAACAGATAGCGGTGTAATTGGTCGTGTTGGGCCATAGTTTTCTCTCGTTTAACGACGATTACTCATTTTCGCCGTATTTAAATTTTATCAGGTTGCGGCGCTCTTTCTTGTCCGGTCGCCTGTCGGGATGCGGCATGGTCAGGGCATTCAGCTTGCGCGCCTGCGCCGTTTTTTCGCGTTTCTCGATGCTTTCTGCGGTCTCTTCATAGAGCAACACGGCTTCGGTCGCGGGTCGACGTTGTTCAGTGATGGCTTTGATCAGCACCGTTCGCTCGTCATTTCCCTGACGCAGCGTCAGGGTGGCATTCAGTTCAACAATCTTGCTGGGCTTAGCGCGCTGCCCGTTGTAGTGCACTTTGCCGCCGTCAACCATCTCGCGGGCCAGGGCGCGCGTTTTATAAAAACGGGCAGCCCACAGCCATTTATCCAGTCTTACCCCATCAGAGGGTTTTTCTTTCATGGCGTCTCCTTCACGCTGAGTGAGGGGATCATCCGGCGATAATCGTTCAGTCCCGGATGGCGCAGGTAGCTTTTTTCTGCCAGACCAGAATCAGGATTGGTCACACCCAGACAATAACGGATACCAAATTGCGCGGCGGCATCCAGAATCGGCTCACTGTCATCAATGAACAGCGTTCTTTCAGGCTGCAATCCGGTTTTCTCAGCCACCGCCTGCCACAAACGCTGATCTTCTTTCGGATAACCAAATGTGTGGGTGGAAAGTAATAAATCAAGGTGTGAGGCCAGTCCGGTATGTTCCAGCTTCACGGCCAGGTTATGCGGATGCGCATTCGTCAGCAAGATGCGTCGCTTGCCGCACGCTTTCAACGCCTCCAGGAAAGGAACCGTGTCTTCACGTAGTACCGCGCGTGCCCCCTGGGCGGTGGTCATCGCGCAGATATCCAGACCGAGGCGCTCGCTCCAGTAATCCAGGCAGTACCAGTTTAGCGTATGCTGCACGGCATGATACTGCTGACGAATATAATCCTGGGCTTCTGCCGGAGTGATGCCCTGCTGCGCGCCGTAAGTTTCGGGCACCAGCTTTTGCCAGAAATAGTTATCAAACGCGAGGTCGAGCAGCGTGCCGTCCATATCCAGCAGGACGGTATCAACGTCCTGCCAGGTGATATCAAGGTGCATGAGGGGGGACTCTCCAGCCAGAAGAAAGATGCGCGACAGGGTAGCACATCTTGTCGCGCAGCAGCGTTATCCGATCAGGCTTTCAGGAGAGGGGATGAGCTTCGGATTAAGGCAGTTATCATAGTACTGCTGGATTTCATCCAGACGAGTGCGCGAGCGCTGATAGCGGCGCAGCGCCAGGAAACCATTCCAGATAATACAGACAGCCAGCGCCAGCATCAGCAGAGTGGTGGAGATATAGCGCCAGAGCCCTGCGCTATCCGGCATACGATGCAGATCAACATGGCGGGTGCCGTTGGCATCGGTAAAGATACCGGTGACAATCCCCTCCGCGCTGAACGGCGTTTGCATCAGCATCTGCGCCAGGCGCTGGAACTCGCCCCACTGTTCCTGAGGCGGATAGTCATACAACGCCACCGGTGGATAGGGTTGATCGACCAGATCGGTGCCTTCATCGCTGATAATGATAAAGCCACCGGGAGCCGGGCTGTTCAGCGCCTGCGCTGCACGGGAGGTTTCACGTATCACGAACGGCGCGGTGGAAGTCGCTACCAGATTATCGAGAGACTCCGCACTGACCGGGCGCAATAGTACGTTCACGCCATCCAGTCGGCCGGCGCTGGCACGTTTGACCAGCGTCTCCCAGTCTTTACTGTTACCCAGATTCACCAGCGCATTTTTTAGCCTCACGCACTCATCCTGCGCTGAACAGAGATCCTGCGTTTTCATCACGATGTCGCCGAAGTCATCCAGCAGCACCATGCCTGACTTCTGAATGGCCGAGCGGAGCGCCGGGCTAACGCGAGAGTTCGTGTCTGGTTTCGGGTGGAGCTGGTTACTCAGCGCCTCGGTTAACGCAACGGCTTTGTTAACGGTGTCGGACTCCGGCAGCGGCAGCGGCGGGGCGTCATTCCAGATAAGTTGTGAGCAGTCAAACGGCGTGAACGGCGAGTTCTGTCGGGTCGTCCAGGTGCCAGGCGCGTGGATGTTACACATTCCTGTTCCTTTCAGACGCAGGGTGTCACCCACGCGGATACCTGCTTCTTCAAGCTGTTTGACGCTGGTGGCCTCAACGGTTTGCGCCCCTTTAATCCATGACAGGGTGAATTTGAGCGGCATATCCAGCGGCACCAGGAAGAACAGCATCGCCAGCACAATGGCGGCCCCGCCCGCAATGACGGTACTACGCAGCCAGTGCTGGAGGGGGAAGTTTTTTACTTCATCGTGCAGGGATAAATAGCGCCCCTGGCGCACGACGTGCCTGTCGAGATAGATATCAATATCGGTTTTTTGTCCGATGTCCTGGGCGATCCACTGCTGCCAGTGACGGGGATAAATAAGGTCGATAATACCGAGCGAAATATTGATATGGTCCTGATCGGTCTCGCCAAACAGACCCCAGCGTTTTGGCGTACCGCGCAGGCAGTGAATTTCACGCAGGGTATTTTTCGCTGGCGGGGCAAAAAGCCCCCATAAACCGGCAGCCAGCAGCAGAACACCGCCGCCAGCCAGCCAGGGAGCAAACACGTCTGGCGTAACCAGGCAGAAGAAGAACAGCAGGAAAGAGGCCACAATCAGTACCGCTTCGCGGATCCCGTCCGGGCGGCTTAAGGCATACTCTTCGTGCGTCTCCTGTCGGATATTAAGCAACTCGATTTGCTCGGTCTCTTCACCGCGGATAGAGGCCTGGGTAGCGCTGACATGTTCCAGCGCAAAGCGAGGCGCTTCCTGCACATACTCACCAATGGTGTGGCCGTTAAGGGCAATCACCAGTGGAATGGAGTCGGTCTGAATCAGTTCAACGCTGTTTTCATCATTGATGTACTGCTCCCAGAACGGCGGCAGGTGGACTTCGGCAGAGTCCAGGTAATAACGCCACTTGTTGGGATCGTCAGTGGTAATGCCGTAGCGGGTAATAGAACGTGTTACGCAAAGCACGGTATTGCTCTGCGCATTCAGAGTAAGGGAAACCGGTGCCGCGCTGGCGCCTGTAGGACCTGGCGTTAGCTGAATGCGGTTAAAGGCGTCGAGATATTGCTCAACGGCACTGCGCTCTTCGGCAGTGAGTTTACGCGTGCCTGCGCCAGCAAACGCATTTAAAAAGGGCAGTCGATACTGACGTTTTGCCCGACGCCTGTACACCCACCCTGCAATCATTGCGCAGGCCAGCATAGCAGCGATAAAAAACAAAATGGTGCTCATGCTTTCCCCATCTTACTTATTTTACAGGTGTAATCAGTTGCACCTTTTACAATGAATGAGAATCTGTGTTCGGCTATCGGCATGTGTGGAGTCAAACTTGAGCAATTTGAAACGCGTCCCAGTGATCCGTCATGATAGCAAAGGCAATCTATGGCGGATATCAGCAAATTCCTGGACATATTTCAACCTCTTGACTTTCAGTTTGAAATAAGGGATGAATCCCTATAAGTTGCATAAATGTAAATACAGAGCGATGAACATTGCCGAACCCGTGCGGCATATCGCACAATGACGTGAGTCCACTCAGCAAAGACCCCCCAATATGAGCAAACCATTACAAAAGCCCACGATTCTGAATGTTGAAACTGTCGCCAGGTCGCGTCTGTTTAATGTCGAAAGCGTGGATCTGGAATTCAGCAACGGCGTGCGCCGCGTCTATGAACGTATGCGTCCGTCCACGCGCGAAGCGGTAATGATTGTTCCGATTATTGACGATCATCTGATTCTGATCCGCGAGTATGCGGTAGGTACAGAGTCCTATGAGCTGGGGTTCTCGAAAGGGCTTATCGACCCGGGTGAATCTGTCTTTGAGGCAGCAAACCGTGAGTTGAAAGAAGAGGTGGGTTTTGGTGCGAAGGATCTCACGTTCCTGAAAAAACTGAGCATGGCGCCGTCCTACTTCTCAAGCAAAATGAATATTGTTCTGGCAGAAGATCTCTACCCGGAGTGGCTGGAGGGCGACGAGCCCGAGCCGCTGCCGCAGGTACGCTGGCCGCTGGCGCATCTGATGGATCTGCTGGAAGAACCTGATTTCAATGAAGCGCGCAACGTCAGTGCGTTGTTCCTGGTGAGGGAATGGCTAAAAGGACAGGGGCGGTTGTAATCGCTTATAAAAAAATAGCCCGGCGAGCCGGGCTATTTTTATGGCTGTCAGAACAGCTCGTGCGTTTCGCCGTTATCAATTAGCGTCGTACCTACCTCGTGCACAGCCTGCTGCGTTGGCTGGGTGCCCTCGATAAAGAACTCTTCACGACTGTTGCCGCCGTTCGCTAACTGACCGGTGCTGCGGTCGATATTCACCGTGATCACGCCTGGCGGCGGGGTCAGAGGTTGTTCCGGTACGCCGTCCAGGGCCACCTTCATATAGGCATCCCATGCTGGCTGAGCACTCTTCGCTCCGCCTTCGTAGCCCGAGATCTGATCCTTAATGGCGCCAGAGGCAGTGGTACGGCCCAAATCACGGCGGTGATCGTCAAAGCCGATCCAGACGGAGGTCACCACCCCCGGGCCGTAGCCGGAGAACCACGCATCTTTCGAGCTGTTGGTGGTACCGGTTTTTCCGCCGATATCTCGACGCTGTAAATCACGTCCTGCGCGCCAGCCTGTGCCCTGCCAGCCCGGCTCACCAAAGATATTGGTGTTGAGCGCGCTTTTAATCAGGAAGGAGAGCGGGGTGTTGATGACGTGCGGAGCGTACTCCTGCGCACCCACCTGCGACACCAGCGCCTGGTTAGCCTGCTCGAGCTTCGGCATTGGCACGGTGGCGTTTTGCTGCTCCTGCGACACGGCAACATCTTCCATATCTTTGCCTTCCAGCACGTCAGACTTCGGCGTGTTGCCATAAATCACCGGAATATCACACTCCGGGCAGGCAATTTTAGGCTTAGCTTCAAAAATGACGCCGCCCTGATCGTTCTCGATTTTGCTGATGAAGTACGGATCGACAAGGAAACCGCCGTTCGCCATCACCGCATAACCGCGCGCCACCTGCAGCGGCGTAAAGGAGGCGGAGCCCAGCGCCAGCGATTCGGTATGGACAATGTTCTGTGCCGGGAAACCGAAACGCTGAAGGTACTCAGCGGCATAATCTACGCCCATGGCACGCATCGCACGTACCATCACCACGTTCTTCGACTGACCCAGCCCCTGACGCAGGCGGATAGGCCCGGAATACTCCGCCGGGGAGTTTTTCGGACGCCAGTCGGAACCGGCCCCGGCATCCCAGCGAGAAATCGGCACGTCGTTCAGAATACTGGCGAGCGTCAATCCTTTATCCATCGCCGCGGTATAGAGGAATGGCTTGATATTCGAGCCGACCTGGCGCAGCGCCTGGGTTGCACGGTTGAATTTGCTCTGGTTGAAATCGAAGCCACCTACCAGCGCCAGCACGGCACCGTTGTGGGGATCGATTGAGACCAGCGCGGAGTTGACGTCCGGAACCTGTGCCAGCCACCAGCTGTCTCCAACCTGGCGGATCCAGATCTGCTGGCCCGCCTGGACGGCATCGGTCACTTTGCGTGGCGTTGGGCCCTGTGCGGTATCAGAGCGGTACGGACGCGCCCAGCGGATCCCTTCCATACGCAGTGACACTGAGGTGCCGTCGGCCATCATCGCCGTGGCCTCTTGCGGGTTGGCGCTGGTCACGACTGCGGCGATAAGCGGGCCATATGTAGGCAGCGTTTTCAGGGAGTCCGTGATTTTTTTGCTATCCCAGGCCGCTTCACCCACCTTCCACAGGACGTTCGACGGGCCACGGTAACCGTGGCGCATATCGTAATCCATGACGTTATTACGCACGGCCTGCTGCGCACCCTGCTGCACTTTGCGGGTGATGGTGGTGTATATACGATAGCCATCTTCGTACGCCTGCTCGCCGTAGCGGGAAACCATCTCCTGACGCACCATCTCGGTGAGATAAGGGGCCGAGAAGGCGATTTCCGGGGCGTGATAGTTGGCGTTAATCACCTCGTTACGCGCCTGCTCGTACTGCGTCTGGCTGATATAGCCTTCGCTCAACATACGCGACAGCACCACGTTACGACGGGCAGTTGCGCGCTCCAGCGAGTAGAGCGGGTTAAAGGTTGACGGTGCCTTCGGCAGGCCGGCAATGGTCGCCATTTCACTTAACGTCAATTGATCGATCGACTTACCAAAATAGACCTGCGCCGCAGCCCCCACGCCATAGGCGCGATAGCCGAGATAGATCTTGTTGAGGTAAAGCTCAAGGATCTCGTCCTTGTTCAGCAGTTGTTCGATGCGGATCGCCAGGAACACTTCTTTGATCTTTCGAATCAGCGTCTTTTCAGGGCTGAGGAAGAAGTTACGCGCAAGCTGCTGGGTAATGGTACTTGCACCCTGAGACGCATGGCCTGAGAACATCGCGACGCTGGCGGCACGGAAAATCCCCACCGGGTCAACGCCATGGTGCTCATAAAAACGGCTGTCTTCCGTTGCGATGAACGCTTTCACCATCACCGGCGGAATCTGATCTAAAGTCAGCGGGATACGGCGCTTCTCACCGTATTGAGCAATGAGCTCGCCATCAGCGCTATAGACCTGCATGGGGATTTGGAGTCGCACATCGCGCAGCGTGGCAACATCAGGTAGCTGGGGCTCTACATATTTGTACAAACCAATAATCGAGCCTGCTCCAAGCAGAATGCAACAGACTGCAAGGATCAATAAATACTTTACGAACTTCACCGGAGATTTCCCATTTAGTTGGACCTGGGCAGTTTCTAAACAATCGCGCGGTAGTATAAAGGCAAGCCTGGATCATTGATATAGCCGTCATCCCCGGCGGTGATAAGGAGATCGTGAAACATGGCGTTCAAAACATGGCGAACAGGCCTGCATATTCAACAGGATAAGGTGCTTGCCGTCGCACTGGTCAAGGAGAAGGCGGGCTGGGGTTTACGCCGCTGGTGGCAGATCCCGCTGGTGCCTGGCATCATCCGCGACGGGCAAATTTTGCAACCCCAACAGCTGGTAACCGCGCTGGGGGAGTGGCGTAGGCTGCTGCCACAGCAGCATCAGATTTTCCTCGCGTTCCCTGCTTCCCGTACCCTGCAGCGCACCCTGCCGCGCCCGGATATGACCCTGCGTGAAAACGAGCAGGTGGCCTGGATTCACACAGCCATCAGTCGTGAGCTGGAGATGGCTCCCGATGCGCTACGCTTCGACTACACCGAAGACACCTTCAGCCACGCTTTTCACGTCACTGCGGCGCAAAACAGAGAGATTGCGACGCTACTGGATCTGGCAGTGGCGTTACGGCTGCGGCTGACAACCATTACCCCCGATGCAGGTGCGCTGGCGCATTTTCTTCCCTGGCTCAGCTTGCCTGCCCAGTGCATCGCCTGGCGCGACAAGGAACAATGGCTATGGGCGATGCGGCACCAGTGGGGGCGGCGAACGCTGGTCGAGGCGGAGACGCCAGATCGGCTGGCGGCCCTGCTGGCGCTGCAGCCAGAGGAGATCGTCTGCTGTGGTAGCGATAGCTTCGACCCCTGGGCAACGCTCTCTTATTGCCAGCCTCCGCTCCCGGAAAATGGTGGAGAATTTAGCGTAGCGCTGGCGCTGGCCATGGGGGAGGGCACCCGGTGAGAACCGCCAATTTACTGCCCTGGCGTCAGAGCCGGCAGCGCCACTGTGTGCGCTTCTGGGGACTGCTGTTTACCGGTTCACTGTTTCTGGTCCTGTCGCTGTACCTGAGCGGACGGGCCAGCCATTTCGCTTCTTTGCCAGTATCTCAGCAGTGGCGCGACAGCAACCTGACGCTAAAGCAGGCGCTCGAACAGCGCAAAAAACAGTGGCTGGCGATGCAGAATCAGCGCCAGCAGCGGCAACGCTGGGAGCAGAAAAAAGCCGCCACTCGCGAATGGCAGCAGGTGCTCATCACCCTTTCAGAAACTCTGCCCGCGCAGGCATGGCTTACCCGTCTGCGCTTTCAGCAATCCACGCTCTACCTGACTGGTTTCACCTCCACGCCAGGCGCCCTGAACCGGCTGGAGCGCGCGCTTGAGGCATTTCCCGGTTTCCTGCTCAAGCCCGCAGGCGAGATGCGACAGGATGCGCAGGGACGCTGGCAGTTTAGCTACGCCCTGAGTAAGCGGGAGGCGAATGATGCCGGTCCCCTTTGAGCGCTGGTACGCGCTTACGCCGCGCGGGCGATGCGCCGTCTGGCTGGCCAGTTCCCTGTTGTTGCTATTGGGGTGGTGGCTCTCGTTTTACCGCCCAGCCCAACAACAGCTCATTTCGCTGGAGGCGCAGCGACAACGTGAAGCGGCTTCTCATCGCGCTATGTGGTCTGCGGCGAGAAAACTCTTTCCGCCCCCGGCTGAGGCAATAACTTCTCCCGCTCAGCCTTTTACGCCGCTGGCGTTCAACGCCAATGGCCTGCGTCTGGTGCGCTGGCAACCGGCTGCGGCAGGTGGGGAACTGGTCCTGGATGCCGCCTGGGCAGCGATCCCCGCGCTCTTCAGCTTGCTGCCCCAGCGTGATGTGGCGGTGACGAGCTTTAGCGTTGCGCCAGAGCAGCAAAGTTTACAGGTGGTTTTGCAACTGGAGCGCCAGAATGCGGGGTAGGAGGATAGGGTGGCTGCTTATCAGCCTGCCCCTGTTGCTGGGCATGCGCGACCCGTTTCAGCCGCCGCCGTCGAACTGCCCCAACGGCAAAACGGGCGAGTGGCGCTATTCAGGGGTAGTGAGTGGAAAGAGGCCGCTCGGGATTGTACGGGATGAGAATGGCCGCTGGCTTCGCGTGCGGGACGGTGAAACTCTGCCCACCGGCTGGCGAGTGCTGGCATTTAATGAGAAGGAACTCGTCATCGATACCTTAGCTGCGTGTGAACCGCAGCACTGGCGATGGCCACGAGAAGGAACAACAAAAAATGAGAACAGGGATCGTCGCGCTATTACTGATCTGCACGCCGCCGCTGATGGCTAAGCCTACAACCATCAGCCTGGTGGTGGACGAGGTACCCGTCGCGCAGGTCCTGCAAGCGCTGGCCGAGCAGGAAAACCGCAATCTGATTATCTCTCCCGAGGTGGCGGGCAAGGTATCCCTGCGGCTGACGGACGTGCCGTGGCGCCAGGCAATCCAGACGGTGGTGAACAGCGCCGGGCTGGTACTGCGGGAAGAGAACGGCATTTATTTCGTTCATACCGCTGTATGGCAGCAACAACAGCAGGCGGGCAAGGAGGCTGAGCGCAATAAAAGGGCCCAGAACGCTCCGCTGGAAGCGCGTAGCATCCCCCTCTCCTATGCGGATGCCAGCGATCTGCAGGCTGCGGCGGAGAAACTGCTCAGTGCCAGGGGGACACTGGCGGTGGACAAACGCACCAACCGGCTGCTGGTTCGTGATAGCCGGGCAGTCCTGGAGTCAATATCGCGCTGGGTTGAGCAGATGGATCTGCCCGTGGCACAGGTTGAACTGGCCGCGCATATTGTCACCATCAGCGAAAAGAGCCTGCGTGAGCTGGGGGTAAAGTGGAACCTGGCGGAAGCGCAGCAGGCGGGTAAACCCGGCCAGCTCACCACGCTGAACAGCGAGCTGGCGGTCACCAATGCTACCGGGCGGCTGGGGTTCAATATCGGGCGGATTAATGGTCGGCTGCTGGATATTGAGCTCTCTGCGCTGGAGCAGAAACAGCAACTGGAGATCATTGCCAGCCCGCGACTCTTGGCCTCGCATATGCAGCCTGCCAGCATCAAACAGGGCAGTGAGATCCCGTATCAGGTCTCCAGCGGAGAGAGTGGTGCCACCTCGGTAGAATTTAAAGAGGCGGTGCTGGGGATGGAGGTGACGCCCGTGGTACTGGCCAACGGACGCGTGCGCTTAAAGCTGCGGATCAGCGAAAATACCCCAGGCCAGGTATTGCAGCAGGCGGAGGGGGAAACGCTGGCGATCGATAAGCAAGAGATTGAAACCCAGGTCGAAGTCAAAAGCGGTGAAACGCTGGCGTTAGGCGGCATTTTTTCGCAGAAGCATAAAACCGGCAGTCAACGGGTTCCGGGGCTGGGAGGACTTCCGTTGTTAGGGCAGCTATTTCGCCATGATGGAAAAGAGAGAGAGCGCCGGGAGCTGGTGGTTTTTATTACGCCTCGCCTGGTGACGACGCGCTAACAGGTAACGATCCCCGTAGTGATTTTGCATTCAGTTTGTTGCAGATGTTTGACGTGGGGCATGAATTAGCATACAAGGAGTACCGATTTGAGTGTCAGCTTGTCTGGTCATGCGCCTTTACGCCTTAAGCTTCTGGTCCGGTGATTTATTCTGTTGCCAAACAACCGGGAGTACTGAGATAATTTTTAGTCTGACTCTCGCTCTATCGCATATGAGGTTTCAGTTCATGCCCTGTTACGCCAGGTGTCGGCGAAGCGGGTTTACCATTAACGAATAGTCTTAGTAGTACCGAAAAAATGGCAGAGAAACGCAATATCTTTCTGGTTGGGCCTATGGGTGCCGGCAAAAGCACTATTGGGCGCCAGTTAGCTCAACAACTCAATATGGAATTTTACGATTCTGATCAAGAGATTGAGAAACGAACCGGAGCTGATGTGGGCTGGGTCTTCGATGTAGAAGGCGAAGAAGGTTTCCGTGACCGTGAAGAAAAAGTTATTAATGAACTTACGGAAAAACAGGGCATCGTGCTGGCAACCGGCGGCGGCTCTGTAAAATCACGCGAGACCCGTAACCGTCTCTCCGCCCGTGGTGTCGTGGTTTATCTCGAGACGACCATCGAAAAACAGCTGGCACGTACGCAGCGCGATAAAAAGCGCCCATTACTGCAGGTTGAAACGCCTCCGCGCGAAGTTCTGGAAGCCCTTGCAGGTGAACGCAATCCGCTGTACGAAGAGATTGCTGACGTCACCATTCGCACGGACGATCAGAGCGCTAAAGTGGTCGCAAACCAGATTATTCATATGCTGGAAAGCAACTGATTCTGGCTTAATACACACTCGCCTGCGGGTATAAGCATTTAAGGTGGATGTCGCGTCATGGAGAGGATTACCGTCACTCTCGGGGAACGTAGTTACCCCATCACCATCGCGGCTGGCTTGTTTAACGATCCAGCTTCCTTTTTGCCACTGAAAGCGGGCGATCAGGTGATGCTGGTCACCAATGAGACGCTGGCGCCGCTTTATCTCGAAAAAATCCGCCTTCTTCTTGAAAAGGCGGGTGTGAAAGTCGACAGCGTCATCCTGCCGGATGGCGAACAATTTAAAAGCCTGGCGGTTCTTGATACCGTCTTCACCGCGCTGCTGCAAAAACCGCACGGTCGCGATACGACGCTGGTTGCCCTTGGGGGCGGCGTTGTTGGCGATCTAACCGGTTTCGCTGCGGCAAGCTATCAGCGCGGTGTGCGCTTTATTCAGGTTCCTACCACACTGCTTTCGCAGGTGGACTCCTCCGTGGGCGGCAAAACGGCCGTTAACCACCCGCTTGGCAAAAACATGATCGGCGCGTTCTACCAGCCCGCTTCGGTGGTGGTGGATCTCGACTGTCTGCAAACCTTGCCTGCGCGTGAGTTAGCCTCTGGCCTGGCGGAAGTGATCAAATACGGCATTATTCTCGACGGTGAGTTCTTTAGCTGGCTGGAAGAGAATATGGACGCGCTGTTGCGTCTGGATGGTCAGGCGATGGCGTACTGCATTCGTCGGTGCTGTGAGCTGAAAGCAGAAGTCGTTGCCGCAGACGAGCGCGAATCCGGCTTACGTGCTTTACTGAATCTGGGGCACACTTACGGTCACGCTATTGAGGCCGAAATGGGCTACGGCAACTGGCTGCACGGCGAGGCGGTTGCTGCGGGCATGGTTATGGCGGCCCGCACTTCTGAACGCCTGGGACAGTTTACCCCCGACGAGACGCAACGCATCATTACCCTGCTCAAGCGCGCTGGCTTGCCAGTCAGCGGCCCGCAGGAGATGTCGGCGCAGGCTTACCTGCCTCATATGATGCGCGACAAAAAAGTATTGGCTGGCGAGATGCGTCTGGTGCTCCCGCTGGCAATAGGAAAGAGTGAAGTACGCGGCGGAGTGCCGCACGATGTCGTTCTTGGCGCTATTGCTGATTGCCAGCAAGCGTAACAACTAGAAAGGTCCGGCTACCGTAAAACGTAGCCATTTTGCTTCAGGTGATATGCAGCGTTGTAAGCATGAGCCGTTGAGTGGGGTGTTAAATGGATGAATTCAAACCAGAAGACGATCTGAAACCCGATCCCAGCGATCGTCGTACTGGTCGTACTCGTCAATCTTCAGAACGTGATAACGAGCCGCAGATTAATTTTGATGACGTTGATCTTGATGGTGACGACCGCCGTCCGTCGCGAGCCCGCACGGCACGCGATGAGCGTGAAGAAGAGTATGAGTCCGAAGATGATTCAATGGACGAAGCGCCCGTAGAGCGTCGCCCGCGTAAACGTAAAAAAGCCGCCGCTAAGCCCGCCTCCCGCCAGTATGTGATGATGGGGCTGGGTGTGCTGGTTCTGCTGCTGTTGATTATTGGCGTCGGTTCCGCACTCAAAGCACCTTCTACCCCGTCGGCTAACCAAAGCGCAAATACGGAAAAGAGTATCGATCTTTCCGGTAATGCCGCCGATCAGGCTAATGGCACTCAGCCAGCCCCGGGCACAACCTCTGCAGAGCAGACTGCTGGCAATACTCAGCAAGAGATCTCTCTGCCGCCAGTCTCTTCCACACCAACTCAGGGTGAGGCAGCTGCCGTGCCTGAGGGCCAGCAGCGTGTAGAAGTTCAGGGCGATCTGAATAATGCGCTGACTCAGCCGCAGGGCCAGACGCAGGTTAACAACGTTGTCAGTTCTACGCTGCCGACGGAACCGGCTACCGTTGCGCCAATTCGTGGTGCGAATGGCCAGCAAACCGCCGCGACCGAATCAACGCCTCGCCAGACCCAGACTGCACCGCGTCAGGAACGCAAGCAGACGATTATCGAGCCGAAGCGTGAAACCAAAACACAGCCCGTAGCCAAAGCCGCAGAGCCAAAACCAGCCGCGCAGCCTAAGCACAGCGAAACCGTGACCAGCGCGCCGGTAAAAGCGCCGACCACAGCAGCGCCGTCTGCGCCGAAGGCGACCGCAACGGCACCTGCCGCTCCTGCAGCGACAGCCACTGCAACCAGCAGCGCGGGTAAAACCACTGGCAACGTCAATTCGCTGAAATCTGCACCCTCCAGCAACTATACGTTGCAGCTGAGCAGTTCATCGAACTATGACAACCTGAACGGTTGGGCTAAAAAGTCGAACCTGAAAAACTATGTGGTCTATCAAACCACGCGTAACGGTCAGCCATGGTACGTGCTGGTAAGCGGTGTTTATGCTTCTAAAGATGAGGCGAAACGCGCTGTTTCCTCGCTGCCAGCGGACGTTCAGGCGAAAAACCCATGGGCTAAACCTATCCGTCAGGTTCAGTCCGATTTGAAATAATCTGTGAAGCGCAGGATGCTGTCGGAGCTTTCTCCACAGCCGGAGAAGGTGTAATCAGTTAGTCAGCATGAAAAAAAATCGCGCTTTTCTGAAATGGGCAGGGGGGAAATACCCCCTGCTTGATGATATTAAAAAACACCTGCCGAAAGGCGAGTGCCTTATCGAGCCCTTTGTCGGGGCCGGGTCGGTATTTCTCAATACCGATTTTTCTCGTTACATCCTGGCGGATATCAACAGCGACCTGATCAGCCTCTATAACATCGTTAAAGAGCGAACAGACGAGTTCGTTGATGAGGCCCGTAAGCTGTTTACGCCTGAGCATAATCATCCGGACGTTTACTACCAGTTCCGCACTGAATTTAATCAGAGCCAGGAGCCGTTCCGCCGTGCGCTGTTGTTCCTCTATCTCAACCGCCATGGCTACAACGGCCTGTGCCGCTATAACCTGCGCGGCGAATTTAACGTGCCATTTGGCCGTTATAAGCGCCCCTATTTCCCGCAGGCCGAGTTGTATCACTTCGCCGAAAAAGCGCAGAATGCAGAGTTCCACTGCCTCTCGTATGAGGAGTGTATGGATCGTGCTGATGCAAACTCGGTGGTCTACTGTGACCCCCCTTACGCCCCCCTGTCTGCCACAGCGAATTTTACCGCCTATCACACCAACAGCTTCAGCCCTGCCGAGCAGGCGCGTCTGGCGGAGATGGCGGAAAAGCTGGTCAGCAAAAGAATACCGGTGTTAATTTCGAATCATGACACGCCTGATACGCGCGAATGGTACAAAGCCGCGAAGCATTATCAGGTGAAGGTGCGCCGTAGCATCAGCAGCAACGGCGGCACACGTAAAAAGGTGGACGAACTGCTGGCTCTCTATCGACCCTGAGCCGTTTCGCCCGCCGCTATAAACTTTTCAAGGAGATGCGGATGAAACAGTATTTGATTGCTCCCTCAATTCTGTCGGCCGATTTCGCCCGCCTGGGTGAAGATACCGCGAAGGCGCTGGCTGCCGGCGCGGATGTGGTTCATTTCGACGTGATGGATAACCACTATGTGCCGAATCTTACCATCGGCCCGATGGTGCTGAAGGCGCTGCGCAGTTACGGTATCACCGCGCCGATTGACGTACATCTGATGGTCAAGCCGGTTGATCGCATCGTGCCGGATTTTGCCGCCGCGGGTGCCAGCATCATTACTTTCCATCCGGAAGCCTCCGAGCACGTAGACCGCACCCTACAGCTGATTAAAGAGCACGGTTGTAAAGCCGGACTGGTGTTCAACCCGGCCACGCCGCTGAGCTACCTGGATTACGTGATGGATAAGCTGGATGTCATTCTGCTGATGTCCGTCAACCCGGGCTTTGGTGGTCAATCCTTTATTCCTCAAACGCTGGATAAGCTGCGTGAAGTCCGCCGCCGTATCGACGAATCCGGCTACGACATTCGTCTTGAAGTGGATGGGGGAGTGAAGGTCAATAATATTGGTGAAATCGCAGCGGCAGGTGCGGATATGTTTGTCGCCGGTTCTGCCATCTTCGATCAGCCGGACTACCGCAAAGTGATTGATGAAATGCGCAGCGAACTGGCAAAGGTAAGTCATGAATAAATTGCAGGCAATTCGGGGTGTAGCCTTTGACCTCGACGGTACGCTGGTGGACAGCGCACCGGGTTTAACCAGCGCAGTCGACCAGGCGCTATACGCACTGGAGCTGCCCGTTGCGGGAGAAGAGCGGGTCATTACCTGGATCGGCAACGGTGCCGATGTGCTAATGGAGCGCGCATTAAGCTGGGCGCGCCAGGAGCGCGCCATTCAGCGCGCCGCACAGGGCAAACCGGGCGTTGACCATGCGGATATCCCTCAGGAAGAGCAGGTACGTATCCTGCGCAAACTGTTTGACCGTTTCTATGAAGAGACGGTTGAAGAGGGCAGCTTCCTGTTCCCGGACGTTGAGGCCACGCTGAGTGCGCTGCATGCCAAAGGCTTGCCGCTGGGGCTGGTGACCAATAAGCCGACCCCCTTTGTTGCCCCACTGCTGGAAGCGCTGAATATCGCCCACTATTTCTCAGTGATTGTTGGCGGCGACGACGTACAGAACAAAAAACCACACCCGGAGCCGCTGTTGCTGGTGGCGGGAAAATTATCCTTATCGCCGGAAGCGCTGCTCTTTGTGGGCGATTCCCGCAATGATATTCTGGCTGCGAAAGCCGCGGGGAGCCCCTCCGTTGGCCTGACCTATGGCTACAACTACGGTGAAGCCATTACCCTCAGTGAGCCGGATTACGTCTTCGACCACTTTAAAGATTTACTGCCCGCACTCGGGCTCCCGCACAGTGAAAATCAGGAATTGAAAAATGACTAAGCCCATCGTTTTTAGTGGCGCACAGCCCTCAGGTGAACTGACCATTGGCAACTACATGGGTGCGCTGCGTCAGTGGGTAAACATGCAGGATGACTATCACTGCATTTACTGCATCGTTGACCAGCACGCGATCACCGTGCGTCAGGATCCACAGCAGCTGCGTAAAGCCACGCTGGATACGCTTGCCCTCTATCTGGCCTGCGGTATCGATCCTGAGAAAAGCACCATTTTCGTTCAGTCTCACGTGCCGGAGCATGCGCAGTTGGGTTGGGCGTTGAACTGCTACACCTATTTCGGTGAACTGAGCCGTATGACTCAGTTCAAAGATAAATCTTCCCGCTATGCCGAAAACATTAACGCCGGTCTGTTCGATTACCCGGTGCTGATGGCTGCAGATATTCTGCTGTATCAGACCAATCAGGTTCCGGTTGGCGAAGACCAGAAACAGCACCTGGAGCTGAGCCGCGATATCGCCCAGCGCTTTAACGCCATCTACGGCGAGATCTTCAAAGTTCCGGAGCCGTTCATTCCGAAATCCGGCGCGCGCGTAATGTCTCTGCTGGAGCCGACCAAAAAGATGTCCAAGTCTGACGATAACCGCAACAACGTTATCGGCCTGCTGGAAGATCCGAAAGCGGTGGTGAAAAAACTGAAACGTGCCGTGACCGACTCTGATGAGCCGCCAGTGGTACGTTACGATGTGCAGAACAAAGCGGGCGTCTCTAACCTGCTGGATATTCTCTCCGGTGTGACCGGCCAGAGCATTCCGGAGCTGGAGCAGCACTTCGAAGGTAAGATGTATGGCCACCTGAAAGGCGAAGTTGCTGATGCGGTGTCCGGTATGCTGATTGACCTGCAGGAGCGTTATCACCGTTTCCGTAACGACGAAGCTTTCCTGCAGAAGGTGATGAAAGACGGGGCGGAAAAAGCCAGTGCCCGTGCGTCTGAAACCCTGAAAGCGGTCTACGAAGCGATTGGCTTTGTGGCAAAACCGTAAATACGGCGAAGTCTCAGTGAAAAAAACCGGGGATGGCCCCGGTTTTTTTATGCCTGCCCGTTAGTGATTTGAGAACCAGTTAAGCTTGTTGCGAAGTTCCACCACCCGGCCAACTACAATCAACGCCGGGCTTTCAACCTGTTGTGCCAGTTCACCCAGCTGCGTCAGAACGCCGTTCACCACCCGCTGCGTAACGGCGGTGCCGTTTTCCACCAGCGCGACGGGCATCTCTGCATCCATACCCTGCTCCAGCAGTTTCGCCTGAATCGTGGCGGCCTGGTTCAGCCCCATATAGAACACCAGCGTCTGTTTTTCAGCCGCCAGGTTGTGCCAGTCCAGTTCGCTGCCGGTTTTCAGGTGCCCCGTTACCAGACGTACGCTCTGGGCGTAATCACGATGGGTCAGCGGAATACCGGAGTAAGCCGAACAGCCAGAAGCTGCCGTAATACCGGGCACCACGGAGAAGGGAATGCCCGCTTCGCAGAGGGTTTCCAGCTCTTCGCCACCGCGGCCAAAGATAAAGGGATCGCCCCCCTTGAGACGCACCACGCGTTTACCTTTCTGCGCCTCGCGCAGCAGGATCTGATTAATCTCCTCCTGCGGTACGCAGTGGTAACCCGCGCGTTTGCCCACGAACACGCGATCCGCATCGCGTCGCACCAGGTTCATGATGTCGTCCGATACGAGGCGATCGTAAACCACGATATCTGCCTGCTGGATCTGCTGCAGCCCCTTCAACGTCAGCAAGCCTGCATCACCCGGGCCTGCGCCAACCAGTACCACTTCACCGCGATGATCCAGCGGCTCGCTCAGCAGTTGCGCTGTCGTCTCTTCAATGGCCTTCTGATCCTGATTCGCCAGCGACTGCGCCAGCCTGTCGTTAACAAAGAATTTTTCCCAGAAGCGGCGGCGTTCCCCAACGGTCTGGAAAGTTTGCTTCACGCGGGAGCGAAGTTGCCCGGCGTAGTGTGCAATCTGCCCGAGGTGCTGCGGCAGCAGGGCCTCCAGCTTTTCCCGTAACAGGCGAGCCAGAACGGGCGAACGTCCTCCGGATGACACCGCAATCATCAGCGGCGAACGGTCGATGATGGAGGGCATGATAAAGCTCGCCTCTTTCGGCGCATCCACCACGTTACAGAAGATGCGGCGAACTTCGCAGGCATCGCTGACGCGCTGGTTCACATCATCATTGTCCGTGGCTGCGATGGTCAGCCAGCATGTATCAAGCAGGGATTCATCAAACTCGCCAGGCGCAAGGGTGAGCATCCCTTCCTTCGCCCAGACATCAAACTGCGGCGCGAACGCGAGAGCGTTGACGGTCAGTCGTGCACCTGCCTCTAACAGCAGACGTGCTTTGCGTTCGGCGACATCACCACCGCCCACCAGCAGGCAGTCGCGGTTGCGTAATTGACAAAATATTGGCAGGTGATCCACGACATTACCTCTTAAGAATGGGCTTTCGCCGGTGCTGTTGCGATGTTGGCCGGAGTCGGACGCTCCGCTTTAGGGGTAGCATACCAGTAACCTAAGCCCATAAATACTGCACCCGAAAGGGTATTGCCCAGGGTTACCCACAACAGGTTATGGCCGATACCCGAAAGGGTGAAAGCTTCGCTATGGTGTCCAAACCAGGAGAGGGCGAAGAGGGTCATGTTTGCCACGGAGTGCTCGTAGCCGGAGGCGATGAACGCCAGCAGGCACCACCAGATAGCGATAAACCTGGCCGCGCCTTCGGTACGGATTGCCATCCATATTGCCAGGCATACCAGCCAGTTACAGAGCGCGCCCTTGAAGAACAGAGCCATAGCTGGCTGAGTCGTCTTCGCCAGCGCTACGGAGTGAACGATGCTGGTATCCACAGGCAGCAGGCTTCCGCCACCCCAGCTATACAGCAGCGCGACGAAGACCGAGCCCAGCAGGTTACCCATCCAGGTTTGCGGCAGGATGGCCCACATCTGGCCCTGAGTAATGGTGCCCGCTTTAACGCCCAGCGTCAGGAACATGGTATGGCCCGTGAAGAGCTCCGAGCCGGCGATGATGACCAGGGTTAACGCGATACCAAAGGTTGCGCCCATCACCAGCGGACGAACAGAGGGCTCCAGCAGATTGCCAAGGGTGAAGATCAAGATGATGCCCAGACCAACGTAGGCGCCCGCCATCGCTGAGCTGACCCAAAACCCGAGGGGATTATTCTTGCTGAGCCGTGCGATGCGCGCAGCGTTAGCCGCACACTTGTTGATAGTGTCTGTAAACATGGTTTGATTATCCTGAAAATAAAAAGAAAAATTTAAAAAAAGGGAGGCGTTGCGCCTCCCAATAAGTGTTTAACCGCGCAGTTGCACCTGCCCATCCTTCACCCGGACGTCATAGTGCTTCACGGAGTGGCCTTCATCTTCCATACAGAGCCCGTCGCTCAGACGGAAACGCTGTTTTTTCAGCGGACTGGCAACCCACAGTTCACCCTGGTGTTCAGCAATCAGGCCGCGGGAGAGCACGCTGGACTCGAAGAACGGGTCGATATTGCTGATGGCAAAAACCTGTTCATCGTGACGTGGACGGAAAATGGCGACCTGCTCGTTACCTAAAAGCGCACATACGCCGGTTGCAGGCAGAATAGCGTCAATGCTGCAGATGTTTACCCACTGGCTCATACGTTTTCCTCCACCAGAGTGACGGGAATGCGTTCATACGGTGTTGCAGGACGGTGCTGCTCGCGCTCAGGCACCACCTGCACGTTCGGGTCGCGCTGGGTGCTGTTGATGAAGTGTTTGAAGCGAACCTGAGCGGCCGGGGTGTTCACGGTTTCTGTCCACTCGCAAATCACCGCGTCGCGCAGGCGGGCCATCTCTTCTTCCAGGTGTGCGTTCAGACCCAGTTTGTCGTCAATAATGACCGACTTCAGATAGTCGATGCCGCCTTCCAGATTATCTAACCACGGGGCGGTACGGGTCAGTTTGTCCGCAGTGCGGATGTAGAACATCATGAAGCGGTCGAGGTATTTGATCAGCGTTTCGCGATCAATGTCCGCTGCCAGCAGATCCGCATGACGTGGTTTCATCCCGCCGTTACCGCAGACGTACAGGTTCCAGCCCTTCTCGGTAGCAATGATACCCACGTCTTTACCCTGCGCTTCCGCACATTCACGGGTACAGCCGGAGACGCCAAACTTCATTTTGTGTGGCGTACGGATGCCTTTGTAGCGGTTTTCCAGCTCAACGCCGAAGCCCACGCTATCGCCCACGCCGTAGCGGCACCAGGTACTGCCTACGCAGGTTTTCGCCATACGCAGCGCTTTAGCATATGCGTGACCGGTTTCGAAACCAGCTTCAATCAACTGACGCCAGATTTCCGGCAGGTCATCTTTCTGCGCACCAAACAGGCCGATACGCTGAGAACCGGTGATTTTGGTATAGAGGTTAAACTCGCGTGCAATGCGACCAACCGCGACCAGCCCTTCCGGCGTGATTTCGCCACCGGCAGAGCGTGGGATCACCGAGTAGGTACCATCTTTCTGGATGTTGGCCAGGAAGTTGTCGTTGGTATCCTGCAGCGGCGTATGCTGCGGTTTAAGGATGTAGTCGTTCCAGCACGAGGCCAGCAGTGAGCCCACTGTCGGTTTACACACTTCACAGCCATAACCCTGGCCGTGTTTTTCCAGCAACTCGTCGAAGGATTTGATGCCTTCAACACGAATCAGGTGATACAGCTCCTGGCGAGAGTAAGCGAAATGCTCGCACAGGTTGTTATTCACTTCGATGCCCTGTTTGGCCAGCTCGGCGTTCAGCACTTGAGTTACCAGCGGGATACAACCCCCGCAGCCGGTACCGGCTTTGGTTTCGGCTTTCAGCGCCGCAACGGTGTGACAGCCTTTGTTGATGGCCGCAACCAGCATGCCTTTGGTGACGTCGAAGCAGGAGCAGATCTGCGCGCTATCCGGCAGTTTATCCACGCCGATAGACGGCTTACCGCTGGACGCGTGCGCCGGGAGGATCAGGGCATCCGGATTCTCCGGCAGCTCAATCCCGTTCAGAACCAGTTGCAACAGGTTACCGTAGTCGCTGGTGTCGCCCACCAGCACCGCGCCAAGCAGGGTTTTGTTATCCGGGCTAACGATTAGGCGTTTATAGACCTCTTTGCTTTCGTCGAGGTAAACGTAGCTGCGAGAGTTCGGGGTGCGACCATGTGCATCACCGATGCCGCCCACGTCCACGCCCAGCAGTTTCAGCTTGGCGCTCATGTCGGCGCCCGAGAAGGCATTTTCATTACCCAGGATATGGTCTGCAACGACCTGCGCCATTTTGTAGCCAGGGGCGACCAGACCGTAGACGTGGTTCTCCCAGCTGGCACACTCACCGATGGCGTAAATATCCGGATCGGAGGTCTGACAGGTGTCATTAATCATGATCCCGCCGCGCTGGGCCACGGCCAGGCCGCACTGGGTCGCCAGTTTGTCGCGAGGACGAATACCGGTAGAGAAGACGATAAAGTCGACTTCCAGCTCGCTGCCGTCAGCAAAGCGCATCGTTTTACGCGCCTCGGTACCTTCCTGCACGATCTCTTTGGTATTTTTGCTGGTGTGTACCTTCACACCCATACTTTCGATTTTGCGTTTCAGCTGATCGCCACCCATGTGGTCGAGCTGTTCTGCCATTAGCATCGGGGCAAATTCGATGACGTGGGTTTCAACGCCTAAGTTCTTCAGCGCACCGGCCGCTTCCAGACCGAGCAGACCGCCGCCGACGACCGCGCCGCGTTTGCTACGGCGGGCGCAGGACTCGATGGCGTTCAGATCTTCAATGGTGCGATAAACGAAGCAATCCTGGGTTTCCGAGCCTTTAATGGGCGGGATCCATGGATAGGAGCCAGTCGCCATGATCAGCTTGTCGTAAAAAACCGTGCGTCCCGCACTGGAATGAATCACTTTTTCCTGACGGTTAATGGTGATAGCGCGCTCGCCCACCAGCACCTTCACGCCATGCTTCTCGTAAAAGCCGTCACGCACCAGAGAGAGCTCTTCGGCAGTGTGGTGAGAGAAGTAGGAGGAGAGGTGCACGCGGTCGTACGCCTTACGGGGTTCTTCACAGAACACGGTAATGTCGAACTGGTCAGCCTCGGCTTTATCGAGAAGATCCTCAATAAAGCGGTGGCCGACCATGCCGTTACCGATGATAGCGAGTCTGACTTTGCTCATTTTTGCCTCGATTTCTTTTCTATTACTGCCTACCTTAACGATTCAGCAAAGCCACTTATTGATGTAAATCAAATACGCCTTCAACTACTCCTTAGTGAGTAGATACCTGATTTGTCAGGGATTTTATAAGTTGCGGAAATATCGAGCTTTTCGTCTTTGTTGAATTTGTGTACAAATTACAGGGTTATTATGCCGATCCGGCTACCTCTAAATTTCAGCCGCGTTTTTCAGGAGAACATCATGAGTACAGCTCCGCTTTGGCTTATCCAGAATGTCCGTTTACCTGGCCGTGAAGGGCTCTGGCAACTTGCCGTGGAGAACGGTCATTTTGGCGAGATTACGCCGATGGGCGATGCCCACGCTGAAAGTTATGAAGTGCTTAATGGCCGCGGCGGCCTGGCGATCCCGCCGTTTATTGAGCCGCATATTCATCTCGATACCACCCAGACCGCAGGTGAGCCGAACTGGAACCAGTCCGGCACCCTGTTCGAGGGCATTGAACGTTGGGCGGAGCGCAAGGCGCAGCTGAGCCACGACGATGTGAAAGCACGCGCCTGGAAGACGCTGAAATGGCAAATTGCCAACGGCATCCAGTTTGTACGTACCCACGTGGATGTCTCCGACCCGACGCTTACCGCCCTGAAGGCCATGCTGGAGGTGAAGCAGGAGGTGACGCCGTGGGTGACGCTGCAAATCGTGGCATTTCCGCAGGAGGGGATCCTCTCTTACCCGAACGGCGCGGCGCTGCTGGAAGAGGCGTTAAAGCTGGGGGCGGATGTGGTCGGCGCAATCCCGCATTTTGAGTTCACCCGCGAATATGGCGTGGAGTCGCTGCACATCGCCTTCGCGCTGGCGAAGAAATATGACCGTCCGCTGGACATTCACTGCGATGAAATCGACGACGAACAGTCACGGTTTGTCGAGACGGTGGCAACCCTGGCCTATGAGGCAGGCATTGGCCCGCGCGTGACCGCCAGCCACACCACCGCTATGCACTCCTACAATGGCGCTTATACCTCGCGGCTGTTCCGGCTGCTGAAGATGTCGGGGATTAACTTTGTGGCTAACCCGCTCGTGAATATCCACCTGCAGGGTCGCTTTGACGACTACCCTAAGCGTCGCGGCATTACCCGGGTTAAAGAGCTGCAGGAGGCGGGGATTAACGTCTGCTTCGGCCATGATGACGTTTTTGATCCCTGGTACCCACTCGGCACCAGCAATATGCTGCAGGTGCTGCATATGGGGCTACATGTGTGCCAGATGATGGGTTATTCGCAGATCGACAGTGGGCTGAACCTGATCACTCACAACAGCGCCCGCACCTTCGGACTGAGTGATTACGGCATCGAGACGGGAAATCCGGCGAACCTGATTATTTTGCCCGCGGAGAGCGGTTTTGAAGCGGTGCGCTGTCAGGTGCCGGTACGCTGGTCAATTCGTCACGGGCGGGTGATTGCCACCACGCAGCTGGCGCAGACCTGGATTCAGATGGACAACGGTGGGGAGGAGGTATTCTTTACGAAAAACAGCCCCTTCGCAGAGCGCAAAGGGGCATAAGGATTAGTGCGACGCTGCCGCCATGTTGTGCTGGCGGTGGCGGGTCACAAAGCCCAGTACCAGACACATAACAAACACCACGGCGTACAGACCGTTAGCGGTATGCAGGGCGGCCAGCGGGCCGTTGTGCGCCACGATCGGGCCGGTAACCACAAAGGTCAGCATGGTGCCGATGGTGCCGCAGGTCAGAACGAAGTTCACCAGCTTCGGCGAGGCCACTTTGGTCTGCAGCGATCCCAGCGTAATGATGGAGGTATAAATCGCGCTGGAGAAGAAGCCCAGGGTCAGAATGAACCATGGCATATGCTCCGGTGAACCGTTGATGAACAGATACATCAGCACGGTTGCCAGCCCCGCCAGTACGGTCAGAATGCGCTGCAGGTCGAAGAAGCGCAGGATGAAGCTAAACGCCCACATACCGAACATGTAAGACATCCAGAAATCGCTCACCAGTTTACCCGCGTCATTCAGGCTCATGCCCAGACCTTTCGCATATTCCGGTACCCAGGAGATAAAGCCCAGCTGCCCCAGGATGTAGCACAGGGCGGCGATAGAGAGAAACAGTACGCCGATGCCCCATTTCTCTTTCACCACCGGCTCTGAGGTCGTCTGCGCTTTTTTGCCCAGCACCGGGAAGTCGCAGCCGAAGGTCAGAATAAAGATCGCCACGTACACCAGCCCGATGCAGGCATATACCCAGTACCACTCAATGCTACGCGCCAGCAGCACGGCAGCCACCATCGGGAATATCATCCCGGCCATGCTGAAGAAGGAGTCGGTAAAGAGCAGGCGAGCGCCGCGCTGACGGCCTTCATACATGTGAGTAATCAGGAAGGTACCGATGGACATGGTGATCCCGCTCACCAGACCCAGTACGAACATGGCGGCAGAGAAGAGCGCGATGCTGTGGCTGAGCATCAGGCCCGCCACGGCGGCAACCATCAGCACAAAGCCAAAGCGCAGCTGTGTTTTCAGCGGGACAATTTCCATCAGCCAGGCGTTCAGGAAGATGGAGATCAAGATCCCCGCGTTAAGGAAGGTGAAGGTGTTACTCATGCTGGAAACGGGCAGCTGGAAGTAGTCTGCGATATTTCCCATCACCATCCCGGTGACGATCACCAACGCGCCGGTCAGGGCGTAGGAGAAGAAGCTGATCCATGTGAGCTTGATGCGATTGCTGTTAGTCATGTCTGGCCTGTTCAAAAAGAGAAGCGCCGGAAAGGGCGCTGAGAGCGGGCAGATTTTAGACATTAAAGTGATCCATTCATATCTTTTAAGAGAAATTTGAAGATCGTTGCAGTTTTATATGTGATCCAGATCACATTAATCGGCGAGATAACCAATCGTTTGCGCGGTAATAATTGTTTCATTTTCGTAAAATTAGGTAAAAGGCTGGTCTCGGCTCATACTGCTCTTTAGAATCAAGCCATTCGCTTTTTATACTGCGCTTTGTTAAGGAATTCTCATGCTCAAATCAACACTGGCGGCTGTTGCAGCTGTGTTTGCTCTTTCTGCCGTTTCTCCTGCTGCGCTGGCAGCGAAAGGAGACCCTCACGTTCTGTTGACCACTTCCGCCGGCAACATTGAGCTGGAACTGAATAGCCAGAAAGCCCCTGTATCGGTAAAAAACTTCCTCGATTACGTAAACAGTGGCTTCTATAACAACACCACCTTCCACCGTGTGATCCCGGGCTTTATGATCCAGGGCGGCGGTTTCACCGAGCAGATGCAGCAGAAGAAGCCTAACCCGCCAATCAAAAACGAAGCGGATAACGGACTGCTGAACAAGCGCGGCACCATCTCTATGGCGCGTACCGCTGATAAAGACAGCGCAACCAGCCAGTTCTTCCTCAATGTGGCTGACAATGCCTTCCTCGATCACGGACAGCGTGATTTTGGCTATGCAGTGTTCGGTAAAATTGTGAAAGGAATGGACGTGGCGGATAAGATTTCTCAGGTGCAGACTCACGACGTGGGCCCATACCAAAATGTTCCGTCAAAACCGGTAGTTATCCTCTCCGCGAAAGTCCTGCCTTAATCGCCCTTCACGCGGACATTCTACGTCCGCGATGCGTTTTCCTCCCTGCGGAACCGCTATTTGCTGCTTATACTTGTGGCAAACACGGACACAAGCAGGGAGGACATAAGTGAAAAAGCTCACCGATAAGCAAAAATCCCGTCTCTGGGAGCAGCTACGAAATGCCAATTTCCGGGCCAGTCGCCTCCTTGAGGGGGTCGACAGTCCACTGGTTACGCTTAATGCGGAAGAAGCGCAGGTGCGCCTTGAGGAACTCAGGAGGCACTATGAGCGATAAATACGGCGACGGTCGCGACCCTTATCTCTATCCCGGTTTGAATGTGATGCGTAACCGGCTGGGAATTCGCCAGGCCGAACGCCTTGCGCAGGCGGCCTATGAACTGACGGCTCTGCGCGCTGCAACTTTGCCCCTGGGGCCCTCTGCGCGCGGCTTGCCACATCTGTGCGCCATTCATCGCCATCTTTACCAGGATGTGTTTGACTGGGCGGGTGAGATTCGCGAAATCGATATTTACCAGGGGGACACCCGTTTTTGTCACTTCGCCTATATCGAAAAAGAGGGCAATGCCCTGATGCAGGATTTGGAGGATGAGGCGTACCTGGTGGGGTTGAACCCAGAGGAGTTTGTTGCCCGCCTCAGCCATTATTATTGTGAAATTAACGTCCTGCATCCATTCCGTATTGGCAATGGTATTGCGCAGCGCATTTTCTTTGAACAACTGGCTATTCATGCGGGTTACCAGCTTAACTGGCGCGATATTGATCCCGAGGCCTGGGCACAGGCCAATCAGAGCGGGGCGATGGGCGATCTCAGCGCGTTGCAGACCATCTTTGGCAAAGTGGTGAGCGAAGCGGGAGAATCTGAGTAAAATAGGGCGGCGATTGTTGACCCGGAGCCGCCATGATTTTACTGATTGATAATTACGATTCGTTCACCTGGAACCTGTACCAGTATTTTTGCGAGCTGGGGGCAGAGGTGGAAGTACGGCGAAACGATGCGCTAACGCTGGCGGATATCGCTGCTCTGGATCCACAAAAAATCGTTATCTCGCCTGGCCCCTGCACGCCTGATGAGTCAGGGATCTCGCTTGAGGTCATCCGCCATTATGCCGGTAACATACCGCTGCTCGGCGTCTGCCTCGGCCATCAGGCCATTGCTCAGGTATTTGGCGCGAGCATTGTCCGTGCAGCAAGGGTCATGCATGGTAAAACCAGCCCCATCACCCATAGCGGGACCGGCGTTTTCCAGGGGCTAAACAACCCGCTCACCGTGACCCGCTATCACTCGCTGTTAATTGATCCTGCTACGCTTCCCGCCTGCTTTGAGGTCACCGCCTGGAGTGAGACGCAGGAGATCATGGGTATCCGCCATCGTGAGTGGGATCTGGAAGGCGTCCAGTTCCATCCGGAGAGCATTCTTAGCGAGCAGGGGCACCAACTGCTGGCTAATTTCCTTCATCGTTGATTTTTAGTTGCCACAAAGTGATTTTTTAAGCATATTTCGTGATTATATTTTCACTTCCTGTTTTTGCTTAAAAAAGGGTGGGGTTACATGGCAACTGAACAATCTGCAATTACACGCGCGACATTCGACGACGTCATTCTGCCAGTTTATGCACCGGCTGAATTTATCCCGGTTAAGGGGAAAGGGAGCCGCGTCTGGGATCAGCAGGGGAAAGAGTACGTTGATTTCGCCGGCGGGATTGCGGTTACCGCGTTAGGCCACTGCCACCCGGCGCTGGTAGAGGCGCTGAAAACTCAGGGCGAGACCCTGTGGCACACCAGCAACGTCTTCACCAATGAACCCGCCCTGCGCCTGGGACGTAAGATCATTGATGCGACCTTTGCCGAACGTGTGTTGTTTATGAACTCGGGGACCGAAGCCAACGAAACTGCCTTTAAACTGGCCCGTTACTATGCCTCTACCCGCCATAGCCCCTACAAAACCAAAATCATCGCTTTTCATAATGCCTTTCACGGGCGGTCGTTATTCACGGTTTCCGTTGGCGGCCAGCCGAAATATTCCGATGGATTTGGCCCGAAACCGGCTGACATCATCCATGTTCCCTTCAATGATCTGCATGCGGTGAAGGCGGTGATGGACGATCATACCTGCGCCGTAGTGGTGGAGCCGATTCAGGGCGAAGGCGGCGTGACGGCGGCGACGCCGGCGTTTCTGCAGGGGCTGCGCGATCTGTGCGACCAGCATCAGGCGCTGCTGGTCTTTGACGAAGTACAGAGTGGCATGGGCCGAACCGGCGAGCTTTTTGCCTATCAACATTACGGCGTGACGCCAGATATTCTCACCAGCGCTAAAGCGCTGGGCGGCGGCTTCCCGATCAGCGCGGTGCTCACCACGCAGGATATCGCCTCCGCATTCCACGTGGGGTCTCACGGCTCTACTTACGGCGGTAATCCGCTTGCCTGCGCTATTGCGGGCGCGGCCTTTGATATTATTAATACGCCCGAAGTGCTTAGCGGTGTGAACGCGAAGCGTGAACGCTTTGTAAAACAGCTGCAGCAGATCGACGAGCAGTATGACGTTTTCAGCGAAATCCGTGGGATGGGGCTGCTGGTCGGTGCTGAGCTTAATCCGCAGTTTAAAGGGCGGGCGCGTGATTTCCTGCACGCTGCGGCACAGGAAGGGGTGATGGTCCTCAATGCGGGCCCGGACGTGATGCGCTTTGCCCCTTCGCTGGTGGTGGAAGATAACGATATTGACGAGGGGTTGAGCCGTTTTGCCGCCGCGGTGAAGAGCGTGGTCCAGGCCTGATCAGTACGGCGTCCGCTTCAAGATACGGGTTAACCAGACGCCGTGATGCGGACGTTGACGCCATGCCACCGACGAAATGGTGTGCATGGTGCTCAAATGCCCCAGTATGCGTTGTAGATGCTGCTCCAGGGTGCTCATCGGCCCGTGGGTCAGCGTCTCCGGCGCTTCCAGAATATTGGCGTCGCCACTCTCTCCCGGCGCGTCATAATCCAGCCGCTGCTGACAACGCTGCAGCGCAATTTCACAAGACTGCAGATAGCGCTCGGCCAGATCCGGCGTCAGCATGGTGTGTTCCCGTGCCAGCGTCGTCATGGCATTGATATGTTCTACGATGAACTGGCTGTGCGTGACCCACAGCTTCATGTCGGCCAGGTAGTGTGAATTGAACCCCGGCTCCTGCATCGCCTGATTCAGCGAGTTGAACAGGGCGTTGTGCGCCTGGTTCACCTTCATGCGCTGCCAGGCAAGCGGTGTTGGCTGAGGGTCACTGCTCAGGATCAGGCGAATAGCCTCCTGGTCGGCTTCCAGCGCATCGTGGGCGTTCTGTCGTAGCAACCCGCTTTGCCACTGCGGCCACAACCACACCATGCCGCCAAAAGCGATTAAACAGCCTATCAGCGTGTCTGCGAGACGGGCGATGATAAACTGATCGCCGTTCAGCGTGAGGAGCTGCAGCGTGTACACCGCGGTCACCGTAAAGCCGACCGTCGCCCAGCCGTAGTTTTTACGAATGATCAGATAGCTCACCAGCGTAATCAGCAGCATGCTCAGTAACGTAAAGCCCTCCGGCACGTGGAAGTGCAGCGTGGCACCCGCGATAATCAGCCCTGCCAGGGTACCGCCTGCCCGGTGGAATATGCGTACCCGCGTCGCCCCGTAGCCGTTTTGCGTAACCAGCAGGACGGTCATAAGGATCCAGTAGGGCTTCGGTAAATGGAGGGCCATTCCCATCAGGCTGGCGATGCTGAGCATGACGCTGATACGTGCGGCATTGCGCAGCGCGGAAGACTTGAGCGACAGATAACTTTTCAGCGCCGGGAAGAGCGGCAGACGTTTTTGCTTATCGGCCATCAGGTCGCGCGAGTAGAGCGGACGCTGGGTACGTAGCACGCGGGCGATGCGGCTAAAGTGCCAGGCACAGAACTGCCCAACCGGGTTTTCCGGGTGCTGCCGGGCGATTTTCTCCAGCGCCCCCAACTGCTTGTCCATGCTGAAGCGGGTGGGGTAGCGGTGATAGAGAATATTATCCGAGAGCACACGCAGGCGTGCGGCGACGGTCTGGGCATTCCATCTGATCACGGCTTCGGCGTGGCTGCGTTCCACCAGCTTTTGCACCTCTTCCGGGTGATGCAGGCTGACGGAGATATGCTCCTGCAAGTCGAGCCCGACCTGGAAGGTTCGCAACAGACGTTTGTATTCGTGATTTCTGTTAGCTGCCAGCATGTGTAACTGCTGATAACACTGGCTGATAAGATCCACCACCTTCTGCTGGCGGACCAGCAGCGGCGGCAGGGATTTTTCCGGGTCGGTATGCTGGGTGAGCAGGGTATATTTCGCTTCGCAGTAGTCAGCAAGCTGGCGGTACAGCAAGCTCAGCGATTCCCGCAGCGGCTGTTCGCGCCACATCCAGAACCAGAACCAGTTAAACAGCCCATACCAGAGCGTGCCCAGCGTATAGATCAGCAACGGCTCCCACACCGGCATATTGCCCGCCAGGCTCAGGGTAAAGATGGCGGCAATTAGCGAGGCGGGTAGCAGCCTGGCATGCAAAGAGCTGATCTCTGCCGTCACCCCTAGCGTCATCGCCAGCAGGGTGAGGATCAGGGGCAGGGGGATGTCGCGGGCCAGCAGTAACTGGACGGCGAGGCTACAGCCGGCAAAGAGCGAGCCGCCAACGATCAGGCGTTTGAAAAAACGTTTATGGGGAGTATCCAGCCCTGCGATGTTGCAGCAGGCAGGCACGAGAGAGAAGAGCAGACCCTGTTGCAGGTGGCCGAGAATCAGACCGACGGCCACAGGAAGACACAGCACCAGCGTTTGTCGGAGTGCGTAGTTAACTTCCGGGTGATAAATCAGCCTGCGCCACATAGATGCCAGAGACAAAAACGGCGTGACATCTTGCGATGGCACGCCGTTCTTTCGGAATTAACGCGTCCCGTAAACCACGATCGTTTTGCCGTGGGCGGAGATCAGGTTCTGATCTTCCAGCATTTTCAGAATACGGCCAACGGTTTCGCGGGAACAACCCACAATCTGACCAATCTCCTGACGGGTGATTTTGATCTGCATACCATCCGGGTGGGTCATCGCGTCAGGTTGTTTTGCCAGATTCAGCAGCGTCTGAGCGATACGGCCGGTCACGTCCAGGAAGGCGAGGTTACCCACTTTCTCAGAAGTCACCTGCAGGCGGCGTGCCATCTGCGAGGAGAGGCGCATCAGAATGTCCGGGTTCACCTGGATCAGCTGGCGGAACTTCTTGTAGGAGATCTCAGCCACTTCACACGCGGTTTTTGCCCGTACCCAGGCGCTACGTTCCTGACCTTCTTCAAACAGGCCCAGTTCGCCAATAAAGTCGCCCTGGTTCAGATAAGAAAGGATCATCTCTTTCCCTTCTTCATCTTTGATCAACACGGCCACGGAGCCTTTAACGATGTAATACAACGTTTCCGCTTTTTCACCCTGGTGAATCAGCGTGCTCTTCGATGGGTACTTATGAATGTGGCAATGAGACAAGAACCATTCGAGAGTCGGGTCTGTTTGCGGTTTGCCAAGCACCATGCGCTGTTATCCTCTGTTATAAGCTGTCTCCAGAGCCGGGATGGACGCCTTCACTCTGGGGTTGCAATCGAATTCTTCCCCATTCCTGGGAATCGGGCTGTCACAATATTCAGCAGCCTGTAATGTGTGATGTCCTCTGCATACATGCGTAATGTCAATGTATTACTGTAGCATCCAGACTGTTTTAGCATAGCTTTAGCCGCCTGTCTCCTGGTGTCTCGCTTCAGCTTGATACAGGTCGCCTTCCGTTGCCAGAATTGTTACTGGCGCGTAATCTGTCAGGAAAATTGCAACTTCGGAGTTAACTACAATGCAAGCGCGTGTGAAATGGGTTGAGGGCTTAACGTTCCTGGGCGAGTCGGCTTCCGGGCACCAGATTTTGATGGACGGCAACTCCGGAGATAAGGCGCCAAGCCCGATGGAGATGGTGCTGATGGCCGCCGGCGGTTGCAGCGCAATTGATGTGGTTTCAATCCTGCAAAAAGGTCGCCATGAGGTGACAAACTGCGAAGTGAAACTGACCTCGGAACGCCGTGAAGAGGCGCCGCGCCTGTTCACGCATATCAACCTGCACTTCATTGTCACGGGTAAAGAACTGAAAGACGCGGCAGTCTCCCGCGCCGTGGATCTGTCAGCAGAGAAGTATTGCTCCGTGGCGTTGATGCTGGAGAAAGCGGTGAATATTACGCATTCGTATGAGGTGATCGAAGCGTAATTTATGGGGCATCGTGCGTGTTGATGCCCTCACCCTAACCCTCTCCCACAGGGAGAGGGAACAGGCTTATGCGATCTTCTTCCCTTCCATCAATCTTTGCACCAGCGGCGTCATAATCAGCTCCATCGCCAGCCCCATCTTCCCGCCCGGCACGACCAGCGTATTCATGTGCGAAATAAATGAGCCCTGCAGCATCGCCAGCAGCCAGGGATAGTCGATATCCTCCAGGTTGCGGAAATGGATCACCACAAAGCTCTCATCCAGAGAGGGGATGGCTTTAGCCGCAAAGGGGTTAGAGGTATCCACCGTAGGGACGCGCTGGAAGTTGATGTGGGTGCGCGAGAACTGCGGCGTCAGGAAATTGATATAGTCTTCCATCGAGCGCACCACGGAGTCCATCACCGCCTCACGCGAATGTCCACGCTCGCTGGTATCGCGGGTCAGTTTCTGAATCCATTCGAGGTTGACGATAGGCACCACGCCCACCAGCAGGTCAACATGGCGCGCTACGTCATGCTGCGGCGTGACCACGCCGCCGTGCAGCCCTTCGTAAAACAGCACATCCGTCGGCTCCGGCAGCGGCTGCCAGGGGGTGAAGGTGCCCGGCACCTGATTCCAGGGCACCGCTTCGTCATAGGTGTGCAGGTATTTGCGTGACTGTCCTTTACCGCTCAGGCCATACTCGAGAAAGGTTTGCTCCAGCAGGCCGAAATCGTTCGCTTCCGGGCCGAAATAGCTGATGTGCTTACCCAGATCGCGCGCTTTACGAATGGCCATGTCCATCTCAGGACGGGTGTAGCGGTGAAAGCTGTCACCCTCGACTTCCGCGGCGCTTAAATGAAGCTGAGAGAAGATTTTACGAAAGGCGAGGCTGGTAGTGGTGGTGCCTGCACCACTCGATCCTGTGACGGCAATAACCGGATGTCTGGCGGACATAGCAACTCCCTGAGTAGAAAGATGAAGCGATTAACCGCGAAATTGATTGCGGGGCATGACGTTGACGGTTTCATGTAGCTCGGACCACACGATCAGTACCTCGCCGTTTTGCAGCTGACGCTTAACATCGGCCACTTTCTGTTCGAGCGTGCGTTCTTGTTCACCATAATCTGTGCCTTCACGTAACACAAAGCTTTCAATCAGATTATCCAGCGTTTCGGGAGCCAGATCTTGCCAGGGAATGATCATAGTTTCGGTTCCAGGTATGTTGTCAGCCAGTCCGGAATACGGGTTTCCAGCCACATCTGTGGACGACGCAACGTGCCGCCAACAAAGCCGACGTGGCCACCGTGCTCGGTCAGTTGATAATGGACGTTAGCGGGCAAAAATTCCTGCGCCGGGATGGAGTGATGATCCATAAAGGGATCGTCTTTAGCATGAATAATCAGCGTTGGCTTGGTGATCTTACTCAGTACGGGCATGGCGCTGCACTGGCGGTAATAGTCGATCGCATCGGCAAATCCGTGGATTTTCGCGGTGATCAGATCGTCGAATTCACGGATACGGCGCACTTTCTTCAGCTGGCGCAGGCTCACCGGCAGCGTGTCGGGATAAGCCTTCAGCTTTCGCGCTGCATTGGCTTTCAGCAGGTTCAGCAGATAGCGCTGATAGACGCGCGAAAAGCCTTTTTCCATATGGTAACTGCACTGCTCCAGCATAAACGGCGCCGAGACGATAGCGGCGGCATCCAGCGGAACGCTTTCACCCTCTTTCGCCAGCAGACAGGCGAGCATGTTTCCCCCGAGCGAATACCCCACCGCGGCGGTAGGAGCCGGGCCGAGCGTTTCGGCCAGCCAGCGCAGGAACCAGGTACCGTCTTCCGTTTCCCCGGAGTGATAGATGCGCTTTTGCCGATTTGGCTCGCCGCTGCATCCACGAAAATGCATCACCACGCCAAGCCAGCCGCGCGCTTTCGCCGCCTCAATCAGACCGTGAGCATAAGGGCTGTGCAGACTCCCCTCCAGGCCGTGGAACACCACCAGCCGGGGTTTATGTCGCGCACTGAGCGGCTCTTCACTCCAGGCTAAATCGACAAAATCATCATCGGGTAGGTCGAGACGCTGCCAATGCGGCGTAAAGCGCACTTTGCGGCGAATAAGGCGCGGCAGCATGGTTTGCAGATGGCGATTCGCCACGCCGCGCATGGGCACAAATTCTGCGCTCTCTTCGGTCGCAATGTCGAAGTCTGATGGAATAATTTGAGTCATAAGGATGATGATGATTCTTGTCTGAAATTTACTATACCTTCCGAATTGTACCCCGTTTAGCCCGTATTTCCGAAACATGAACTGATCCGGATCACATTTCCTAACGTTGATTATTACTCTCAGGCTAATGATTGCGCTCTACGCTTAATTGATGCCTTTCTCACCAGCGCGCACACTTTATTCAACGTTAAGCAAATCAGAATGATGTGCTGAATCAGGAGGTTAATAATGTTATCTGGGCAAACACCTACCCGGCAATGGAACACCAGACGCACGGAAAAAGCGCGTCGTCTGGCATCCGTACCGGTTCAGGGCAAGGTACTGCCGACTGGCGATTTTGTCGCCATGCTGGAAAAACTGATCGCACCAGGCGACAAAGTCGTTCTGGAAGGCAACAACCAGAAGCAGGCGGATTTTCTTTCCCGTTCACTCGCTGAAGTGAACCCGCAAATTGTGCATGACCTGCATATGATCATGCCAAGCGTCGGGCGCAGCGAGCATCTGGATATCTTCGAGAAAGGGATCGCCCGCAAGCTGGACTTCTCTTTCTCGGGTACCCAGAGCCTGCGTATTTCGCAGTTGCTGGAAGATGGCCAGCTCGAAATTGGCGCGATTCACACCTATATCGAACTCTATTCCCGCCTCTACGTCGACCTCTCGCCCAACGTGGCCCTGATTGCCGGTTTTAAAGCGGACCGTAAAGGTAACCTCTATACCGGAGCGAGCACCGAAGATACTCCGGCGCTGGTTGAAGCCGCCGCGTTCCACGACGGGATCGTCATCGCACAGGTGAACGAGCTGGTGGACGACGAATGCGATCTGCCGCGCGTGGATATTCCAGGCTCCTGGATCGACTACGTGGTAGTGGCCGACAAGCCGTTCTTTATTGAACCGCTGTTCACCCGCGACCCGCGCCTGATCAAACAGGAACACATCCTGATGGCGATGATGGCGATTAAGGGTATCTACGCGGAACATCAGGTGCAGTCCCTCAACCACGGGATCGGCTTTAACACCGCAGCGATTGAGCTGCTGCTGCCGACCTACGGCGAACAGCTCGGCCTGAAGGGCAAAATCTGTAAGCACTGGACTCTGAACCCACATCCAACGCTGATCCCGGCGATTGAGAGCGGCTGGGTGGAGAGCGTGCACTGCTTCGGCGGCGAGCTGGGGATGGAAGAGTACATCCGCGCCCGTCCGGACATCTTCTTTACCGGTGCCGACGGCTCCATGCGTTCCAACCGCGCCTTCTGCCAGCTAGCAGGCCAGTATGCGGTGGATATGTTTATCGGCTCCACCCTCCAGGTGGACGGCTACGCTAACTCCTCAACCGTGACCCGCGGGCGTCTCTCCGGCTTCGGCGGTGCGCCAAACATGGGTCACGATCCGCACGGTCGTCGCCACGCCACACCGGCCTGGCTGAACATGATCACCGAGCCTGACCCACTGCAGCGTGGTAAAAAACTGGTCGTACAGATGGTTGAAACCTTCCAGGCAGGCGTGAAGCCGACCTTCGTGGAGAAACTGGATGCCGTTGACGTGGCGAAAGCCTCCGGGATGCCGCTGGCACCAGTGATGATTTACGGCGATGACGTGACCCACGTTCTGACCGAAGAGGGGATTGCTTACCTCTATCGCGCCAAAGATCTGGAAGAGCGTCGGGCGATGGTTGCCGCCGTGGCGGGGATCACCGATATCGGTCTGGGCGTAGACGCCAAACGCGTCGCAGAGCTTCGTCAGAGCGGAAAAGTGGTTTACCCGGAAGATATGGGCATTCGCCGCACCGATGCCACCCGCTCACTGCTGGCGGCGGGCAGCGTGTCTGACCTCGTTGAGTGGTCCGGCGGTCTGTATAACCCACCTGCGAAATTCCGGAGCTGGTAATGAAACTTCTGCCCCAGATTCAGGTTGAAGGCGGTGCCGAATGGCTGGCGCGAACCGCCACGCAGTGTCTGATTGACGAAGCACGATTAAGCCCGAAACCCGGTCTGGTGGACAGTCGGGGGAACGGCGCGCACCACGATCTTACGCTGGCGCTGATGGAGCGCTCCGCGCACAGCCTGACCCCTACGTTTCAGGCGCTGGCGCAGCAAAGCTGGCAGCGTCCGGCTGACATCGCGCTCAGGCAAACCGTCGGGCGGCTTGGCCGCGAAGGCGAGCAGCAGATGATGAAGGCAACCGGCGGGGTCAATACCCACCGGGGTGCGATTTGGGCGCTGGGATTACTGGTCAGCGCGGTGGCGATGCAGGGCGGCGACGCCTCTGCGCAAACCGTCGCAGAGACCGCCGCCCGGCTGGCAAAACTGCCGGATGACGCCGCACCGAAAGTGTTCAGCAAAGGGCTACGCGCCACGCATCGCTATCGCGTGCCGGGTGCGCGTGAAGAGGCGCAGCAGGCGTTTCCGCACATCATGCAGCGTGCGCTGCCGCAGCTTCGTCTGAGCCGACTTAACGGCAGCAGCGAAGCGCAGGCGAGGCTCGACGCGCTGATGGCCATCATGACGTCGCTTACCGATACCTGCGTGCTGTCGCGCGCCGGAATGGAGGGGCTGGACGCCATGCAGGACGGCGCCCGCGCCGTGCTGAACGCCGGAGGGTGTGCCACGCCCGCAGGCCAACTGGCGCTGGCAACGTTAGATCGTCAGATGCTGGCACTCAACGCCTCACCGGGCGGCGCTGCCGACCTGCTTGCCGCCACGCTGTTTCTCGACCGCGTCGAAACGCCATATTCAAAGCATTAAGAGGATGTTATGGAAAAAATCACATTAACCATGCCCGCCAGCCGCGCGTTAAGCGGTAAGGCGCTGGCAGGGGTTGTCGGTTCCGGGGATATGGAGGTGCTGTTCGCCGCCGAACCGGGCCAGACGTTAACCATTGATATCACCACTTCCGTCGACAACAGCCGCGGTCGCTGGGAAGCCCTGTTTACCCGCCTGCAAACCGTCAGCAGCCTGCCCGCAGGCAAACTGACCATCCACGACTTCGGCGCGACGCCGGGCGTGGCGCGCATTCGTATCGAACAGGTTTTTGAGGGGGTGAGCCATGCGTGATGACAGCAGCTTTATCGAACTAAAAGCACGCCAGCGTGCGCAGGCGCTGCTGGATGACGGCAGCTACCGCGAACTGCTGGATCCGTTTGAAGGCATTATTTCTCCGTGGCTGGGGCCGCAGGGGATTGTGCCGCAGGCTGACGACGGCATGGTGGTAGCGAAAGGGACCATCAACGGTCAGCCTGCCGTGGTAGTTGCCATCGAAGGCGCGTTCCAGGGCGGCAGTATGGGCGAAGTGTCCGGTGCCAAAATGGCGGCGGCGCTGGAGCTGGCGGCGGAAGATAACCGCAACGGCATCCCGACTCAGGCGGTGCTGTGCCTCGAAACCGGCGGCGTGCGCTTGCAGGAAGCCAACCTGGGCCTGGCGGCGATTGCCGATATCCACGCGGCGATTGTCGATCTGCGTCGCTACACGCCGGTGATCGGCATTGTGGCCGGGACCGTGGGCTGCTTCGGTGGTATGTCCATCGCCGCAGCGCTGTGCAGCTACCTGATTGTGACCCGCGAAGCGCGTCTTGGCCTGAACGGCCCACAGGTTATCGAACAGGAGGCGGGGATTGAAGAGTACGACTCCCGCGACCGTCCGTTTATCTGGAGCATGACCGGCGGCGAAGTGCGCTATGAAAGCGGCCTGGTGGATGCGCTGGTAGGTGACGGCGTGAACGCGGTGAAAGCAGCAATGAACGACGCGATGGCGAAAGGCGTGCCGGCGAAACACCGTACAGATAACTACGACGATTACCTGAACCGTCTGACCAATTTCGACACCCGCAAACAGGCCGATGCCGAACAGATCAAAGCGCTTTTTGCACGGGAGGTGAAATGATGAGTAATTCAATGAGCCGTGGCGAACTCTGGCTGGAAACCCTCGCCCCGAACGCCAAACGTCTGGAAGGGCTCTGCCCGTCCGTGCAGGCCGCAGACGGTGAGCTTAACGGTGAAACGGTACGTTTTGTCGCCGTCGTTCCGGATGCCAACAACCACTATCCGCGTGCCGCGCAGGGCGAAGTGGGCCTGCTTGAAGGCTGGACGCTGGCAAAAGTGGTCAGCGAAACCGTTGCCGCTGATGCCGATAAAGCCGTTAAACGCCCGATTGTGGCGGTGATTGACGTCCCAAGTCAGGCCTATGGTCGTCGTGAAGAGGCGTTTGGTATTCACCAGGCGCTGGCCGGTGCCGCTGCGGCCTACGCTAACGCGCGCCTGGCCGGTCATCCGGTGATTGGCCTGATTGTCGGTAAAGCGATGTCCGGCGCGTTTCTGGCGCACGGTTACCAGGCTAACCGCCTGATCGCCTTCAACGACAAAGGGGTGCTGATCCACGCGATGGGTAAAGAATCTGCGGCGCGTATCACCCTGCGTACCGTGGAGGCGCTGGAAAAACTGGCGGCCACTATTCCGCCGATGGCGTATGACATCAGCAACTACGCCACGCTGGGGCTGCTTTCCAGCCTGCTGGATATCAACAACCCGGATGCCCCAACCGATAACGATCTGGCGCAGGTGAAAACCACGCTGCAACAGGCCATCAACGACGCGCGTCAGGACGCCACCCTGAAAAACCGCTTAGGCGCTGACAATCGCCGCAGCTCGGCACTCGTTCGCGAACGCATGCGAGCCAGCTGGTAAGTAAAAAGAGACCTGCCAGATGCACGTCCCCGTGGGCGCACCCGTTGCGCCCACACGGGAGGCTGCATCCTGAAAATAATAAACATCGCGCCAGTGCTTAAACTTTTTTACTACAGGTGATTTATGACTTACGTAATTGTTCATGCTCTTGCACCGATTTTCGTCATCATGCTGCTGGGATTCTGGGCCGGTAAGGCAAAGATGGTCGATAACAAAAATGTTTCCCTGCTTAATATTTTCGTCATGGATTTTGCACTGCCTGCCGCGCTGTTCAGCGCCACCGTGCAAACGCCGTGGACCGGCATCGTGGCCCAGTCGCCGCTGATTCTGGTGCTGACTCTGGCGATGTGGATAACCTATGCGGCCATCTATTTCCTCGCCACCAACGTCTTTAAAAAATCTCCGCAGGATGCGGCCGTGCTGACGCTGACCGTCGCCCTGCCGAACTATGCGGCGCTCGGCCTGCCAATCCTGGGCAGCGTGCTGGGTGAAAGTTCTTCTACCTCGCTCTCTGTGGCGGTCTCCATCGCCTGCGGCTCCGTACTGATGACGCCGTTCTGCCTGCTGATCCTTGAGCGTGAAAAAGCGCGCGCCGAAGGGAATAACTCCGGCTCAACCCTCTCCATGCTGCCGGTGCTGATGTGGCGCTCGATTAAAAAACCGATCGTTATGGGCCCGCTGCTGGGGGTGATCCTCTCCGCTATCGGCATCAAAATGCCGGAACTGGTTCTCGCGGCGATCAAACCGCTGGGGCTGTCTGCCACCGCAGCTGCGCTGTTCCTGACCGGGGTGATCCTCTCTGCCCGTAAGCTGCAGATCAACACCATGGTGATCACCTCCACCATCGCCAAGCTGCTGATCCAGCCTGCGATTGCCTGGGGTATCGTTTTAATCTTCGGTCTGCACGGTTCTGTGGCGATCACCGCTATCCTGATGATTGCGCTGTCCGCGGGCTTCTTCGGCGTGGTGTTCGGTAACCGCTTTGGCGTGCAGTCACCGGATGCGGAAGCCGTGCTGCTGTTAAGCTCCGTACTGTGTATCCTGTCGCTGCCGCTGTTTATCTCGTTGACTTCAGGAATGTAATCATGACCACAACATTACGCCCCCACGACCTCATCTGGCTTACCGCGCGTGACGCGCTGGAAGGCATCACCGAATCCTGGGTGGAGGCGGCCTGGCATACAGGCCTGCCGGTCGTGGTGCGGCGTGATGTTGATAGCGAAGGCCGTATTCCCGTTGGCGTGCGCGGATTGCGCCGCGACCAGCGGGCGGCCGGATGGGTGAAGCCAGAAAACGTGTTGCGTGTGGTGTCGCCTGAATCACTGAGCGTAACGGCCGATCTGCTGCGCTCGCCCTTTGTGACGCAGCCGCCGGTTCAGGTGGCGCTGCAACTTTCCCAGCAGCCGTGGCCGTGGTCGTGGGGCATTACCGGCAGCACCGGTTACGCGCTGGCAACCGGCATTCCGGTTATCCATGCCGACAGCGATCTCGACCTGCTGATCCGCGCGCCGCAGCCTCTCTCCCCCGATGCGTTTGCTGCCTGGCAAGCCCAGCTTAGCCGCGCGCTGTGCCGGGCAGATACGCAGGTGGATACGCCCGAGGGCGGCTTTGCGCTGGCGGAGTGGCTGCGCGACGGCAAAACGCTGCTGAAAACACGCCGCGGGCCGCGTCTGGTGACGGACCCGTGGCACAGGGAGGCGTGATGAAAATACTGTTTACTTTTCCGGGGCAGGGCACGCAGCATGAAGGCATGCTGCAAAACCTGCCGGGCACCGAGCTGGCACAGGCGCGCGAGGTATTGGGGGCGGAGGTTGATACGCTGGATAGCGCTGCTTCGTTATCCCATACCCGCGCGGTGCAGCTTTCGCTGCTGATAGCCGGTGTCGCCTGGGCGCGCGAGCTTGAGCGACGCGGCGTAACGCCGGATATCGTCAGCGGGCTCTCCATTGGCGCATACCCGGCGGCGGTTATCGCGGGCGCGCTGGATTTCACCGACGCGCTCAGGCTGGTCGCGCTGCGTGGCGATGTAATGGAGCAGGCGTATCCGCACGGCTATGGCCTGACGGCGATTATGGGCTTGACCCTGCCGCAGGTGGAACAGCTTATCGAAGGCACCGGAACCTATATTGCGAACCTGAACGCCGAAACGCAGATCGTGATCGCCGGACGCGATGACGGGATGGCGCAGGTCGCCGAGCGCGCGCTGGCGAAAGGGGCGAGCAAGGCCAAACGACTGGCGGTCAGCGTACCATCGCACTGCGCACTGCTGGCGGAACCGGCGCAGAAGCTGGTGGCGGCGTTTGAAAACGTGACGCTTTCTCGCCCACGCTTAGCCTATCTTAGCGGCAGCACCGGCCGCGTACTGTGGCAGCCGGAGAAGATCGCCGACGATCTGGCGATGAATATGGCCCGCACCGTGCGCTGGCAGGAGGCAGTCATTTCAGCCAACGAACGCGACGCGCGACTGGCTATTGAGATGCCGCCCGGCGGCATATTGACCTGCTTAACGCGCCAGGCGGCGTGGGAAGGGGAGTCTATATCGCTGGAACGCAGCGGGGTTGAGGTAGCGGTCCATTTGGCGGGGCGGCTTAAGCGGTGAGTTTTCCCAACGGCTCTTTCGAAAAACGTAAGGCAAGTTAGGCACTTATAGCTCAGGGTGGATATCTCCCTGAGCATGCGTCAGCGACGCTGATGACGAGTGTTAGAGTAAACACCCTTTTTTAATTAAATCGTTTGCCTGCTCAAGTTGCTGGTAAAGCCTATGACGCAAATCTTCCAGCTCGTTATTCTCTTTACGGAGCGGTAGCCCATTTTTGTGAAGAACAATATCGTTAAATGATCCCATTCCACCGTAAACTTTTTTTAATGCGAATATTGTAGTTTCACAGTCGACGTCAAGTTCACTACCAAGATTCTCAAAGGTTTTGGCCCATGCATTCTCATTGTTTGAGCGCAGTATGCTAATAATATTGGTTAACGTTTTCTTTATTTCATTTATCATTTTAAACCCCCACTACTCAGTATTTTAACACCAGGTATTTCCCACGGTTCACGTACAACTACTTGCTCCGTCCCCCCGGAAAAAAGAGCTGTTTGATATCCCACCTCACCTACATAAACTTTTGTTCCGGCGGGTATTTGAATTTCATGATAGCTATCAAGAGGGGATGTGCTGCCATTAGGCCATTGGGGGAGAAGTGCTTTATCTACCCTGGTCTGGAGTACGCCCTGAGGTTGTTCGTAACCGAAAAACTGACCTAATGCCCGGCCCGCGCTACCACCTCTATAAAAAATTATATCGGACGTTAGAGTTATCTCTTTGTATGTTCCACTGGAAAATGTTTCTGCCAACTCTTTCGGTAAAGGGCCCGGGTTTAAAAGCGTGTATTCTCCCTCCACCTTACCTAATGCATGCAGACTTTTTAGTTCCGATATTTCATTAACTATTCCGAATTTCCCGACACCTAATCCCGCAGCGACAGAAGCGCCAGCAATGATTAGCCCCTTATTGTCCATGACTTCAGTGTATCCGGCTGGCGCATCACCACCAAGTTGCTCCGCTGTTTGCCTAAAGCCTTCAATGTTGCCGTTGTAGATTCCACCTGCCGCCAGTAATCGTCCGGCTGCTTTGCTGTTAATGGTTTTGGTGGCCTGTGCGTGCTGTACGGGAGCATCGGAATCATGTTGTTTAATGGTCGGAGCAGGTTTTCGTCCCGGGTGTGCGTTCAGGCAATGTTCGTAAATATTCCGTACTTCTCGCTGGAAACTGTCGCTATAGCTGTCCATGAAACAGTCATAAACCAGATTACCGTCGTCATCGAAGAAGAAGGGGTTGCGGAAACGGTCCCACTTCTCTGCGGTGTTTACGCCAACCATCCAGCCATGCTCTAGATTCCATTTTACTTCATCATAAAGGCCGTCGTATTCAATGTGGCGCTTGCGTTTGTATGGCTGTGCCGCGAAGCGGTGGTATACGCCGTCACGTCGCCTGGGGATGGTAAAATGTTGAAAACGGGTTTGAGGGTCATATTTTAGATAATCCAGTTCATAAAATACGTTTGCCATTTCCAGTGCATCGCGTGGCGTGAGGATGAACTGAATATCACCCGGTGCTAGATCACAGCCCGCATCCCATTTCATATAGAGTGTGAACATCCTGTTCCTGCTATAAGCCATGTTGTTTTTGTGGATATTCAGAGATGACGGATGATAAGTCAAACGTGGCGTTCAGTTTTAGTAAACCCTGGAACAGGGGGAATGCACCAGGCTTACGGGGCCGAGGTATCTGCTGTGAGGCTTCGCGCATACATCCGCCCTTCGGCGGCCAGTGCGCGCAGGCTGGGATCCTGCTCGCGGTTGCGGGCAAAGACGATGGCGATCAACTGCTGCATCTGATACGGCTGCGCCAGCTTCAGTAGCTGAACCGAGTTCTCATACACCTTCTTCATCCTGCCCGGCATCAGCGTAAAACCGACCCCCGCCTGTACCAGGCTCAGCATTGAGAAAATGTCGTTCACGCGCGTGACGATTTCCGGCTCGAATCCGGCGATGTGGAACGCTTCCTGGAACCCGGCGTAGGTGGCGAACCCTTCTGCCAGCGCGACGAATTTCTGATCTTTATAATCACGCAGGTCGGCCAGCTCGCCGGTGTTGAGGGACGCAGACGCCGGTGCGGCAAGGAAAATGTCGTCGTGGAACAGAGGAAGCACTTCAAGACTGTTACGATCGATATCGCTTTCGGAAATGGAGATTAAAATCGCGTCCAGCGAGCCTTCGTCCAGCATATGCAGTAACGTTTCGTTGGAGCCCATCGTCAGATCCATCTCCAGATCCGGACGGCGCAGCTTCATGCCCATGATCAGGCGCGGCACGGTCTCCAGCGTTAGCGAATAAAGCGTGCCGACGCGCAGCCGCCCCTGACCTATACCGGCAATCTTACGGGACTCTTCCACGCCGCGCGCCATGACCTGCATCACCTCCTGGCAATACTCCAGCAGCGTCCAGGCGGAGGGGAGCGCAATCAGGTTGCGCCCCTTATGGGTGAAGAGTGGGCAGCGCACGTTCTCTTCCAGGGTGTGCAGCGCGCGGTGCACGCTGACGCCGCTGAGGCCCAGAGTTTCGGCGGTACGCGCGATATTGCCCTTCTCCATGAACGTCATGAAGATGCTGAGCTTGCGAAATGTAATGTCGCTCGTGGTATCGAAACTCATACTCCTCCCGGCGGTTTAGTCGGCCTGTAGCATCGCTTCCAGCTGTTCCTGGGCGTCTAGCCACGCCATCTCACACTCTTCGAGGCTGGATTTGGTTTTGGCCTGGGTTTGCAGGCAGTCCGTCAGCTCGGCCTTGCGGCTCTGATCGTACAGCTCGCTGTCGCCCAGCTTCTCTTCAACGGCCGCAAGCGTTGCGTTGAGCTTTTCCATCTCTTTTTCCAGACGCGCGATCTCTTTACGCAGCGGTTGCGTCTGGGTGCGCAGTTCCGCTTCCCGGCGCTTCTGGTCTTTACGCGCCTGCGCGCTGTTGGCGTTGTCTTTTGCCGACTCGTCCGGTTGGTTTTCCTGCTTCTGTACGTCTGTCAGCCACTGCTGATAGTCTTCCAGGTCGCCGTCGAACGGTTCGACCTTGCCGTCGTGCACGAGGTAGAGATCGTCCGTGGTGGAGCGGATCAGGTGACGATCGTGCGAGACCACCACCAGCGCGCCTTCAAATTCAATCAGCGCTTCGGTTAGCGCCTGACGCATGTCGAGATCCAGGTGGTTGGTCGGTTCATCGAGCAGCAGCAGGTTCGGACGCTGCCATACGATCAGCGCCAGCACCAGACGGGCTTTTTCCCCCCCGGAGAAGCGCTCGGTATTCTCAGTGACTTTATCGCCCTGGAAACCAAACCCGCCGAGGTAGTCGCGCAGCTTCTGCTCCATCTCCTGCGGTGCCAGCCGCGCCAGATGCTGAATCGGCGATTCATCCGCGCGTAAAAATTCCAGCTGGTGCTGGGCGAAGTAGCCAAGCTTAATGCCCTTTGCCAGACCGATTTCGCCGCTGACCGGGTTAAGCTCGCCCGCCAGCAGTTTGATCAGCGTTGATTTACCTGCACCGTTACGCCCCAGCAGACCAATACGTGAACCCGGCACCAGGTTGAGCTTGATAGAGTCGAGAATCGTACGCTCGCCGTAGCCTGCGCTGACCTTTTCCATCTTCAGCAGCGGGTTCGGCAGGCTCTCCGGCGCGCGGAAGCTGAAGTGGAACGGGTTATCGACGTGCGCAGGCGCAATCATCTCCATGCGTTCCAGCATCTTAATGCGGCTTTGCGCCTGCTTGGCCTTCGAAGCTTTCGCTTTGAAACGATCGACAAAGCTCTGCAGGTGCGCCACGCGCTGCTGCTGGCTTTCATACATCGATTGTTGCTGGGCAAGACGCGTTGCACGCTGGCGCTCGAAGGAGCTGTAGTTGCCGGTGTATTCGAACATCGTTTGCTGTTCGATATGGATAATTTTATCCACCACCGGATCGAGGAAGTCGCGGTCGTGGGAAATCAGAATCAGAGTGCCCTGATAGCTCTTGAGCCACTTCTCCAGCCAAATAACCGCATCGAGATCGAGGTGGTTGGTCGGTTCATCAAGGAGCAGTAAATCAGAGCGGCAAATCAGCGCCTGCGCCAGGTTAAGGCGCATACGCCAGCCGCCGGAGAAGTCGCTCACCGGGCGTTCGAGCTGGTCGTTGCTAAAGCCCAGGCCGTGCAGAAGACTGGAGGCGCGGGAGCGGATGGTCCACGCGTCGATGGCGTCCAGCTTGCCGTGAACGGTGGCGATAGCGTGGCCGTCGTTGCGCTCGTTTGCGGCATTGAGCTCCGCTTCCAGCTTGCGGTATTCACGGTCGCCGTCAATCACATAGTCGAGCGCCGGTTCGCTCAGCGCGGGCGTCTCCTGGTTAACCCAGGCGAGCTGCCAGTTTCCGGGGTAGGTAAAGTTGCCGCCGTCAGCGCTAATCTCGTTTTTCAGCAGCGCCAGCAGGGTGGATTTACCGCAGCCGTTTTTGCCGACCAGCCCGACCTTCTGGCCAGGGTTGATGGTGGCAGTAGCATTGTCCAGCAGGACGCGCACGCCGCGACGAATTTGTAACGAGGAGAAAACAATCATAGAAGCGCCGTATGTTCCGACTATGTTAATTTGTCATTATGATAATGTAAGGTGTGGACCATTTGCCGCCGCACCGGGCCGCCATGGTAGCCCAAAACAACAACGATACACAAAAACAGAAACCTTACCGGGAGGGGAATGATGTCTCAGACAGCCAAAGTGCTGCTGCTGTATGCCCATCCGGAATCTCAGGACTCGGTGGCGAACCGGGTACTGCTTAAGCCGGCGACCCAGCTCAGCAACGTCACAGTGCACGATCTCTACGCGCACTATCCTGATTTCTTTATTGATATTCCCTATGAGCAAGAACTCCTGCGTCAGCATGATGTGATTGTCTTCCAGCATCCGCTTTATACCTATAGCTGCCCGGCGTTGCTGAAAGAGTGGCTGGACCGCGTCCTCAGCCGGGGTTTCTCCAGCGGCGTGGGGGGCAATCAGCTGGCGGGAAAGTACTGGCGGAACGTGATCACTACTGGCGAGCCGGAGAGCGCCTACCGTCACGATGGGCTTAACCGTTATCCCATGAGCGACATTCTGCGGCCTTTTGAGCTAACGGCGGCCATGTGCCATATGCACTGGCTCAGTCCGATTATTATCTACTGGGCGCGTCGGCAGCAGCCGCAAACGCTGGCAAGCCATGCCAAAGCCTATGGTGACTGGCTGGCTGACCCCCTGCCGACGGGAGGCCGCTGATGGAAGGTTCCGATCTGTTACTGGCAGGCGTTTTATTCTTATTTGCGGCGGTGGTCGCCGTGCCGCTGGCCGCGCGGCTGGGTATTGGTGCGGTGCTGGGTTATCTGCTGGCCGGCATCGCCATTGGCCCCTGGGGGCTAGGCTTCATTAGCGATGTCGATGAAATTCTGCATTTCTCCGAGCTTGGCGTCGTATTCCTGATGTTTATCATCGGCCTTGAACTCAACCCGGCGAAGTTGTGGCAATTGCGGCGCTCGATTTTTGGTGTGGGCGCAGCGCAGGTGCTCTGTAGCGCAGCGGTGCTGGGTGGCCTGTTGATGCTCACCGATTTCTCCTGGCAGGCGGCTGTCATCGGCGGCATTGGCCTGGCCATGTCCTCCACGGCGATGGCATTGCAGCTTATGCGTGAAAAAGGGATGAACCGTAACGAAGCCGGGCAACTGGGCTTCTCGGTATTGCTCTTTCAGGACCTGGCGGTGATTCCGGCGCTGGCGCTGGTACCGCTGCTGGCCGGCTCCGGCGATGACCATTTCGACTGGATGAAGGTTGGCATGAAAGTGCTGGCGTTTATTGGCATGTTGATTGGTGGACGCTATCTGCTACGGCCGGTATTTCGCTTTATTGCCGCGTCCGGCGTGCGCGAAGTCTTTACCGCCGCCACGCTGCTGCTGGTATTAGGCTCGGCCCTGTTTATGGATGCCCTGGGGCTGTCTATGGCGCTGGGCACCTTTATTGCCGGGGTGCTGCTGGCGGAGAGCGAGTATCGCCATGAGCTGGAGATGGCAATCGATCCGTTTAAGGGCTTGCTGCTGGGGTTGTTCTTTATCTCCGTGGGCATGGCGCTGAATCTGGGGGTGCTCTATACCCATCTGCTGCTGGTCGTGGTAGGCGTAGCCTTGCTGGTGGCAGTAAAAACCCTGGTGCTCTATTTGCTTGCGCGAATCTATGGCCTGCGCAATTCTGAAAGAATGCAGTTTGCTGGCGTATTAAGCCAGGGCGGTGAGTTCGCTTTTGTGCTCTTCTCCACAGCATCTTCCCAGCGTTTGTTCCAGCATGATCAGATGGCGCTGCTGCTGGTGACCGTGACCTTATCGATGATGACCACGCCTCTGCTGATGAAATTGATCGATAGACAGCTCTCCCGGCAGTTTAATCCTTCTGAGGATGAAGACGAGACACCATGGGTCGAAGACGACAAACCGCAGGTGATCGTGGTGGGCTTTGGGCGATTTGGTCAGGTGATTGGGCGTCTGTTGATGGCGAATAAGATGCGGATCACCGTGCTCGAGCGCGACATTAGCGCGGTGAATTTGATGCGCAAATATGGCTATAAGGTCTATTACGGTGATGCGACTCAGGTTGAGCTGTTGCGTTCTGCCGGGGCTGAAGCGGCGGAATCCATTGTGATTACTTGTAATGAGCCTGAAGACACCATGAAGCTGGTGGAGATCTGCCAGCAGCATTTTCCGCATCTGCATATTCTGGCCCGCGCGCGGGGTCGCGTAGAGGCCCATGAGCTACTACAGGCGGGGGTAAAACAGTTCTCCCGCGAGACCTTCTCCAGTGCGCTGGAGTTGGGGCGCAAAACGCTGGTTACCCTCGGCATGCACCCGCATCAGGCCCAGCGCGCGCAACTGCATTTTCGTCGTCTGGATATGCGTATGTTGCGTGAACTGATGCCAGTGCATACCGACACGGTGCAAATCTCCCGCGCGCGGGAAGCCCGGCGTGAACTGGAAGAGATTTTTCAGCGTGAGATGCAGCAGGAACGACGCCAACTGGACGGCTGGGATGAATTTGAATAAAGGGTAACGAAAGATGGCTGTACGTAAACGCTTTATCGCGGGCGCAAAATGCCCATCCTGCCAGGCGCAAGACACGCTGGCGATGTGGCGCGAGAATAATATTGATATCGTTGAGTGTGTTAAGTGCGGCCACCAGATGCGCGAGGCTGACAAAGAGGCCCGCGATCACGTTCGCAAAGAAGAGCAAGTGATCGGCATTTTCCATCCGGACTAGCGATATGCCCCGAGTTTTTTTAAGCTAAAGGGTACACAGGTGCAGATTTCCGTTACAATCTGCGCCAGCAATTTTCCCACGCTCAGGAGATATCATGAAAGTAGCAAAAGACCTGGTGGTCAGCCTGGCCTATCAGGTACGTACAGAAGACGGTGTATTGGTTGATGAGTCTCCGGTGAGTGCGCCGCTGGACTACCTGCATGGTCACGGTTCCCTGATCTCCGGCCTGGAAACCGCGCTGGACGGTCATGAAGTTGGCGATAAATTCGATGTTGCTGTTGGCGCAAACGACGCTTACGGTCAGTACGATGAGAATCTGGTTCAGCGTGTTCCTAAAGATGTATTTATGGGCGTTGATGAGCTGCAGGTTGGCATGCGCTTCCTGGCAGAAACCGACCAGGGTCCAGTACCGGTTGAAATCACCGAAGTTGAAGACGACCACGTTGTTGTTGATGGCAACCACATGCTGGCTGGCCAGAACCTGAAGTTCAACGTTGAAGTTGTTGCGATCCGCGAAGCGACCGAAGAAGAGCTGGCTCATGGCCACGTTCACGGTGCGCACGGTCATGACCACGATCATGATCACGGTCACGACGGTTGCTGCGGTGGCCACGGCCACGATCACGACCATGGTCACGACCACGGTAAAGGTGGTTGCGGTAACGGCGGCTGCGGTTGCCACTAATACCTTGCAGGTAATAAAAAAGCGGGATTATCCCGCTTTTTTTACGTCTCAATAATGAGGAGGGGGGGTCTCTTCAGACTGGGAAGCAATATGGGAAGGCTGGGTCGCCTTGATCTTTTCCGTCAGCAAGCGTAGCAGGTCGCGCAATTTTGCCATTTCAAGTTCGTGGGCCGTGACCGTCTGGTTCAGCTCTTCGATGGTGATCTCCTGAAAAGCCAGCCGACTTTCCAGCTCCGCCAGTCTCGCTTCCATTGTTGTATCCTGCATGATTCACCTCGTTGTTCAGTCTGGCGCGGAATATTAACTGACTTTGGTCCGGTTCGCAGTAATCATGCTGCGAGTAAGAAACTAATTTAAACAAAAATAGTCTGAAAAGAATCGAGTTTCGGGGGAGTCTGTCTGTAGATTTCTTCCGCAACGTTTTATAGTACGCAACTCATTTACATTTAACACTGGGGTGAGAGGCCCTGGTCCCTGGAGATATGGATGAAATCACTGTTTAAAGTAACGCTGCTGGCAACCACTATGGCTGTCGCGCTGAATGCACCGCTGTCTTTCGCTGCAGATACCGCTGCGAAACCAGCTGCTGCTGCAGACAGCAAAGCGGCGTTCAAAAATGACGACCAGAAATCAGCCTATGCGCTCGGAGCATCTCTGGGGCGTTATATGGAAAACTCTCTCAAAGAGCAGGAAAAACTGGGCATCAAACTGGATCAGGCGCAGCTGATTGCCGGTGTTCAGGACGCCTTTGCTGATAAGAGCAAACTGTCCGATCAGGAAATTGAACAAACTCTCCAGGCTTTTGAAGCGCGTGTGAAAGGCGCTGCACAAGAGAAGATGGAAAAAGATTCAGCCGAGAACGAAACCAAAGGTAAAGCCTATCGTGACACCTTTGCGAAAGAGAAGGGCGTAAAAACCTCTTCTACCGGCCTGGTCTACAAAGTTGAGAAAGAAGGTACCGGCGACGCACCTAAAGACAGCGACACCGTGGTCGTTAACTACAAAGGTACTCTGATCGACGGTAAAGAGTTTGATAACTCTTACACCCGTGGTGAACCGCTCTCCTTCCGTCTGGATGGTGTTATCCCTGGCTGGACAGAAGGCCTGAAAAACATTAAGAAAGGCGGCAAAATCAAGCTGGTCATCCCACCGGATCTGGCTTACGGTAAAACCGGCGTTCCGGGTATTCCGGCTAACTCTACGCTGGTCTTTGACGTAGAGCTGCTGGACATCAAACCCGCACCGAAGGCGGATGCCAAGCCTGAAGCTGCAGCAGATGCTAAAGCTGCAGACGCAGCGAAGAAATAAAACTGCGAAACCCGCCGCCTTCCAGGCGGCGGTTTTTTTTATTCCGGGGCAGAGTCAATTAACACTGGAAAGCCTTACCTACGCTGTATTAATTTAGTTGTCCGTGTAAATGATGAGCCTGCCCTGAAAACCTACCGACAGGCTCCTGAAAAGGAGTGTTTTTTTCATGACCAGGTCGCTTTTAACCAACGAAACCAGTGAGCTCGATCTGCTGGATCAGCGTCCTTTCGATCAGACCGATTTCGATATTCTGAAATCCTACGAGGCGGTAGTGGACGGGTTAGCGATGCTCATTGGGTCCCACTGCGAAATCGTATTGCACTCCCTGCAAGATCTGAAATGTTCTGCCATCCGCATTGCTAATGGTGAGCATACCGGCCGTAAAATTGGATCGCCAATCACCGACCTTGCACTGCGTATGCTGCACGACATGACCGGCGCGGACAGTAGCGTCTCCAAATGCTATTTCACACGCGCCAAAAGCGGCGTGCTGATGAAGTCGGTCACTATCGCTATCCGTAACCGCGAACAGCGCGTCATTGGTTTGCTCTGTATCAACATGAACCTTGACGTTCCGTTCTCGCAAATCATGAACACCTTTATTCCGCCGGAAACGCCTGACGTGGGCTCTTCCGTTAACTTCGCCTCGTCCGTTGAAGATCTCGTCACCCAGACGCTGGAATTCACCATCGAAGAGGTTAATGCCGATCGCAATGTTTCTAACAATGCTAAAAATCGCCAGATCGTGCTCAATCTCTACGAGAAAGGCATCTTTGACATTAAAGATGCGATTAACCAGGTTGCGGATCGCCTGAATATCTCCAAACACACGGTGTACCTCTACATCCGTCAGTTCAAAAGCGGCGACTTTGTGGGACAAGAGAAGTAATGCGTTTTGCGTTGATGGTGACCGGCCCGGCTTATGGCACTCAGCAGGCAAGCAGCGCGCTGCAGTTTGCCCGCGCACTTCTGGAAGCCGGCCATGAGCTCATAAGTGTGTTTTTCTATCGTGAAGGCGTCTATAACGCTAACCAGCTCACTTCGCCTGCCAGCGATGAATTTGATCTGGTGCGTGGCTGGCAAGCCCTACATCAAGATTCCGGTGTCGCGCTACACATTTGTGTGGCTGCGGCGTTGCGCCGTGGTATTGCCGACGCCACAGAAGCCGAACGTCTGGGCCTGGCGGGCGCCAATCTGCAGCCGGGTTTCACTCTCAGCGGATTAGGCGCCCTGGCGCAAGCCGCATTAACCTGTGACCGCATGGTGCAATTCTGATGAATCGCGTGGCTTTTGTTTTTACTTCCGCTCCGCATGGCAATGCTGCTGGCAGGGAAGGGCTGGATGCACTGCTTGCCACTTCCGCACTGACGGAGGAGATTGGCGTCTTCTTTATTGGCGACGGTGTATTTCAACTTCTCGCCGGACAGCAGCCCCAGACGATATTGATGCGCGACTATATCGCCACGTTTAAGGTACTGCCTCTCTATGATATCGAGACCTTCTGGATCTGTTCCACGTCAATGCGAGAGCGCGGGCTGGACGACGAGACGCCGCTGGTTCTGGATGCGACACGGCTGACATCCGACCGCTTACGCGAAGAACTTTCTCATTACGATACCGTTTTAACCTTCTGAGGCCGCCATGCTCCATACTCTGAGCCGTTCACCCTGGCAGTGCGACATTGACGGATTACTGAGAATGTTGCGCGACGGCGATGCTCTGTTGCTAATTCAGGACGGCGTATTGGCCGCAATTGCAGGCAGTCGTTACGTTGAAAATATCACTAACGCCCCCATTAAGGTCTATGCGCTCAAAGATGACCTTGACGCGCGAGGGCTGGCTGGTCAAATTTCAACCAAAATTGACGTAGTTGGCTATACTGATTTCGTTGATCTTGCAGTTACGCATACCAGTCAAATGAACTGGTGATTTGAGATCGCTGTATATTTCTTGACACCTTTTCGACGTAGCCCTAAAATTTCGCGTCCTCATATTGTATGAGGTCGTTTTATTACGTGTTTACGAAGCAAAAGCTAAAACCAGGAGCTATTTAATGGCAACAGTTAACCAGCTGGTACGCAAACCACGCGCTCGCAAAGTTGCAAAAAGCAACGTGCCTGCGCTGGAAGCCTGCCCGCAGAAACGTGGCGTATGTACTCGTGTATATACCACCACTCCTAAGAAACCAAACTCCGCACTGCGTAAAGTATGCCGTGTGCGTTTGACTAACGGTTTTGAAGTGACTTCCTACATCGGTGGTGAAGGTCACAACCTGCAGGAGCACTCCGTGATCCTGATCCGTGGCGGTCGTGTTAAAGACCTTCCGGGTGTTCGTTACCACACCGTTCGTGGTGCGCTCGACTGCTCTGGTGTTAAAGACCGTAAGCAGGCTCGCTCCAAGTACGGCGTGAAGCGTCCTAAGGCTTAATGGTTCTCCGTTAAGTAAGGCCAAACTGATTTATCTTAATGTCACACTAAACTCTTAGAGTTTTGGACAATCCTGAATTAACAACGGAGTATTCCCATGCCACGTCGTCGCGTCATTGGTCAGCGTAAAATCCTTCCAGATCCGAAATTCGGATCAGAACTGCTGGCAAAATTTGTAAATATCCTGATGGTAGATGGTAAAAAATCTACTGCAGAAGCAATCGTATACAGCGCGCTTGAGACCCTGGCTCAGCGTTCTGGTAAAAATGAACTGGAAGCTTTCGAAGTCGCTCTCGACAACGTTCGCCCAACTGTAGAAGTTAAGTCCCGCCGCGTTGGTGGTTCTACTTATCAGGTTCCAGTTGAAGTTCGTCCGGTTCGTCGTAATGCTCTGGCAATGCGTTGGATCGTTGAAGCTGCTCGTAAACGCGGTGATAAATCCATGGCTCTGCGTCTGGCGAACGAACTTTCTGATGCTGCAGACAACAAAGGTACTGCAGTTAAGAAACGTGAAGACGTTCACCGTATGGCAGAAGCCAACAAGGCGTTCGCACACTACCGTTGGTAATCCCTTCGGAGTCGTAGTCACCAGGCGGGCGCTTCAGAGAAGCCGCCCGCTCTGGGTAACTTAACTGAACGCCTAAAGAAACAAACGAGGAATCAAATGGCTCGTACAACACCCATCGCACGCTACCGTAACATCGGTATCAGTGCGCACATCGACGCCGGTAAAACCACTACTACCGAACGTATTCTGTTCTACACCGGTGTAAACCACAAAATCGGTGAAGTTCATGACGGCGCAGCTACCATGGACTGGATGGAGCAGGAGCAGGAACGTGGTATCACCATCACTTCCGCTGCGACTACTGCATTCTGGTCTGGTATGGCTAAGCAGTATGAACCGCATCGCGTAAACATCATCGACACCCCGGGCCACGTTGACTTCACTATCGAAGTAGAACGTTCCATGCGTGTTCTTGATGGTGCAGTAATGGTTTACTGCGCAGTTGGTGGTGTTCAGCCACAGTCTGAGACCGTATGGCGTCAGGCTAACAAATATAAAGTTCCACGCATCGCGTTCGTTAACAAAATGGACCGTATGGGTGCTAACTTCCTGAAAGTTGTTGGTCAGATCAAATCCCGTCTGGGCGCGAACCCTGTTCCGCTGCAGCTGGCAATTGGTGCTGAAGAAGGTTTCACCGGTGTTGTTGACCTGGTGAAAATGAAAGCCATCAACTGGAACGAAGCAGATGCAGGCGTGACCTTCGAATACGAAGATATCCCGGCTGACATGCAGGACCTGGCTGACGAATGGCACCAGAACCTGATCGAATCCGCAGCTGAAGCATCTGAAGAGCTGATGGAGAAATACCTGGGTGGTGAAGAACTGACTGAAGAAGAGATCAAAAAAGCTCTGCGTCAGCGCGTTCTGAACAACGAAATCATCCTGGTAACCTGCGGTTCTGCGTTCAAGAACAAAGGTGTTCAGGCAATGCTGGATGCGGTAATTGATTACCTGCCATCCCCAGTAGACGTTCCTGCGATCAACGGTATCCTGGACGACGGTAAAGATACTCCGGCTGAGCGTCACGCAAGTGATGACGAGCCGTTCTCTGCACTGGCGTTCAAAATCGCTACCGACCCGTTCGTGGGTAACCTGACGTTCTTCCGCGTGTACTCTGGTGTGGTTAACTCCGGTGACACCATCCTGAACTCCGTGAAAGCAGCTCGTGAGCGTTTCGGCCGTATCGTACAGATGCACGCTAACAAACGTGAAGAGATCAAAGAAGTTCGCGCGGGCGATATCGCTGCGGCTATCGGTCTGAAAGACGTGACCACCGGTGACACCCTGTGTAACCCGGATCACCCGATCATTCTGGAGCGTATGGAATTCCCTGAGCCGGTAATCTCCATCGCCGTTGAACCTAAAACCAAAGCTGACCAGGAAAAAATGGGTCTGGCTCTGGGCCGTCTGGCGAAAGAAGACCCGTCCTTCCGCGTATGGACTGACGAAGAATCTAACCAGACCATCATCGCTGGTATGGGTGAACTTCACCTGGATATCATCGTTGACCGTATGAAGCGTGAATTCAACGTTGAAGCGAACGTAGGTAAACCTCAGGTTGCTTACCGTGAAGCGATTCGTTCTAAAGTTACCGATATCGAAGGTAAACACGCTAAGCAGTCTGGTGGTCGCGGTCAGTACGGTCACGTTGTGATCGACATGTACCCACTGGAGCCGGGCTCTAATCCGAAAGGTTACGAGTTCATCAACGACATCAAAGGTGGTGTAATTCCTGGCGAATACATCCCTGCCGTTGATAAAGGCATCCAGGAGCAGCTGAAGTCTGGTCCGCTGGCAGGTTACCCGGTAGTAGACATTGGTATCCGTCTGCACTTCGGTTCTTACCACGACGTTGACTCCTCTGAACTGGCGTTTAAACTGGCTGCTTCTCTTGCCTTTAAAGATGGCTTTAAGAAAGCGAAACCAGTTCTGCTTGAGCCAATCATGAAGGTTGAAGTAGAAACTCCGGAAGAGAACACCGGTGACGTTATCGGTGACTTGAGCCGTCGTCGCGGTATGCTGCGTGGTCAAGAATCCGATGTGACTGGCGTTAAGATCCACGCTGAAGTTCCGCTGTCTGAAATGTTCGGATATGCAACTCAGCTGCGTTCTCTGACCAAAGGTCGTGCATCATACACCATGGAATTCCTGAAGTATGATGATGCACCGAACAACGTTGCTCAGGCCGTTATCGAAGCCCGTGGTAAATAATCCACAGGATTAAAACCTAAGTCCCGTGCTCTCTCCAGAGGGGAGAGCACTATAGTAAGGAATATAGCCGTGTCTAAAGAAAAATTTGAACGTACAAAACCGCACGTCAACGTTGGTACTATCGGCCACGTTGACCACGGTAAAACTACTCTGACCGCTGCAATCACTACCGTACTGGCTAAAACCTACGGCGGTGCTGCTCGTGCATTCGACCAGATCGATAACGCACCAGAAGAAAAAGCGCGTGGT
>NZ_DBUS01000001.1:0-96266 GCF_002308415.1 Leclercia sp. UBA1284
CCGGTCACGCAGGTGGTCGCGGGTTCGAGTCCCGTCCTTTCCGCCACTTATTCAAATTAAGCCTGCTTTATAAGCAGGCTTAATGGTAAGAAAATTTAGGGGCGTAGCTCAGTTGGTAGAGCACCGGTCTCCAAAACCGGGTGTCGCGAGTTCGAGTCTCTCCGCCCCTGCCATATAAGAATCCTTTGCTACGGCAAAGGATTTTTTTTTGCCTGCGAATGCTCCTCTTCCCCTCAACACAGGCTCTCATTAGCATCCTTGCTAACCCGATTTATTAGTCCATCACGTTGATTTTTAGTAGATCTTTTATCTGCCCTTGCTTATCGCTATTTTGTAGCCAAATAGCATATAGCGGACGCTGAAGCGTCGCCGAATCGGCCACTGTATGTAACCCCGCTTTGGTACTTGCCCATCGTTGCGGCAACCAGGTGCAGCCTTTCAGCAATGCGAGTTGCTGACAGGCGATTTCTGCCGAACTGGTCGTCAGAAGAGGCACGTCTTCGGCAGTGATCAACCCTGCTTCATGTTGCTGAAAGTCCGGCCCCCACTCTAATCGCAGGTAATTCAGGTCGCTTTTCATGACCGCAGGTTCAGAGGCGTAAAGCGCCAGCGTGAACTGACCAAGTATTTGGCTGCTAAATTCGTCCATTTTCGGTGCTTCGGTGGTGATAAGCAGATCCAGCTGTCTTTCATGGAGTTGCTTAACCAAAGACTGTCGTTGCGCAATGCGCGCCTCAAATTGCAGGTGACCATGTGAACGATAGAGACGGTTAAGCCACGGACTTAACATACACTCCCACAGTGAAGCGCTGGCACCGATAGAGAACTCGTTATGACGCGACGTATGCGCGACCTCTTTTCGCGCAGCCTGCCAGGTATTCATCAACGTCTCAGCATAGGGCAGTAACTTCTCTCCTGCCGTCGTCAGGCGAATGTTATTGCGATGACGAGTGAACAGATTGACGCCCAATTGGTTTTCAAGCTGTCGAATACGAAAGCTGACGGCCGACTGAGTCAGGTAAAGCGCTTCAGCGGCGCGACCGAAGTGTCGCGTTCTGCTCACTTCGAGAAAAGTTTTTAGCAATTCCGTATCCACGGTTTTCTCCGCAAAATAATTTGTCGTTATGATTTAAATGTTTTGTTTTACACTCTGTCAAGCGTAACTAATACTCCGCGCCATAAATAGCTCGGCCAAAGATATAGGAGCGTGTAGGATGGCGGAAAGCTTTACGACTATTAATCGTTTTTTCGACAACAAAAATTATCCACGCGGATTTTCTCGTCATGGTGATTTCACCATCAAAGAGGCACAACTGCTTGAGCGCCATGGTTATGCTTTTAACGAGTTGGATCTGGGAAAACGTGAACCTGCGACTGAAGAAGAGACGCTGTTCGTTGCCGTATGTCGTGGCGAGCGCGAGCCAGTAACAGAAGCGGAACGTGTATGGATCAAGTACATGGCACGTATTAAGCGTCCTAAGCGTTTCCACACCCTGTCTGGTGGCAAGCCACAGATGGAAGGTGCAGAAGATTACACCGATTCAGACGATTAAATGAAAGGGGCTACGGCCCCTTTTTTAGGTCAGCATCTTTTGTAAGTGCTGTAATAATCTGTCGATGGCGCGATAGCCCAGCGCTTCCTGCAGATGCCTTCGTTCAATATTTAAACATTTCTCCAGATCGGCAATCGTGCGTGCGACCTTCAGCAGGCGCTGCCAGGCCCGTACGGAAAGACCGAAGCGAGTAAGCGTCTCCTCCAGCCATTTTGCATCTTCTGCTTCCAGCTGACAAAACCGGCGTATCTCGGCGTTATCAAGATGGGCGTTGAGTTTGTTTTGCCGCGCCATTTGCGTGCCCTGTGCCGCCATGACCCTTTTCCGCACGGTCGCGCTGTCCTCTCCCGTTTTCTGCATCTGGCAAAGCAGCCCTGGCGGCGGCAGGGGGATCTCCAGAGATAAATCAAACCTGTCGAGAAAAGGTCCGGACAGCCGCGACAGATAGCGCAACGTCTGCTCTGGCGTGCAGCGATTGTGTTGACCCTGATAGTGTCCGGTCGGACTGGGATTCATCGCTGCAATCAGCTGAAAACGGGCCGGATACGCTATCTTTGCGCGCGTGCGGGAGATATTGATCTGGCCTGACTCAATAGGCTCTCGCAGAGCATCAAGCACCCGTCGCTCAAACTCTGGCAACTCATCCAGAAAAAGAATGCCATTATGGGCCAGCGAGATCTCGCCGGGAGCCGGAATAGAACCACCTCCCACCATGGCCGCCAGCGAGGCGCTATGATGTGGTGCGCGGAACGGGCGCATACGCCACTGCTTATGCAGAGAGCTGGCATTGACGAGACTAATAATCGCTGCGCTTTCCAGAGCTTCATGATTACTCAGCGGCGGTAACAGCCCATTCAGCCGACTGGCAAGCATGGTCTTTCCTGTACCCGGAGGACCAATGAGCAAGAGATTATGAGAGCCAGCCGCGGTGATCTCGAGGGCGCGCTTGCCATGCTCCTGGCCAATAATATCATTGATATCATTTGATTCAGGCTCGGCGGAAAAGGGGACCGGCTCGGGCTCGGCCAACTGATGTTTCCCTTCCAGGAAGGTGCAGACCTCCTGTAAATGCCCCGCGACCAGGCAGCCTTTCTGCTCGATAAGACTGACTTCTGCTGCATTATCGGTCGCGACGATGATCTCCCGCCCAGCATTCAGCGCTGCGATTGCACCGGATATTGCACCTGGAACCCCTCTCAACGCGCCTGTAAGGGCCAGTTCACCCACAAACTCGTAATGACCCAGACGGGGTGCAGAGAGCTGCTCAGACGCAGTGAGAAGCGCAATAGCGATAGGTAAATCGTATCGCCCTCCCTCTTTGGGTAAATCCGCAGGGGCGAGGTTGATGGTGATTTTCTTTGCCGGAAAGGTATAACCGCTGTTGATAATCGCGCTGCGTACCCGGTCTCTGGCCTCCTTAACGGCGGTTTCCGGTAGACCCACCAGGGTCAGCCCCGGAAGCCCATTACTCAAATGCACTTCAACAGAAATGAGCGGTGCTTTTACCCCTAACGCCGCACGCGTATAAACAACCGACAATGACATAGACACCCCCTTAAAGGTCTACTATGCCATTACGATCGCTGCCAAATTACGGATGATTGCTCTCTTTGCGCGCACGATTCGTTATTTTCTTTACGTGGATGCAAGGCTTGCAATGCACTGGAACAGCCGCCGCAAAAAGTCATCATTTTTTCTTTTTAAACGAAATTTGGTCAAAAAAATGAAAATAATTCATTTTCTATTTTTGTGATAAAAAACAATGATTTTTAACTAAATTCGTTGGCGCATAAAAAATAGCGTAATAAAAAAATCTTGTGATACCGAGCGAATCTGTGATAACTCTTTAGGTATTCCTTCGAACAAGAAGCTTAAAGAACTAAAAATGACAACCCTTCTACGAGTGATTAGCCTGGTCGTGATTAGCGTGGTGGTGATTATTATCCCACCGTGCGGGGCTGCACTTGGACGAGGAAAGGCTTAAAAATCAAGCCTTAACGAACTAAGACCCCCGCACCGAAAGGTCCGGGGGTTTTTTTATGGCCAAAAAATATAAGTGAGGAGCAGATTATGGGTTTTAGCATAAAATTCTGTTTCTCCCGATTTACGACGGGGAAGTAACTATGAATGGGGCACAGTGGGTAGTACATGCGTTGCGTGCACAGGGAGTCGAGACCGTTTTCGGTTACCCGGGTGGTGCAATTATGCCGATTTACGATGCGTTGTATGACGGCGGCGTGGAACATCTGTTGTGCCGACATGAGCAGGGAGCAGCAATGGCGGCTATTGGTTACGCCCGCTCTACCGGAAAAACCGGTGTTTGCATGGCAACATCGGGGCCTGGTGCAACCAACCTGATCACCGGCCTGGCCGATGCGCTGCTCGACTCCGTTCCCGTTGTTGCTATCACCGGTCAGGTTGCTTCTCCCTTCATCGGTACCGACGCCTTCCAGGAAGTGGATGTGCTCGGGTTATCGCTGGCTTGCACCAAACACAGTTTCCTCGTTCAGTCCCTGGAAGAGTTGCCGCGCGTAATGGCTGAAGCCTTTGAAGTGGCAAACTCGGGTCGACCTGGGCCGGTTCTGGTCGATATCCCGAAAGATATCCAGGTGGCCCTGGGCGATCTGGAACCGCATTTCTCCACCGTTGAAAGCGCCGATGTTTTCCCACACGCCGAAGTGAAAGAGGCCTTTCACATGTTGGCTCAGGCGCAAAAACCGATGCTCTACGTCGGCGGCGGGGTCGGTATGGCACAGGCGGTTCCCGCGCTGCGTGAGTTTCTCGCCGTTACGCAAATGCCGGCCACCTGTACGCTGAAAGGATTGGGCGCTGTCGATGCAGATAACCCGTACTATCTCGGCATGTTGGGCATGCACGGTACCAAAGCGGCGAACCTGGCGGTGCAAGAGTGTGACCTGCTCATCGCTGTAGGGGCCCGTTTTGACGACCGTGTTACCGGCAAGCTGAATACTTTCGCCCCCAATGCCAAAGTGATTCATATGGATATCGATCCGGCAGAGATGAACAAACTGCGTCAGGCGCACGTTGCTTTGCAGGGCGACCTCAATGCCCTGTTACCGGCGTTGCAACAACCGCTGAATATCGACGCGTGGCGCCAGCATGCAGCGGATATGCGCCGTGAGCACGCCTGGCGTTACGACCATCCCGGCGACGCCATTTATGCCCCTCTGCTGTTAAAACAGCTGTCGGATCGCAAGCCAGCAGACAGCGTAGTGACGACGGATGTCGGTCAGCATCAGATGTGGTCGGCCCAGCATATGACATACACTCGTCCGGAGAATTTCATCACTTCGAGTGGATTAGGCACGATGGGCTTCGGTCTGCCCGCTGCCGTTGGCGCACAGGTCGCACGTCCAGATGATACTGTTATCTGCATCTCCGGTGATGGCTCGTTCATGATGAACGTGCAGGAGCTGGGCACGGTGAAACGTAAGCAGTTACCGCTCAAGATCGTACTGCTTGATAATCAGCGTTTAGGCATGGTCCGCCAGTGGCAGCAGCTCTTCTTCCAGGAGCGCTACAGCGAAACGACCCTTACCGACAATCCCGATTTCCTTGTTCTGGCCAGCGCGTTTGGCATTCCAGGCCAGCACATCACCCGTAAAGACCAGGTTGAAGCGGCGCTCGACACCATGTTGTCCTGCGAAGGGCCGTACCTGCTTCATGTCTCAATCGACGAGCTTGAGAATGTCTGGCCGTTGGTGCCGCCTGGCGCCAGTAACTCACAAATGCTGGAGAAATTATCATGATGCAACATCAGGTCGCCGTGCAGGCTCGCTTCAACCCGGAAACGTTAGAGCGTGTTTTACGCGTGGTTCGCCATCGGGGCTTTCAGATATGCTCGATGAATATGGAAACCGCAACGGATGCACAGAATATAAATATCGAATTGACCGTTGCCAGTCCACGGCCTGTCGAATTACTGTTTAGCCAGCTAAGTAAACTGGTCGACGTCGCGCATGTCGCCATCTGCCAGAGCACAACCACATCGCAACAAATCCGCGCCTGAGCGCAATAGGAAGAAAAATGACCACGAAAAAAGCTGATTACATTTGGTCCAATGGTGAGATGATTCGCTGGGAGGACGCGAAGGTCCACGTGATGTCCCACGCGCTGCACTACGGTACCTCTGTGTTTGAAGGTATCCGCTGCTATGACTCACACAAAGGTCCAGTGGTGTTCCGCCATCGCGAACATATGCAGCGTCTGCGTGATTCAGCCAAAATCTATCGATTCCCTGTTTCTCAAAGCGTTGATGAGCTGATGGAAGCTTGCCGCGCGGTTCTGCGTAAAAACAACCTGACCAGCGCCTACATCCGCCCGCTGGTATTTGTGGGTGATGTGGGCATGGGCGTGAACCCGCCGGCCGGCTATACCACTGATGTGATCATCGCGGCGTTCCCTTGGGGAGCTTACCTGGGCGCAGAAGCGCTAGAGCAGGGGATCGATGCCATGGTCTCCTCATGGAATCGTGTCGCACCCAACACCATTCCGACCGCGGCCAAAGCGGGCGGCAATTACCTCTCCTCTCTGCTGGTAGGCAGCGAAGCGCGTCGCCACGGTTACCAGGAAGGGATCGCACTGGATGTGAACGGCTACATCTCCGAAGGCGCTGGCGAAAACCTGTTTGAAGTGAAAGACGGTATTCTTTTCACGCCGCCGTTTACCTCTTCTGCACTGCCGGGTATCACCCGCGATGCCATTATCAAGCTGGCGCAGGATCTGGGGATCGAGGTTCGTGAGCAGGTTCTCTCTCGTGAATCCCTGTACCTGGCGGATGAAATATTTATGTCCGGTACCGCCGCAGAAATTACACCGGTACGCAGCGTTGACGGGATCCAGGTTGGCGAAGGCCGCCGTGGTCCGGTGACCAAGCGTATTCAGGATGCGTTCTTTGGTCTCTTCACCGGCGAAACAGAAGATAAATACGGTTGGTTGGATCAGGTTAATCCATAAGCATCACTATGGGACGGCACGCACCGTCCCATTTACAAGATAGACGGGAGTAAATAAAGCATGCCTAAGTATCGTTCCGCCACCACCACCCACGGCCGTAACATGGCTGGTGCCCGCGCGCTGTGGCGCGCCACCGGGATGACCGACGCCGATTTTGGAAAACCGATTATCGCCGTGGTGAACTCTTTTACCCAGTTCGTTCCGGGTCACGTACACCTGCGCGATCTCGGTAAACTGGTCGCCGAACAGATCGAAGCTGCAGGCGGTGTGGCGAAAGAGTTCAATACCATCGCCGTCGACGACGGTATCGCGATGGGCCACGGGGGCATGCTCTATTCACTGCCGTCGCGTGAGCTGATTGCCGACTCGGTGGAGTACATGGTGAATGCCCACTGTGCCGACGCCATGGTCTGTATCTCTAACTGTGACAAAATCACCCCAGGGATGCTGATGGCCTCCCTGCGCCTGAATATTCCAGTGATCTTCGTCTCTGGCGGCCCAATGGAAGCCGGTAAAACCAAGCTTTCCGACAAAATCATCAAGCTTGACCTTGTTGATGCCATGATTCAGGGTGCGGACCCGAAAGTCTCTGACGAGCAGAGCGATCAGGTAGAACGTTCGGCCTGTCCGACCTGCGGCTCCTGTTCAGGTATGTTCACCGCGAACTCCATGAACTGTCTGACCGAAGCGCTTGGCCTGTCCCAGCCGGGTAACGGCTCGCTGCTGGCGACCCACGCCGATCGTAAACAGCTGTTCCTTAATGCGGGTTCACGTATCGTTGAGCTGACTAAACGCTACTACGAGCAGGACGACGCCAGCGCACTGCCGCGCAACATCGCCAGTAAAGCGGCGTTTGAAAATGCCATGACGCTCGATATCGCCATGGGTGGCTCCACTAACACCGTTCTGCACCTGCTGGCTGCCGCACAGGAAGCCGAAATCGACTTCACCATGAGCGATATCGATAAGCTTTCCCGCAAAGTGCCACAGCTGTGTAAAGTGGCGCCAAGTACCCAGAAATACCATATGGAAGACGTCCACCGCGCGGGCGGGGTTCTCGGTATCCTCGGCGAGCTGGATCGCGCCGGGTTAATGAACCGCGACGTGAAAAACGTGTTGGGGCTGACGCTGTCAGAGGCGCTGGAACAGTACGACGTGATGCTGACCAAAGATGAGGCGGTGAAAAAGATGTTCCGCGCAGGGCCGGCGGGTATCCGTACTACGCAGGCATTCTCGCAGGATTGCCGCTGGGATACGCTGGATGACGATCGCGCAGAAGGCTGTATCCGCTCGCTGGAGCACGCCTACAGCAAAGACGGTGGGCTCGCGGTGCTCTACGGTAACTTTGCAGAAAACGGCTGTATCGTAAAAACCGCAGGCGTGGACGACAGCATCCTTAAATTTACCGGTCCTGCCAAAGTCTACGAAAGCCAGGACGAGGCGGTAGACGCTATCCTGGGTGGCAAAGTCGTGGAAGGCGACGTGGTCGTTATCCGTTACGAAGGGCCAAAAGGCGGTCCGGGTATGCAGGAGATGCTCTACCCAACCACCTTCCTGAAATCCATGGGACTTGGCAAAGCCTGCGCGCTGATCACCGACGGTCGTTTCTCCGGCGGGACGTCCGGGCTCTCTATCGGCCACGTGTCACCAGAAGCGGCAAGCGGCGGCAACATCGCGATCATTGAAGATGGCGATCTGATTGAAATCGACATCCCGAACCGCGGTATTCAGCTGAAGCTGAGCGATCAGGAGATTGCCGCACGTCGTGAAGCGCAAGAAGCTCGCGGCGAGAAAGCCTGGACGCCGAAAGATCGTCAACGCGAAGTCTCCTTTGCTCTGCGTGCTTACGCGACTCTGGCCACCAGTGCAGATAAAGGCGCAGTGCGCGATAAATCGAAACTCGGGGGCTAATGATGGCCGACTCCCAACCCCTGTCTGCCGCCCCCGAGGGGGCGGAATATCTCCGGGCGGTGCTACGCGCACCGGTCTATGAAGCCGCGCAGGTCACGCCGCTGCAGAAGATGGAAAAGATCTCTTCGCGCCTCGATAACGTGATTCTGGTGAAGCGTGAAGATCGGCAGCCGGTGCACAGCTTTAAGCTGCGGGGCGCTTACGCCATGATGGCCGGGCTAACCGAAGAGCAAAAAGCGCGTGGTGTGATCACCGCTTCGGCGGGTAACCATGCCCAGGGGGTTGCGTTCTCTGCGGCGCGTCTGGGTTTGAAAGCCTTGATTGTGATGCCTGTGGCAACCGCTGACATCAAAGTCGATGCCGTACGTGGCTTCGGTGGCGAGGTGTTGCTGCACGGTGCGAATTTCGATGAAGCGAAAGCCAAAGCGATTGAGCTGGCACAACAGCAGGGTTTTACCTGGGTCCCGCCGTTCGACCATCCGATGGTGATTGCCGGCCAGGGTACGCTGGCGCTTGAGCTTTTGCAGCAGGATGCCCATCTCGATCGCGTCTTCGTGCCGGTAGGCGGTGGCGGACTTGCGGCAGGCGTGGCGGTGCTAATCAAACAGCTAATGCCACAGATCAAAGTGATTGCCGTTGAAGCGGAAGACTCGGCCTGCCTGAAAGCGGCGCTGGAGGCCGGACACCCGGTTGACCTGCCGCGGGTCGGGCTGTTTGCCGAGGGGGTGGCCGTCAAACGCATTGGCGATGAAACGTTCCGTCTCTGTCAGGAATATCTCGACGATATCGTCACAGTTGATAGCGACGCTATCTGCGCGGCGATGAAAGATCTGTTCGAGGACGTTCGCGCCGTGGCGGAGCCGTCCGGCGCGCTGGCGCTGGCGGGAATGAAAAAATACATCGCGCAGCACAACATTCGTGGTGAACGTCTGGCTCACGTGCTCTCGGGCGCTAACGTCAACTTCCACGGTCTGCGCTACGTTTCCGAACGCTGTGAGCTGGGTGAGCAGCGTGAAGCGTTACTGGCGGTGACCATTCCGGAAGAGCAGGGGAGCTTCCTCAAGTTCTGCCAGCTGCTGGGTGGACGTGCGGTGACGGAGTTTAACTACCGTTTTGCCGATGCGAAAGACGCCTGCATTTTTGTTGGTGTTCGCCTGAGCCGGGGTCTGGAGGAGCGCAAAGAGATCCTCAACCTGTTGCACGAAGGTGGCTACAGCGTAGTGGATCTTTCTGACGATGAAATGGCCAAGCTGCACGTGCGCTACATGGTGGGCGGGCGTCCATCGAAGCCGCTGCAGGAGCGTCTGTACAGTTTCGAATTCCCGGAATCGCCCGGCGCGTTGCTGAAGTTCCTGCATACGCTGGGCACGCACTGGAACATTTCGCTATTCCACTACCGCAGCCATGGCACCGACTATGGCCGCGTGCTGGCGGCGTTTGAACTGGGTGAGCACGAGCCGGATTTCGAAACCCGTCTGAACGAACTGGGTTATGACTGTCATGACGAGACCCATAACCCGGCGTTCCGCTTCTTCCTGGCGGGTTAACTGCCCGGCAGTAATTTCCAGAACGCATCAATAAGCGGCTCATGCAGCCGCTTTTTTTGTGCGCACACGCCAAGTTCGAACGGCGTTTTTTCATCACTGCGTTCGAGAATCATCACGCGGTTGCGCACCGGCTCCGGGCTGTTTTCCAGCACCACTTCCGGCAGCAGCGCCACGCCGCAGCCTAATGCCACCATTGAAACCATTGCCTCGTGGCCGCCCACCGTGGCGTAAATCGACGGATTGCTGATTTTTTGCCGACGGAACCAGAGTTCGATGCGACGGCGCACTGGCCCCTGGTCGGCCATGATAAACGGCACCGTTGACCAGTCGGGTTTTTCCACCGATACCTGATTTCGCACCGGACACGGCAGCGCCGGTGCAATCAACACCACGGCCAGGTTCTCAAGCATTGAGAATGCCACCGCGCCCGGCAGGGTTTCCGGTTTGCCGGCGATCGCCAGATCGGCCTCACGGGTCACCACTTTTTCCATCGCATCGGCCGCATCGCCGGTGGTGAGTTTGATCTCTACCGAAGGGTGTTCAGCGCGAAAGCGATCCAGAATGGGGGGCAGATGACTGTAAGCCGCGGTCACAGAACAGAAAATATGGAGTTCGCCCGAAAGTGACGGGCCCTGCTGATCAATGGTGTGTCGCAGTTGCTGATACTGTAATAACGTCTGCTGAGCAAATACGCGCAGCTCTTCGCCCGCTTCCGTGAGCGTAACGGTGCGATTATCGCGTACAAACAGCGGCTGGCCGAGGTCCTCCTCCAGACGCTGGATCTGGCGCGAGAGCGTGGAGGGGCTGACGTGCATCGCCCGCGCGCTGCGGCCAAAGTGGCGGCTTTCCGCCAGATGCAGAAACATTTTCAGATCGCGTAAATCCATTGATTTCACCCGCCCTTTTTATATTGCAGATATTGCAACGTGACGTTGTGAATATATCAATTTCCGCAATAAATTTCCTGTTGTAATGTGGGTACATTCTCGCTGAACAGCGAACCGAACAATAAGACACACAACATCACGAGGTATCACCCATGGCTAACTACTTTAATACACTGAATCTGCGCCAACAGCTGGCGCAGCTGGGCAAATGCCGCTTCATGGCGCGCGATGAATTTGCTGATGGCGCGAGCTACCTTCAGGGTAAAAAAGTGGTCATCGTCGGCTGTGGCGCACAGGGCCTGAACCAGGGTCTGAACATGCGTGACTCCGGTCTGGATATCTCCTACGCCCTGCGTAAAGAAGCGATTGCTGAGAAGCGTGCCTCCTGGCGTAAAGCGACCGAAAATGGCTTCAAAGTGGGTACCTACGAAGAGCTGATCCCGCAGGCGGATCTGGTAGTTAACCTGACGCCAGACAAACAGCACTCCGACGTAGTGCGTTCCGTGCAGCCGCTGATGAAAGATGGCGCAGCGCTGGGTTACTCCCACGGCTTCAACATCGTTGAAGTGGGCGAGCAGATCCGTAAAGACATCACCGTCGTGATGGTGGCACCGAAGTGCCCGGGTACCGAAGTACGTGAAGAGTACAAGCGTGGTTTCGGCGTACCGACGCTGATCGCCGTTCACCCGGAAAACGATCCGAAAGGCGAAGGCATGGCGATTGCCAAGGCATGGGCAGCGGCCACCGGCGGCCACCGTGCGGGCGTTCTGGAATCCTCCTTCGTTGCCGAAGTGAAATCTGACCTGATGGGTGAGCAGACCATTCTGTGCGGCATGCTGCAGGCAGGCTCTCTGCTCTGCTTCGACAAGCTGGTGGAAGAGGGTACCGACCCGGCATACGCTGAGAAACTGATTCAGTTCGGCTGGGAAACCATCACCGAAGCGCTGAAACAGGGCGGTATCACCCTGATGATGGACCGTCTGTCTAACCCGGCAAAACTGCGTGCTTATGCGCTGTCTGAACAGCTGAAAACCATTATGGCACCGCTGTTCCAGAAACATATGGACGACATCATTTCCGGTGAGTTCTCTTCCGGCATGATGGCCGACTGGGCAAACGACGATAAAAACCTGCTGACCTGGCGCGAAGAGACCGGTAAAACTGCCTTTGAAACCGCTGCACAGTTCGAGGGTAAAATCAGCGAGCAAGAGTACTTCGATAAAGGCGTTCTGATGATCGCGATGGTGAAAGCGGGCGTTGAACTGGCGTTCGAAACCATGGTGGATTCCGGCATCATCGAAGAGTCAGCGTACTATGAATCGCTGCACGAACTGCCGTTGATTGCGAACACTATTGCCCGTAAGCGTCTGTACGAAATGAACGTAGTTATCTCTGATACCGCTGAGTACGGTAACTATCTGTTCTCCTACGCCTGCGTACCGCTGCTGAAAGAGTTTATGACTACCCTGCAGACAGGGGATCTGGGCAAAGCGATTACCGAAGGCGCGGTAGATAACGCCCAGCTGCGTGATGTGAACGAAGCGATTCGCAGCCACGAGATCGAGAAAGTGGGCCAGAAACTGCGTGGCTACATGACCGACATGAAGCGTATTGCTGTCGCGGGCTAATAACCCGATCGGGTGGCGCCAGCGCCTACCCGACCCCCAGCCAGGCCCGAAAAGCGTTAGCGCTGTCGGGCCTGTTTTTTGCGCTTCAGCGCAATAACCGCATCTGACACTTCGCCCTCTTGTCCTTCCGGCCCTTTCATTATTCTTGATACGTCATCGCAGAACACCGTTTCCCACTCCGCCGCCGATGGCGCCAGGGATGCAAAAGCCTCCTCCGCTGACTGGAAGGGGCGATCGGCATGCTTTGACCATGAAGGAGGTCTGGCATGCGATGTAATCAACAACATTCCGCCTGGCGTGACATGTTCTAATGCAGTACGAAAGATAGTGAAGCGATCGAAGGTGAGCGGCGATTCCAGGAACGATGCCACGATCAGATCGTACTGGCCCTCAGGAAAACGCGCGGTGAGATCGTATTGCGCGAAGGCGATCTTCCCGCTTACACCGGAACGCTCGGCATTGGCGGCAGCATAATCCAGCGCGCGTGGAGATAAATCAACCGCAGTAACCCGCCAGCCTTTTTTCGCCAGCCAGACGCTATCATCGCCGCGCCCGCATCCCAACTCCAGCGCCTTTCCGGGCGTAAGGGCATCGACAAAACGCACCAGAATTTTACCGGGTATGCCGTTTGATAGGGGCGACATTGCTGCGTAATGCTCTTCCCAGAACAGATCGGGGGATTGTTCGGTAGCCATCGTTTTCTCCTGCATGAAGTCACTTATGTAATATCAAAAGTATCATAAGATTTACGGACGTCAATCGATGAATTTTTCACCCTAGTGCTTGAAGAGGCTAAGTACATGTAATAATGTAAGTTACATGAAAATAAATAACTCTTTCTCCGCCACGCTGCATATTCTGCTGCACCTTGAACAGATGGATAAGCCCTTAACATCGGAGCAGATGGCGGTATTTATCGACGGAAATCCCGCTTTTATCCGCAAGTTATTGGCAGGATTGCGTGAGCAAAAAATTGTTGGTTCAAGCAAAGGGCATCATGGCGGGTGGACGCTTTCACGCCCCGCGAGTCAGGTCACGCTGTATGACATCTATACAGCGCTGGGCTCGCCAGTGCTGTTTGCACTGGGTAACCGAAACGAAAATCCGCGCTGCCTGGTCGAAAAGGGGGTAAACAGGGTAATGTCAGATACCTTTGCCGAAGCAGAAACGCTAATACTGGAAAGGTTTAAACGCTTGACGCTGGCAGAGGTAGGAAGTGAGTTTATCGACTATTTCAATGCACAAGGGCAGGACAACTAAGCCTGCCCCTGCAAAGAGATTAGTTACGGTACAGCACTTTAATGATGTGGTAACCGAACTGGGTGTGCAGTGGACCAGTGGGTTCCAGCACCGGGCAAGAGAAGACCACTTTATCGAATGCAGGTACCATCTGGCCCTGACGGAATTCGCCTAAATCACCGCCACGTTTGCCTGACGGGCAGATAGAGTGTTTCTTTGCCAGCTTGCCGAAGTCGGCACCGTTTTTAATCTGTTCCAGAAGATCCAGAGCCAGTTTCTCTTCTTTCACCAGGATATGCACTGCTGCTGCTGTTTTTGCCATGATTGTGCCTCGAAGGGGTTTAAGTCATCGGAGCGCAATATACCATGCGTTAACGGCGATAGAGCACCTTAATGATATGGTAGCCAAACCTGGTTTTCACCGGGCCAAAGGGCTTAAGAAGCGGGCAGCTAAAGACCGCCTGATCGAACGGGCCGACCATCGCCCCCTGCTTAAACTCGCCTAAATCACCGCCGTTACGCCCTGAAGGACATTTCGAATAGCGTTTCGCCAGATGATCAAAGCTAATGCCACGCTCCAGTTTGGCGAGGATCTCCTGCGCCAGCTTCTCTTCTTTCACCAGAATGTGCAGGGCTGCTGCAGTCTTTACCATGGTACTGTTCTCGGGGTTACACGCGTGACCTTCACTTTATCATTAGCCGGTAAATCTGCGCCCCGCTTTCTGCTACAATCCACACCCCGTTCGAAGATTGAGCACTATTCCCATGCGTTTAAACCCTGGACAACAACAAGCGGTCGAATTCGTTACTGGACCATGCCTGGTGCTGGCAGGGGCAGGATCCGGCAAAACCCGCGTAATTACCAATAAAATCGCCCACCTTATTCGTGGCTGTGGCTATCAGGCCCGCCATATCGCGGCAGTGACCTTTACCAACAAGGCAGCGCGCGAGATGAAAGAGCGTGTCGGCCAGACACTGGGGCGCAAAGAGGCGCGCGGCCTGATGATCTCGACCTTCCACACTTTGGGGCTGGATATCATCAAGCGCGAATACGCCGCGCTGGGGATGAAGTCGAACTTTTCACTTTTTGACGATACCGATCAGGTGGCGTTACTTAAAGAGTTAACCGAAGGGTTGATCGAAGACGATAAGTTGATCCTGCAACAACTGATCTCGACGATCTCCAACTGGAAAAACGATCTTATGACCCCTGCGCAAGCTGCGGCAAGCGCGAAAGGTGAGCGGGAGCGGATCTTCGCGCACTGTTACAGCCTGTATGATGCGCATCTCAAGGCCTGCAATGTGCTCGACTTTGACGATCTCATTCTGTTGCCAACGCTGCTGCTTCAACGCAACGAAGAGGTACGCGAGCGCTGGCAGAATAAAATCCGCTATCTGCTGGTGGATGAATATCAGGATACCAACACCAGCCAGTACGAACTGGTGAAGTTGTTGGTAGGACAACGTGCGCGCTTTACCGTGGTGGGTGATGATGATCAGTCGATTTACTCCTGGCGCGGCGCACGTCCACAAAACCTGGTGCTACTGAGCAAAGACTTCCCGGCGCTGCAGGTGATCAAACTGGAGCAAAATTACCGTTCTTCCGGGCGTATCCTGAAAGCGGCAAATATCCTGATTGCTAACAACCCGCACGTCTTTGAGAAACGCCTTTTCTCCGAGTTGGGTTACGGTACCGAACTCAAGGTGCTTAGCGCCAATAATGAAGAGCATGAAGCTGAGCGCGTCACCGGTGAACTCATTGCGCATCACTTCGTTAATAAAACCGGCTATAAAGACTACGCGATCCTCTATCGCGGCAATCACCAGTCACGCGTCTTTGAAAAGATGCTGATGCAGAACCGCATCCCGTACAAAATCTCCGGGGGCACCTCTTTCTTCTCACGCCCTGAAATCAAAGATCTGCTGGCCTATCTGCGGGTACTCACCAACCCGGATGACGACAGCGCATTCCTGCGTATCGTTAATACGCCGAAGCGTGAAATTGGCCCCGCAACGTTGCAAAAGCTGGGCGAATGGGCGATGACCCGCAACAAAAGTCTGTTTACCGCCAGCTTTGATATGGGCCTGAGTCAGACCCTCACCGGACGGGGCTACGAATCGCTAACGCGCTTTACGCAGTGGTTAGGTGAAATTCAGCGTCTTGCTGAACGTGAGCCGGTGGTTGCCGTACGCGATCTGATTCGCGGCATCGACTACGAGTCCTGGCTATACGAAACCTCCGCGAGCCCAAAAGCGGCGGAAATGCGTATGAAAAACGTTAACCAGCTCTTCAGCTGGATGAGTGAAATGCTTGAAGGCTCAGAAATTGATGAACCCATGACCCTGACCCAGGTCGTCACCCGTTTCACCCTGCGCGATATGATGGAGCGTGGCGAGAGCGAGGAAGAGGCCGATCAGGTACAGCTAATGACGTTGCACGCCTCGAAAGGGCTGGAATTCCCCTATGTCTATCTGGTGGGGATGGAAGAGGGGATACTGCCGCATCAGAGCAGCATTGACGAAGATAACGTCGATGAAGAGCGCCGGCTGGCCTATGTGGGCATTACGCGTGCGCAGAAAGAGCTGGTCTTTACGCTTTGTAAAGAGCGCCGCCAGTACGGTGAATTGGTGCGTCCGGAGCCGAGTCGCTTTCTGATGGAATTGCCCCAGGATGATCTGATTTGGGAGCAGGAGCGTAAGGTCATTACGGCGGAAGAGAGAATGCACAAAGGTCAGGCAAACGTGGCAAACATACGTGCCATGCTGGCGAAAGCGAAAGATAAGTAACCTGTTCCTCTCTTGCGGGAGAGGCGGCGTTTTACTGAATATGCAGGGGCCAGTGAACGTAGCTCTGCCACTGGCACTCTTGCTCAATCATCTCTGCGCCCAGTGGATGCTGCATCAGCCAGCCTTCCGGTAACATCAGGGTGAGTATCTCACCTTCAGCCTGCAGGCCAATCTCTGGCAACAAATCATCGCGACGACGGCTGGCAAAAATGATCGCCAGACGCAGTATGCGACACAAATGTTCTGCAACGCGCGGCGGTACCGCATTTTGCTGATGCAGAGAGGAGAGGTCGAGCGGGTTGGTCTGGTTCAATAACAGCGTGGCGAGCAATTTTTTTTGCGCGGGAGTGAAGCCGGGCAGATCCAGATGACGAACCAGCCAGGCGGCATGCAGCGGTGCCTGCTTATATTCAACGCTAAGCCCAATTTCATGTAGCTGAGCGGCGCTTTGCAGCAGAACATGGCCTAACGGCCCTAAATCCCAGCTTTTGCCGACCTGATCGGCGAAATAAAGCGCCAACTGTGCAACGCGTTCGCCCTGGCTGGTATCCACCAGGAAGCGGCGTTGAACATTACGCAAGGTACGGCTGCGAATATCTTCATCTACTGCCAGATGCAGCATGCCGTAAACCAACCCTTCACGCAGAGCACCACCGGCCAGGGTCATGCACTGAATATCCAGTTCGGTAAAGATGGCGATCAGAATAGCCAGCCCGCTAGGGAAGACGAGGGCGCGCTCGAGGGTCAGCCCCTCTATCTCCAGCTCTTCAAGTCGACCACACTGGATGGCGCGCTGTTTCAGCTGCTCCAGTTTGGCCAGGGTGATGCGCTCATCCATTCCCTGAGCCATCATGATCTCTTGCAACGCCTGAACGGTACCCGATGCGCCGACACAGACCTTCCAGCCGTGTTGCAGCAGCGTACCAACAACAGGGCGAACCACCTCGCGGGCGGCCAGCTCTGCCTGGTCGAAGCTCTCTTTTGTCAGATTACGGTCGGTGAAAAAACGCTCGAGCCAGGTCACGCAGCCCATGGAAAGACTGTTGAGGGAGGTGGCCTGGGCGCCGTTGCCCGTTACCAGCTCGGTGCTGGCTCCGCCAATATCGACAACCAGACGGCGCTCGTCGCCACCGGTGGTGTGTGCCACGCCCTGATAAATCAGACGTGCTTCCTCTTCACCGCTGATGACCTGCACCGGGCAGCCCAGTATCGTCTGCGCTTTCGCAATAAATTCACCCGCGTTAACCGCAAGGCGCAACGTGGCCGTCGCGACGACACGAATCTGCTGGTGGGGAATATCCTGTAGGCGTTCAGCAAAGAGACGCAGGCACTGCCAGCCGCGCTCCATGGCTTCAGGAGAGAGATGATTATCACTACTAAGGCCCGCCGCGAGACGGACCTTACGCTTAATACGTGTCAGCGTTTGTATGCTTCCCGCCACCTCACGCACTACCAGCATATGAAAACTATTCGAACCTAAATCAATAGCGGCATAGAGTGAGGTGGTGCTGAGCATAATGTTTAGCCTGAACGACGACGATTACGCGGTGCGCCTGAACGACGCGGGCCATTGCCGGAGCGTGGGCGCGTAAGGCGCTTCGCTGGCGGCAGTTCGCTTAATAGCGCATCCGGATTGTACTTACTCTGCGGAATAGAGTGGCCGATATACGTTTCAATGGCTGGCAGGTTCAGGGCGTACTCTTCACAGGCAAGGCTGATGGAGTGGCCACTGGCACCGGCACGACCGGTACGACCAATACGGTGCACGTAGTCTTCGCAATCATCAGGCAGATCGTAGTTGAAGACGTGAGTCACGGCTGGAATATGCAGGCCGCGTGCCGCAACGTCAGTTGCCACCAGGATATCCAGATCGCCACGAGTGAATTCATCAAGAATACGCAGGCGTTTTTTCTGCGCAACATCACCCGTCAGCAAGCCAACGCGGTGTCCGTCTGCAGCCAGGTGGCCCCAGATATCTTCACAGCGGTGTTTGGTATTAGCGAAGATAATGGCGCGATCTGGCCACTCTTCTTCGATCAGGGTTTGCAGCAGACGCATTTTCTCTTCGTTAGACGGATAGAAAAGCTCTTCTTTAATACGGTGACCTGTTTTCTGCTCTGGCTCGACTTCCACGTATTCGGCATTGTTCATCTGCTCGAATGCCAGCTCGCGTACGCGGTAAGAAAGGGTTGCGGAGAACAGCATGTTCAGACGCTGGTTTGCCGCAGGCATGCGACGGAACAACCAGCGAATATCTTTAATGAAGCCCAGATCGTACATGCGGTCTGCTTCATCCAGTACCACCACCTGAATGGCGCCGAGGTTGATGTGGTTCTGTTTGGCGTAGTCGATAAGACGGCCAGTAGTACCGATCAGGATATCTACGCCGCTTTCCAGCACTTTCAGCTGTTTATCGTAGCCATCACCGCCGTAGGCGAGGCCGAGCTTCAGGCCGGTAGCCTGTGCCAGCGGTTCCGCATCTGCGTGAATCTGTACCGCCAGTTCTCGCGTCGGAGCCATAATGAGCGCGCGCGGCTGGTTAACTTGACGGTCTGCAATTGCGGGATGAGAAAGTAAATAATGGAACGTTGACGTTAAAAACGCCATCGTTTTGCCGGTACCGGTTTGCGCCTGCCCCGCAACATCGCGACCGGCCAGCGTCAGCGGCAGGGCGAGAGCCTGAATAGGCGTGCAGTTATGAAACCCTTTAGTTTCAAGGGCTTCGATCACCTTTGGGTGCAGGGCGAAGTCGGAAAACTTCTGTTCTGTTAAATGTGTTTTGCTCATAGTGTGGTAGAATATCAGCTTACTATTGCTTTACGAAAGCGTATCCGGTGAAATAAAGTCAACCTTTAGTTGGTTAATGCGACATCAACACGTCGTTGATGATTGCTACACCAACGCGCCAGGCTTATTCCTGTGGAGTTATATATGAGCGATAAAATTATTCACCTGACTGACGATAGTTTTGACACGGACGTGCTTAAAGCTGACGGGCTGATCCTCGTCGATTTCTGGGCAGAATGGTGTGGTCCTTGCAAAATGATCGCCCCGATTCTGGATGAGATCGCCGACGAATATCAGGGCAAACTGACCGTTGCGAAACTGAACATCGACCAGAACCCGGGCACCGCGCCGAAATACGGCATCCGTGGTATCCCAACCCTGCTGCTGTTCAAAAATGGCGAAGTGGCTGCTACCAAAGTGGGCGCCCTGTCCAAAGGTCAGCTGAAAGAGTTCCTGGACGCTAACCTGGCGTAAGGGTTCTCGGCGGCGCGTCCGGGGTTTCAAAATTGTTTGGATCTCTGGACGCCCGGCAATAGTCGTGCTAAGTTACCTATGACTTCGTTTTAAACATACCTTGTCGTTCTTGTTTTACCCGATACTTCCCGTTGTTGACATAAACAGTGCGAGAAGTGGATAGATTCCGGGCTTGTCACTCAATCCGTCTTGTCGTTTCAGTTCTGTGCTTTTTCCTGTAAGCAGACAGCGAACAGACATGAGTTGATGGCCGCTAACAGGCATGGATGACCCTGCCATACCATTCACAATATTAAGTTCGAGTATTACCCCGAGTTTAAGAACCCACACCATTATGAATCTTACCGAATTAAAGAATACGCCGGTTTCTGAGCTGATCACTCTCGGCGAAAATATGGGGCTGGAAAACCAGGCTCGTATGCGCAAGCAGGACATTATTTTTGCCATCCTGAAGCAGCACGCAAAGAGTGGCGAAGATATCTTTGGCGACGGTGTGCTGGAGATATTGCAGGACGGATTTGGTTTCCTCCGCTCTGCAGACAGCTCCTACCTCGCCGGTCCTGATGACATCTACGTTTCCCCCAGCCAAATCCGCCGTTTCAACCTCCGCACAGGTGATACCATTTCAGGTAAGATTCGTCCTCCTAAAGAGGGTGAACGCTACTTCGCGCTGCTGAAAGTTAACGAAGTTAACTACGATAAGCCTGAAAACTCGCGTAATAAGATCCTGTTCGAAAACTTAACGCCGCTGCATGCGAACTCTCGTCTGCGCATGGAGCGTGGTAACGGGTCTACCGAAGACTTAACCGCTCGCGTGCTGGATCTCGCTTCGCCGATCGGCCGTGGCCAGCGTGGTCTGATTGTTGCGCCGCCGAAAGCGGGTAAAACCATGCTGCTGCAGAACATTGCGCAGAGCATCGCCTACAACCACCCAGACTGTGTGCTGATGGTGCTGCTGATTGACGAACGTCCGGAAGAAGTGACCGAGATGCAGCGTCTGGTAAAAGGTGAAGTTGTGGCTTCTACCTTCGACGAACCCGCATCTCGTCACGTTCAGGTTGCGGAAATGGTTATCGAGAAGGCGAAACGCCTGGTTGAGCATAAGAAAGATGTCATCATCCTGCTCGACTCCATTACCCGTCTGGCGCGTGCGTACAACACCGTCGTCCCTGCTTCCGGCAAAGTACTGACCGGTGGTGTGGATGCCAACGCCCTGCATCGTCCGAAGCGTTTCTTCGGTGCCGCACGTAACGTGGAAGAGGGCGGTAGCCTGACAATCATCGCAACGGCACTGATCGACACCGGCTCTAAAATGGACGAAGTTATCTACGAAGAGTTTAAAGGTACAGGCAACATGGAACTGCACCTCTCTCGTAAGATTGCTGAGAAACGCGTCTTCCCGGCTATCGACTACAACCGTTCCGGTACCCGTAAAGAAGAGCTGCTTACCACTCAGGAAGAGCTGCAGAAAATGTGGATCCTGCGCAAAATCATTCACCCAATGGGCGAAATTGACGCAATGGAATTCCTCATTAACAAGCTGGCGATGACCAAAACGAACGATGATTTCTTCGATATGATGAAACGTTCTTAAAATCACGCTATAGCCGACAAACGCCACGTTTTTACGTGGCGTTTTTCTTTTAACGCTTATACGCTATTACGACAATCACTGAATGAATCCTTTCCTTCACGACAAAGGGAATGTGCGGAAAGTCAGGAAATTAATTGATTGAAAAATATACAAAGGGACTTGTAAGAGGCGAGCTTTATTCCTTCAGGCGTAGCGTCTTCAAGGTTATACTTCTGGGATCAACATTTGTAGAGAGCCTCCATTGTGAATTTACTCACTGCGGTGACTGAGCTAATCAGTATTTTTCTGTTCACGACCTGCTTCTTATTCGTTGCACGTAAGGCGGCAAAAAGAATCGGGTTGGTGGATAAGCCCAACTTTCGTAAGCGCCATCAGGGCCTGATACCGCTGGTTGGAGGGATTTCCGTATATGCGGGGATCTGTTTTACCTTCAGTATTGCCGATTACTATATACCGCACGCAGCTCTCTATTTGGGATGCGCAGGTGTACTGGTGCTCGTGGGAGCCCTCGACGATCGCTACGATATCAGTGTTAAGATTCGGGCATCAATCCAGGCCGCGATCGGTATCGTCATGATGGCCGTCGGCAATCTCTATCTCAGCAGCCTGGGCCATATCTTTGGCTCGTGGGAGATGGTGCTAGGGCCATTCGGTTATTTCCTGACGCTATTTGCCGTCTGGGCGGCGATTAACGCTTTCAATATGGTCGACGGCATAGATGGTTTGCTGGGCGGCCTTTCCAGCGTCTCATTCGGCGCTATCGGCATCATCCTGTGGTTTGACGGCCAATACAGCCTCTCCATGTGGTGTTTTGCCATGATCGCCGCCATCCTGCCTTACATCCTGCTTAATCTCGGGGTGCTGGGACGTCGTTATAAAGTGTTTATGGGCGACGCAGGTAGCACGCTGATTGGTTTTACCGTTATCTGGATTTTGCTCGAAACCACCCAGGGTAAAACGCACCCCATCAGCCCGGTAACGGCGCTCTGGATCATCGCCATCCCTCTGATGGACATGGTGGCCATTATGTATCGCCGTCTGCGTAAAGGGATGAGTCCCTTCTCGCCAGACCGTCAGCATATTCATCATTTGATCATGCGCGCAGGGTTTACTTCGCGTCAGGCTTTTGTCCTTATCACCTTAGCCGCTGCACTTCTGGCAGCCATCGGCGTTGTAGCAGAATATTCCCATTTCGTCCCTGAGTGGGTGATGTTGGTATTATTCTTGCTAGCATTCTTCCTGTATGGCTACTGTATTAAGCGCGCCTGGAAGGTTGCGCGGTTTATTAAACGTGTTAAACGCCGGATGCGTCGTAACAGTAGCAGCAATCAAACTTAAACCAGGTAAATCGGGATTGAAATGACTCAACCGTTGGCGGGAGCTAAATCAGTGGCAACTGAGAATGAGCTGGATGTTCGTGGTTTGTTTCGCGTGTTATGGGCGGGCAAATTTTGGATTGCAGGAATCGCGCTGGGCTTTGCGTTAATCGCACTGGCCTATACTTTTTTTGCAAAGCAGGAGTGGAGCGCGACAGCGATCACCGATCGCCCGACTGTGAATATGCTCGGCGGCTTCTACTCTCAGCAGCAATTTCTGCGTAATCTGGATGTTAAAGCAAATCTCGCCCCGGTTGATCAGCCGTCCGTTATGGATGAGTCGTACAAAGAGTTCATTATGCAGCTGGCTTCCTGGGATACGCGCCGTGATTTCTGGAGCCAGACCGACTACTACAAACAGCGGATGGTCGGTAACAGTAAGGCGGATGCCGCGCTGCTTGATGAAATGATTAACAATATTCAGTTCATGCCCGGCGATGCGCTGCGCAATGTGAATGACAGCGTGAAGCTCATCGCGGAAACCGCGCCAGACGCCAATAACCTTCTACGCCAGTACGTGGCCTTCGCCAGCCAGCGCGCGGCAAGCCATCTGAACGATGAGCTAAAAGGTGCCTGGGCAGCGCGAACCATTCAGATGAAAGCGCAGGTGAAGCGTCAGGAAGAGGTAGCCAAAGCTATCTTCACGCGTCGCGTTCACAACATTGAACAGGCGCTGAAAATCGCTGAGAAGAGCAATATCTCACGCAGTGAAACCGATGTGCCAGCAGATGAACTGCCGGACTCCGAAATGTTCCTGCTGGGGCGCCCGATGCTGCAGGCTCGCCTGGAGAATTTACAGGCCGTCGGACCCGCCTTCGATCTCGATTACGACCAGAACCGCGCAATGATGACCACCCTGAACGTAGGTCCTACACTGGACCCGCGTTTTCAGACCTATCGTTATTTGCGCACGCCTGAAGAACCTGTAAAACGCGATAGCCCACGCCGTGCCTTCCTGATGATTATGTGGGGGATCGTGGGTGCATTAATTGGTGCTGGCGTCGCATTGACGCGCCGTCGCAGAAATTAAGATCGCCGTCTACGATGAAGGCTCTGGCCTTCATCGTCTAATCGAAGAGAATCGATGTGAAAGTACTCAGTGTCTTTGGTACAAGGCCGGAAGCCATCAAGATGGCGCCTCTGGTTCATGCGCTGGCGAATGACCCTCATTTTGAAGCGAAAGTCTGTGTTACCGCCCAGCATCGTGAGATGCTGGATCAGGTCTTGACCCTGTTTTCTATTGTTCCTGATTACGATCTTAACATTATGAAACCAGGGCAAGGGCTGACAGAAATTACCTGCCGAATTCTGGAAGGGTTAAAACCGATTCTGGAATCCTTTAAGCCTGATGTGGTGTTGGTGCATGGTGATACCACCACCACCATCGCTACGAGCCTTGCTGCATTTTATCAACGTATTCCGGTTGGCCACGTCGAAGCGGGCCTGCGTACGGGCGATCTCTATTCGCCCTGGCCGGAAGAGGCCAACCGCACGTTGACTGGACATCTGGCGATGTACCACTTTGCGCCAACCGAAAACTCTCGCCAGAATCTATTGCGGGAAAATATTCCTGACCGCACGGTGTTTGTTACCGGCAATACGGTCATCGACGCGCTCATCTGGGTACGCGATCGGGTGATGGCTAATGACGCGCTGCGTGCCGAACTGGCAGAACGTTATCCGTTCCTCTCCAACGGTAAAAAGATGATCCTGGTGACGGGGCATCGCCGTGAAAGCTTTGGCCGCGGTTTTGAGCAGATTTGCCATGCGTTAGCCGAAGTGGCGGCGCAGAACGAAGATGTGCAGATTGTTTATCCGGTGCATCTCAATCCAAACGTCAGCGAACCGGTGAATCGTATTCTCGGCCACGTTGAGAATGTGATCCTCATTGAGCCGCAGGACTATCTGCCCTTTGTCTGGCTAATGAACCACGCCTGGCTGATTCTGACCGACTCCGGTGGTATTCAGGAAGAGGCGCCATCCCTCGGTAAACCGGTGCTGGTCATGCGAGAAACAACCGAACGTCCGGAGGCCGTCAAGGCCGGTACCGTGCGTCTGGTTGGCACCGACACCAAACATATCGTTGAAGAGGTCACTCGCCTGCTGCATGACGACGAGGCGTATCAGACAATGAGCCGTGCCCATAACCCTTACGGTGACGGGCAGGCTTGTGATCGTATTTTGTATGCACTTAAACACAATCGGGTATCGCTATGAGTTTTACTACCATCTCCGTCATTGGCCTGGGCTACATTGGCTTGCCAACCGCTGCCGCTTTCGCTTCGCGTCAAAAGCAGGTTGTAGGGGTAGATATCAACCAGCATGCGGTTGATACCATTAACCGGGGTGAAATTCATATCGTCGAACCCGATCTCGATAAGGTTGTGAAGAGCGCGGTAGAGGGTGGCTATCTGAAAGCCAGCACCACGCCGGTAGAAGCCGATGCCTGGCTGATTGCCGTGCCGACGCCTTTTAAGGGCGATCATGAGCCCGATATGGTCTACGTTGAGGCGGCCGCAAAATCGCTCGCCCCGGTGCTGAAGAAGGGAGCGCTGGTCATCCTTGAATCCACCTCGCCGGTGGGGGCTACCGAGCAGATGGCCCAGTGGCTGGCCGATGCCCGCCCGGATTTGACCTTCCCGCAGCAGGCTGGTGAGCAGGCTGATGTGAACATCGCTTACTGCCCGGAGCGTGTACTGCCAGGGCAGGTGATGGTTGAGCTTATCAAGAACGACCGCGTCATTGGCGGCATGACGCCAGTCTGCTCCGCCCGCGCCAGCGAGCTTTATAAAATCTTCCTGGAAGGTGAGTGCGTGGTAACTAACTCCCGCACCGCCGAAATGTGCAAACTGACAGAAAACAGCTTCCGCGACGTTAATATCGCTTTTGCCAATGAACTGTCGTTAATTTGTGCCGATCAGGGGATTAACGTCTGGGAACTGATTCGCCTGGCTAACCGTCATCCACGCGTTAACATCCTGCAGCCCGGCCCGGGCGTCGGGGGCCACTGCATTGCGGTCGATCCCTGGTTTATCGTGGCGCAAAACCCTGAACAGGCGCGTCTGATCCGCACTGCACGTGAAGTTAACGACGGAAAGCCGCACTGGGTGATTAATCAGGTTAAAGCCACCGTGGCAGATAGCCTCGCTGAAAGCGGCAAGCGCGCCAGCGAGCTGAAAATTGCCTGCTTTGGTCTGGCGTTCAAACCCAATATTGACGATCTGCGCGAAAGCCCGGCGATGGAGATTGCCGAAATGATCGCCGACTGGCACAGCGGCGAAACGCTGGTGGTCGAACCCAATATCCACGCCTTACCGAAAAAACTGGCGGATAAATGTCAGCTGGTGGCCATGGACGCAGCGCTGGCTACCGCAGATGTACTGGTGCTGTTGGTCGATCATAAAGAATTCAAAGCCATCAGCGGCGATGCGATTCATCAGCAGCATGTCGTCGATACAAAAGGAGTCTGGCGTTGAGAAGGATTTTAGTTACCGGCGGCGCGGGGTTTATCGGTTCCGCGGTAGTTCGCCATATTATCCAGAACACCCAGGACGCCGTAGTGGTGGTGGATAAACTCACCTACGCGGGCAACCTGGCCTCGCTGGCACCAGTGGCGGACGATCCGCGCTTCGCCTTTGAGCAGGTTGATATCTGCGATCGCGACGCCCTGAACACCGTCTTTGCTACCCATAAACCCGATGTGGTGATGCACCTGGCTGCAGAGAGCCACGTCGATCGCTCTATCGATGGCCCGGCAGTGTTTATCGAGACCAATATCGTCGGTACCTATAACCTGCTGGAGACGTCTCGTGCCTGGTGGAGCGGCTTAGCCGCCGAGCAGAAAGCGGCGTTCCGCTTCCATCACATCTCTACTGATGAGGTGTATGGCGACCTGCATTCGATGGACGATTTTTTCACCGAAACCACGCCTTATGCCCCCAGCAGCCCCTATTCCGCGTCTAAAGCCAGCAGCGACCATCTGGTTCGCGCCTGGCAGCGCACTTATGGTTTGCCGACGCTGGTGACCAACTGTTCCAATAACTATGGCCCCTATCATTTCCCGGAGAAATTGATTCCGCTGATGATTCTGAATGCCATCGCGGGCAAACCCTTGCCGGTATACGGCGATGGTCAACAGATTCGCGACTGGCTGTATGTTGAAGATCATGCCCGGGCGCTCTATTTGGTGGCGACAGAAGGCACCCCCGGCGAAACCTGGAATATCGGCGGGCATAACGAGCGCAAAAATCTCGACGTCGTTACTACCATTTGCGATCTGCTGGAAGAGTTGGTCCCGGTGAAACCGCAGGGTGTACAGCAGTATCGTGATCTGATCACCCGGGTACCCGACCGTCCAGGTCATGACCTCCGCTATGCTATTGATGCGTCCAAAATCGAACGTGAGCTGGGCTGGGCCCCGCAAGAGACGTTCGAAAGCGGCATTCGCAAAACCGTTGAGTGGTATCTCGCCAATGAAGGCTGGTGGAAGCAGGTACTGGATGGCAGTTATCAGGGCGAGCGTCTGGGGCTGAAGGGCTAACCGGGAGAATTTATGAAAGGCATTATTCTGGCAGGGGGCTCAGGCACGCGTCTGCATCCCATCACTCGCGGCGTATCGAAGCAACTGCTGCCAATTTATGATAAGCCGATGATTTATTATCCGCTTTCGGTGCTGATGCTGGCCGGTATTCGCGAAATTTTAATCATCACCACGCCGGAAGATAAAAGTACCTATCAGCGCCTGTTGGGCGATGGTAGCGAATTTGGCATTGCGCTGACCTACGCAGAACAACCGAGCCCGGATGGTCTTGCCCAGGCCTTTATCATTGGCGAAACCTTCCTGAACGGCGAGCCCTCTTGCCTGGTGCTGGGAGATAACATCTTCTTCGGGCAGGGGTTCAGCCCTAAGCTGCGCTCGGTTGCGGCACGCTCCGAAGGGGCGACGGTCTTTGGCTATCAGGTCATGGATCCAGAACGCTTTGGCGTGGTGGAGTTCGACGATAATTTCCGCGCACTGTCGCTGGAAGAGAAGCCCAAACAGCCGAAATCAAAGTGGGCGGTGACCGGTCTCTATTTCTACGACAACAAGGTCGTAGATTACGCGAAGCGGGTCAAACCCTCTGAGCGCGGCGAGCTTGAGATCACCTCAATCAACCAGATGTACCTCGAAGAGGGCAACCTCACGGTTGAACTACTGGGCCGCGGTTTCGCCTGGCTGGACACCGGTACCCATGACAGCCTGATCGAAGCCAGTACGTTTGTGCAAACCGTCGAAAAACGACAAGGCTTTAAAATTGCCTGTCTGGAAGAGATTGCCTGGCGTAATGGCTGGCTGGATGACGACGGCGTGAAACGCGCGGCCAGCCAGCTGGCTAAAACGGGTTATGGCCAGTATCTGCTGGAGCTGCTCCGTGCACGTCCACGCCAGTATTGATCCTCTCGTCTGGGAGAGCGATTTTTTCGGCATTCCGTCGGCGATTGTACGGGTTAACGCTGACGCGCCGCCGCTTTCTGCAGCCGATTTCGCCCCCTGGCAACGTCTGCAGGCGAAAATCCCGGCAGAACGTAGCGATCTGCTGGATGCGCTTCAACAGCAGGGGTTTCGCCTTGTCGAAGGTGAAGTTGATCTGGCCATCACGGTGAGTCAGCACACCAATCCTGGCGCGGAGGTGGCGAAGGTCCAGGATATTCCTGCGCTTCGTCATCTTGCCGCAGAAGCCTTTGCGCAAAGTCGTTTTCGAACGCCCTGGTACGCCCCACAAGACAGCGGGCGTTTTTATGCCCAGTGGATTGAGAACGCGGTAAAAGGCATCTTCGACCACCTCTGCCTGGTGTATCGCGCGCCAGATGGCGGGATCCAGGGGTTTGTCTCGCTGCGAAAACTGAACGACAGCGAAGGACGGATTGGTCTTCTCGCCGGGCGCGGTCTCGGCGAAAAATTAATGCAGGCAGCCCTCCATTGGGCGCAGCAACAGCAGCTTTCCACTCTGCGCGTGGCGACCCAGTTGGGCAACACCGCCGCACTTAAACGTTACATTGCGAGCGGCGCCAACATTACAGCGACTGCTTACTGGCTATACAGGTGACAAGATGATTCCATTTAATGCGCCTCCTGTGGTGGGCACCGAACTCGATTACATGCAGTCTGCAATGGGCAGCGGCAAGCTCTGCGGCGATGGTGGTTTTACTCGTCGTTGCCAGCAGTGGATGGAGCAGCGCTTCCACAGCGCCAAAGTCCTGCTGACGCCGTCCTGCACCGCCTCGCTGGAGATGGCCGCGCTGCTGCTGGACATTGGGCCTGGCGATGAAGTGATCATGCCGAGCTATACCTTCGTCTCGACGGCGAATGCCTTTGTGCTTCGCGGTGCAAAAATCGTCTTTGTTGATGTGCGTCCGGATACCATGAACATTGACGAGACGCTGATCGAAGCGGCTATTACGGATAAAACGCGGGCGATTGTGCCGGTGCATTACGCGGGCGTGGCCTGTGAGATGGACACCATTATGGCGATCGCCAAAAAACACAACCTGTTCGTGGTAGAAGATGCTGCACAGGGGGTGATGTCCACCTACAAAGGGCGCGCACTGGGCACCATTGGCCATGTCGGCTGTTTCAGCTTCCACGAAACGAAGAACTACACCGCAGGCGGTGAAGGTGGCGCAACGCTGATTAACGATCGTGCGCTGGTAGAGCGTGCCGAGATCATCCGCGAGAAAGGCACTAACCGCAGCCAGTTCTTCCGCGGCCAGGTGGATAAATACACCTGGCGTGATATTGGCTCCAGCTACCTGATGGCTGACCTGCAGGCCGCCTATCTGTGGGGACAACTCGAGGCTGCAGACCGCATCAATCAGCAGCGCCTTGCGCTGTGGCAGACCTATTACGATGCGCTGGCCCCGCTGGCGAAGAAAGGGCGTATTACGCTGCCAACGATTCCGGCGGACTGCGTCCATAACGCGCACATGTTTTACATCAAGCTGCGTGACAACGACGATCGCAGCAAGCTGATCGACTATCTTAAAGAAGCCGAGATTCTGGCCGTTTTCCACTATATTCCGCTGCACTCCAGCCCGGCTGGCGAAGCCTTCGGACGTTTCGTGGGCGAAGACCGCTTTACGACGAAAGAGAGTGAGCGGTTACTCCGCTTGCCGCTGTTCTACAACCTTACTGCGTCTAATCAGCGCACGGTTATTAATTCCCTTCTGAGCTACTTCAGCTGATATGTCTCTGGCGAAAGCATCGGTGTGGACCGCCGCGTCCACCCTCGTCAAAATCGGCACGGGACTGCTGGTTGTAAAATTACTGGCGGTCTCTTATGGTCCTTCTGGTGTTGGGCAGGCGGGTAACTTCCGCCAGCTGGTCACCGTGCTTGGCGTACTGGCCGGGGCGGGGATTTTTAACGGCGTGACCAAATACGTCGCGCAATACCAGGATGACACGGCACAGTTGCGCCGCGTGGTGGGCACCTCGTCGGCCATGGTACTGGGTTTCTCTACGCTGCTGGCTGTCATCTTTCTTCTGGCTGCTGCGCCTATCAGCCAGGGGCTGTTCGGGCATACCCACTACCAGGGGCTGGTGCGCCTGGTGGCGCTGGTTCAGATGGGCATCGCCTGGGCCAACCTGCTCCTGGCGCTGATGAAAGGTTTCCGTGACGCGGCCGGTAACGCGCTGGCGCTCATCTCTGGCAGCATAATCGGCGTGATTGCCTATTATGCGTGCTATCGGCTGGGCGGCTACGAAGGGGCGCTGCTGGGGCTGGCGTTGGTGCCTGCACTGGTGGTGATCCCGGCAGGATTTTTCTTGCTTCGGCGCGACAATATCCCGCTGCATTATCTGAAGCCGCAGTGGGACAAGATGCTGGCCAGCAGCCTGGGCAAGTTTACCCTGATGGCGTTGATCACCTCAGTCACCTTGCCTGTCGCCTATGTGATGATGCGAAACCTGCTGGCGGCGCACTACAGCTGGGATGAAGTGGGGATCTGGCAGGGGGTGAGCAGTATTTCCGACGCCTACCTGCAGTTTATCACGGCCTCCTTTAGCGTCTGGCTGCTGCCAACGCTGTCGCGCCTGATCTCTCGCGAGGATATCACCCGCGAGATTGGTCGCTCGCTGCGCTTTGTGTTACCTGCCGTAGCGGTGGCCAGCTTTACGGTCTGGCTGCTGCGCGATGTTGCCATCTGGCTCCTCTTTTCCGACAAATTCACCCCCATGCGCGATCTGTTCGCCTGGCAACTGGTGGGGGATGTACTGAAAGTAGGCGCTTACGTATTCGGCTACCTGGTGATTGCGAAAGCCTCGCTGCGGTTGTACATCCTGGCGGAAATCAGCCAGTTCACCTTGTTAACTGCGTTCTCTTACTGGCTGATACCTGCGCACGGTGCGCTGGGGGCAGCCCAGGCCTATATGGCCACCTATATTGTCTATTTCGCTGCCTGTTGCGGCGTATTTTTACTTTGGCGTAGACGCGCATGACTGCACTGATTCACGTACTGGGATCGGATATCCCGCACCATAACCAGACCGTATTGCGGTTTTTTAACGATCAACTGGCGTCAGGTAATCCTGATGCGCGCGCGTTTATGGTGGTTAGTCAAACGCCCGACTCCGTTGCTCATTTTCCAGCTCTGGCTATCACCGTCTGGCCTGATAAAGCCAGCCTGGCAAAAGCCGTTATCGCGAAAGCGAAAGCGAACCGCGAGCAGCGATTTTTCTTCCATGGGCAATTCAATACCGGGCTTTGGCTGGGGCTACTAAGCGGTGGGCTGCGGCCTTCGCAGGTGAGCTGGCACATCTGGGGCGCCGACCTCTATGAGGCGTCGCGGGGCTGGAAATTCCGCCTCTTTTACCCGATACGCCGGATGGCACAAGGGCGGGTAGGGTGCGTCTTTGCCACCCGAGGCGATCTCAATTATTTTGCGAAGCAGCATCCGGCTGTCCGTGGTGAGTTGCTCTACTTTCCCACCCGTATGGATCCTGGTCTGAACAGTCTGGCGAAGGATATCCGCCGGGAAGGGAAGTTAACCATTCTGGTGGGGAACTCCGGGGACCGCAGCAATGACCATCTCGCGGCGCTAAAAGCGGTACACCAGCAATTTGGCGATACGGTTAATGTGGTTGTGCCGATGGGCTACCCTGCACATAACGAAGGGTATATCGCCGAGGTGCGCCAATGTGCGCTGGGGCTTTTCAGCGCCGACAATGTCCAGATCCTCAGTGATAAGCTGGAGTTTGACGCTTATCTGGCGCTGCTGCGTCAGTGCGATTTAGGCTATTTTATCTTTGCGCGACAGCAGGGCATTGGCACACTCTGTCTACTGATTCAGGCGGGCGTGCCCTGTGTGTTGAATCGCGAAAATCCCTTCTGGCAGGACATGGCTGAGCAGAGCATCCCGGTGTTGTTCACCAGCGATGAACTGAATGTAGAGGTGGTACGCGAAGCACAGCGCCAGCTCGCACTGGTTGATAAAAACGCTATCACATTTTTCAGCCCGAACTATCTTGCTCCCTGGCATCAGGCATTACGGATCGCTTCAGGAGGTCAGAAATGAGCCAGTTGCAATTCAGCGGCCTGCTGGTGGTATGGCTGTTGAGCACGCTCTTCATCGCTACTCTGACGTGGTTCGAGTTCCGTCGCGTGCGTTTTAACTTCAACGTCTTTTTCTCGTTGCTGTTTCTGCTCACTTTTTACTTCGGCTTCCCGCTAACCAGCATCCTGGTCTTCCGCTTTGATGTCGCCGTGGTGCCGCCCGAAATTCTCATGCAGGCGCTGCTGTCGGCTACCTGTTTCTATGGTGTCTATTACGTCACCTACAAGACGCGGCTAAGGTCGAACGCCAGCACCGCGCCGCGCCGCGCGTTGTTCACTATGAATCGGGTCGAGACGCATCTGACCTGGATAATGCTGATGATGATCGCGCTGGTAAGCGTTGGCATCTTCTTTATGCACAACGGATTTTTGCTGTTTAAGTTGCACTCTTACAGCCAGATTTTCTCCAGTGAAGTGTCCGGTGTAGCGCTGAAAAGGTTCTTCTACTTCTTTATACCGGCGATGCTGGTGGTCTATTTCCTGCGCCAGGATGCCCGAGGATGGCTCTTCTTCCTCGTCAGTACGGTGGCGTTTGGCTTGCTGACCTATATGATCGTCGGCGGCACGCGCGCCAATATTATTATCGCCTTCGCCATCTTCTTGTTTATCGGCATTATTCGTGGCTGGATTTCGCTGTGGATGCTGGCCGCTGCGGGAGTGATGGGCATTGTGGGGATGTTCTGGCTGGCGCTTAAACGCTACGGTATGGACGTGAGCGGAGACGAGGCGTTTTACACCTTCCTCTACCTCACCCGCGATACCTTTTCGCCATGGGAAAATCTGGCGTTACTGCTGCAAAACTACGACAAGATAGACTTCCAGGGGCTGGCGCCGATTGTCCGCGATTTTTATGTCTTTATTCCCACCTGGCTGTGGCCAGACCGACCAGGCATTGTGCTCAATACTGCCAACTACTTTACCTGGGAAGTGCTGAATAACCACTCCGGGCTGGCTATCTCCCCCACGCTTATCGGCTCGCTGGTGGTGATGGGCGGCGGCTGGTTCATTCTGCCGGGCGCGATTGTCGTGGGGCTGATTATCAAGTGGTTTGACTGGCTCTACACCCTGGGTAACCAGGAGACAAACCGCTATAAGGCCGCGATTTTGCATAGTTTCTGTTTTGGTGCCATTTTCAATATGATCGTGCTGGCGCGAGAGGGGCTGGATTCGTTCGTCTCCCGTGTGGTTTTTTTCATGATGATTTTTGGTGCCTGTCTGCTGATGGCGAAACTGCTGTACTGGCTATTCGACAGTGCCGGACTGGTGCATAAACGTGAATCAAGACCCAGCAGAACGCTCTCGCAAGTCTGAGTAAGGATAAGAATGACTGACAATACCTCTGCGCCGCAGTATGACCTGCGTGGTCTGAAACTGATCGGCTGGCGTGATATGCAGCATGCGCTGGACTATCTGTGTGCTGGCGGCCACATCAAAACTGGCACCCTGGTCGCCATCAATGCAGAAAAGATGCTTACCCTTGAAGACAACCCCGAGGTTCGTCAACTGATCGAGGCGGCAGAATTTAAATACGCCGACGGCATCAGCGTGGTGCGTTCGGTACGTAAAAAATACCCCGCGGCGAATATCTCCCGCGTGGCAGGGGCCGATCTCTGGGAGGCGCTGATGGCACGTGCAGGCGCGGACGGCACGCCGGTGTTCCTGGTTGGGGGTAAGCCAGAAATCCTTGCGCAGACGGAACAGAAGCTACGCCGCCTGTGGAACGTCAATATCGTGGGCAGCCAGGACGGCTATTTCAAACCGGACGATCGTCAGGCGCTATTTGAACGTATCCGCGACAGCGGAGCCAAAATTATTACCGTGGCGATGGGATCGCCGCGCCAGGAGATCCTGATGCGAGACTGCCGTCAGGTCTGTCCGGATGCGCTCTATATGGGCGTGGGCGGGACTTACGATGTCTTCACCGGACATGTGAAACGCGCGCCAAAAGTGTGGCAAAACCTGGGTCTTGAGTGGCTCTATCGTCTGCTTTCTCAGCCGAGCCGCATCACGCGTCAGCTCCGTTTGCTGCGTTATCTGCGCTGGCACTATACCGGGCGCTTATAAAGTTGGCCGGGCAGCGCGACAGAGTGGTCGCGCTGCAACCCACCTGTAAACCTGCTGCATTATTGTACGATACATCTATTTTTTTAACACACCGTTTGCCATTTCTCCGATTTTAAGAAACCATTCCCTCCCGTCGCAGTGCCATGGTGTTTTTTGCGCCAACCGTCAATCAGACGGTCGACGCTGCATGGCCTGTTATGGCGCATGTTTACCATAACAATAACCGGCTGACGCCGGGAGAGTAGCAAGCACAACTGAGGATTTATGGCAGAGAAAAAACCGGAGCTACAGCGTGGGCTGGAAGCTCGTCATATCGAATTGATTGCCCTCGGCGGCACTATTGGCGTGGGGCTGTTTATGGGCTCCGCCAGCACCCTGAAGTGGGCAGGTCCGTCCGTCCTGCTCGCCTACATTATCGCGGGGCTGTTCGTCTTCTTCATCATGCGTTCGATGGGCGAGATGCTGTTCCTGGAGCCGGTGGCTGGCTCCTTTGCAGTGTATGCTCACCGGTATATGAGCCCATTCTTCGGCTATCTTACCGCCTGGTCCTACTGGTTTATGTGGATGGCGGTAGGGATATCTGAAATTACGGCGATAGGGGTCTATGTCCAGTTCTGGTTCCCGGAGATGGCGCAGTGGATACCCGCGCTTATTGCCGTGGGGCTGGTCGCGTTAGCTAACCTTGCTGCCGTACGTCTTTACGGCGAAATTGAGTTCTGGTTTGCGATGATTAAAGTCACCACCATCATCGTGATGATTGTGGTCGGGCTGGGGGTGATCTTCTTTGGCCTGGGTAATGGTGGCGAGTCGATTGGCTTTGGCAACCTGACCGAGAACGGCGGCTTCTTCGCCGGCGGCTGGAAAGGCTTCCTGACGGCGTTGTGTATCGTAGTGGCGTCCTATCAGGGCGTAGAGCTGATCGGCATCACCGCCGGCGAAGCGAAAAATCCGCAGGTGACGCTGCGCAGCGCGGTAGGCAAAGTGCTGTGGCGTATCCTGATTTTCTATGTGGGCGCGATTTTCGTTATCGTCACCATCTTCCCGTGGAACGAGATTGGTAGCAATGGCAGCCCGTTTGTTCTCACCTTTGCCAAAATTGGTATTACGGCGGCGGCAGGCATCATCAACTTCGTGGTGCTGACGGCGGCGCTCTCGGGTTGTAACAGCGGCATGTATAGCTGCGGCCGTATGCTCTATGCTCTGGCGAAGAACCGCCAGCTTCCGGCGGCGGTAGGTAAGGTCTCGCGTGCGGGCGTACCGGTAGTGGGCGTGGCGATCTCTATTGCGATACTGCTGATCGGCTCCTGCCTCAACTACATTATCCCGAACCCGCAGCGCGTGTTTGTGTATGTCTACAGCGCCAGCGTGCTGCCGGGTATGGTGCCATGGTTCGTGATCCTGATTAGCCAGCTGCGTTTCCGTGAAGCGCATAAAAAAGCCATCGCCAGCCATCCGTTCCGCTCGATTCTGTTCCCGTGGACCAACTATGCGACAATGGCGTTCCTGGTCTGCGTATTGATCGGCATGTATTTTAACGAAGATACCCGTATGTCGCTGTTTGTCGGGGTCGCCTTCCTGGCGCTGGTAACAGCGTTCTACAAGCTTTTTGGGCTTGGGCGCCACGTCACGCGTCATAATATGGGCGAATAAGCGGCAAAATGCGCAAAGCGTAACCAAACGCGCATTTTTTTAAAAAAAGCACTAGACAGAACTACGAGACCTCCGTAATATCCAGCCCCGCAACGGCGCTAAGCGCCCGTAGCTCAGCTGGATAGAGCGCTGCCCTCCGGAGGCAGAGGTCTCAGGTTCGAATCCTGTCGGGCGCACCATTAACCCGGTGCTGGAGCTGCGGTGGTTTCGATACCGCGTAGAAAAGATTTGCAGTGGTGGCTATAGCTCAGTTGGTAGAGCCCTGGATTGTGATTCCAGTTGTCGTGGGTTCGAATCCCATTAGCCACCCCATTATTTAAAGTTGTGAAATGCGAAGGTGGCGGAATTGGTAGACGCGCTAGCTTCAGGTGTTAGTGTCCTTAGGATGTGGGGGTTCGAGTCCCCCCCCTCGCACCACGACTTAATGAGTTGAACTAAAAATTCAAAAAAGCAGTAAAGCGGCGAGTAGCGCAGCTTGGTAGCGCAACTGGTTTGGGACCAGTGGGTCGGAGGTTCGAATCCTCTCTCGCCGACCAATTTTGGACCCCGCCAAGGCGGGGTTTTTTGTATCCCACCCGACGAATTACGATTCGCAGGGTTGAAGTAAAAAGTAAAAAAGCAGTACATCGGCGAGTAGCGCAGCTTGGTAGCGCAACTGGTTTGGGACCAGTGGGTCGGAGGTTCGAATCCTCTCTCGCCGACCAATTTTGAACCCCGCTTCGGCGGGGTTTTTTGTTTTCTGTTTTTCCTGCCGTGTTGCTCATCGCCGACAATCCCGTTCAGCATTGTCGTGAATGAGTGACAAATAACTCTTTGAATAATAAACATATTTTATTTTAACGCCTTTCGTGTCGCTACCAGGAGACACTTATTGTATCGCTGACCCTTTTTCTCCTGCCTCATTCCCTATGAACTGACATAAATCCCTTAGAACTTAAAAAGTTGTAGTGAAATCCATTTTCAGATGCGACGTTGGCACGTTACGTGCAATAATATAAATGTAGATGCTCATTCCATCTCTTATGTTCGCCTTAGTGCCTCATAAACTCAGGAATGATGCAGAGCCATTTAAGGTGCTTATCGTCCACCGACAGATGTCGCTTCGGCCTCATCAAACACCATGGACATAACGTTGAGTGAAGCACCACTATGTTGTCAAACAGACCTGTTTAACGCCTGCTTTTATAGCAGGCGTTTTTTTTGGTTTATTCCCGGTAGCGGATCATCACGGCAGCGACCAGCAACAGCGCGCTCGCCGACACCAGATAAAACGCCTGTATCGCCCCGTGCGTGGCGGCAATCAGCGCCGCGATGCTGGTAAAGACCGAGGCACTTACTGTTTGCCATCGCCATGCTTTGCCACTGGCGGCGGAGATATGCGTGGCTGCAAAACTGCTCAGCACACCAAAGGTTCCGGCCGCAAAGATAATATTCGATGCCAGGTGAGCAATAAAAATCAGCCCCAGAGCGATGACTTGCTTTCCAGGCAGAGCCGGAATAAATGCGTAAGCGACGAAAAACAGCCCCAGACAAAGCAGTAGCGGTCGGTTTTGACCTGCATAGCGGGGAAGACTCTCCTTATTGATCAGCAGCGGCCCGCAAAGTTGCCCCAGGCTACGGGCAAACAGTAACGGGAGTGCCATACCGGCAGCGTCAGCAGGTTGAATTTGCTGCGCCAGCGCAGGAAGGAGGGCCATAGCGGGCGCACCGACAGCCGCCAGTGCAGGCAAGAGTAACAGGCTGCGTTTTTGCCGTAGCGTGAGGCTTTGCCAGGACACGGTTACCGCCTGCGGGGTGTCGGGCTCTGAAGGCGCAGGTTTGCCAGAAAAGGCTCGCCCGGTCTGATAAAGCAACAGTAAAGATCCCCCAAAGCTGAGCGCATCTGTCGCCAGTAACACGGCCATAGGGACATGTTGAAACAACAAAACCCCAAGCCCGGTGCCCAGCAGCACCTGTGAGGCAAAAATCACATGCTCAAGGCAAGTCGCGGCTGGCAGCTCTGGCTCAGGAAGGCCCCGTTTGAAGAGCAACGTCAGTGCAGGCCAGCTCATACCGCTCAATAATGCTTCGCATGACTGTACCGCCAGCAGCGCCGTGATGCTGTGATAGTGCATCCCCAGCAGGGGAAATAACAGCGCCAGTAAACCCAGTAACTCGGTGATGATTAAGATCCTGATGGGGGCAAATCGCGTGCAGAGCTTTTCGCCGAGCAGGCTACCCACAAAGCCGGGAAGGGTGGCAAAAAGCCAGGCAAGGGTCAGTAATGATGGGGGCGCTTGCCACTCCAGCAACAGGCCAAACACCAGCACCTGCGTGAGTCCATTACCCAGTGAGGTAAAAATAAAAGCACAGGCAAGCAGGCGGAGCCAGCGATGGCACCGCAACGCGCTCAAGAGCGCGTACAGAAGGGTGTTCATGAACATAGTCCTTTCAAAAACGGTTTAATCCACGCGGCAAAGCGCGTGTATGAATAAAGGTTGATGAAAGGATGTCGTTACATTGGCGGGACGTTTCTCTGATGGCGATGAACAGACTGTAGCAGGCCTGCAGCGATAAAAAAAGGAGGCCTTACGGCCTCCTGATGCGCTACGGTTGGACGCTGTTATTTTGCAGCGTTAACAGCAAGCCATCGCGACGCATCGCGGCGGCCTCTTCTGGCTGGTGCAGCCTGTCCAGCGTATCGGCAAGCCAGGCATAGTCGAACGCGTCCGGACGCTGCTTAAGCGCGGCGCGGAAGGCGAGGCTGGCCTCTTTCCACTCACCGTGTTTAGTGAGCGACTGGCCCAGCGTGCTCCACAGCAGCGGGCGATCGCCCACGGTTTTGATCTGCTGGCGCAGCATTTTTTCGATCTGCTCTGGATTGTTGGTTTTCAGGCGCGGGATGACCATGACCAGGCGATCGTCATACTGGCGCTTCAGGCCATCGAGGATGATCTCCTGTGCGGTGTCATGATCGTCACATTCGATAAGATGCTCCGCCATGGCCACCTGCAGCGATACCTGCTGGCGCGTTTTACGGCTTTGGTTCTTCCACCAGCTTTTCAGACCATCGCTGCCCAAATCGGCCCGGGCCTGATCCATCAGCCCAATCCAGGCGAGACGTTGCAACTCATCGCGCTGTTCTTCGTCACCCACGTCGGCTTTCGCCATCGAGGGAATGATGTCCAGCAACGAGCCCCAGGCACCGGTACGGATATAGGCCTGTTCGGCCAGACGCAGCACTTCAGGATGACGCGGGGTGATCTCCAGCAGACGGTCGATGCCGTGGCGTGCCGCATGATTTTCGTTACGCGCCAGCTGCAGGCGTACGCGGGTAATTTCCACCGGGATCTGATCGTTGGACGCCAGTTCAGCGGCGCGCTCCAGGTGCTGATTGGCACGAGCTTCATCGCCTCGCTGCTGCGCCGCTTCGGCCGCCAACAGGTAGTTCACTACCGGCTGTTCAGCGTGGTCGGCATTCTTCGACATCAGCTTTTCAACCTGCTGATAGTCGCCTTCGGCCAGTTTCAGCAGCGCCTGTTCAGTCTGTTTACGTGCGCGACGGCGTTTACGTCCCACAAACCAGCTTCGGGTGTGAGCCCCGGTCCGGAAGATGCGGCGCAGGATCCACTCGACGGCGAACAGCACAACCATCGCCAGGATCAGAATGATCACCAGCCCCGTGACGCTGGTTTCAACGTTGTAGTTGTCCGTCTGGATCAAGACGTACCCCTGATGGCCCGCCAGCATTGGGCCGAGGACGATCCCGGCGATCAACAGTAAGAAGAGCAACAAGACTTTGATCATGGTTACTCTCCCTGCGGTGCGCTTTGTGGCGCGCTTTCAGGCGCAGCGGTATTTGCTTCGGAGGCCACACCAGGCTGCGCCAGCAGATTACGCACGCGCGTTTGCATCAGTTTTTCCAGCACCGGCTGACTTTCCAGCTTGTCCGGGACATTCATGGTGATGTTCTGCTGGCTGAGCTTATCCACCTCTTCCAGGAACGCGGTGGTGGTGGCATCGTCGGTATCGTAATAGGCGCGAACCCAGGTGGAGACGTTGTCCAGCGCCTGCTTGTAAGTCTCTTCCTGATGGCGCGGCACGGCCTGGGCGGCGACCAGCAGACGGGAGCGGATGTTTTCACGCAGATAGACATCCTGGTTAGGCGCCAGTAACGGTACGGCGGTTTCGTCACGGCGGCGAATGGTAATAAAGCTATCCATAAAGTTCTGCCAGCTTTTTTGCAGGTTTATGCGCCACTCACTGATAGAGCTGGAAAGTTCGCCGCTATCAGAATCCATCGGGGTGTCGTCATCGTTGTTATCCGCCAGACGCAGGTTATCAATCTGGTTCGACAGTTGGTTAACCTTAAGGATAATGCCGTCGTAATCGACCTGAGAAACGGCGGCCAGGCTTGCGATATCTTCGGTGATGGCACGACGCGCGTTGATCAGGCTCGGGTCGTTCATATCGGCCAGGCTGGCGTCGGCGCTTTTCAGCAGAGCGGCGGCGGTGGTGACATCCTGATCGCTCCACAGCTTACGTCCGGCCAGTTTGACCAGGAAATCGGACTGGGCCAGCAGCCAGGTTTTTGCATCGGTACCGGAGATGGTGGCCACCTTCTGCTGCACCTCGTCCAGCTGTTTTGTCAGCTCAGCCTGCTTGTTATTGGCGGCGGTCAGCGCATCGGCCTGCTGCTTAATAACCGCTTCCAGATCCGTTTTTTGCGTCTCCTGCGCTTTTTGCAAGGCGGTGACCTGGCTCACCAGCGCATCATTGGTGGCGGTCTGGTTGGAGGCCTGATTTTTCACCAGACCGTACAGACCTACGCCCGCGGCGAGCGCGATCGCAATCGCAATGGCGCTTAGCGCAAGGCTGGTTTTATTCGTGTCGCGCTTCTGGGCAGTAGTGTTCTCGGTCTTCTCTGACTGTGGCGTGGTGTCCACCGTCTCCCTGGTCTCTTCAACCACGGCGGAGGATTTTTCTTGTTCCGTCATTATGGCTTCCCATTATGAGAGTTATTGTAATGCGCGCAGCAGCGCATCGTTGTCGGCGTTATCAGCGACCCTAATATCTTGCCAGCCCAGTTCCCGGGCGAGGTTCGCCAGACGCTCACTGACGACAATCAGCCGACAGCGGAGTAACCAGTTTTCACGATACCATGGTGGAATGAGCGACCAGAGCTGTTGCAGCATTTCACCGCTGGTGATCACCAGCGTTGTCACGCCGCGTTGATGCCAGCGCATGGCCTCTTCCGCACCATCATAATGTCTGGTACAACGTTGATAACATTCGCAGAATTTCACCTCTGCGCCGCGCTCGCGAAGCGTTTCACCCAACAGCTCACGCCCGCCGTTTCCGCGCAGAATCAGTGCGCGCTTTCCTGCAACAGACTGTAATTCAGGTAATTGTAGCAACACTTCGCTGGTCTCCCGATCCCGCGGATAGCGAATATCGATTCCGCTAACGGTATGCAGGGCCAGCGCGGTGGTTCGGCCAATGGCGAAGTAGCCGGGGGAGAGCGGCCAGGTTTGGCCTTCCTGTTGCAATTGCGCATGGGCAAACTCCACGGCATGTTGCGACAGCGCAAAAAGCAGGTCGCCTTCCCGTAGGGCGTGAAGCTGCTCTGTGAGCAGAGGCAGCTCCCTTCCCTGAGAGAACTCAATCAGCGGAAAGCTCCATGCCACCTGCCCCAGTGCGCGCAGACGGCTCACTAACTGCTCTCCTGCGGGAGAAGGGCGGGTGACGAGAATACTCATGCCGGGGGTTCTCCGTTATAAACGTCTGCCAGGATCTCGCGCGCGCCGTTATCGAGCAGCTCCTCAGCGAGCGATACGCCAAGCTGCTCGGCATCTTGCGGCTTACCGCGACGTTCACCGCGCACCATTTTAGATCCGTCCGGGGCGCCAACCAGCGCCCGCAGCCACAGCTCATCATTCTTTAATTCAGCATAGCTGCCAATCGGCACCTGACAGCCGCCTTCGAGGCGGGTATTCATGGCGCGCTCCGCCTGGACACGAATCGCGGTTTCGTCGTGATTGAGCGGGGCGAGCAGGTCGCGGGTGTGTTGGTCGTCGAGACGGCACTCAATACCCACCGCACCCTGGCCCACCGCAGGCAGAGAGAGTTCGGGTGGCAACGCCACGCGTACGCGTGACTCCAGCCCCAGACGTTTCAGCCCAGCGACCGCAAGGATGATGGCATCATAGTCGCCGTTATCAAGTTTGCTCAGGCGGGTACCCACGTTGCCGCGCAGCGATCGGATAACCAGATCCGGGCGCCGCTCGGCCAGCTGACACTGGCGGCGTAAACTTGACGTGCCAACCACGCTGCCCTGAGGCAACGCGTCAAGCGAGGCGAAGTGGTTGGAGACAAACGCATCGCGCGGATCTTCACGCTCGCAAATCGTGACCAGGCCCAGCCCTTCGGGAAACTCAACCGGAACGTCTTTCATGGAGTGAACGGCAATATCGGCACGGCCTTCGAGCAGGGCCAGTTCCAGCTCTTTGACAAACAGCCCTTTACCGCCCACCTTGGCCAGCGGCGTATCGAGGATCACATCGCCCCGCGTCACCATAGGAACCAGCTCAACATGGAGATCGGCGTGGTAGGCTTCGAGGCGCTGCTTTACATAATGTGCCTGCCAGAGCGCAAGAGGGCTTTGGCGTGTGGCAATTCTTAAAACATTGTCTAACATGCTTGTTACCGTCATTTTCGTCTACTGACCATCCTAACATTGTTGTCTCTGGGATGGCAGTTTTACGGACGATGATGGGAAGAGGGACAAGGCAGCGGCACAAGTTGCCTGGCGCCGTATTCAGGAATTTACACGTACAGAACGGTGCTACACTTGTATGTAGCGCATCTTTCTTTACGGTCAATCGGCAAGGTGTTAAATTGATCACGTTTTAGACCATTTTTTCGTCGTTATGACCATAATGACCCAGGGCGAAAAGTGACGGTTTATTTTTGAAATAGTGTGAATGCGTTTCTCGCGGCCCCGCCAACGGCAACGCCTTCAGAACATCAGGCGATACGTCTTGTACCTCTATATTGAGACTCTGAAACAGAGACTGGATGCCATTAACCAACTGCGCGTAGATCGCGCGCTTGCTGCAATGGGACCCGCTTTCCAGCAGGTTTACAGTCTACTGCCGACATTGTTGCACTATCACCATCCGCTGATGCCAGGCTACCTGGACGGTAACGTTCCCAGAGGCATCTGTCTTTTCACGCCTGATGAAACCCAACAGCACTATCTGAACGAGCTGGAACTCTACCGTGGCATGCCGCCACAGGACTCTCCGAAAGGTGAACTGCCGATCACCGGCGTTTACACAATGGGCAGTACCTCATCGGTAGGGCAAAGCTGTTCTTCTGACCTGGATATCTGGGTCTGCCATCAATCCTGGCTTGATAACGAAGAGCGCCAGCTGTTGCAGCGTAAATGCAGCCTGCTGGAGAGCTGGGCGGCATCGCTCGGTGTGGAAGTGAGCTTCTTCCTGATTGATGAAAACCGATTCCGTCATAACGAAAGCGGCAGTCTGGGTGGTGAAGACTGCGGCTCGACTCAGCATATGCTGTTGCTGGATGAATTTTACCGTAGTGCTGTTCGCCTGGCCGGTAAGCGTATTCTGTGGAATATGGTGCCGTGCGATGAAGAAGAGCATTACGACGATTACGTCATGTCGCTCTATTCTCAGGGTGTGCTGACGCCAAACGAGTGGCTGGACCTGGGCGGCTTAAGCTCCCTTTCCGCTGAAGAGTATTTTGGCGCCAGCCTCTGGCAGCTCTATAAAAGTATCGACTCACCGTACAAAGCGGTGTTGAAAACCCTGCTCCTCGAAACCTACTCCTGGGAATATCCTACGCCGCGCCTGCTGGCGAAAGACATCAAGCAGCGTCTGCACGACGGGGAGATTGTCTCCTTCGGGCTCGATGCCTACTGCATGATGCTGGAGCGCGTGACGGAATACCTGAAAGCCATTGACGACACCACCCGTCTGGACCTGGTGCGTCGCTGTTTCTATCTCAAAGTCTGTGAGAAGCTGAGCCGCGAACGGGCCTGCGTGGGCTGGCGTCGTGAAGTAGTCAGTCAACTGGTCAAAGAGTGGGGATGGGACGAAGAGCGGCTGGCAATGCTCGACAATCGCGCCAACTGGAAGATCGATCAGGTGCGAGAAGCGCATAATGAACTGCTCGATGCCATGATGCAGAGCTACCGTAACCTGATTCGCTTTGCTCGACGCAACAACCTCAGCGTTTCCGCCAGTCCGCAGGATATTGGGGTGTTGACCCGTAAACTGTACGCTGCGTTTGAAGCGCTGCCGGGTAAAGTCACGCTGGTTAACCCGCAGATTTCGCCAGACCTGTCTGAACCGAATCTGACCTTTATCTATGTACCGCCGGGCCGCGCGAACCGCACCGGGTGGTATCTGTATAACCGTGCGCCAAGCATGGATTCGATTATCAGCCATCAGCCGCTGGAATATAACCGCTACCTGAACAAGCTGGTGGCCTGGGCCTGGTTCAATGGCCTGCTGACGTCGCGCACCCGGCTGTTTATCAAAGGCAATGAGGTCGTCGACTTAGCCAAGCTGCAGGAGATGGTCGCAGACGTATCGAGCCACTTCCCGCTGCGTCTGCCGGCACCCACGCCAAAAGCGCTCTACAGTCCGTGCGAAATTCGCCATCTGGCGATCATCGTTAACCTGGAGTACGACCCGACGGCGGCCTTCCGCAATCAGGTGGTTCACTTTGATTTCCGCAAGCTGGATGTCTTTAGCTTTGGCGAGCAGCAAAATTGCCTGGTGGGCAGTATCGACCTGCTCTATCGAAACTCCTGGAACGAAGTGCGTACGCTGCACTTCAACGGCGAGCAAGCGATGATCGAAGCGCTGAAGACCATTCTCGGCAAGATGCACCAGGATGCGGCTCCGCCGGACAGCGTCGAGGTGTTCTGCTATAGCCAGCACCTGCGCGGTTTGATCCGTACCCGCGTGCAGCAACTGGTCTCCGAGTGTATCGAACTGCGTCTTTCAAGCACCCGCCACGAAACTGGCCGCTTCAAAGCGCTGCGTGTCTCCGGCCAGACCTGGGGGCTGTTCTTCGAACGCCTGAACGTATCGGTGCAGAAACTGGAAAACGCCATCGAGTTTTACGGCGCGATTTCCCATAACAAGCTGCATGGCTTGTCTGTGCAGGTAGAAACCAACCACGTGAAGTTGCCGCAGGTTGTGGATGGCTTTGCCAGTGAAGGGATTATTCAGTTCTTCTTTGAAGAGGTGGGGGATGACGCCGGGTTTAACATCTATATCCTGGATGAGACCAACCGCGCCGAAGTTTATCACCACTGTGAAGGCAGCAAAGAGGAGCTGGTACGCGACGTGAGCCGCTTCTACTCCTCATCGCACGATCGCTTCACCTACGGCTCCAGTTTTATCAACTTTAACCTGCCGCAGTTCTACCAGATTGTGAAAGTGGATGGCCGTGCTCAGGTGATTCCGTTCCGTACGCAGGTAATTGCTGCCGCCCCCGCGAATCAGGACGCCGGCGCACCGCTGCTGCAGCAGTATTTTTCGTAGTCGGGCCCGGTAAGCGTGACGCTACCGGGCTAAAACGCGTTAGCTAAAGCTGACTGTCTCGCCTGCCTGGGATGTTGCCGCCTGTTCCAGCAGATCCCAGAAGCGCTCGCCGCTACGGTCACAAATCCACTCATCACCTTTCAGATCGAAATGGTAGCCGCCCTGTTTGGTCGCCAGCCACACCTGATGCAGCGGCTCTTGACGGTTAATGATGATTTTAGTGCCGTTTTCGAAGCTGATGGTCAGCACGCCGCCGTTGATTTCACAATCGATATCGCTGTCGCCGTCCCAGTCGTCCAGGCGCTCTTCAATGGTCTGCCACAGGTCGTCTGCAAGGCGATGGAATTCACTGTCATTCATGGGTCTGTTCCTGTTTTTCGTGATGGCGGCAGTATAACGCTAAATAATTCCCGTTGCAGGTAAGCGGCAAACTCTTGCTTTTGTGTCTTCTCCTGCGATGATAGAAAGCATAAAGCACGAACTTACAGGCAACTAAATAATGAAAAACGTTTTTGGAACGCTGGCCGTTCTCCTCACGCTGCTGAGCCTGACCGGCTGTGGTCTGAAGGGGCCGCTCTATTTCCCACCCGCGGATAAAACGGCGCCGCCGCCAACCCGGCCGGTGGAGAGCCATATTGAGTCAACCACCCCGGTCAGTAACGATCGTGGCGACAATGGCGGCCCGACTCAGGTGAACTACTGACGACCCGTTCTGTACCCGCGCAATGGAGCAAATGATGCAGTTCTCTAAAATGCATGGCCTTGGCAACGATTTTATGGTCGTCGACGCGGTAACGCAGAATGTCTTCTTTTCCCCGGAGCTGATTCGCCGTCTGTCTGACAGACACCTGGGCGTGGGTTTTGACCAACTGTTGGTGGTTGAACCCCCCTACGATCCGGATCTCGATTTTCATTACCGCATTTTTAACGCGGATGGCAGCGAAGTCTCTCAATGCGGCAACGGTGCGCGCTGTTTTGCCCGCTTTGTCCGCCTGAAAGGGCTGACCAACAAGCGTGACATTCGCGTCAGCACCGCCAATGGCCGCATGGTGCTTAGCGTTACCGATGATGAACTGGTGCGGGTTAACATGGGTGAGCCGCAGTTTGAGCCCTCGCAGGTGCCGTTTCGCGCCAACAAAGCGGAAAAGACCTATATCATGCGCGCCGCTGAACAGACAGTCTTGTGCGGCGTGGTCTCCATGGGTAATCCCCACTGTGTGATTCAGGTTGATGATGTCACTACCGCCGCCGTCGAAACCCTTGGCCCGATACTGGAAAGCCATGAACGTTTCCCGGAGCGCGCCAATATCGGCTTTATGCAGGTAGTGAAAAACGAGCATATCCGGCTGCGCGTGTATGAGCGTGGTGCGGGTGAGACACAAGCTTGCGGCAGCGGCGCGTGTGCCGCCGTTGCGGTAGGTATCTCACAAGGGTTACTGGCAGAAGAGGTTCGCGTGGAGTTACCCGGCGGCCGACTGGATATTGCCTGGAAAGGCCCGGGTCACCCACTGTATATGACCGGCCCGGCGGCACATGTTTACGACGGATTTATTCATCTATGAAGCAACCAGGGGAAGAACTGCAGGAGTCACTGACAGAGCTGGACGATCGGGCGGTTGTTGATTATCTGCTGCGCCATCCTGAGTTTTTTATCCGCAATGCGCGCGTTGTCGAACAGATGCGTGTACCGCATCCGGTTCGCGAAACCGTGTCACTGGTCGAGTGGCATATGGCGCGCTCGCGTCATCACATCTCGCATCTGGAAGAGAATATCTCTCTGCTGATGGAACAAGCCACCAGCAATGAGAGCCTCTTCTACCGGCTGCTGCATCTGCAGTCCCGGCTGGCATCTGCCAGCAGCCTGGACGAATTCCTCAACCGTTTCCATCGCTGGGCCCGCGAACTGGGGTTGGCAGGCGCAACGATCCGCCTGTTCCCTGACCGTTGGCGCATCGGTGCGCCTTCTGGCTTTACCCATCTGGCACTGAACCGTCAGGCCTTCGAACCGTTGCGCATCCAGCGTCTGGGCAGAGAGCATCACTATCTGGGTACGCTCAACGGACCGGAACTGCTGGTGGTGCTACCGGAGGCTAAAGCCATCGGGTCGGTGGCTATGTCGCTGATGGGACGTGACGGCGATCTTGGCGTGATACTCTTCACCAGCCGGGACGCGCAGCATTATCAGCAGGGACAGGGCACTCAGCTGCTCCAGGAGATCGCTTTGATGTTGCCAGAACTGCTGGAGCGCTGGGTCGAGCGCCTATGACCGGGGCCTCGCTAACTTCCGCCGTGACGCGCTTTATGCGCTACCTGGGCGTTGAGCGCCAGCTCAGCCCCATTACGCTTAAGAATTATCAGCGCCAGCTGGATGCCATCATGCAGATTGCGGAAGAGAGCGGTCTGCAAAGCTGGCAGCAGTGCGATGCTGCCACGGTACGGGGATTTGCCGTACGCAGCCGCCGCAAAGGTCTTGGCCCGGCGAGCCTGGCGTTACGTCTCTCGGCATTACGTAGCTTCTTTGACTGGCTGGTGGCTCAGGGCGAACTCACGGCCAATCCGGCGAAAGGCATCTCCGCGCCGAAAGCACCGCGTCATCTGCCTAAAAATATCGATGTGGATGACGTTAACCGCCTGCTGAATATCGACCTTAACGATCCGCTGGCGGTGCGCGACAGAGCGATGCTGGAAGTGATGTATGGCGCCGGCCTGCGACTCTCTGAACTGGTGAACCTGGACAGTAAACATCTCGATCTCGACACCGGTGAAGTGTGGGTGATGGGCAAGGGGAGCAAAGAGCGCCGTCTGCCGATTGGCCGCAACGCCGTCGTCTGGATTGAACACTGGCTGGATCTGCGCGGGCTGTTTGGTGCCGACGACGATGCGCTGTTTCTCTCGAAGCTGGGCAAGCGCATCTCGGCGCGTAACGTGCAAAAACGCTTCGCTGAGTGGGGCATCAAGCAGGGGCTGAACAGCCATGTGCATCCTCACAAACTGCGCCACTCCTTCGCCTCTCATATGCTGGAGTCCAGCGGCGATCTGCGCGGCGTTCAGGAGTTATTGGGGCATGCCAATTTATCCACCACTCAAATCTATACCCATCTCGATTTTCAACACCTTGCCTCGGTGTACGACGCGGCGCATCCACGCGCCAAACGGGGGAAATAATGCGTTTTTACCGTCCGGTCGGCCAGATTTCTGCGCTGACCTTTGATCTTGATGACACGCTGTACGATAACCGTCAGGTGATCCTGCGCACCGAGCAGGAAGCGCTGAGCTTTGTTCAGAACTATCACCCGGCGTTAAAAACGCTGCAAAACAGCGAGTTTCATCGCCTGCGCCAGGCGTTACGGGAGACTGAACCGGATATTTATCACGATGTCACCGAATGGCGGCGTCGGGCAGTTGAACAGGCGATGCTGGATGCCGGCCTCACGGCGTCCGAAGCGGCTCTGGGCGCGGAGGCGTCGATGGCGCATTTCGCTAAATGGCGTAGCCGTATCGATGTGCCGCAAGAGACGCACGATACCCTTGCCGCGCTTGCCGAAAAGTGGCCGCTGGTGGCTATCACCAACGGCAATGCTCAGCCAGAGCTCTTTGGCCTGGGTGATTACTTCGAATTTGTACTGCGTGCCGGCCCGGACGGACGCTCGAAGCCGTTCAACGACATGTACCATCTGGCGGCTAAAAGACTTAACGTACCGCTGGGCGAGATCCTGCACGTGGGCGATGACCTCACCACCGACGTGGCGGGGGCGATCCGCTGTGGCATGCAGGCTTGCTGGATCAAGCCTGAAAACGCCGACCTGATGCAGGCTTTCGACAGCCGCCTGCTGCCACACGTGGAAATTTCGCGGTTGGCATCCCTCACGACGCTGATATAATCACCAGCAGTATTGTATAAATTAACAGTATGTCCGGTGGCAAGCGCCGCCGGGCAGCTCACTTCTGGCGGTGCCAATGGACGTTTCTTACCTTCTCGACAGCCTTAATGATAAACAGCGTGATGCGGTTGCCGCCTCGCGCACTAACCTGCTGGTGCTGGCAGGGGCGGGGAGTGGTAAGACGCGTGTGTTAGTGCACCGTATCGCCTGGTTACAGAGCGTAGAAAACTGCTCGCCTTACTCCATCATGGCGGTGACCTTCACCAACAAGGCGGCGGCGGAGATGCGCCACCGTATCACTCAACTGATGGGCACCAGCCAGGGCGGTATGTGGGTGGGGACTTTCCACGGCCTGGCGCATCGCCTGCTGCGCGCTCACCATCTGGATGCTAACCTGCCGCAGGATTTCCAGATCCTCGATAGCGAAGACCAGCTGCGTCTGCTTAAGCGCTTGATCAAGGCGATGAACCTTGATGAGAAGCAGTGGCCGCCGCGTCAGGCGATGTGGTACATCAACGGCCAGAAAGACGAAGGGCTACGCCCACACCATATCCAGAGTTTCGGTAATCCGGTCGAGCAGACCTGGCAGAAGGTTTACCAGGCCTATCAGGAAGCTTGTGACCGTGCGGGGCTGGTCGACTTCGCTGAACTGCTGCTGCGTGCCCATGAGCTGTGGCTCAACAAGCCGCATATTTTGCAGCACTATCGCGAGCGCTTTACCAACATCCTGGTGGACGAATTCCAGGATACCAACAACATTCAGTACGCGTGGATCCGCCTGCTGGCGGGCGATACTGGCAAGGTGATGATCGTTGGCGATGACGACCAGTCGATCTACGGCTGGCGCGGGGCGCAGGTTGAAAATATCCAGCGCTTCCTCAACGACTTCCCCGGTGCGCAGACCATCCGCCTGGAACAGAACTACCGTTCAACCAGCAACATTCTGAGCGCGGCCAACGCCCTGATCGAGAACAACAACGGGCGTCTGGGCAAAAAGCTCTGGACCGACGGCGTCGATGGCGAGCCAATCTCTCTTTACTGCGCGTTCAACGAACTCGATGAAGCGCGGTTTGTGGTGAACCGCATCAAGACCTGGCAGGACAACGGCGGCGCGCTGGAGCAGTGCGCTATTCTCTATCGCAGCAACGCCCAGTCGCGTGTGCTGGAAGAGGCGCTGCTGCAGGTGAGCATGCCGTACCGCATATACGGAGGCATGCGCTTCTTCGAGCGCCAGGAGATCAAAGATGCGCTCTCCTATCTGCGCCTGATTGCCAACCGTAATGACGATGCCGCCTTTGAGCGCGTGGTGAATACCCCGACGCGCGGGATCGGCGATCGTACCCTGGACGTGGTGCGTCAGACCTCGCGTGAACGTCAGCTCACGTTATGGCAGGCCTGTCGCGAGTTATTACAGGAGAGAGCCCTCGCCGGGCGTGCCGCCAGCGCCCTGCAGCGTTTCCTCGAGCTTATCGAAGCGCTGGCGCAAGAGACCGCCGACATGCCGCTGCACGTGCAGACCGACCGGGTGATTAAAGATTCCGGCCTGCGCACCATGTATGAGCAGGAAAAGGGCGAGAAAGGCCAGACCCGTATCGAAAACTTAGAGGAGCTGGTGACGGCAACGCGCCAGTTCAGCTACAACGAAGAAGACGAAGACCTGATGCCGCTGCAGGCATTCCTCTCTCACGCCGCGCTGGAAGCGGGCGAAGGGCAGGCGGATACCTGGCAGGACGCGGTGCAACTTATGACCCTGCACTCCGCGAAAGGGCTGGAGTTCCCGCAGGTGTTCATCGTCGGGATGGAAGAGGGGATGTTCCCCAGCCAGATGTCGCTGGATGAGGGCGGTCGTCTGGAAGAAGAGCGTCGCCTGGCCTACGTGGGGGTGACGCGTGCAATGCAGAAGCTGACGCTCACCTACGCCGAAACCCGTCGTCTGTACGGCAAAGAGGTCTATCATCGCCCGTCACGTTTTATTGGCGAGCTGCCAGAAGCGTGCGTGGAAGAGGTACGCCTGCGCGCCAGCATCAGCCGTCCGGTCAGCCATCAGCGTATGGGAACGCCCGTCTCTGAAAACGACACGGGGTACAAGCTGGGGCAGCGTGTCCGCCATGCTAAATTTGGCGAGGGCACCATCGTCAATCTGGAAGGCAGCGGCGAGCACAGTCGCCTGCAGGTCGCGTTTCAGGGCCAGGGAATTAAATGGCTGGTGGCCGCTTACGCGAAGCTGGAAGCGGTGTAACTTTCAGAAAAACATCATAATTTTGTAATTATCTGCTAGCCTTATACGTTGAGGGTGATTTATTGCTCTTCAGCGTTCCGTTGCGTGTTGACGCCGCAGTTATTGCTGGCGTAACATGCGCGCACGATTACGCTAAGAGGACATTCGCCTTGGACACACCCAGTAGATACTGGCTCAATTCCCTGTCATCCAGGAACAACTCCTAAGGCTATCTCCTCACGCTGATGGCCTTAGTGGTTGTCAGCGACTGCATTATTCCCGTCGCGCTGAGTCAGGCTGTTTAATGGTCTGAAACCCAATTTGTTTCTGTGTGCCCACCGAACTGTCCGATATTTTTTGCATTGGGAGTCCCGGTCATGCTGAGCGCATTTCAACTGGAAAACAACCGACTAACCCGGCTTGAAGCCGAGGAGTCACAACCCCTCATTGATGCCGTATGGGTGGATCTGGTCGAGCCGGATGACGAGGAACGTACACGCGTTCAGTCAGAGCTCGGGCAGAGTCTGGCCACCCGACCGGAACTGGAAGACATCGAAGCATCCGCCCGTTTCTTCGAGGACGAAGACGGCCTGCATATTCACTCCTTCTTCTTTTTTGAAGATGCCGAAGATCACGCTGGCAACTCCACCGTGGCATTTACCATCCGTGATGGCCGCCTGTTCACGCTGCGCGAACGGGAACTGCCCGCGTTTCGCCTCTACCGCATGCGGGCCCGCAGCCAGGCGATGGTGGACGGGAACGCTTACGAACTGCTGCTGGATCTGTTTGAAACCAAAATTGAACAGCTGGCAGACGAGATTGAAAATATCTACAGCGATCTGGAAAAGCTGAGCCGCGTCATTATGGAAGGGCACCAGGGCGATGAGTATGACGAAGCACTCTCGACGCTGGCCGAGCTGGAAGATATTGGCTGGAAGGTACGTTTGTGTCTGATGGATACCCAGCGCGCGCTGAACTTCCTGGTACGCAAGGCGCGTCTGCCGGGTGGCCAACTGGAGCAGGCGCGTGAGATCCTGCGCGATATCGAATCCCTGTTGCCGCACAACGAATCCCTGTTCCAGAAGGTGAACTTCCTGATGCAGGCGGCAATGGGCTTTATCAACATCGAGCAGAACCGCATCATCAAGATCTTCTCGGTGGTATCGGTCGTGTTCCTGCCACCGACGCTGGTGGCCTCAAGCTACGGAATGAACTTTGAGTTTATGCCGGAGCTGAAGTGGAGCTTTGGCTATCCGGGCGCGATTGTCTTTATGATCCTCGCCGGGCTGGCGCCTTACCTCTACTTCAAGCGCCGTAACTGGCTGTAAGCACATCACCCTCTCCATGGGGAGAGGGTGAAATACTACAATCCTCTTTTTACGCGACGCTGGGTGTAAATCGCATCGGCAACGAAAATCGCCAGTGCGACCCAGATAAACGCAAACGTCACCATCTTATCCGCACCCGGTACTTCACCGTAAAACACCACCGCCAGCAGGAACATCAGCGTGGGGCCGATGTACTGGAAGAAGCCCAGCGTGGAGAGGCGCAGGCGCGTTGCCGCACCGGTAAAGCACAGCAGCGGGATCGTAGTGACGACACCTGCGGCCATCAGCATCAGGTTCAGCGACCATGGATTGCCGCCCATATGGCTGGTGGCGCTATCGGCAATGCCAAACAGATAAATCGCGGCGACTGGCAACAGCCACAAAGTTTCGAACAGCATTCCGGTCTGGGCTTCGACGGCGATTTTTTTGCGCACCAGGCCGTAGAAAGCAAAGCTGAACGCCAGCCCCAGCGCAATGACAGGCAGCGAGCCGAACGTCCACAGCTGGACCAGCACCCCGCAGAAGGCGAGAAGTACCGCCACCCACTGCATCCGGCGGAAGCGCTCGCCGAGGAAAATCATCCCCAGCACAATGTTCACCAGCGGGTTAATAAAATAACCCAGGCTTGCTTCGAGCATGTGATGGTTATTCACAGCCCAGATGAACAGCAGCCAGTTGCCGCCAATTAACACGGCAGAGAGCGCCAGCAGAAAGACCTTTTTCGGCGTTTTGAGCAGCGTTTTAACGCCCGACCACTGACGGCTAATACTCATCAGCGCAATCATAAAGAAGAAGGACCAGATAACGCGGTGAGTGAGGATCTCGTCCGCCGGCACGTAGGCGATCAGTTTGAAGTACGCCGGTGCGATACCCCAAATAAAATAAGCGGCAAGAGCGAGTAAAACGCCCTGCCGCGTCTGTTTAGCATCCATCGGGAAAATCCGTTACAAATAAGTGAACTCACTTTACCCGATTTTTTCACCTCAACCCACCATATAAGTGGCTGTTGCGCTGGCGATATAAACCTGCTCGTCGTTATGCAGCTCTACGCGGGCAACGGCGACTTTGTTACCCGCACGCAGCAGACTGCTGGTGCAGGTGAAGCGATTTCCGCGGCCGGGCCGCAGGTAGTCAACGCGTAAATCGATCGTGCCCATTCTTGATAAACGTTGACGCAGTTCATCTTCGTTGATGGTCTCGTGGCGCGTTAAGGTGCTACCCACGCAGACCAGCCCGGCGGCGACATCCAGCGCTGAGGCAATCACCCCGCCGTGCAGAATACTCTGCGCCCAGTTTCCCACCATCATCGGCTGGTTATTGAAACTGAGCTGCGCAAAATCCTTCTCGTAGCGCTCCAGCTCCAGGCCCAGTGCGCGGTTAAATGGCATGTGATAGACAAAAATCTCACCGACCAGCTTCAGAGCTTGTTCCGCAGTTAGCGTGGCTGACATGGCACAACAGATCCTTATTGTTAATAAAATGTTGATTTTATCCCTCGCCAACGCGATTTACCACTTTAAGACATCTGGATGCAGCAGACGGCAAATAAATATGTAGAATGTGGTGGGCAAAATTATTCTTAAAAACTATCTACCTGGAGAACACCACCGATGCGGACGTATCTGGTCTGGTTACTTGCAGCGGTTGCGCTGCCTTTCACAGCTTATGCGCAGGAAGCGACCGTTAAAGAGGTGCACGATGCCCCGGCGGTACGCGGGAGCATCATCGCTAACCTGCTGCAGGAGCATGACAACCCATTTACGCTCTATCCGTACGACACTAACTACCTGCTTTACACGACCACCAGCGACCTGAATAAAGAGGCTATCAAGACCTACAGCTGGTCTGATAACGCGCGTAAAGATGAGGTAAAATTTCAGCTGAGCCTGGCCTTCCCGTTCTGGCGCGGTATTCTGGGGCCGAATTCGGTGCTGGGCGCCTCATATACGCAGAAATCCTGGTGGCAGCTCTCAAACAGTGGTGAATCATCGCCGTTCCGCGAGACCAACTACGAACCGCAGTTGTTCCTCGGCTTTGCGACTGACTATGAATTTGCGGGCTGGACGCTACGCGATGTGGAATTTGGTTATAACCACGACTCCAATGGACGTTCAGACCCGACCTCACGTAGCTGGAACCGTCTGTACACCCGACTGGCGGCGCAAAACGGCAACTGGCTGGTTGAAGTGAAGCCCTGGTACGTCGTAGGCGATACCGACGATAACCCGGATATCACCAAATATATGGGTTATTACCAGCTGCGCGTGGGTTATCAACTGGGCGAGGCGGTATTAAGCGCGAAAGGGCAGTACAACTGGAATACCGGCTACGGCGGTGCGGAGATTGGCCTCAGCTATCCAATGACCAGGCATGTACGCCTTTATACTCAGGTATATAGCGGCTATGGCGAGTCACTTATCGACTATAACTTCAACCAGACCCGCGTCGGTGTGGGCGTGATGCTGAACGATCTTTTCTAGCATCCTCGAATGTTTTTGTCTTAATCGTTGAAGTTTCTCTCTCAGGCGCTGAAAATAGCGCCTGTTTTATTTCAGGCAGGTGGTTAATGTGGCGCAGGCGGAAGTTTTGAATCAGACATTGCTGGCTAAACAGGTTCTGCATGAGACCTTTGGCTACCAGCAATTCCGCCCGGGCCAGGAGACCATCATCGATGCCGTCCTCGAAGGGCGTGATTGCCTGGTCGTGATGCCCACCGGCGGCGGGAAGTCGCTCTGTTATCAAGTGCCCGCGCTGGTGCTTAACGGCCTGACGGTGGTGGTCTCTCCGCTTATCTCGTTGATGAAAGACCAGGTCGATCAACTGCTGGCTAACGGCGTGGCAGCGGCCTGCCTGAACTCGACGCAAACCCGCGAGCAGCAGCAAGAGGTGATGGCCGGTTGCCGTACCGGGCAGATCCGTCTTCTTTATATCGCTCCAGAGCGGCTGATGCTGGATAACTTCCTCGACCATTTGACGCACTGGAACCCGGTACTGTTGGCGGTGGATGAAGCGCACTGCATCTCCCAGTGGGGGCATGATTTCCGTCCGGAGTATGCCGCGCTCGGTCAGTTGCGCCAGCGCTTCCCGGCGCTGCCCTTTATGGCGCTCACCGCCACGGCAGATGACACGACCCGTCTGGATATCGTCCGACTGCTGGGGCTGAATGACCCCTTTATCCAGGTTAGCAGCTTCGATCGCCCTAACATCCGCTACATGCTGATGGAGAAGTTCAAGCCGCTGGATCAGCTCTTACGCTACGTCCAGGAGCAACGCGGTAAGTCGGGCATCATCTACTGCAACAGCCGCGCAAAGGTGGAAGACACCGCCGCGCGCCTGCAAAACCGTGGCTTCAGCGCCGCGGCCTATCATGCCGGGTTAGAAAACCACATCCGCGCCGACGTGCAGGAGAAATTCCAGCGCGACGATCTGCAAATCGTTGTTGCGACGGTAGCGTTCGGCATGGGGATCAACAAGCCCAACGTGCGCTTTGTGGTGCATTTCGACATCCCGCGCAATATCGAATCTTACTATCAGGAAACGGGCCGCGCCGGGCGTGATGGCCTGCCTGCGGAAGCAATGCTGTTTTACGATCCGGCGGATATGGCGTGGCTGCGCCGCTGCCTGGAAGAGAAACCGCAGGGACAGCTGCAGGACATTGAGCGCCACAAGCTGAACGCGATGGGGGCCTTTGCCGAAGCGCAAACCTGCCGCCGTCTGGTGCTGCTCAACTACTTTGGTGAAGGACGACAGGAATCGTGTGGTAACTGCGATATCTGCCTCGACCCACCGAAGCAGTATGATGGCCTGATGGACGCGCGCAAGGCGCTCTCAACCATCTACCGCGTGAACCAGCGTTTCGGGATGGGCTACGTGGTGGAAGTGCTGCGCGGCGCGAATAATCAGCGTATCCGTGATATGGGCCACGACAAGCTGCCTGTCTACGGCATCGGTAAAGACCAGAGCCACGAGCACTGGGTCAGCATTATCCGCCAGCTAATCCACATGGGGTTCGCTACGCAAAACATTGCCCAGCACTCGGCGCTGCAGCTGACCGAAGCGGCACGCCCGGTGCTGCGCGGCGAAATTGAACTGAAGCTCGCCGTGCCGCGCGTGATTGCCCTGAAGCCGCGCGTAATGCAGAAATCTTACGGCGGCAACTACGACCGGAAGCTGTTTGCCAAACTGCGCAAGCTGCGTAAAGCCATCGCCGATGAGGAGAACATCCCGCCGTACGTGGTCTTTAACGACGCGACGCTGATAGAGATGGCCGAGCAGATGCCGCTTAGCGCCGGTGAAATGCTCAGCGTTAACGGTGTCGGCACGCGCAAGCTCGAGCGGTTCGGGAAAGAGTTTATGGCGCTTATTCGCTCTCATGCCGATGGTGATGATGAGGAGTAGTCAGCCAGCCAAAAAAGTGCCAGTATGATGACTCACTGTATTATTTCCCCGCGAGCTAATTATGTTAATGCTATTTCTCACCGTGGCATTAGTGCACATCGTTGCGCTGATGAGCCCCGGTCCTGACTTTTTCTTCGTATCGCAAACTGCCGTCAGCCGCTCCCGCAAAGAGGCGATGATGGGCGTACTCGGCATTACCATGGGCGTCATGGTCTGGGCGGCGGTGGCGCTGCTTGGTCTGAACCTGATTCTGGCGAAGATGGCCTGGCTGCATAACATCATCATGGTCGGCGGTGGCCTGTATCTGTGCTGGATGGGCTACCAGATGCTGCGCGGCGCGCTGAAAAAAGAGGTAGCAACGCCGCAGGAACCAAAAGTTGAGCTGGCTACCGGCGGTCGTAGCTTTATGAAAGGGCTGCTGACGAACCTGGCGAACCCGAAAGCGATTATCTACTTCGGCTCGGTGTTCTCACTCTTTGTGGGCGACAGCGTCGGCGCGGGAGCGCGCTGGGGCATCTTCCTGCTGATTGTGGTGGAAACCTTTGCCTGGTTCACCCTTGTAGCAAGCCTGTTTGCCCTGCCGGCAATGCGCCGTGGTTATCAGCGCATTGCGAAGTGGATCGATGGCTTTGCTGGTGCACTCTTTGCGGGCTTCGGTATTCACCTCATCATCTCTCGCTAATTGCTTCAATGGCGTACAGGACCCTGTACGCCATCTTGCCTTTACTTCTTCTTCTGCTCTGCATCGTCATGCGCGGGTGCGGCAAGAATCGCAATATCGACAAAATAGCTTTTGCCAATAATCATGCCCTTGCCGAACCAGGTCACGCCCCGGGAATAGAGCTCAACATCTTCACTATTTTTGACCAGCCGGTTGCCAAAGGTATTGCGAACGCTGTAGCTGTTGCTGGTAACGTAATCCAGCGTCAGTGCGCTATTGCCCTCGGCTTTGTAAAAACTGGTGATGGCGTTGAGATAGTCCGGCGCATAGTGTTTAACGACGTCTGTGATTTGTTGTTGCCTGGTCTTCCAGTCGCCGATTGGCTGCGGGGGGATATTCTGCGCGATAACGGCATAAAGCTGAGCCGTGGCGCGCGCGACCGCGAGCTGAACCTGTGCATCATGGATAAATCGATCCCTCAGGAAGTCGCTCTTTTCTGTCCGCTCCTCTTTCGCCGGGCGCCAGGGTAACCAGCTGGATTTCTCCTTCTCCTTTTTGTCCTGCAGGTAGTAACTTGTCATATCTACCGGCTGGAAGAGCGACGTCGCCAGAAACGCCGCACAGGCGAGCTGGCGCTCCTCGCGCTCGCTTTTTAACACCAGCATGCCCGGCACGCCTAATTTCGCGAGCTGCATCGGATCAACTTTATTCTGGATAAGCCGCTGATTCACCTCCTGCTGGGTCGCATCGCCACGCGCTAAATCGCAAATTTGCTGCATCAAAAAGGTATTACGTTTTCCTGCAACCTGAGGCGTCAAATTGAACAGGGTATCGGTAATAATGCTATAAGCGGGCACGCTAACAAATCTGACGGGCAGATCCTGGGAAGCCGCAAAGCCGGTGGCTGCGGTCAGTAAAGAAAGACCGCCGACGGCGGTCTTGATTAGAGTGAGGCGCATGACGTTATTTACCTGCGTTATCAGCCACGATTTCAATCGTCATGCGGCGATTGGGGGCCAGGCATTCAATGACATGTGATGTGGCGACACCCGGACAATCAACGCGCGGCATACTTTCGCCCAGACCTTCGGTTTCGATGCGGGTGGCATCAATCCCGTTTTCAATGAGCTGGCGCTTCACCGATTCCGCGCGTGCTTTGGACAGCGTCATATTGCTGGCCTCGTCGCCGATACGGTCAGTATGGCCTTTAACGATCAGGTGTTTACCTTGCTGTGTTTCAGCCTTCAGCCCGCCGCTGATGAGATTCACCTGCTTGATGCCCTCCGGACTCAGCGCTGCGCTACCAAAGGCAAACAGGCTTTCTGCACTCAGCTCTTTCTGAACGACCGCAACAGGTTGCTGCGGTTTTGTCTGCGGCGTCAGGCAGTTTTCAGGCAGGAAATAGAAACTTTGCGCCTTCATCTGTGAGTCGAACAGCACCTTGTACTGACAGGTACGCACGCTGTGATCTGGCTGGGTGAAGTGGAAAATATAATCCCACTCTTTCACGCGAAACATGCCTTCACTGAAATGCGGTGCGCCGAGCAGCTCATAGATCTGCGCTTTGGTTAAACCTGCGTGCATCTCGTTAAGATTGTCTTTATTCACGAAGCTGCCGTCAGTACGTACTGCGTGCGATTTATCCGGGAATATCGCGTTATCGGTCTTCCCTTCACCATTTACGTCGCTAACAGCGCGGGTACAGGCGGTAAGCAAAGCCATGCTGCCAATAAGCAGCGCCAGCCGGGTCATCTTTTTACAATTCATCATAATTTCTCTTTTACTCTCCGGCGTGTTCGCCGGAGATGTTTGTTAATTCAGACTTACCACTGATAGCCAATGCCAACAGAACCACCCAGATCGCCCTGGCTGTTAGAGGAGCCAGACAACTTCGTGACCCATTTACCATTGTCAGAGACGGTTGATACCCCCATCGCAATCGCAGACTCGCCCTGATAGGTTCCCCCCGCCATGCTGAACATGCTGGCACCTGGCGAATAAGGCTGTGGCAAGCTCGCCATGGCCATCGCGCCGGCGATACCCGCGCTCAGCTTGTCGTCCTGATCGGCAATCATCTCTTTCAGTTCGCCAAACTTGTTATTGGTATAGGTGTAAGAATCGCCCATGCTCTGTTTCAACTGACCCACGTTGACGGCATCGGTGGCTGCGGTACCGGCTGCCACGTGAGTGATCTGACGCTCGCCGCCCGCGTATCCCATGGAAACGCTGTTATCACGATCGGTAACGGAGTTTGTTCCTAGCGCCACGGCGTTGCTGTGGGTAGCCTTCGCGCTGTTACCCAGGGCCATGCTGTTTGTTGCGCTGGCCACCGCGCCTGCGCCGCCAGCGATGGAATTCTGGCCCGTCGGTTTCGGCTTCGGCAGGTTACTGGTGTTATTCACCTGGAACATACCGTCCTTGCCCTCGGCAATGTTGGTCACGTTCAGGCTGACTTCATCCAGCTGCTGCTTATTTACGGCATCGCTGGCATTGACGCCCGCCGCAACGTTAGTAATGGTGGTACCGCCGGTTTTAGTGGATTGATCGTAGGTATCGCCCGCCAGCGCTATTTTGCTGTAATCAATGGATCCATCGCCGTTTACCACATATTTCACCACGGAGTTATCCAGACCGGAGAAATTGGTGTTGATGGCTTCGATCGCCTGATTTGTGGCATACAGCTGCGAGCCGTTCACGGCATCCGTGCTGGTGGCGCTGATACGGCCCGCTGCAACGTTGGTGATGGTGCGTTCGTTATCCAGGCTGCCTACGCTGACGGTGCCAGTCGGCGTTGTGCCGGCAAATTGATAGTCGTTGCCGCGAATGGTTACGCCCTGAGTACCCACGGCTTGCTCCGTGGTGGCCCCTGCGCCCAGCGCCACGTCACCCTTATTGTTAGCGACCGCGCCAGCGCCAATGGCAACGCTATTTTCGCCGGTTGACGTGGCCGCGTTACCCATGGCAATCGAACTTTCGCCCACCGATTTTGCAGCCGGACCTACCGCAATGGAGTCGGTGCCGGTGGCAACGGAATCTGCTTTGGTGGAGTTAGCGTGGAAATACTTCACCCCGTTGTTATACATATCGCTGGTGGCGTCTCTGAGTTGCTGTACGTTTACCGCATCGCTGTCATTCACCCCGTAAGCGACGTTAGTGAGGGTGGTACCGCCCGCTTTCGTCGTGCTGTTATAGGTGGTGCCGCCCATGGACACGCGGTTGTAGTTGATGGTGCCGTCCGGATTGGTGTCGTATTTGACCGCCAGATCGCTGAGATCGGAAATATCGCCGGATATCCCTTCAATGGCCTGGTTGGTGGCATAGAGCTGAGAGCCATTCACCGCATCGGTGCTGGTGGCGCTGAGGCGACCGGCAGCGAGATTAGTGAGAGTACGCTCCTTGCCTACGCTGCCGATACTGACGGTGCTTGCAGGAGCGGCGCCCGCGAAGGTATAAGCCGTGCCGCGCAGGGTCGTGCCGGTGGTCGCGACGGCCGCAGCGGTGAGTGAGTCAGCACCCAGCGCCACGTCTTTAGCATTGTTGGCTTTGGCGTTATAGCCGAGGGCAAGGCTGTTTTCGCCTATGGCGGTGGCGCTATAGCCGACGGCGGAGCTGCCTTTACCTTTCGCGTAGGCATCGGCCTGGGTCAGCCCTTTCTCGTTGGTCCGCGCATAGCGGATACCTTTGCCGTTCAGATCGGTGTAGGTCGTGCTGGTGTCGCCGGCGATGTTGTTAATGATGTTCGTGACGTCTGCCACGTCGGCGTTGGTCTCGTTAAGCTGAGACATATTCACCGCATCGCTGTCATTCATCCCACGAGCAACGTTAGTGATAGTGGTGCCGCCCGTTTTCGTCGTGCTGTTATAGGTGGTGCCGCCCATCGTTACGCTGTTGCGGTTAACCGTACCGCCGCTGTTAGTGTCGTACATGACAGCAAAACCTTGCTGCTCGGCAACGTCTTCAAGGGCCTGGTTGGTGGCATACAGCTGAGAGCCGTTCACCGCATCGGTGCTGGTGGCGCTGAGGCGTCCGGCAGCGAGATTGGTGAGAGTACGCTCTTTACCCACGTTGCCAATACTGACGGTGCTTGCAGGGGCTGTGCCCGCGAAGGTATAGGCTTTGCCGCGCAGGGTCGTGCCGGTGGTCGCAACGGCCGCAGCGGTGAGTGAGTCAGCGCCCAGCGCCACGTCTTTCGCGTTGTTGGCTTTGGCGTTATAGCCGAGGGCAAGGCTGTTTTCGCCTATGGCGGTGGCGTTATAGCCGACCGCGGAGCTGCCCTTACCTTTCGCGTAGGCATCGGCCTGGGTCAGCCCTTTCTCGTTGGTCCGCGCATAGCGGATACCTTTGCCGTTCAGGTCGGTGTAGGTCGTGCTGGTATCGCCGGCGATGTTGTTAACGATGTTGGTGACGTCTGCCACGTCGGCGTTGGTCTCGTTAAGCTGAGACATATTCACCGCATCGCTGTCGTCGACCCCGCGAGCAATGTTAGTGATGGTGGTGCCGCCACTGTTATCGGTACTGTCATACGCATCGCCGTTAAGGGTAATGCTATCGTAATTAACCGTGCTGTCCTGGTTCAGGTCGTATTTAACCGCGACATTGGCGAGGGCTTCTGTCGCTTGTGTGGCGGCAAAAAGCTGCGAGCCGTTGATCGCATCGGTACTGGTTTTGCTAATACGGCCTGCGGCCACGTTGGTCAGTGTCCGTTCCGCATCTTTTCTACCGATACTGACGGTGCTGAGCGGCGCCGTGCCCGCGAATGCGTAGCTCTTACCATCGATAGTGATAGCTTGCGTTCCTACGGCTGCTGCGGTCAGGGAGTTTGACCCCAGGGCTACGCTGTTATCATCTGCAGAGATCGCGTTGGTGCCGAAGGCCAGGGAAGACATCCCCTGAGATTTAGAATTTGAGCCCATCGCGATAGCATCGTTTTTTGTGGCGGAGGAGTTGTAGCCAAACGACAACGCTCTATCTGCCTGCGCTTTGGCCTGGGTCCCCAGAGCAACGGCATCCGCTTTGGTCGCCTGAGCTTTATAGCCTACAGCGAAACTTTGCTCATCGCTGGCGCTGGCGTGGCTGCCGATAGCCATTGAGCTTTCACCAGCCGCGGCTGCGCTGCCGCCAATCGCCAGGGCGTTCTCACCGGACGCGTTTGCATCACTACCAATAGAGAGTGATTTTACCCCGGACGCCTGGCTACCCATACCTAATGCAGTACTTGATGCTGCTGTAGCTTCGGCATGGCTGCCTACCGCCAGAGCCTTGCCACCATAGGCGGTGGACCAGTTGCCCAGGGAAATATTTTCGCCTTCCGAATCGTTACTGATCTGCGTGCCGGTATAGGTGCCGGAAGTGGAGCTGTAGCCGATGGAGATATCGCCGCTACGGTTAGCGTGCGCACCAGCACCAAAGGCGACCGCGTTTTGTCCGTCTGCTTCAGAGGCTAAGCCGATCGCCGTCGCCCCGCCGCTTTTGTTTGCCGTAGCATAGGCGCCAATTGCCACACTGCCGCCGGGCGTCTGCGAGGTGCTGGTATCTGCGTCAGCGTGATCGCCAAGCGCGATACCGCCCATAGCCGCTTTAGCGCTTTCGCCAACTGCGACGTTAGACAGCTCCTGCTGGTTAACATTGGTATTGCCTGTGGTGATGGTATTCGCGTCCAGAGTGGTGGTATCGCCGGTCTCTGCGTTGGTACCAATCGTCACCGAGTCGGGGTCAGTACTGGTGGTGACGGGATCATCAGCGTATGCGCTGGTACTTACTAGCGACGAAAGGGTTAACGCGCCGATAAGGCCAACGGCAGTTGCACTTAAGCCCGTGCGCCCGGATTTACCTTTTCCATTCGCTTTTGCAAATTCGCTCACGGCAACCCAGGTACGTAATGCTGGGTTCCAGATCAATCGATATATTTTATTCATTATGGCTCCTGCCAATTAAATGAAATCTGAAATTTTGTTATTGAAATAGTGAATTAAGTGAATGCTTCACATCCTGAGAAGCGGTCGCCGCTCGGGTGTATTGCTGGGCGTAGCTAAGTGATATTGCATAAAGAGACCGCGGGTGTGACCACGATCGAAAAAAGTGTCTTGCTGATGCCGATCTGCAAGAGACAAATTCAGTGAGATATATGAGTTTTTCAACGCGCCATCCATGGGATATGCTCCAACATCCTGTCAGAAAATCTTTAAATAATAAGTTCCAGAGTAAATTAATATTCATTGTTTCATTCGCACAATGAATGTTAATTTCTCATTTGATTGCGTTGCTCAGGTAAGCGCTGATTTTAAAAATGCGCTCTCATCTTAAAATATTACTATTGATGGAGGCTGATGAAGGTGCTGGCACGACGTTGTTTAACCGCGGATACTGTCAGCTGACTGTTCTCAGTTTCCTTATAATAGAGTGTCAGGATATTGTCATGTTTAATGATGTATCCTTTTCTTTTTTCATACTCAATCAAGTTTTCCGGCAAGTGAAGCAAAGCAAGCTTCTGTTTCAATGTCGTAAAGACCTGCCATAGCCGTGTCCCCGATGAACTGAGGTTGTTCTCGTCCCATACTTTTATCAGTACCTCTTCTTTGGTGATATACCTTTTTTGTGCATGGATTAAGAGATAGGAAAGCAGAGACATCATGGTGTCATTCAAATACAGAATACCTAACGACAACTCATTATTTTTATCAACGCTATCTATTCTAAAAATACAACCTTTCTTGATATCTATATGGATGACATTATCAATTAAAAAAGCATATGGCTGGTAAATCATATCACCACTTTGTCCTGTAATTATAACCAGTCCACTCAGCAATAAAAAAAGCAGTCGGAATTATAGGTTTGGTGTGCGTAATTTCAAGACGCGATTGCGCTGACGTTGCTTGCCGGGTTTTGTCTGTTAGTTACAATTTGACGGAATGAAATATCTGTATTAAATCAATCTGTGGTTTTTTATTTCGGTTAAAGTTGCTGGGTTATTTTTTTATACGCCTCATGTCTCTTCCTTGACCATTAGCTAAAAGCACTAAAAATAAGACTTTATTGGAATATAAAACTAAATGTTATCGGTAGGGTTGTATTCTTATTTATTGTCAGATCAACCTGTGGTTGTGAATACCGTACTAAAACTTATTCTTTACTATTTAAATATTATTCTGGCAAATACTCTTTACCGTCGTGCCACACTCGGTATTTTATTGCTTCTCCTTCTTTCGCTATTTCCCGGCGCGCTGTGCGCCGGATTTCATACACAATACATTCTCGTTACGCATGCCGTGCCGAGGCCAATAGCGCCCCCACCAGCACGAACAGTGAACCGAAGACTTTGTTGAGGGCCTTCATCTGTTTTGGCCCTTTAATCCACGCGGCAATCCGCTGCGCCAGGGTCGCGTAACCAATCATCACAATGATATCGACGATAATAGTGGTAGCACCGAGCACCACATACTGCATCACCTGTGGCTGATGAGGGACGATGAATTGCGGGAAGAGGGCGGCGAGAAACACAATGCTCTTCGGGTTAGTCAGGTTTACAAACACCGCGCGTTTAAACAGGCGGCTACGATTCTGGCTCACCGCCAGCGTGTTTAAGTCCAGCGAACCGGCTGCGCGCCACTGCTGAATACCCAGCCAGATCAGATAGGCGGCACCTGCCCACTTCAACACTTCAAATGCCAGTACCGAGCGGGAGAAAAGCGTACCCAGACCAATCCCGACCAGCAGAATATGAATACCCAGCCCGGTCTGCAAACCGGCAATAGACGCCGCGGCACCGCGATAGCCATGGCTGATAGAGGTCGTCATGGTATTAATCGCGCCAGAACCCGGTGAAAGGCTGAGGATGATAGAAGTGAGCAGGTAGGCGAACCACCATTCGAAGGTCATTTGAAACTCCCGGAACGTCTGTTTTTATGCCACAATACGCTAATGTCGGCTCGTTTTGTGAGCTGCTGCGAAAAAACGATATTCCTTGGCTTACGGGGGTGGAAACCCGATGTTTCAGCAGAAAAAGGACTGGGAAACTCGAGAAAACACTTTTGCTGCTTTCTCCATGGGGCCGCTGACCGATTTCTGGCGTCAGCGTGAGGAAGATGAGTTTACGGGTGTGAATGAGATTCCCGTGCGCTTTGTGCGTTTTCGGGATGAGAAAAACGATCGCGTTATCGTTGTCTGTCCAGGCCGTATCGAAAGCTACGTAAAATATGCTGAGCTGGCCTATGACCTGTTCCACATGGGTTTTGATGTTTTAATTATCGACCATCGTGGGCAAGGGCTGTCGGGTCGTATGCTTTCCGATACGCATCGTGGGCACGTTGATCACTTCAGCGATTATGTTGAGGATCTGGCCGCGTTCTGGACTCAGGAGGTCCTGCCCGGCCCATGGCGCAAGCGTTATATCCTTGCTCACTCCATGGGCGGTGCCATCTCAACGCTCTTTTTACAACGCCATGTGCATCAGTGCGATGCCATTGCGCTCACGGCACCTATGTTTGGCATCATCATACGTTTACCCGACTGGATGGTGCGCCACATTCTCGACTGGGCTGAGGGCCATCAGCGCATTCGTGAGGGCTATGCCATAGGCACCGGGCGCTGGCGTGCGTTGCCCTTTGCCATTAACGTCTTGACCCATAGTCGCCAGCGTTATCGCCGGAATTTACGCTTTTATGCCGACGAGCCGCGTTTACGCGTCGGCGGCCCCACCTGGCACTGGGTGCGGGAAGGCATTCTGGCCGGTGAGCAGGTGCTGGCCGGGGTCGCAGATGATGCGACTCCAACACTCCTGATTCAGGCGGAAGAGGAGCGTGTGGTCGATAACCGCATGCACGACCGCTTTTGTGAATTGCGTGCCGCCGCCGGTCACCCTTGTGAAGGGGGTAAGCCGATGGTCATAAAAGGCGCGTACCATGAGATCCTTTTCGAAAAGGACGATATGCGCTCAGTTGCGCTCAACGCCATCGTCGGTTTTTTCGACCGGCATAATTGATATTCACCAGAGGTTAAATTTTCTTATGTACCAGGTTGTTGCGTCTGATCTCGACGGCACGCTGCTCTCACCCGACCACACCTTATCGCCTTACGCGAAAGAGACCCTAAAACTCCTGACCGCGCGTGGCGTGAACTTTGTCTTCGCGACCGGTCGCCACCATGTAGATGTGGGGCAGATCCGCGATAACCTCGACATCAAAGCCTATATGATCACCTCCAACGGTGCGCGTGTTCACGATACCGATGGTAATTTGATCTTCACCCACAACCTGGATCGCGACATTGCCGTCGATCTCTTTGGCATGATGTATAACAACCCGGATATCATCACTAACGTCTATCGCGATGATGAGTGGTTTATGAACCGCCATCGCCCGGACGAGATGCGTTTCTTCAAAGAGGCGGTGTTTAACTACTCCCTCTATGAGCCTGGTCTACTGGAGCCAGAAGGGATTAGCAAAGTCTTCTTCACCTGTGACACCCACGAGGCGCTGCTGCCGCTTGAGCAGGCCATCAACGCGCGCTGGGGCGATCGCGTCAACGTTAGCTTCTCCACGCTGACCTGCCTGGAAGTCATGGCCGGTGGCGTCTCAAAAGGTCATGCCCTGGAAGCGGTCGCCAAACGTCTGGGTTTTGAGCTGAAAGATTGCATCGCCTTTGGCGATGGCATGAACGACGCCGAAATGCTCTCCATGGCGGGGAAGGGCTGCATTATGGACAACGCTCATCAGCGCCTGAAAGATCTGCATCCGGAGCTGGAAGTGATTGGCACTAATGGTGATAACGCCGTGCCGAAATACCTGCGCAAACTGTTTCTTGAATAATCTTCATTTGGTTGTTTATTGCTCAGTTGTCAACTAAAGAGTTCGCTACAATGCCTGTCCTTCTTTCTGAGAGACAAGCATTGTGGCGCTACTCATCATCACCACTATTCTGTGGGCCTTCTCGTTTAGCCTGATCGGCGAATATCTTGCCGGGTCAGTTGACAGCTATTTCTCTGTGCTGATGCGCGTTGGACTGGCTGCGCTAGTGTTCCTGCCGTTTCTGCGCACTCGCGGACAGTCGCTGCAAACCCTTCTGCTATACATGCTGGTGGGGGCGATGCAGCTTGGCATCATGTACCTCTTTAGCTTTCGGGCCTACATCTACCTGTCGGTGTCGGAGTTTCTGCTCTTTACGGTGCTAACGCCGCTCTATATCACGCTGATTTACGATCTGCTCAGTAAACGCCGTCTGCGCTGGGGCTACCTGCTCAGCGCGGCGCTGGCGGTAGTGGGCGCGGCGATCATCCGCTACGACAAAGTGAGCGATCATTTCTGGACCGGACTGATGTTCGTTCAGCTGGCAAATATTAGCTTTGCCATCGGTATGGTGGGTTATAAACGGCTGATGGAAACGCGTCCGATGCCCCAGCACAATGCGTTTGCCTGGTTTTATATGGGCGCGGCGATTGTGGCGGTGGCGGCGTGGTTTATGTTGGGAAATCCGCAAAAACTGCCAACGACCTCCCTACAGTGGGGTGTGCTGGTCTGGCTGGGTGTGGTGGCCTCCGGTTTGGGTTACTTCATGTGGAACTATGGGGCAACTCAGGTCGATGCCGGGACCCTGGGCATTATGAACAACGTGCATGTGCCCGCAGGGCTGCTGGTGAATTTGGCCATCTGGCAGGAACAACCGCACTGGCCCAGCTTCGTTATTGGGGGAACAGTGATCCTGGCTTCGCTGTGGGTACATCGGCGTTGGGTCGCTCCGCGCTCCGTACAAACGGAAGATGGTCGCACGCGTGGTTCCGCGCTGAGCGAATAAACGCCTCCGTTACCGGCTGACGCTGCTCGCCATCGCGCACGGCAGAGTACAGCCGGCTCCACAGCCCATCGCCCAGGGTCTTAGTCACCACCAGACCCTGGCGTTCAAAACTCTCCACTACCCAGTGCGGCAGCGCGGCGATCCCCATGCTGGCCGCCACCATCTGAATCAACAACAGGGTGTTATCCACACTTTTCAGCTGCGGGCTAATGCCCGCGGGCTGCAGGAAGTGACGCCAGATATCCAGGCGACTGCGCTGCACCGGATAAATCAACAGGGTTTCCGTCGCCAGATCTTCCGGGGTAATGCGCGTTTTGCTGGCCATAGGGTGATCCGGCGCCAGCACCAGACGCACTTCAAAATCAAACATCGGCGAATAGTGCAAACCACTGCGCGGCAGAATGTCTGAGGTCATCACCAGATCCAGCTCGCCCTGCTGGAGCGAGGGCTGCGGGTCAAAGGTCACGCCAGATTTAAAGTCCATCTCAACCTGCGGCCACTTCTGGCGGAAGTTCTCAAGCGCGGGCGTCAACCACTGAATACAGCTATGGCACTCAATGGCGATACGCAATTTGGTCTGCTGCGGCTCGTTACAGGCTTGCAGGGCGCTGGCAATTTGCGGCAGTACCTGATTGGCCAGCTGGAGCAAAATCTCCCCCTGCGGAGTAAAGCGCAGAGGCTGGCTCTTGCGCACAAACAGACGAAAGCCAAGGCGTTGTTCCAGATCGCTGAACTGGTGAGAAAGGGCGGACTGGGTCTGGTGCAGCGTGGCCGCCGCCGCTGCCAGGGAGCCGCAGTTCCGCAACGCCTGGAGCGTTTTCAGGTGTTTAATCTCAATCATGAAAGTCCTTCACTTCGCCGTGAATATTTTGCGCTTGAGGAATATACACTACCTGCCAATTATAGATGTGTAAACATCTGGACGTCTAAATAACGAATTTCATAAGGGGCATACCATGACTATCCGCAATCACACACTCGGTTTCCCTCGCGTTGGCCTGCGCCGCGAATTGAAAAAAGCACAAGAGCGCTACTGGGCGGGCAATGCCACCCGTGAGGAGCTTCTGGCGGTCGGACGCGAGCTGCGCGCACGCCACTGGGAGCAGCAAAAACAGGCGGGCATCAATCTGCTGCCAGTAGGGGATTTTGCCTGGTACGACCATGTTCTGACCACCAGCCTGCTGCTTGGTAACGTGCCGGCTCGTCATCAGAACAAAGATGGATCGGTAGATATCGATACCCTGTTCCGTATTGGCCGTGGCCGTGCGCCGACGGGGGAGCCAGCGGCTGCGGCGGAAATGACCAAGTGGTTTAACACCAACTATCACTATATGGTGCCGGAATTTGTCAAAGGCCAGCAGTTCAAACTGACCTGGACCCAGCTTCTGGAGGAAGTGGACGAAGCGCTGGCGCTGGGCCACCACGTCAAACCGGTGCTGCTGGGCCCGCTCACTTACCTGTGGCTGGGTAAAGTGAAGGGTGAGCAATTTGATCGCCTGACCCTGCTGAACGAGATCCTGCCGGTCTACAAACAGGTACTTATTGAACTGGGCAAACGCGGCATTCAGTGGGTACAGATCGACGAGCCGGCACTGGTGCTTGAGCTACCGCAGGCGTGGCTGGATGCTTACAAACCGGCGTATGAAGCCTTAACGGGCCAGGTGAAGTTGCTGCTGACCACCTATTTCGAAGGCGTCACACCGAACCTCGACACTATTACTGCGCTGCCCGTGCAGGGGCTACACGTCGATCTGGTTCACGGCAAAGATGATGTCGCTGAACTGCACCAGCGCCTGCCCGCGGAGTGGCTGCTCTCTGCCGGTCTGGTGAACGGACGTAACGTCTGGCGCGCCGATCTCACGGAGAAATATGGTCAAATTAACGATATCGCAGGCCTGCGTGAACTGTGGGTAGCCTCCTCCTGCTCCCTGCTGCACAGCCCCATCGATCTCAGCGTGGAAACCCGTCTGGACCCAGAGGTGAAAAGCTGGTTTGCCTTTGCCCTGCAAAAGTGTGAAGAGCTGGCCTTACTACGCGATGCACTTAACAGCGGTGATACGGCAGCGTTAATCGCGTGGAGTGCCCCAATTCAGGCGCGTCGTCACTCGGCGCGCGTGCACAATCCGGCGGTAGAACAACGTCTGGCCGCCATTACCTCCCAGGATAGCCAGCGTCAGAGCCCCTATGCGGTACGTGCTGAAGCGCAGCGCGCCCGCTTCAGGCTGCCTGCGTGGCCAACCACCACCATCGGCTCCTTCCCGCAAACCACGGAGATCCGCGGCCTGCGGCTGGATTTCAAAAAGGGGAATCTTGATGCCGCCCATTATCGCACCGGCATCGCTGAGCACATCAAACAGGCTATTGTGGAGCAGGAGCGCTTAGGCCTGGACGTGCTGGTGCACGGTGAGGCTGAACGTAACGATATGGTGGAATACTTTGGCGAGCACCTGGATGGCTTTGTCTTTACCCAGAATGGCTGGGTACAGAGCTACGGCTCCCGCTGCGTAAAACCGCCAGTGGTGATTGGCGATATCAGCCGTCCGGCGGCGATCACCGTCGAGTGGGCGAAATATGCACAGTCGCTGACCGATAAACCGGTGAAAGGCATGCTCACCGGCCCGGTGACTATTCTCTGCTGGTCCTTCCCCCGTGAAGACGTCAGCCGTGAAACCATCGCGAAGCAAATCGCGCTGGCGCTGCGGGATGAAGTGGCGGATCTGGAAGCGGCGGGCATTGGCATCATCCAGATTGACGAACCGGCGCTGCGTGAAGGTCTGCCGCTGCGCCGCAGCGACTGGGATGCTTACCTCAAGTGGGGCGTGGACGCTTTCCGCATCAACGCCGCTGTGGCCAGGGATGACACGCAGATCCACACCCATATGTGCTACTGCGAATTTAACGACATCATGGATGCCATTGCCGCGCTGGATGCTGACGTGATCACCATCGAGACCTCGCGTTCGGATATGGAGCTGCTGGAGTCGTTCGAGGAATTTGACTACCCGAACGAAATCGGGCCTGGCGTTTATGATATTCACTCGCCAAACGTGCCGAGCGTAGAGTGGATTGAGGCCCTGCTGCAGAAGGCGGCACAGCGTATTCCGGCCGCACGTCTGTGGGTAAACCCGGACTGTGGCCTGAAAACCCGCGGCTGGCCGGAGACCCGTGCCGCACTGGCGAACATGGTAGAAGCCGCGCGCAACTTACGTCAGGCGTAAGCAAAAATTGGGATGAGCTATGCCTGCCCGTCCATCAGTCGGCTGATATGAATGCTTAACCACGTCAGCTCATCTTTCGGTAAGGTGAGCTGATGCTTCTCCTGCACATAATCCCGAATCACCCATGCGACGGTCATGGCGTCCGGGCGATGACGCATCAGTTCCTGATAAAAATCTTCCGTCTCGCTAAAGACAATTTTTCCTGCCAGCACGCGTTCGGCAAAATAGCGCAGATGGGTAATAAAGCGCATATAGTTCACCGATCCGGTATCGATGGCATTTCTTAACTTATAGCGCACGATCTCCGCGATGCGATTGACTAACTCCACCTGTTGATGGGCATGGCTATCGTCGCTCTGGCTGCTGGCGTTAATGAGGTGAAAAGCGATATTCACGGCTTCATCTTCCGGCAGGGAAACGTCAAATAGCGCGCTGACCCGCTCCCGCGCCTGCACCCCAACGCTGTACTCTTGCGGATAGTAGCGCTTCACCTCCCAGCTCAGTTTATTGAGGATGACCTGGCCGCTGCGGCTGCGCTCCACGGCAAAATGGAGGTGTTCGGCAAGGGTAAAGAGCAGGACGGAGTTCAGCTTATCGCCGCATAGACCGCGAGCGAGGATCAGGATCTCGTGGCTGAGTTCAAAGAATGCCGCAGGAATCGTATCGGTCAGCGATAAAAAATGGCGAGACTTAAGGTCGTTTAACGGCAGGAACACTTTCTCGACCTGATTCAGGTCGATCGGTGTACCCGGTTTTGCGCCAAAACCGATCCCTTTGCCGAACAGGATCATCTCACGCTGGTCATGATCGACCAGCAGCATGCTGTTATTAAGCGATTTTTTTATCGTAATCACGGTCATTTCCTGCGGCCGCGCCGCTTAGCCCATATCCGCGCCATTGCTGGCAATCACTTTCTGGTACCACCAGAAGGAGTCCTTTTTCAGGCGCTTGAGGGTGCCTTTGCCTTCATCATCCTGGTCGACATAGATAAAGCCATAGCGCTTGGACATTTGTGACGTCCCTGCGCTGATAATGTCAATGCAGCCCCAGGTGGTGAATCCCATCACATCCACTCCTTCATTAATAGCTGCCAAAGTTTGCGCGAAGTGGGCGCGGAAATAGTCGATACGGTAGCTATCGTGAATCTTCCCATCTTCCACAACGTCTTTGGCACCTAACCCATTTTCGACGATAAAAAGCGGCTTCTGATAACGGTCATAGAGTTCAAGCAGCGAGATTTTCAGCCCTACCGGATCGATCTGCCAACCCCATTCCGAGGCAGGAAGGTAGGGGTTTTTCACGCCGAGGACGGTATTGCCAGGGATGCGTTCTACATCAGGCTGGGTAGATTCCGTCAGCGACATGTAGTAGCTAAATGAGACAAAGTCGACGGTATTCTCTTTTAAAATGCGTTGATCGTCGGCCAGCATCTCAATTTGAATATCGCGGCGGGCCAGATCGCGCAGGATTAGCGGCGGATACTCGCCGAACACCTGCACATCGGCATAGAAGTAGTTCTCAAGGTTTTTCTTCAGCGTTGCTTCCACATCTTCCGGACGGCAACTGTGCGGGTAGGTGGTGAGCTTGGTCAGCATACAGCCCACCTGGCTGCCCGGGATGATGTCATGGCAGTCGCGGGTGACCAGCGCTGAGGCAACGAACTGGTGGTGCAGCCCCTGGTAGATATCCTGCTTCGCTTTGCCCGGGGCGCTTTTTTCCTCGCGGATACCGGCGGTGGTAAAGGGGTGGCGGTGAATGCTGTCGATCTCATTAAAGGTAAGCCAGTAACGCACCAGATCTTTATAGCGCTCGAAACAGACTTTACTAAAGCGCACAAAGGCATCCACCACGTTGCGATGGACCCAGCCGTTATACTTTTCACTGAGCGCCAGCGGCATCTCATAGTGGGAGAGCGTCACCAGCGGTTCGATATTATGGCGACGCAGTTCGCGGAACATCTCTTCATAAAACCGCAGGCCCGCCTCGTTTGGCGCGGCGTCTTCACCATTGGGAAAAATGCGTGACCAGGCAATCGATACGCGCAGCACGGTAAAACCCATCTCAGCGAATAGCGCAATGTCGTCTTTATAATGGTGATAGAAATCGATGCCGCGACGTTTGGGGTACAACGCATCGTTCTTACCTTCAAACGCATCGCGGATGTTCTCATCCGTGAGCGCCATATGGCCATCGTAATCCTTTAATGACAGGTTCGGTTTCCAGGTGATGGCATCAGCCACTGACGGCCCTTTGCCGTCAACGTTCCATGCCCCTTCAGCCTGATTGGCAGCGATGGCACCGCCCCATAAAAAACCTTGCGGAAACGGGAGGGATTTCTCCATTACACGGACTCCTTAAGCGTCATGATGATGTGAGGATTGTGATTTTTATCGTCGTTACTGCCTGGTGTCAGCGAAAAGCGTTCGCCGTTTGTTACGACCATCATCACCACCGGATCGAGCCCGGCGGCGGTGATGGTGTCGAGAGAAAATTCAATCAAGGTTTCGCCGCGCTTCACCTGCTGGCCTTCTTTCACCTGTGGCGAGAAGCCCTCGCCCTGAAGTTTGATGGTGTCGATGCCGATGTGAAAAATTAACTCTACGCCCGCATCGGTGAGCAGACTTAGCGCATGGCCACTCTCAAATATATTGACTACGGTGCCGTCTGCCGGGGCGCGCAGCACCCCCTGGGAGGGAACGATGGCGATGCCATCTCCCATAATTTTGCGTGCGAAAACATCGTCATTAACATTCTCCAGCGGAATGATTTGCCCCTCTACCGGGCGGGTGAAGGTCAGCTCATCCGTTTTTTCCGCCGCTTTATCACGCCACAACAGCAGGGCGCTGATAAAGGCGATAGCAAATGAGAGCCCCGCGCCAGCAAACGCCCAGACGATGTTCATAGAGTTATCGGGCGAGACAAACATGGAGATGCTGGCAAGGCCAGGGCCGACCAGGGCAAAGGCTTCGATCGCCATCCAGCCGATAAAGGCGCCGCCAACCACGCTGCCTAAAATCACGCTGTAGAGCGCTTTTTTGTTCAGAAGCGTCACGCCGTAAAGCGCCGGCTCGGTAATGCCAAACAGCGCAGAGATCCCGGCGGAGAAGGCGGTGGACTTTAATACTTTGTCTTTGCTTTTCAGGGCGATGGCGAGGCAGGCGCCCGATTCGGCAATATTGTGCGCCAGCGACGCAGGCAGATAGAGCATTTCGCGACCAAACTGGCTCATCGACGCGACGGCATAAGGAAGCATCGGTTTGTGCATGCCGGCGGCAACCATAAAGGGGAGGGCAGCGGCAAGCAGGCCGGTGGCCACAAAGCCCAGCTTGCCATACAGCCACAGAATCACCGTTGCCAGCCCGGCGCCCAGCTCGTAACCCAGCGGCCCCAGAATGAGCAGCGTGACGGGTACCGTCACCAGCAGCGACAGCATTGGCGACAGGAAGATGCGCAGCGCCCCCGGCGAATAGCGGTTAAACAGTTTTTCAGTCTGGGCGTAAAACAGCACGCAGAGAATCGCCGGGAAGACCTGCGATGCGTAAGCCACGTTGCGCAGATCAAATGACATAAACGCCGTGCCCTCTGCCAGCTGTTTGGTCATGGCCGGTAAGAGCATGACGGAAACTGCCGAAACCGCGACCAGAACGTTAACTTTTAACTTCATGGCGGTGGTGATCGCCACCAGAATCGGCAAGAACCAGAGCGGTGCTGAGCCGATGTTATCCAGCACTTTATAGGTGTCGCTATCCCGGCTCAGCCAGCCCAGTACATCCAGCAGCAACAGCAACGATTTCAGCACCCCACCGCCTGCGATGGCAGGCACCAGCGGCTGAAAAACGCTGATCACAAAATCCACCACCTGAGCGCCACGGCTGGCTTTGGTACTGACAGATTGCGTGGACTGAGCCTGCGGTTCGCCCGCAAGTGAACGCACCGCCTCGTAGACCTGCACTACCTCATGGCCGATGATCACCTGGCATTGCACGTTAATACGCACGCCGAGTACGCCGTCAATCTTTGCCAGCGCAGCCTCGTTGACTTTGCCATTGTCGTAGAGGCTCAGACGCAAGCGAGTCGAGCAGTGTTCGATATGTTCGATATTTTCAGCACCGCCCACCTGGGTGATGATGTCCAGCGCAGTCTGCAAGTGATTCATGTCTGGCCCCTGTCTCCAGAGCAAAAAAAAAGACCTGAAGCCCATCTCCCCCGAAAGGGAGATGGGCTTCAGGTCTTGCCTACGGATCGTAGTTACACGCCTGTGCTGTTTATATCGTCCAGATTGTGTTTAAAAGTCAAACACCCGGCAGAACGGAGGGTGCGAATTGTGAGCCGCTTAACTTTTTTTCGCCCCGTACTGGCGGAACCAGCCCAGCATTCTCTGCCAGCCATCTTTGGCTGACTCTTCATGATAGCTCGGGCGGTAATCAGCATTAAACGCATGGCCCGCCTCAGGATATACCACAATCTCCGCCTTCGCGTTTGCCGCACGCAGCGCCTGGCGCATGGTCTCGACGGTATCCTGGGGAATGCCCGTATCTTCCGCGCCATACAGCCCCAGCACGGGGGCATTGAGATCGGTGGCGATATCAACCGGATGTTTGGGTGAGTTAAGGGTCTTTTCACCGACCAGCTTGCCGTACCATGCCACCGCCGCCTTCAGCTGCGGGTTATGGGCTGCATAGAGCCAGCTAATGCGACCGCCCCAGCAGAAACCGGTCATCAGCAGGCGATGCGGATCGCCGCCGTTGCGGGCTGCCCAGTTTGCCACGTGATCGAGGTCGGCCAGGACCTGCGCATCCGGCACTTTTGTCACCAGGTTGCTGAACAGGGTAGGGATGTCGCTGTACTCATTGGGATCGCCCTGACGGAAATAGAGCTCAGGGGCCACGGCCAGGTAGCCCTCCAGCGCCAGACGGCGGCAGATATCGCGGATATGTTCATGCACGCCAAAGATTTCCTGTACCACAATCACGATCGGCAGGGCGCCTTCGGCATCTTTTGGGCGGGCGTGATAGGCAGGCATATTCTCGCCCTGCGTCGGAATAGATGTCTCACCGGCGGTAATCGCCTGTTCCGGGGTGGAGACAACCGTTGCGGCCTGCGGGCCAGCGGCAGGGGCAAAAGCAGATTTTTCAGTCATGGCATTCTCCGTACCAATTGGTGCATATAAATATAGACTGCAGGTCATTATTCCACAGTGCCCGAAAGCGGCTATCTTTTGTGCTGCAAGGGCTGATATAACTTGTAAATGTGATGTTGATCACTATTTTATGGAAATAGCATGCAATCATTTTCATTCAAGGTGAGGTGCGTCACGTAAATCGTCCTTCTGCTTCTGTAGAGTACCTTTTTACTTCTGCTGACAATCCGACCCACAGAGGAGTCACTTATGTCCAAGTCTGATGTTTTTCATCTCGGCCTCACCAAAAACGATTTACAAGGGGCTACGCTTGCTATCGTCCCTGGCGATCCGGAGCGTGTGGAAAAGATCGCCGCGCTGATGGATAAGCCGGTTAAGCTGGCATCGCATCGCGAATTTACCACCTGGCGTGCAGAGCTGGACGGCAAAGCGGTTATTGTCTGCTCTACCGGTATCGGCGGCCCTTCTACGTCAATTGCTGTTGAAGAGCTGGCGCAGCTGGGGATTCGTACCTTCCTGCGTATTGGCACCACCGGCGCTATTCAGCCGCATATCAACGTGGGTGACGTCCTGGTGACAACCGCATCCGTGCGTCTGGACGGAGCAAGTCTGCACTTTGCCCCAATGGAATTCCCGGCAGTGGCTGATTTCGAATGCACCACTGCGCTGGTTGAAGCGGCGAAATCTGTGGGCGCGACCACGCACGTGGGCGTGACCGCCTCTTCCGATACCTTCTACCCAGGCCAGGAGCGTTACGATACCTTCTCCGGCCGTGTGGTGAACCGCTTCAAAGGGTCGATGGAAGAGTGGCAGTCCATGGGCGTAATGAACTACGAAATGGAGTCGGCAACGCTGCTGACCATGTGCGCAAGCCAGGGTCTGCGTGCCGGTATGGTGGCGGGCGTTATCGTAAACCGCACCCAGCAAGAGATCCCGAACGCCGAAACCATGAAACAGACCGAGAGCCATGCGGTGAAAATCGTGGTTGAAGCAGCGCGTCGCCTGATCTAACGCCGTTTCCCTTCGACAAAGGCCGACCTGTTCGGCCTTTTTCTTTGCGTATTCCCTCGCAGAAAAGCCTTTCCAGGGTGGACGTTTATACAGCACAATTCTATTTTGTGCCGTTAATACCTTGATGCAGGGGGCGATGTGGATATCTCAGTCATTTTTTATGCCGTAGTGGCACTGGTGAGCGTAGCGATAGGCTGGCTGCTTGCCAGTTATCAACATGCCCAACAAAAAGCCGACCAGCTGGCGGAACGTGAAGAGATCGTTGCTGAATTAAGCGCAGTGAAACAGCAGGTTGCCCAAAGCGCACACTGGCGTGATGAGTGTGAGTTGCTTAATAACGAACTGCGTAATTTACGCGACATTAACACCTCGCTGGAGGCCGATCTCCGCGAAGTGACCACCCGCCTGGAATCGACCCAACTGCATGCAGAAGACAAAATCCGCCAGATGATGAACAGCGAGCAGCGCCTTAGCGAGCAGTTCGAAAACCTGGCCAACCGCATCTTCGAACAGAGCAATCGCCGTGCCGATGAGCAAAACCGTCAGAGCCTGAACGGCCTGCTTGCCCCCCTGCGTGAACAGCTGGATGGCTTTCGCCGCCAGGTGCAAGAGAGCTTTGGTCAGGAGTCTCGCGAGCGGCACACGCTGGCGCATGAAATTCGTAATCTTCAGCAGCTCAATGCCCAGATGGCTCAGGAGGCCGTAAACCTGACCCGGGCGCTGAAAGGCGATAATAAAACCCAGGGTAACTGGGGCGAAGTGGTGTTAACTCGCGTGCTGGAGGCATCGGGCCTGCGAGAGGGGCACGAGTATGAAACCCAGGTCAGTATCGAAACCGACACCCGCGCGCGTATGCAGCCCGACGTTATCGTGCGTTTGCCGCAGGGCAAAGACGTGGTTATTGATGCGAAAATGACGCTGGTGGCCTATGAGCGCTACTTCAACGCCGAAGATGAGTACACTCGCGAGTCGGCGCTCCAGGAGCATATCGCCTCGGTGCGAAACCATATTCGCCTGCTGGGTCGCAAAGATTACCAGCAGTTGCCTGGCCTGCGGTCGCTGGATTACGTCCTGATGTTTATCCCCGTCGAGCCGGCCTTCTTGCTGGCGCTCGACAGGCAGCCGGAACTGATCACCGAAGCATTAAAAAATAACATCATGCTGGTGAGCCCCACCACGCTGCTGGTGGCGCTGCGCACCATCGCCAATTTGTGGCGTTATGAACACCAAAGCCGCAATGCTCAGCAGATCGCCGATCGCGCCAGCAAGCTGTACGACAAGATGCGCCTGTTCGTGGATGATATGTCCTCTGTCGGGCAGAGTCTGGATCGCGCCCAGGATAACTATCGTCAGGCCATGAAAAAACTCACCTCCGGGCGGGGCAACCTCCTTGCGCAGGCAGAGTCATTCCGTAGCCTTGGCGTAGAGGTAAAGCGCGAGATAAATCCGGATTTAGCAGAATATGCAACATCGCAGGATGAAGAGTATCGCCTGCGTGAGGCGAGCGACGCGCAAGTTTCAGCCAATAAAGACAATGAATTAACTGACCCTCACGTCACACAACACCCCCTGGAACGTTATTCTCAGGGTGGTTGAATCATAGGGCAAATGCGCCCAATCTGTTACACTTCTCGAACATTTGACTGATTAGCAGGCCCTGAGATGGTTGAAGATTCACAAGATACGACGCACTTTGGCTTTCAGACTGTAGCCAAAGCGCAAAAAGCTGACATGGTAGCCCATGTATTTCATTCCGTAGCGGCAAAGTACGATGTGATGAATGACCTGATGTCATTTGGTATTCATCGTCTGTGGAAGCGCTTCACTATTGATTGTAGCGGTGTGCGTCGTGGCCAGACCGTGCTGGATCTGGCTGGGGGCACTGGCGATCTGACGGCAAAGTTCTCGCGTCTTGTAGGCGAAACAGGCCGCGTGGTGCTGGCAGATATCAACGACTCGATGTTGAAAATGGGCCGCGAAAAGCTGCGCAACATCGGCGTGGTGGGCAACGTTGAATATGTGCAGGCCAACGCCGAAGCACTCCCGTTCCCTGACAATACCTTTGACTGTATTACCATCTCGTTTGGTCTGCGTAACGTGACCGACAAAGAGAAAGCGCTGCGATCAATGTATCGGGTGCTGAAGCCGGGCGGCCGTCTGTTGGTGCTTGAGTTCTCTAAACCTATTATCGAACCTCTGAGTAAAGCGTACGACGCCTACTCCTTCCACATCCTGCCGCGCATTGGCGAGATGGTGGCGAACGATGCCGACAGCTATCGCTACCTGGCAGAGTCCATTCGTATGCACCCTAATCAGGATACCCTGAAGGCGATGATGCAGGACGCAGGTTTTGACAATGTTGATTACTTCAACATGACGGCGGGCGTGGTTGCTCTGCACCGCGGCTATAAGTTCTGAGTGGAGGTGGCCTATGCCTTTTAAACCCTTGATCTCCGCTGGCGTTGAAAACGTGCTTAATACGTTTCTCTATCGCTCACCTGCGCTGAAGACGGCGCGTCAGCGCCTGAACGGTAAAGTGTTGCGCGTAGTCGTAAAAGAGTTCTCAACGCCGTTGGTACTGGTCTTCAGCGAACGTCAGCTTGATGTGCTGGGGGAATGGGAAGGCGAGGCCGACTGCTCTGTCATTACCCATATGCGCGTACTACCTAAATTGCGCGATCGTCAACAGCTTACGGCACTCATCCGTAGCGGTGAGCTGGAAGTTGAAGGCGATCTCCAGGTGGTACAAAACTTTGTCGCTTTAGCCGATCTGGCTGAGTTCGATCCGGCAGAGTTGCTGGCACCTTATACCGGCGATATCGCCGCAGAGGGGATCAGCAATGTTTTGCGCGGCGGACTCTCTTTTCTGAGCAAAGGTGTAAAACGCCAGCAACGTTATGTTGCCGACGTCCTCACCGAAGAGTGGCGTATGGCCCCTGGCCCGCTTGAAATGGCGTGGTTCGCTGAAGAGACGGCTGCGGTGGATCGTACGATAGATGCACTGGCTAAACGGATTGAAAACCTGGAGGGCAAATGACGCCTGGTGAAATGCGGCGCCTCTACTTTATCATCCGCACCTTTTTGAGTTATGGGCTGGATGAGTTAATCCCTCGTATCCGACTTACACTGCCGCTGCGCTTTGGGCGCCGCACCCTCTTCTGGATGCCAAATCGCCATAAAGATCGCCAGCTTGGCGAGCGCCTGCGCCTGGCATTACAGGAGCTTGGCCCGGTGTGGATCAAGTTCGGTCAGATGCTGTCAACCCGCCGCGACCTTTTCCCGCCGCAGATTGCCGATCAGTTAGCGTTGCTGCAGGACAAAGTAGCGCCCTTTGACGGCAAGCTGGCAAAGCAGCAGATTGAAAAAGCGATGGGCGACATGCCGGTTGAAAGCTGGTTCGACGACTTCGATATCCAGCCGCTGGCCTCGGCTTCCATTGCCCAGGTTCATACTGCGCGTCTCAAGTCGAACGGCAAAGAAGTGGTCATTAAGGTTATCCGCCCGGATATCCTGCCGGTGATCAAAGCGGACATGAAACTGATTTACCGCCTGGCCCGCTGGGTGCCGCGACTGCTGCCCGATGGCCGCCGTTTGCGACCGCTGGAAGTGGTACGCGAGTATGAAAAAACGCTGATTGATGAACTGAATCTGCTGCGCGAGTCCGCGAACGCCATTCAGCTGCGCCGCAACTTCGAAAATAGCCCGATGCTATACGTGCCGGAAGTCTATTCAGACTATTGCAGCCAGAACATGATGGTGATGGAGCGTATCTACGGTATTCCGGTATCGGATGTTGCTACCCTGGAAGCGCAGGGCACCAATATGAAACTGCTGGCTGAACGTGGCGTGCAGGTCTTCTTTACCCAGGTGTTCCGTGACAGCTTCTTCCACGCCGATATGCACCCGGGCAATATTTTCGTCAGCTACGAACACCCGGAAGATCCTCAATACATCGGTATCGACTGCGGCATCGTCGGCTCACTGAACAAAGAAGACAAACGATACCTGGCAGAGAACTTTATCGCCTTCTTCAATCGTGATTATCGCAAAGTAGCCGAACTGCACGTCGATTCCGGCTGGGTTCCGCCGGATACCAACGTTGAAGAGTTTGAATTCGCTATCCGAACCGTCTGCGAGCCTATCTTCGAGAAGCCGCTAGCAGATATTTCGTTCGGGCATGTCTTACTGAATCTGTTTAACACCGCGCGACGCTTCAACATGGAAGTGCAGCCGCAGTTAGTTTTACTGCAAAAAACATTACTTTACGTTGAGGGCGTAGGTCGCCAGCTCTATCCTCAGTTAGACTTGTGGAAGACGGCAAAACCGTTCCTTGAATCCTGGATTAAAGATCAGGTTGGTTTGCCTGCGCTGACGCGGTCGTTAAAAGAGAAAGCCCCGTTCTGGATCGAAAAAATGCCCGAAATTCCGGAACTGGTGTACGACACTTTGCGTCAGAGCAAGAACTTGCAACACAGCGTGGATAAAATCGCCCGCGAGCTTCAAACAAATCACGTTCGCCAGGGCCAGTCGCGCTATCTGTTCGGTATCGGTGCAACGCTGCTTTTAAGCGGCACGCTACTGCTGATCAATCGCCCTGACTGGGAGATGGCACCCGCCTGGCTGATGGCCGCAGGACTGGTGGTCTGGCTGGCAGGTTGGCGCAAAACCCGCTGATTTGCTGAGCGGCATCACGTATACTGCGCGAGTAATCGTTAATGAATTTCAACTGAGGAAGATGTATGGGTGGTATCAGTATCTGGCAATTGTTGATTATTGCCGTCATCGTTGTGCTGCTGTTTGGTACGAAAAAACTCGGTTCTATCGGTTCCGATCTGGGTGCATCGATTAAAGGCTTTAAAAAAGCCATCAGTGATGACGAAGACAAGCAGGATAAAAACAGCCAGGACGCTGAATTCCCTGCTAAAACCCTCGCTGAAAAGCAGGCCGATGCTAAAAAGGAAGAGATTAAACGCCACGATAATGAGCAGGTGTAATTCGTGTTCGATATTGGTTTTGGTGAACTGATACTGGTCTTCGTGATTGGCCTCATTGTGCTGGGGCCACAGCGTTTACCGGTGGCAGTGAAAACTGTGGCTGGCTGGGTGCGCGCCCTGCGCTCGCTGGCAACCACGGTACAGAACGAACTGGCGCAAGAGCTAAAGCTGCAGGAGTTTCAGGACAGCCTGAAAAAGGTTGAGAAGGCGAGCATGCAGAACCTGACGCCGGAACTGAAAGCCTCAATGGATGAACTGCGTGAAGCGGCAGAGTCCATGAAACGCTCTTATAGCGTCAACGATCCGGAAAAAGCGAGCGACGAAGCCAACACCATTCATAACCCGGTGGTGAAAGATAACGAAGCGCAGCATGAAGGCGTCACGCCTGCCAGCGCTGAGCATCAGGCCAGCGCGCCCGTGCAGACGCCGGTTGAGCCGGCCAGCAAAAAAGCTGAGCAGACGGCGGCTTCTACCTCCCGGGCTGCAGATGTCGTCGCTGAACCCTCCACCCCCCCGTCGAGTGATAAACCTTAAACATGGCCGTAGATGAAACTCAACCGCTGATTACGCACCTGATCGAACTGCGTAAACGCCTGCTGAACTGCATCATCGCGGTTTGCCTTATTTTCTTAGGACTGGTCTATTTCGCCAACGACATCTATCAGGTGGTCTCCTCGCCGCTGATTAAGCAGATGCCGCTGGGGGCGACGATGATTGCCACCGACGTGGCCTCGCCTTTCTTTACGCCGATTAAACTCACTTTCTGGGTGTCGCTGATTGCCTCGGCGCCAGTGATTTTGTACCAGGTCTGGGCCTTCGTGGCGCCCGCGCTTTATAAGCACGAACGCCGCCTGGTGATCCCGCTGCTGGTCTCCAGCTCGCTGCTGTTTTATATCGGCATGGCCTTCGCGTACTTTGTGGTCTTCCCGCTGGCGTTTGGGTTCTTAACGCATACCGCGCCGGAAGGGGTTCAGGTCTCAACCGACATCGCCAGCTATCTCAGTTTTGTGATGGCGCTCTTTATGGCGTTCGGCGTGGCCTTTGAGGTGCCGGTGGCTATCGTGCTGCTTTGCTGGATGGGGGTCACAACCCCGGACGACCTGCGTAAAAAGCGCCCGTACATTTTGGTAGGCGCATTTGTGGTGGGCATGCTGCTGACCCCGCCGGATGTGTTCTCGCAGACGCTGCTGGCGATACCGATGTATTGCCTGTTTGAGGTCGGCGTCTTCTTCTCTCGCTTCTACGTTGGCAAAGGCCGACAGCGAATGGAAGACGAGGAAAACGCAAAAACCACCGAAGAGTAAAACCAACCGCCCGCCAGGGCGGTTGTCATATGGGAGCGAGTATGTTCGATATCGGTCTGAATCTGACCAGTTCACAATTTGCGAAAGATCGCGACGAGGTGGTGGCGCGCGCCTTTTCCGCCGGGGTAAATGGCCTACTTCTGACGGGCACTAATCTGCACGAAAGTGAGCAGGCACAACAGCTGTCGACCCGCTACCCGCACTGCTGGTCAACCGCCGGTGTACATCCGCACGACAGCAGCAGCTGGACGCTACAGAGCACTGAAACCCTGCGTACCCTCGCGCGTACGGAGCAGGTGGTCGCGATCGGCGAATGTGGTCTCGATTTTAACCGTAATTTCTCTACCCCTGCCGAACAAGAGCATGCGTTTACGGCACAGCTGGCGCTGGCGGCTGAGCTGGGCATGCCGGTCTTTATGCACTGCCGTGATGCGCATGCGCGTTTCCTCGAGTTGCTGACCCCCTGGCTGGATAAACTCCCGGGTGCGGTGCTGCACTGTTTTACCGGGTCGCGTCAGGAAGCCGCTGAGTGTCTGGACAGAGGGCTCTACCTGGGTATTACGGGCTGGGTGTGCGATGAGCGGCGTGGTCTTGCGCTACGGGAGTTATTGCCGATGATCCCGGCGGAGCGTTTGCTGGTCGAAACAGATGCCCCCTACCTGCTGCCGCGCGACATGACGCCTAAGCCGGCCTCACGGCGTAATGAACCGGCATGGCTGGGGCATATTGTTGAGCGGATCGCGCACTGGCGGGGCGAGGATGCCGCGTGGCTGGCGGCGCAAACGGATGAAAACGTTCGCCGTCTGTTTAACCTGCGGTTTTAAACTTTACGGAATGCGGTGTTTTTTACGCTCTGCAAGACCTGTTTATTCAGCAAGTTGAGTAGCAACATCGAACGCGCTTCGCCGTCAGGCTCTGAGAAGATGGCAACCAGCCCTTCGAAGGCGCCTTCGGTGATCACCACGCTATCGCCCGAATAAGGGGTCTCGGGGTCGGTGATACCTTCTGGCTTATACACCGAGAGCTGATGAATCACGGAGTCGGGAACCACCGCGGGGCGCGCGCCAAAACGCACAAAGTGGCTGACGCCACGCGTGGCGTTAATGGTGGTGGTGTGAATCACTTCCGGATCAAACTCAACAAACAGATAGTTAGGAAACAGCGGTTCGCTCACCATCGTGCGTTTGCCGCGCTGCATCTTTTCAAGCGTGATCACAGGCGTCAGGCAGTTGACTGACTGACGTTCAAGATGTTCCTGCGCGCGCTGAAGCTGGCCGCGCTTGCAATACAGTAAATACCAGGCCTGCATAATCACTCTTTCCCTTAATTCCGGGCGCAAGCATATCAAAACCCTGGCGGGATCGCTAAGTTGATTATAATGGTCGGGTTGGCTGCTGAAGGTGAAACTTCACGCTAATTTAACAAAAATACAGCATCATGCGGTCTTACGCCGTATAATGAAGCGCTTACCGAGAGGCCAAGATTAACTGCATGAAATACAACGATCTACGCGACTTCCTGGCGCTGCTGGAAAAGCAGGGCGAACTCAAACGTATTACGCTTCCTGTTGATCCGTATCTGGAAATGACAGAAATTGCCGACCGCACCCTGCGTGCTGGTGGCCCGGCGCTATTGTTCGAAAACCCGAAAGGCTATGACATGCCGGTGCTGTGTAACCTTTTTGGTACGCCAAAGCGCGTGGCGATGGGCATGGGGCAAGAGGATGTCAGCGCGTTGCGTGAAGTGGGTAAATTGCTGGCCTTCTTAAAAGAGCCAGAGCCGCCGAAAGGTTTTCGCGACCTTTTCGACAAGCTGCCGCAGTTTAAGCAAGTATTAAACATGCCAACCAAACGGCTGCGTGGCGCCCCCTGCCAGCAGAAAGTCCTCGAAGGCGATGCGGTTGACCTGACGCGTATTCCTATCATGCAGTGCTGGCCAGAAGATGCCGCTCCGCTGATCACCTGGGGTCTGACGGTTTCTCGCGGCCCGCATAAAGAACGCCAGAATCTGGGGATTTATCGCCAGCAGTTAATCGGTAAAAATAAACTCATTATGCGCTGGCTGTCGCATCGCGGCGGCGCGCTGGATTTCCAGGAGTGGTGCGAGGCCCATCCGGGTGAACGATTCCCGGTCTCGGTGGCGCTGGGTGCAGATCCAGCTACCATTCTCGGTGCGGTGACGCCGGTTCCTGATACGTTATCTGAATATGCGTTTGCGGGCCTGTTGCGCGGTACCAAAACCGAAGTGGTAAAGTGTATTTCCAACGATCTCGAAGTCCCCGCCAGCGCTGAAATTGTGCTGGAAGGTTACATCGAGCCGGGGGAGATGGCCCCTGAAGGGCCCTACGGCGACCATACGGGTTATTACAACGAAATCGATCATTTCCCGGTATTTACCGTTACGCACATTACCCAGCGTGAAGATGCGATTTATCACTCGACCTATACCGGCCGCCCACCGGATGAACCGGCGGTACTGGGAGTGGCATTAAACGAAGTCTTTGTGCCGATCCTGCAAAAGCAGTTCCCGGAAATTGTCGATTTTTATCTACCGCCTGAAGGCTGCTCGTATCGCCTGGCCGTAGTAACCATTAAGAAGCAGTATGCGGGTCACGCTAAACGGGTGATGATGGGCGTATGGTCTTTCCTGCGCCAGTTTATGTATACCAAGTTTGTGATCGTCTGCGATGATGACGTCAACGCCCGCGACTGGAATGACGTGATCTGGGCCATTACGACCCGTATGGATCCGGCGCGCGATACCGTGTTAGTGGAAAACACGCCAATTGATTACCTGGACTTTGCCTCGCCGGTTTCCGGCCTTGGCTCAAAAATGGGACTGGATGCCACAAATAAATGGCCCGGCGAAACCCAGCGTGAATGGGGTCGACCGATTAAAAAGGATCCTGAGGTGACTGCGCGAATCGACGCGATCTGGGATGAACTGGCCATAATGAATAACGGTTCCCACGAATCCGACCGTTAAGCCCTATAGACTTCCCGACAGAGAGAGCGAATGACAATCTTAAGCTGTAAAGTGAACTCGGTAGACGCGATAACCGACACTGTATATCGCGTCCGTTTAGTACCAGAAGCGCCTTTCTCGTTCCGCGCTGGCCAGTATTTGATGGTCGTGATGGATGAGCGGGATAAGCGCCCCTTCTCAATGGCCTCGACGCCAGCTGAGCAGGAGTTTATCGAGCTGCACATCGGCGCGTCTGAGCTCAATCTGTATGCGATGGCCGTCATGGATCGCATTCTGAAAGAGAGCGAGATTGAGATTGATATTCCTCACGGTGAAGCTTGGCTGCGTGATGACGAAGAGCGTCCGCTGATTCTGATTGCCGGCGGCACCGGTTTCTCTTACGTGCGCTCTATTCTGCTGACGGCGTTAGCGCGTAACCCTGACCGCGACATCACCATCTACTGGGGCGGCCGCGAAGAAAAACATCTGTACGATCTCTCCGAGCTGGAAGCGTTAAGCGTTAATCACCCAGGCCTTCGCGTTGAGCCCGTAGTCGAGCAGCCGGAAGAGGGCTGGCGGGGTCGTAACGGCACCGTACTGACCGCCGTGCTGCAGGATTACACCACGCTTGCGGAGCATGATATCTATATTGCTGGCCGTTTCGAGATGGCGAAGATTGCCCGTGACCTGTTCTGTAATGAGCGCGGTGCGCGTGAAGATCGCCTGTTCGGCGATGCCTTTGCGTTTATCTAAATAAAAAAACCCGCCCCTGACAGGCGGGAAAACGGCAACTAAATCTTGCCCCCTCATCATTCACGCTGCCTTTTTGTTGGCTATCTTCGCTTACCCCGGTCATAGTGTTAACGAGATGACCGGGGATTCGCTCCGTTGCCGCCGTGATGCAGCGCGAATGATGCAGGGGAATTATTTTCTGCTTACACCCTCTCAAACACCGTTGCGATCCCCTGACCTAAGCCGATACACATGGTAGCCAGACCAAACTGTGCATCTTTGCGTTCCATCAGGTTCAACAGCGTGGTGCTGATACGGGCGCCGGAACAACCCAGCGGGTGACCGAGCGCGATCGCGCCGCCATTGAGGTTGATCTTCTCGTCAATCTGCTCCATCAACCCCAGATCTTTAATGCACGGCAGGATCTGTGCGGCGAAGGCTTCGTTCATCTCAAACAGGTCAATATCGCTGGCCGACAACCCGGCTTTTTTCAACGCCAGTTTTGAGGCCGGTACCGGGCCGTAACCCATAATTGACGGGTCGCAACCTACCACCGCCATTGAGCGGATACGTGCGCGGGGTTTCAGGCCCAGTTCGCGGGCGCGGCTTTCGCTCATCACCAGCATGGCGGCGGCGCCGTCAGAGAGGGCGGAGGAGGTGCCGGCCGTCACGGTACCTGTCACCGGGTCAAACGCCGGACGCAGCGTGGAAAGTGCCTCAACGGTGGTTTCGGGGCGGATCACTTCATCGTGGAAAAACTGTTTTAGCACGCCGTCGGCATCGTGACCGCCTGTTGGCACAATCTCGTTCTTGAATGCGCCGGATTGCGTCGCAGCCCAGGCGCGGGCGTGGGAGCGTGCGGCGAAGGTATCCTGCATTTCCCGACTAATGCCATGAAGGCGCGCCAGCATTTCGGCCGTCAGGCCCATCATGCCCGCCGCTTTTGCCACGTTACGACTCATGCCGGGGTGGAAATCAACGCCGTGGCTCATCGGCACGTGGCCCATGTGTTCTACGCCGCCAATCATGCACGCCTGGGCATCGCCAGTCATAATCATGCGTGCCGCGTCATGCAGGGCCTGCATTGACGAGCCACACAGGCGGTTTACGGTTACCGCCGGTACGGAGTGGGGAATTTCGGCCAGCAGAGCGGCGTTACGCGCAATATTAAAACCCTGCTCCAGCGTCTGCTGCACACAGCCCCAGTAAATATCGTCGAGGGAGGCGGCTTCCAGCGCCGGGTTGCGTGCCAGCAGGCTACGCATCAGATGCGCGGAGAGATCTTCCGCGCGCACGTTACGAAATGCACCGCCTTTCGAACGGCCCATCGGGGTACGGACTGCATCGACAATGACAACCTGTTCCATTGTGACTCCTTAAGCCGTTTTCAGTTCGCCAACCGGACGGGCAGGCTCAACCGGGGGATAGTAGGGTTCGTTATGGCGTGCTTTGGTGCGTAGACCTTCCGGCACCTCATACAGCGCACCGAGGTGCTGATACTGCTGCGCCATATCGAGATATTTCGCGCTACCAATGGTATCTAGCCAGCGGAATGCCCCGCCGTGGAAGGGAGGGAAGCCCAGGCCATAGACCAGCGCCATATCTGCCTCTGCCGGGCTGGCGATGATGCCCTCTTCGAGGCAGCGCACCACTTCGTTGACCATCGGGATCATCATTCGCGCGATAATCTCTTCATCGCTAAAATCACGCTTCGGCTGGCTAACATCAGCCAGCAGGCTATCTACAGCGGCATCTTCTTCTTTCTTCGGTTTGCCCTTGCTGTCTTCTTTATAGCGCCAGAAGCCCAGTCCGTTTTTCTGACCAAAGCGATTGGCATCAAACAGCGCGTCAATCGCGTCGCGGTAATCTTTCTGCATACGTTGCGGGAAGCCCGCTGCCATCACGGCCTGCGCATGATGCGCGGTATCGATGCCCACCACGTCTAGCAGGTAAGCCGGGCCCATAGGCCAGCCAAACTGTTTTTCCATGACTTTATCGACCTTGCGGAAATCCGCACCGTCGCGCAGCAGCTGACTAAAACCGGCAAAGTAAGGGAACAGAACGCGGTTCACAAAGAAGCCAGGGCAGTCATTCACCACGATCGGGGTTTTGCCCATTTTGCTGGCCCAGGCCACCACTTTGGCGATGGTCTCGTCAGAGGTCTTCTCCCCGCGAATCACTTCGACCAGCGGCATGCGGTGCACCGGGTTAAAGAAGTGCATCCCACAGAAATTCTCCGGGCGCTTCAGCACGCTGGCCAGTTCACTAATGGGGATCGTCGAGGTATTGGAGGCCAACACGGTATCCGGGCGAACTTTCTCTTCGGTTTCGGCCAGCACCGCTTTTTTGACTTTCGGGTTTTCGACGACCGCTTCAACGACCACGTCTACACGGTCGAAGCCGCTATATTCCAGCGTGGGATGGATGGTTGAAATTACGCCGGAGAGTTTTAGCCCGTCGATTTTGCCGCGCTCGAGTTGTTTATTCAGTAACTTGGCGGCTTCGGTCATCCCCAGCGTCAGGGATTTATCATTAATGTCTTTCATTACTACCGGTACGCCTTTCCAGGCGGACTGATAAGCGATGCCACCGCCCATAATGCCTGCGCCGAGTACCGCTGCCTGTTTTGGCGTCTCAACGTGTTTGGTCAGCTGTTTAGCCTTGCCTTTAACGAACTGATCGTTGAGGAAAATCCCGACCAGCGCACGGGCTTCATGGGTATGCGCCAGCGGCACAAAGCTCTGGTTTTCCAGCTTCAGGGCCTCTTCACGGCCCAGGCGTGCAGCGGACTCGATGGTTTTCACGGCGGTAATGGGAGCCGGATAGTGCTTGCCCGCCGTCTGCATTACCATCCCTTTGGCGATAGTGAAGCTCATGGTGGCTTCGATTTTGCTGAGTTTTAACGGCTCCAGTTTCGGCTGGCGTTTGGCTCGCCAGTCAAGGTCGCCCTTGATGGCCTGACGCAGGATGCTAATCGCCCCCTCGCGCAATTTTTCGGGTTTTACCACGCCGTCAACCAGGCCAATTTTCTGCGCCTGATCGGCACTGACGTCTTTACCGGCAGCGATAATTTCCAGGGCGCTATCGGCACCCAGCAGACGCGGTAAACGTACCGAACCGCCAAAGCCCGGCATGATCCCCAGTTTGGTTTCCGGCAGGCCAATGCGCAGGTCGGGTGTCGCCAGGCGATAATCGGTTGCCAGCACGCATTCGCAGCCGCCGCCCAGCGCATAGCCATTGATGGCCGAAATCGTGGGGACAGGCAGATCTTCCAGACGGTTAAAGACGCTGTTGGCAAAATGCAGCCACTGACTCAGCTGCTCTTGCGGCACCTGAAACAAGGAGAGAAATTCGGTGATATCTGCGCCGACAATAAACGCGGCCTTTTCAGAACGCAGCAGCAGACCTTTTAAATCGGTTTGTTTTTCCAGCACGTCCAGCGCGCGGCCCAGACTGGCTACCGTTGCGGTATCGAGCTTATTCACTGAGCCGGGGGCGTCGAACACCAGTTCGGCAATGCCATCATCCAGCCAGTTTACGTACAGGGTATCGCCTTTGTAGAGCATGTCGGTCTCCTGAATCCACCAAGGGGATCTGGTCATACCAGATGAAGCGGAGTGTGGGATTTGTGTTAATAAAATGCAAATTAGTCATTAAATAATTGTAGGTTCGATCACGCTCAGCGGAGATCACTCCGCCATCCAGAGGTGTGCTAAGATGCGAGAACATGGGTCAAAAAAACGAAAGGATGAATGATGGATTCACTGGCCACGCTGTATAAAAATCATATCGAAACCCTACAGGAACGTACCCGCGACGTACTGGCTCGTTTTAAGCTGGATGCACTGCTCATCCACTCTGGCGAGCTGATCAATGTCTTTCTCGACGACCACGCTTACCCGTTCAAGGTTAACCCGCAGTTTAAAGCCTGGGTGCCGGTAACTCAGGTTCCAAATTGCTGGCTATTGGTCGATGGCGTCAACAAACCGAAACTGTGGTTCTACCTGCCGGTTGATTACTGGCACAACGTAGAGCCGCTGCCCACCTCCTTCTGGACTGAAGAGGTCGAGGTGATCGCGCTGCCGAAAGCGGACGGCATTGGCAGCCAGTTACCTGCAGGACGTGGCAATATTGCTTATATCGGCCCGGTGGCTGAACGCGCGCTGGGACTGGATATCGCAGCAGACAAGATCAACCCGAAAGGGGTGCTGGATTACCTGCATTATTACCGCTCATATAAAACTGACTATGAGCTGGCCTGCATGCGTGAAGCGCAGAAAACAGCGGTTAATGGCCATCGCGCGGCGCACGAAGCCTTCCTTTCCGGTATGAGCGAGTTTGATATCAACCTGGCTTACCTTACGGCTACTGGCCACCGTGATATCGATGTGCCTTACAGCAACATCGTGGCGCTTAACGAACATGCCTCTGTGCTGCACTACACCAAACTGGATCACCGCGCGCCGTCTGAAATCCGCAGCTTCCTGCTGGATGCCGGAGCAGAATATAACGGTTACGCCGCGGACCTCACCCGTACGTGGGCCGCGAACGGTGATACCGACTTTGCGCAGCTGATTAAAGACGTTAACGATGAGCAACTGGCGTTGATCGGCACGATGAAAGCGGGCGTTAATTACGTGGACATTCACATCCAGTTCCATCAACGCATTGCGAAGTTACTGCGTAAACATCAGATTGTGAATGACATCAGCGAAGAGGCAATGGTTGAAAACGACCTCACCGGGCCATTTATGCCGCACGGCATCGGCCACCCGCTGGGTCTGCAGGTCCATGATGTTGCTGGCTTTATGCAGGATGACACCGGTACCCATCTGGCTGCGCCATCGAAATATCCTTACCTGCGCTGCACCCGAATTATGCAGCCGCGCATGGTGTTAACCATCGAGCCGGGTATCTACTTTATTGATTCGCTGCTGGCGCCATGGCGTGAAGGGCAGTTCAGCAAGCATTTCAACTGGCAGAAAATCGAAGCGCTGAAGCCGTTTGGCGGTATTCGTATCGAAGATAACGTGGTGATCCACGAAAACGGTACCGAAAACATGACGCGAGATCTGAAGCTGGCGTGATGGAGAGCTGGCTGATACCGGCGTCGCCGGTCACCTTCGTAGAAGAGAACAAAAAAAGCCGTTTCATTACGCTGTTGGCCCATACCAATGGCGTAGAGGCGGCAAAAGCCTTTGTTGAGTCGGTCAGAGCTGAGCATCCCGACGCGCGTCACCACTGTGTGGCATGGGTTGCGGGGCCGCCAGACGACTCGCAGCAGTTGGGGTTCTCTGATGATGGTGAACCGGCAGGGACAGCCGGCAAACCGATGCTCTCGCAGTTGATGGGCAGCGGCATCGGCGAAATCACCGCCGTCGTGGTGCGTTACTACGGCGGCGTGCTTTTAGGTACCGGTGGTCTGGTTAAAGCCTACGGGGGTGGCGTGCAGCAAGCGCTGAATCAACTCGCAACGACCCGCAAAACGCCGCTGACCGAATATACTTTATTGTGTGATTACGCCCAGCTGTCCGGCATCGAATCGCTGCTGAGGCTCTCTCAGGGCATCATAGTGCAGAGTGAATACCAGGCGACAGTACAGTTGCGTGTAGCGCTTCCTCAGGCGGAACTGGCGACATTTTCAGCAAAGCTGGCTGATTTTAGTCGTGGTTCGTTGCAATTACTGCCGATTGAAGAATAATCCCCACCTTACTTATTGAATACCTAAGGAAGCGGCAGAAATGCATTTTCGCGCCATAACCCGAATCGTTGGATTGCTGGTCATACTCTTTTCCGGGACGATGATCCTGCCCGGACTGGTGGCGCTTATCTACCGGGATGGTGCAGGCCGCGCCTTTACCCAGACCTTTTTTGCCGCGCTGGTGATTGGCTCCGTTCTCTGGTGGCCGAACCGTCGTGAAAAAGGTGAACTGAAATCCCGTGAAGGGTTCCTGATAGTGGTGCTGTTCTGGACCGTGCTGGGTAGCGTAGGTGCGCTGCCCTTTATCTTTTCTGAACAGCCGAACCTCACCATTACCGATGCGTTCTTTGAATCTTTCTCCGGGTTGACCACCACCGGTGCCACCACGCTGGTAGGGCTGGACTCTTTACCCCATGCCATCCTCTTCTATCGCCAGATGCTGCAATGGTTCGGCGGGATGGGAATCATCGTGTTAGCGGTAGCAATACTGCCTATCCTGGGCGTGGGGGGGATGCAGCTTTACCGGGCAGAGATGCCCGGCCCGCTGAAAGATAATAAGATGCGCCCGCGTATTGCCGAAACGGCAAAAACCCTGTGGCTTATCTACGTTTTACTGACTGTTGCCTGCGCGCTGGCCTTGTGGTTTGCCGGCATGCCCGCGTTTGATGCCATTGGCCACAGCTTTGCGACTATCGCCATTGGTGGCTTCTCTACGCATGACGCCAGCGTCGGCTATTTCGATAGCCCGACTATCAACACGATTATCGCTATCTTCCTGCTGATCTCCGGCTGTAACTATGGCCTGCACTTCTCTTTACTGAGCGGACGCAGTCTGAAGGTCTACTGGCGTGACCCGGAATTTCGCATGTTTATTGGCGTGCAACTGACGCTGGTGGCGATCTGCACCTCGGTATTGTGGCTGCACAACGTTTATAACTCGGCGCTAACGACGCTTAACCAGGCATTCTTCCAGGTGGTGTCGATGGCGACCACGGCCGGGTTCACCACCGACAGCATTGCACGCTGGCCACTATTCTTGCCGGTGCTGCTGCTCTGTTCTGCCTTTATCGGTGGCTGCGCCGGATCAACGGGGGGCGGCCTGAAAGTGATCCGCATTCTTTTGCTGTTCAAGCAGGGGAACCGTGAACTGAAGCGCCTGGTCCACCCGAACGCGGTTTACAGCATCAAGCTCGGTAACCGCGCGCTGCCAGAGCGTATCCTCGAAGCGGTGTGGGGCTTCTTCTCTGCCTATGCGCTGGTCTTTATTGTCAGCATGCTGGCCATTATCGCCACCGGCGTGGATGACTTCTCGGCGTTTGCCTCCGTGGTGGCAACGCTGAATAACCTGGGACCAGGACTCGGCGTCGTGGCAGATAACTTTGCCAGCATGAATCCGGTGGCGAAGTGGATCCTGATTGCCAACATGTTGTTTGGTCGTCTTGAAGTCTTTACGCTGTTGGTGCTATTTACCCCAACCTTCTGGCGCGAGTAAGGGAGCCATTTTTTGAAAACGTTAATTCTTTTCTCTACCCGTGATGGTCAGACGCGCGAGATTGCGCATTATCTGGCTTCAGAATTACAAGAGCAGGGCGTGGATGCTGACGTGGTGAATCTCAACCGAACCCAGGAGATTACCTGGCAGGCGTATGACCGCGTGGTTATCGGAGCGTCTATCCGCTACGGGCACTTCCACCCGGCACTCGATCGCTTTGTGAAAAAGCACGCGGCGACGTTAAGCAGTATGCCTGGTGCGTTCTATTCCGTGAATCTTGTGGCCCGCAAGCCTGAGAAGCGTACGCCACAAACGAATAGCTATACACGTAAGTTCCTGCTGAACTCTCCCTGGCAGCCGCAGCTGTGTGCTGTCTTTGCCGGGGCCTTGCGTTACCCGCGCTATCGCTGGTACGACCGTTTTATGATTCGTCTTATTATGAAGATGACTGGCGGTGAAACGGATACGCGTAAAGAGGTGGTGTATACCGACTGGCAGCAAGTGACCGGTTTTGCCCGCGAAATTGCCCAATTAAACGGCAATTAGTGGTTAAAATAAGCATTAAGAATGAAAAATGAGCGAACGAAAAGTTTTTTGTATTTTCTGCTTGTCACCGCCGAAGAACTCCCTATAATGCGCCTCCACTGACACGGAACAACGGCAAGCAAGCCGCCGGGTCAGAAGGGTTCTCCCGCTGAGGCGGTTGAAGAATCCCGGAGAAAAGCAAAAATAATTGCTTGACTCTGAAGCGGGAAAGCGTAATATGCACACCCCGCGCCGCAGCGAAAAACGAAGCGGCACTGCTCTTTAAC
>NZ_DBUS01000003.1:0-28990 GCF_002308415.1 Leclercia sp. UBA1284
TACCATCGAACTGCCAGAAGGTGTTGAGATGGTAATGCCAGGCGACAACATCAAGATGGTTGTGACTCTGATCCACCCAATCGCGATGGACGACGGTCTGCGTTTCGCAATCCGTGAAGGCGGTCGTACCGTTGGCGCGGGCGTGGTTGCTAAAGTTCTCGGTTAATTGCTGATAACATTTGACGCAATGCGCAAAGAAAGGGCATCATTTGATGCCCTTTTTGCACGCTTTCGAACCAGAACCTGGCTCATCAGTGATTTTATTTGTCATAATCATTGCTGAGACAGGCTCTGTAGAGGGCGTAAGTCCGAAACTCATATAGAGCATTTCGGTTAGGTTCGCCTCGCGCTCGCGGGGTGAAAATGTTTGTAGAATTCTTCTGACAGGTTGGTTTATGAGTGCGAATACCGAAGCTCAAGGGAGCGGGCGCGGCCTGGAAGCGATGAAGTGGGTAGTTGTTGCCGTACTGCTGATTGTGGCTATCGTAGGCAATTATCTTTATCGTGACATGATGCTGCCGCTACGCGCGCTGGCAGTGGTTATTCTGATTGCTGCAGCGGGTGGTGTCGCGCTGTTGACGACCAAAGGTAAAGCGACCGTCGCTTTTGCCCGCGAAGCGAGAACCGAAGTCCGTAAGGTCATTTGGCCGACTCGCCAGGAAACTCTGCACACCACGTTAATTGTGGCTGCGGTTACCGCGGTAATGTCACTGATCCTGTGGGGACTGGATGGTATTCTGGTTCGCCTGGTATCCTTTATCACTGGCCTGAGGTTCTGAGATGTCTGAAGCCCCTAAAAAGCGCTGGTACGTCGTTCAGGCGTTTTCCGGTTTTGAAGGCCGCGTAGCAACGTCGCTGCGTGAGCATATCAAATTACATAATATGGAAGAGTTGTTTGGCGAAGTTATGGTTCCAACCGAAGAAGTGGTTGAGATCCGTGGCGGCCAGCGTCGCAAAAGTGAGCGCAAATTCTTCCCGGGTTACGTGCTTGTTCAGATGGTGATGAACGACGCAAGCTGGCACTTAGTGCGCAGCGTACCGCGCGTAATGGGCTTTATCGGCGGCACGTCTGACCGTCCGGCGCCAATCAGCGACAAAGAAGTTGATGCGATTATGAACCGCCTGCAGCAGGTGGGTGATAAGCCGCGTCCGAAAACGCTGTTTGAACCGGGTGAAATGGTTCGTGTTAATGACGGTCCGTTTGCTGACTTTAATGGCGTGGTCGAAGAAGTGGACTACGAGAAGTCCCGCCTGAAAGTTTCTGTTTCTATCTTTGGTCGTGCGACCCCGGTAGAACTGGACTTCGCTCAGGTAGAAAAAGCCTAAGCAGCGATCAAAAAAGCGGCGATCTAATCGTTGCACCAGGCGCGAGATTGGAATACAATTTCGCGCCTTTTGTTTTTATGGGCCTTGCCCGTAAGACGATTTTTATTCACGGGGAGCCTCCTTGAGGCGTTATTACCCAATCAGAGGATTTTAGAATGGCTAAGAAAGTACAAGCCTACGTCAAGCTGCAGGTTGCAGCTGGTATGGCGAACCCAAGTCCACCAGTTGGTCCAGCTCTGGGTCAGCAGGGTGTGAACATCATGGAATTCTGTAAAGCGTTCAACGCAAAAACTGAATCCCTGGAAAAAGGTCTGCCAATCCCAGTTGTTATCACTGTATACGCTGACCGTTCTTTCACTTTCGTTACCAAAACCCCTCCAGCAGCAGTTCTGCTGAAGAAAGCAGCGGGCATCAAGTCTGGTTCCGGTAAGCCGAACAAAGACAAAGTGGGTAAAATTTCCCGCGCTCAGCTGCAGGAAATCGCGCAGACCAAAGCTGCCGACATGACTGGCGCCGACATTGAAGCGATGACTCGCTCCATTGAAGGTACTGCACGTTCCATGGGCCTGGTAGTGGAGGACTAAGAAATGGCTAAACTGACCAAGCGCATGTCCGTGATCCGTGACAAAGTTGATGCGACCAAACAGTACGACATCAACGAAGCTATCGCTCTGCTGAAAGAACTGGCTACCGCTAAGTTCGTTGAAAGCGTTGACGTTGCCGTTAACCTGGGCATCGACGCTCGTAAATCCGATCAGAACGTTCGTGGCGCAACTGTACTGCCACACGGTACTGGCCGTTCCGTTCGCGTAGCTGTATTTGCTCAGGGTGCAAACGCTGAAGCTGCTAAAGCTGCCGGCGCTGAACTGGTAGGTATGGAAGATCTGGCTGATCAGATCAAGAAAGGCGAAATGAACTTTGACGTTGTTATTGCTTCCCCGGATGCAATGCGCGTTGTTGGCCAGCTGGGCCAGGTTCTGGGTCCACGCGGCCTGATGCCAAACCCGAAAGTTGGTACTGTAACTCCTAACGTTGCTGAAGCGGTTAAGAACGCTAAAGCAGGTCAGGTTCGTTATCGTAACGACAAAAACGGCATCATCCACACCACCATCGGTAAAGTGGACTTTGACGCTGACAAACTGAAAGAAAACCTGGAATCTCTGCTGGTTGCGCTGAAAAAAGCAAAACCAACTCAGGCGAAAGGCGTGTACATCAAGAAAGTTAGCATCTCCACCACCATGGGTGCAGGTGTTGCAGTTGACCAGTCTGGTCTGAGCGCTGCTGCAAACTAATACCTTTACGTGGGCGGTGATTTTGTCTACAATCTTCGCCCACGTTTGCTAACTATGGTTAGCAGGTAACCGAATTGTTCGTTGGAGCCTGGCCTATCCAGGCCTCCGTCGAAGACCGCAGGTGTTTCGCAAGAGACTTAATCCCCTGCGTAGACGGTGACAGAACGCTAAGATTATTTTTGGATACTCTGGCTTGTTTCTGCTCACCGTATTAAGACGCTCTTTCCGTTTGGGAGAGTGAAGTGAGTTCCAGGGCATGAGCCCTGGCAAACATCCAGGAGCAAAGCTAATGGCTTTAAATCTTCAAGACAAACAAGCGATTGTTGCTGAAGTCAGCGAAGTAGCCAAAGGCGCGCTGTCTGCAGTAGTTGCGGATTCCCGTGGCGTTACTGTAGATAAAATGACTGAACTGCGTAAAGCAGGTCGTGAAGCTGGCGTTTACATGCGTGTTGTTCGTAACACCCTGCTGCGCCGCGTAGTTGAAGGTACTCAGTTCGAGTGCCTGAAAGACACGTTTGTTGGTCCAACCTTGATTGCATACTCTATGGAACACCCGGGCGCTGCTGCTCGTCTGTTCAAAGAGTTCGCGAAAGCGAATGCAAAATTCGAGGTTAAAGCTGCAGCCTTTGAAGGTGAGTTGATCCCGGCATCGCAAATCGATCGCCTGGCAACCCTGCCGACCTACGAAGAAGCAATTGCACGCCTGATGGCAACCATGAAAGAAGCTTCGGCTGGCAAACTGGTTCGCACTCTGGCTGCTGTTCGCGATGCAAAAGAAGCTGCTTAATCGCAGTTATCTTTATAAAGCATTTGCTTACGTATAAACTTATTCTGATTTTCAGGAACAATTTAAATGTCTATCACTAAAGATCAAATCATTGAAGCAGTATCCGCTATGTCCGTAATGGACGTTGTAGAACTGATTTCTGCAATGGAAGAAAAATTCGGTGTTTCCGCTGCTGCTGCTGTAGCTGTAGCTGCTGGCCCGGCTGAAGCTGCTGAAGAAAAAACTGAATTCGACGTAATTCTGAAAGCTGCTGGCGCTAACAAAGTTGCTGTTATCAAAGCAGTACGTGGCGCAACTGGCCTGGGTCTGAAAGAAGCTAAAGACCTGGTAGAATCTGCTCCAGCTGCGCTGAAAGAAGGCGTGAGCAAAGACGACGCAGAAGCACTGAAAAAATCTCTGGAAGAAGCTGGCGCTGAAGTTGAAGTTAAATAAGCCAACCCTTCCGGTTGCAGCCTGAGCAATTAGGCTGATGGCTGGTGACTTTTTAGTCACCAGCCTTTTTGCGCTGTAAGGCGCCAGTAGCATTTCACACTGTTTGACTGCTGGTTTGCCTGACAATGCTTGTTTCTATCGACGACTTAATATATTGCGACAGAGTGCTCGCTCTGTGTAAATCGCGACGAAATGATTTAAGCGTGATAGCAACAGGTATTGCGGAAAGTATTCAATTTTCCGGTCCACAAAATGGTGTTGCACAAACTGTCCCTCCGTCGGACAGATGGGTCGACTTGTCAGCGAGCTGAGGAACCCTATGGTTTACTCCTATACCGAGAAAAAACGTATTCGTAAGGATTTTGGTAAACGTCCACAAGTTCTGGACATTCCATATCTCCTTTCTATCCAGCTTGACTCGTTCCAGAAGTTTATCGAGCAAGATCCTGAAGGGCAGTACGGTCTGGAAGCCGCCTTCCGTTCCGTGTTCCCGATTCAGAGCTACAGCGGTAATTCCGAGCTGCAGTACGTCAGCTATCGCCTTGGCGAACCGGTGTTTGACGTTCAGGAATGTCAGATCCGTGGCGTGACCTACTCTGCACCGCTGCGCGTAAAACTGCGTCTGGTGATCTACGAGCGCGAAGCGCCGGAAGGCACCGTAAAAGACATTAAAGAACAAGAAGTCTACATGGGTGAAATTCCACTCATGACAGACAACGGTACTTTCGTTATCAACGGTACTGAGCGTGTTATCGTTTCCCAGCTGCACCGTAGCCCGGGCGTCTTCTTCGACAGCGATAAAGGTAAAACACACTCTTCCGGTAAAGTACTGTATAACGCGCGCATCATCCCTTACCGTGGTTCCTGGCTGGACTTCGAGTTCGATCCTAAAGACAACCTGTTTGTCCGTATCGACCGTCGTCGTAAACTGCCTGCGACCATCATTCTGCGTGCGCTGCAATACACCACTGAACAGATCCTGGACCTGTTCTTTGAGAAAGTGGTCTTTGAAATTCGCGACAACAAGCTGCAAATGGAGCTGGTGCCTGAGCGTCTGCGTGGTGATACCGCATCGTTCGACATCGAAGCCGACGGCAAAGTGTACGTGGAAAAAGGCCGCCGCATCACCGCGCGCCATATCCGTCAGCTGGAAAAAGATGAAATCAAACACATCGAAGTACCGGTTGAATACATCGCTGGCAAAGTCGCGGCAAAAGATTACGTTGACGAATCGACTGGCGAGCTGATCTGCCCGGCGAACATGGAGCTGAGCCTGGATCTGCTGGCGAAGCTGAGCCAGTCTGGTCACAAGCGTATCGAAACGCTGTTCACCAACGATCTGGACCACGGTCCGTACATCTCTGAGACAGTACGTGTCGACCCAACTAACGATCGTCTGAGCGCGCTGGTAGAAATCTACCGCATGATGCGCCCGGGTGAGCCACCGACTCGCGAAGCGGCTGAAAGCCTGTTCGAGAACCTGTTCTTCTCCGAAGACCGCTACGATCTGTCCGCGGTTGGTCGTATGAAGTTCAACCGTTCTCTGCTGCGTGACACGATCGAAGGTTCCGGTATCCTGAGCAAAGAAGACATCATCGAAGTGATGAAGAAGCTCATCGATATCCGTAACGGTAAAGGCGAAGTGGATGATATCGACCACCTCGGCAACCGTCGTATCCGTTCCGTAGGCGAAATGGCAGAAAACCAGTTCCGTGTTGGCCTGGTACGTGTTGAGCGTGCGGTTAAAGAGCGTCTGTCTCTGGGCGATCTGGATACCCTGATGCCTCAGGATATGATCAACGCTAAGCCAATCTCTGCAGCAGTGAAAGAGTTCTTCGGTTCCAGCCAGCTGTCTCAGTTTATGGACCAGAACAACCCGCTGTCTGAGATTACGCACAAGCGTCGTATCTCTGCACTCGGCCCAGGCGGTCTGACCCGTGAACGTGCAGGCTTCGAAGTTCGAGACGTACACCCGACTCACTATGGTCGCGTATGTCCAATCGAAACGCCTGAAGGTCCAAACATCGGTCTGATCAACTCCCTGTCCGTGTACGCACAGACTAACGAATACGGTTTCCTCGAGACCCCGTATCGTAAAGTGACTGACGGTGTTGTAACCGACGAAATTCATTACCTGTCTGCTATCGAAGAAGGCAACTACGTTATTGCTCAGGCGAACTCCAACCTGGATGACGAAGGCCACTTTGTAGAAGATCTGGTTACCTGTCGTAGCAAAGGCGAATCCAGCCTGTTCAGCCGTGACCAGGTTGACTACATGGACGTTTCCACCCAGCAGGTGGTATCCGTCGGTGCGTCCCTGATCCCGTTCCTGGAACACGATGACGCCAACCGTGCATTGATGGGTGCGAACATGCAGCGTCAGGCCGTTCCAACTCTGCGTGCTGATAAGCCGCTGGTTGGTACCGGTATGGAACGTGCTGTTGCCGTTGACTCCGGTGTAACTGCGGTTGCTAAACGTGGCGGTCTGGTTCAGTACGTGGATGCCTCCCGTATCGTTATCAAAGTTAACGAAGACGAGATGTACCCGGGCGAAGCAGGTATCGACATCTATAACCTGACGAAGTACACCCGTTCTAACCAGAACACCTGCATCAACCAGATGCCATGTGTCTCTCTGGGTGAGCCGGTTGAGCGCGGCGACGTGCTGGCAGACGGTCCGTCCACCGACCTCGGTGAACTGGCGCTCGGTCAGAACATGCGCGTAGCGTTCATGCCGTGGAACGGTTACAACTTCGAAGACTCCATCCTCGTTTCCGAGCGTGTGGTTCAGGAAGATCGTTTCACCACGATTCACATTCAGGAACTGGCATGTGTGTCCCGTGACACCAAGCTGGGGCCGGAAGAGATCACTGCCGACATCCCGAACGTGGGTGAAGCAGCGCTCTCCAAACTGGATGAATCCGGTATCGTTTACATCGGTGCGGAAGTGACCGGCGGCGATATTCTGGTAGGTAAAGTGACGCCGAAAGGTGAAACCCAGCTGACGCCAGAAGAGAAACTGCTGCGTGCAATCTTCGGTGAGAAAGCGTCTGACGTTAAAGACTCTTCTCTGCGCGTACCAAACGGTGTTTCCGGTACGGTTATTGACGTTCAGGTCTTCACCCGTGACGGCGTTGAGAAAGATAAACGTGCGCTGGAAATCGAAGAGATGCAGCTCAAACAGGCTAAGAAAGACCTGTCTGAAGAACTGCAGATCCTCGAAGCGGGTCTGTTCAGCCGTATCTATGCGGTGCTGGTTGCCGGTGGTGTTGAAGCTGAGAAGCTCGACAAGCTGCCACGCGATCGCTGGCTGGAACTGGGCCTGACCGACGAAGAGAAACAGAATCAGCTGGAACAGCTGGCTGAGCAGTACGACGAGCTGAAACACGAGTTCGAGAAAAAACTCGAAGCGAAGCGCCGTAAAATCACTCAGGGCGACGATCTGGCACCGGGCGTGCTGAAGATTGTTAAGGTTTATCTGGCCGTTAAACGTCAGATCCAGCCTGGTGATAAAATGGCAGGTCGTCACGGTAACAAGGGTGTTATCTCTAAGATCAACCCGATCGAAGATATGCCGCACGATGCTAACGGTACGCCGGTAGATATCGTACTGAACCCGCTTGGCGTACCGTCTCGTATGAACATTGGTCAGATCCTCGAAACTCACCTGGGTATGGCTGCGAAAGGTATCGGCGAGAAAATCAACGCCATGCTGAAGCAGCAGGAAGAAGTCGCGAAACTGCGCGAATTCATCCAGCGTGCGTACGATCTGGGCACTGACGTTCGCCAGAAAGTTGACCTGAACACCTTCAGCGATGAAGAAGTGCTGCGTCTGGCTGAAAACCTGCGTAAGGGTATGCCAATCGCGACGCCGGTCTTCGATGGTGCGAAAGAGTCTGAAATCAAGGAACTGTTACAGCTGGGTGGCCTGCCGACTTCCGGTCAGATCACACTGTTCGACGGTCGTACTGGCGAGCAGTTTGAGCGTCCGGTAACCGTTGGCTACATGTACATGCTGAAACTGAACCACCTGGTTGACGACAAGATGCACGCGCGTTCTACCGGTTCTTACAGCCTGGTTACTCAGCAGCCGCTGGGTGGTAAGGCGCAGTTCGGTGGTCAGCGCTTCGGTGAGATGGAAGTGTGGGCGCTTGAAGCATACGGCGCAGCATACACCCTGCAGGAAATGCTTACCGTTAAGTCTGATGACGTAAACGGTCGTACTAAGATGTATAAAAACATCGTGGACGGCAACCATCAGATGGAACCAGGCATGCCAGAGTCCTTCAACGTACTGTTGAAAGAGATTCGTTCGCTGGGTATCAACATCGAACTGGAAGACGAGTAATTCTCGCTCAAACAGGTCACTGGTGTCGGGTTAACCCCCGACACCAGATTGTGCTAACTCCGACGGGAGCAAATCCGTGAAAGATTTATTAAAGTTTCTGAAAGCGCAGACTAAAACCGAAGAGTTTGATGCGATCAAAATTGCTCTGGCTTCGCCAGACATGATCCGTTCATGGTCTTTCGGTGAAGTTAAAAAGCCGGAAACCATCAACTACCGTACGTTCAAACCAGAGCGTGACGGCCTTTTCTGCGCCCGTATCTTTGGGCCAGTAAAAGATTACGAGTGCCTGTGCGGTAAGTACAAGCGCCTGAAACACCGTGGTGTGATCTGTGAGAAGTGCGGCGTTGAAGTGACCCAGACCAAAGTACGCCGTGAGCGTATGGGCCACATCGAGCTGGCGTCTCCAACTGCGCACATCTGGTTCCTGAAATCTCTGCCGTCCCGTATCGGTTTGCTGCTGGATATGCCGCTGCGCGATATCGAACGTGTTCTGTACTTCGAATCTTATGTTGTGATCGAAGGCGGGATGACGAACCTGGAACGTAACCAGATTCTGACCGAAGAACAGTATCTGGACGCGCTGGAAGAGTTCGGTGACGAATTCGACGCGAAGATGGGTGCGGAAGCTATCCAGGCCCTGCTGAAGAGCATGGATCTGGAGCAAGAGTGCGAGCAGCTGCGTGAAGAGCTGAACGAAACCAACTCCGAAACCAAGCGTAAAAAGCTGACCAAGCGTATCAAGCTGCTGGAAGCGTTCGTTCAGTCTGGTAACAAACCAGAGTGGATGATCCTGACCGTTCTGCCGGTTCTGCCGCCAGATCTGCGTCCGCTGGTTCCGCTGGATGGTGGTCGTTTCGCAACGTCAGATCTGAACGATCTGTATCGTCGCGTTATCAACCGTAATAACCGTCTGAAACGTCTGCTGGATCTGGCTGCGCCGGACATCATCGTACGCAACGAAAAACGTATGCTGCAGGAAGCGGTCGACGCCCTGCTGGATAACGGTCGTCGCGGTCGTGCGATCACCGGTTCTAACAAGCGTCCTCTGAAATCTTTGGCCGACATGATCAAAGGTAAGCAGGGTCGTTTCCGTCAGAACCTGCTCGGTAAGCGTGTTGACTACTCCGGTCGTTCTGTAATCACCGTAGGTCCATACCTGCGTCTGCATCAGTGCGGTCTGCCGAAGAAAATGGCGCTGGAGCTGTTCAAACCGTTCATCTACGGCAAGCTGGAGCTGCGTGGCCTGGCCACCACCATCAAAGCCGCTAAGAAAATGGTTGAGCGCGAAGAAGCTGTCGTTTGGGATATCCTGGACGAAGTTATCCGCGAACACCCGGTCCTGCTGAACCGTGCACCAACTCTGCACCGTCTGGGTATCCAGGCCTTTGAGCCAGTACTGATCGAAGGTAAAGCTATTCAGCTGCACCCGCTGGTTTGTGCGGCTTATAACGCCGACTTCGATGGTGACCAGATGGCTGTTCACGTACCGCTGACGCTGGAAGCCCAGCTGGAAGCGCGTGCGCTGATGATGTCTACCAACAACATCCTGTCTCCAGCGAACGGTGAGCCAATCATCGTTCCTTCTCAGGACGTTGTACTGGGTCTGTACTACATGACCCGTGACTGTGTTAACGCTAAAGGCGAAGGCATGGTGCTGACTGGCCCGAAAGAAGCTGAGCGTATTTACCGCGCTGGCCTGGCCTCTCTGCATGCGCGCGTTAAAGTGCGTATCACTGAATACGAAAAAGATGCTAACGGCGAATTCGTTGCGACCACCAGCCTGAAAGACACGACCGTGGGTCGTGCGATTCTGTGGATGATCGTACCGAAAGGTCTGCCTTTCTCCATCGTCAACCAGGCGCTGGGCAAGAAAGCAATCTCCAAAATGCTGAACACCTGTTACCGTATTCTGGGCCTGAAACCGACCGTTATCTTCGCTGACCAGACGATGTACACCGGCTTTGCTTATGCAGCGCGTTCAGGTGCATCTGTTGGTATCGATGACATGGTGATCCCAGAGAAGAAATACGAGATCATCAGCGAAGCAGAAGCTGAAGTTGCCGAAATCCAGGAGCAGTTCCAGTCTGGTCTGGTAACCGCAGGCGAACGCTATAACAAAGTTATCGATATCTGGGCTGCGGCGAACGATCGTGTATCCAAGGCGATGATGGACAACCTGCAGACCGAAACCGTGATTAACCGTGACGGCGTCGAAGAGCAGCAGGTCTCCTTCAACAGCATCTACATGATGGCCGACTCCGGTGCGCGTGGTTCTGCGGCACAGATTCGTCAGCTGGCAGGTATGCGTGGTCTGATGGCGAAGCCAGATGGCTCCATCATCGAAACGCCAATCACCGCGAACTTCCGTGAAGGTCTGAACGTACTCCAGTACTTCATCTCCACGCACGGTGCGCGTAAAGGTCTGGCGGATACCGCACTGAAAACCGCGAACTCCGGTTATCTGACGCGTCGTCTGGTTGACGTTGCGCAGGACCTGGTTGTTACCGAAGACGATTGTGGCACCCTCGAAGGTATCACCATGACCCCGGTTATCGAGGGTGGTGATGTTAAAGAGCCACTGCGCGATCGCGTACTGGGTCGTGTTACCGCGGAAGACATTCTGAAGCCGGGTACCGCAGACATTCTGGTTCCACGCAACACGCTGCTGCACGAGCACTGGTGTGACCTGCTGGAAGCGAACTCTGTCGACTCCGTGAAAGTGCGTTCCGTTGTATCCTGTGACACCGACTTTGGTGTATGTGCACACTGCTATGGTCGTGACCTGGCGCGTGGCCACATCATCAACAAAGGTGAAGCAATCGGTGTTATCGCGGCACAGTCCATCGGTGAGCCGGGTACACAGCTGACGATGCGTACGTTCCACATTGGTGGTGCGGCATCTCGTGCGGCTGCTGAATCCAGCATCCAGGTGAAAAACAAAGGTAGCATCAAGCTCAGCAACGCGAAGTCTGTTGTTAACTCTTCAGGCAAGCTGGTTGTCACCTCACGTAACACCGAGCTGAAGCTGATCGACGAATTCGGTCGTACCAAAGAGAGCTATAAAGTACCTTACGGTGCTGTTATGGCTAAAGGTGATGGCGAGCAGGTTGCTGGCGGCGAAACCGTAGCAAACTGGGATCCACACACCATGCCGGTTATCACCGAAGTGGCTGGTTTCATCCGCTTCACCGACATGATCGACGGCCAGACCATTACGCGTCAGACCGACGAACTGACCGGTCTCTCCTCGCTGGTTGTTCTGGATTCTGCAGAACGTACCGCAGGCGGTAAAGATCTGCGTCCAGCACTGAAAATCGTTGATGCCAACGGTAACGATGTTCTGATCCCGGGCACGGATATGCCGGCTCAGTACTTCCTGCCAGGTAAAGCGATCGTTCAGCTGGAAGATGGCGTACAGATCAGCTCTGGTGACACCCTGGCGCGTATTCCTCAGGAATCCGGCGGTACCAAGGACATCACCGGTGGTCTGCCACGCGTTGCGGACCTGTTCGAAGCACGTCGTCCGAAAGAGCCGGCAATCCTGGCGGAAATCAGCGGTATTATCTCCTTCGGTAAAGAGACCAAAGGTAAACGCCGCCTGGTGATCACGCCGCTGGATGGCAGCGAACCGTACGAAGAGATGATTCCGAAATGGCGTCAGCTCAACGTGTTTGAAGGTGAACGTGTAGAACGTGGTGACGTGGTTTCCGATGGTCCAGAAGCACCGCACGACATTCTGCGTCTTCGTGGCGTACACGCGGTAACGCGTTATATCACCAACGAAGTACAGGACGTTTACCGTCTGCAGGGCGTTAAGATCAACGATAAGCACATCGAAGTTATCGTTCGTCAGATGCTGCGTAAAGCCACCATCGTGAACGCGGGCAGCTCCGAGTTCCTCGAAGGTGAGCAGGTTGAATACTCTCGCGTTAAGATTGCAAACCGCGATCTGGAAGCGAACGGCAAAAACAGTGCGACCTTCGCACGTGACCTGCTGGGTATCACCAAAGCGTCTCTGGCAACCGAGTCCTTCATCTCCGCGGCATCGTTCCAGGAGACCACTCGTGTGCTTACCGAAGCAGCCGTTGCGGGCAAACGCGACGAACTGCGCGGTCTGAAAGAGAACGTTATCGTGGGTCGTCTGATCCCGGCTGGTACCGGTTATGCGTACCACCAGGATCGTATGCGCCGTCGCGCAGCGGGCGAACTGCCAGCTGCACCACAGGTGACTGCAGAAGATGCTTCTGCAAGCCTGGCAGAGCTGCTGAACGCAGGTCTGGGCGGTTCCGACAACGAGTAATCGTGCCTTCAGCTAATAAAAAACCCGCTTCGGCGGGTTTTTTTTATATCTGGGAGGGGTTATTTGACTAATGGAATGCGCCGATAAAGTTCGATCATATCGCCCGCCAGATCCTGAATAACCATCGCGTTCATCAGATGATCCTGGGAGTGAACGGTAATCAGGTTGACCGGCAGTTTGCCTGTTCCTTCATCCAGCCCAATAAGCTGGGTCTGAATAACGTGAGCATGTTTCACGTATTCGCGTGACTCTTCCATTGCCTTTTCAGCATCGTCAAAATCGCCTTTACGCGCCATTTGCAATGCCGTTAAAGCCGCACTGCGCGCCGCGCCCGCATTAACCAGCAGTTCCATGATCGTGGTTTCTAAATCTTCCATGATTACTCCAGTAGTTTCAGCGCTTTTTCCAGCACGACATCACCTTTCATCATGCCGTAATCCATCATGTCGATCACCGCGACTTTTTTACCCAGCGGCTCGGCCTGGGCCTGCAGTTTTGCTTGCTCGTATTTAACCTGTGGCCCCAGTAATACGATGTCAGCGGTAGCGATCTCATCTTTAAACTCAGCAACCGGCACGGCTTTAATGCTTACTTCGACCCCTTTTTTCTGCGCGGCGTCTTTCATGCGCTGAACCAGCATGCTGGTCGACATTCCCGCTGCACAGCATAAAACGATGTTCTTCATAGTCAGCCTCGATCTACATGTGTTTATTGATAATTATCCCGTGCCGTCTGCTTCAACAACCGCTTTACCGCGATTGTGTGTCTGGCATCACAAAGAAACGGGCAATTTTCTGAAACCGGTTACAAATTTTACAAAGGAGGGCAAATGCCCGTTAAAACGGGCATCTTATGAGGATAGTGGTCAGACGGAAGGTGTGCGAATGATGCGGTTTTTACCCGACTGTTTGGCTTTGTAGAGTGCTTCATCCACGCTGCCCACAAACTGTGCCTGCGGCTCCTGGTGCCACTCGCCCAGCCCGGCGCTAAAGGTCACGCTGAGTCCCTCTTCACGCCAGTTGCGTTCGGCAACCCGTACGCGCCAGTTTTCCAGCAAGGTGTTCGCGGCATCATTCTGTTGCGCCGGGAAGAGTACGGCAAACTCTTCACCACCGTAGCGATAAACCGACACGCCATGGGGCTGCATTACCTGAATACCTTCCCGGGCCACATTACGTAGCACGATATCGCCGGTGAGATGCCCCCAGGTATCGTTAATAGTTTTGAAATTATCAATATCAATTAACGCCATGGAGAACGGATGGTGATCGTTAATCAGGGCGGCGATATCGGTATCGAAGGCGCGTCGATTTTTGCAACCGGTCAGCGCATCGATGGTGGCTTGTCGCACCCAGGAGAGCTCCCTCTCCTTATTACTTTCTATGGCTTTGCTCAGCATTGCCTCCAGGCGCGGGGCCTGCTTCACGTCACCGGTTTTAATGGCGTTGATGATATTCATCAGCACGCTTCGCGAGGCATGACGCAGGTACAGGCCAAAAAGCAAAATGGTAATAGCCGCAAGGGCAAGCCCCCAGGCCACAATGTTGGTTTCATGACGGATCAGGGCATCGAGCGCCGCACTGGAGACCCGATAAATAACGAACCAGTCGGGATTCGTAAACGAGTAGTAATAATACCAGGCGTGAGTGGATTCATCGTAAATATGTCCCTCGCCGCTGGTCATCTGATCCATTAGCTTTTCGCTAACGTAGGATTTGAAGAGCACACCGGTGTCCGGATGCAGGATCACTTTCCCGTCTCGTTCCACGACAAAAAACTCCCCCTGCACCGGAGAGACCATCTGGCGCAGGGTAAAGCCCATGGATGCCAGGTCGAGGTGGAAGGCGAGCGTACCTTTCAGCCTGCCTTCCGGCGAGATCACCGGTTTGAAGAGGGTGACTGTGGGATGATGGGTGAAGAAGTCTTTATACGGGCGGGTATAGCGGCTAAAGGTGCTGGATTCAGCCTGTGCCATAAACCACGGGCGGGTGCGGGCATCGAAGGTCTCGCTCGTTTTATCAGCAATGATGGCCGGAGCTCGCAAATGGTGGCCCTGGACATCGGCCAGGGAGATGGACGAGACACTGGGCATCAGATTTTGCAAATGCATCAGCAGTTGCAAACCCTGCGTCGGATCGCCGGTGACCATCTTCTCAAGTTGCTCATTACGCGAGAAAAACGTAGCCGCTCGCCCCAGGATGTAATCATTTTCTCGCAGGATAGATTCCGTGTAATTCACCGCCAGGTTATGGGTGAAGTTACGGTTAATCTGATGATAGTCGTCCAGAAAATCTTTACGCTGAGTCCCTATAATAAACACCGCGATCAGCACAAAACTGAGCAGGATGCCCGCAAAGCTCACCATAATGGGAGTTGTAAAAGAAAGCTTTCTGTTTTGAAGCGCCATCAGTAATAAATCATTCCAGAATAAATAAAATGTAGAAACCCTGGCGTTATGGTTTCGCCCGGCCTGTGGTTGATAAGTATACTGCCGTTAATTAAAACGAGGATGATTTGGCTTAAGACCTGGCTTATTAATTCAAATTTATTTGAAGATTTCAGCGTGTGCCGTGAATGACTAAGAGAAGGCAGGGCGAAAGAGGAAGAAAGTATTCGCCCTGGTCAATAAGGATTATTGACGCAGTTAAGATAAAAAAACGGACCTTTGTGAACAACGGCCCGTTGTGAGGATGTCGAGCAGTCTCGACACCCTTTCATACTTTTACAGTGCGTTTCAGCGAGATTGCGAAGCGCGCCCCAGCCAGCTATCCCAATCCTTCCAGACCGGCTGCAATCCTTGCCCTGACAGGGCCGCCGCCACCTCTTCCGGACGGCGCCCATCGTGCGGCGCGAATTGCTCCAGCTCCGGATGATCGTCAGCGTATCCGCCTGGCTGGGTTTTTGAAAAGGCGCTCACGTTGTTAATGGCCAGCGGGACGACGCGATCGCGAAATGCCGGCGATTCACGCGTAGAGAGTGACAGCTCAACGTCAGGCGCCAGCAGGCGAAAGGCGCAGATGGTCTGCACCAGCTGGCGTTCATCCATAATGGAGGTGGGCTGGATCCCCCCGGCACAGGGGCGCAGGCGCGGAAAGGAGATGGAGTAGCGGCTTTGCCAGTAATGCTGTTGTAGCCACAGCAGATGCTCCGCCACCATATAACAGTCCACTCGCCAGCTGTCGGAAAGACCTGTGAGCGATCCCAGGCCAATCTTGTCGATTCCGGCGCGACCAAGGCGATCCGGAGTCTCCAGCCGCCAGAAGAAGTCCTGTTTTTTCCCTTTCAGATGGTGTTGGGCATAGACCTTCTCGTGGTACGTCTCCTGATAAACCAGCACCCCGTCCAGGCCGAGAGTTTTAAGCTCTGCGTACTCCTCCTGAGAGAGCGGCTGGATCTCCATCTGTAAGGAGGAGAACTGGCGGCGAATGTCCGGAAAATGGCGGCGAAAATAGTCCATGCCCACCTTCGATTGATGTTCGCCCGTTACCAGCAGTAGATGTTCAAACCCCATCTCACGAATCGCGGCGCATTCCCGGGCAATCTCCTGCGCATCCAGTGTTTTGCGCTTGATTCGGTTACTCATTGAAAAACCGCAATAAGTGCAGTCGTTGGCACACAAGTTCGAGAGATAGAGGGGCACGTAAAAGCTGACCGTATTGCCAAAACGCTGCCGGGTCAGGCGCTGCGCCCGCTGCGCCATGGGTTCCAGATAAGCATCGGCCGCCGGGGAGAGCAAGGCCATCATCTCTTCACGGCCGGGATGACGTGCCGCTAATGCCCGCTGGACGTCGGCAGCGGTTTTGCTGTGAATACGCAGGCGAATATCATCCCAGTCGAGCTGGCGCCAGCGATCGGTAAAGGTCTTCATCACCGCGCCTCCAGAAAGCCGGTGAGCGGGCTGGTGGCCTGCGCCAGCATGCTGCGTGAACCGGGGCCAGACTGACGAGCCAGCAGGCCTGCTTCTACCGCCAGGCGGAAGGCGCGGGCCATCAGCACCGGGTCGTCGGCAACGGCAATCGCCGTATTGACCAGTACCGCATCGGCACCCATCTCCAGCGCCTGGGCGGCATGGCTTGGGACGCCGATGCCGGCATCTACCACCACCGGTACGGTGGCCTGCTCGATGATGATCTCCAGCATCGCGCGGGTCTCCAGCCCCTGGTTCGAGCCAATCGGCGCCCCCAGCGGCATGACTGCCGCACAGCCCGCCACTTCCAGCCGTTTACAGAGCACCGGGTCCGCGCCGCAGTAAGGCAGTACGGTAAATCCTTGTTTTACCAGCATCTCTGCAGCTTTTAGCGTTTCGACAGGATCGGGTAACAACCAGCGGGCATCCGGATGGATCTCCAGCTTGAGCCAGCTTGTGCCCAGCGCTTCACGCGCCAGCTGCGCGGCAAAGACGGCCTCTTCGGCGGTCTTGGCACCGGAGGTATTGGGCAATAGCGTCACCCCGGCCTCCAGCAGCGGGGCGAGGATTGCGTCGCTGTGGTTACGCAGATCCACGCGTTTCATCGCCAGCGTAACGAGCTGGCTGCCGCTTTCGCGGATAGCCTCCACCATCAACTGGGACGAGGCAAATTTTCCGGTTCCGGTAAACAGATGTGATTCAAAGGTTCTATCAGCAATACGTAACATTCAGCCTCCTGCGATGACCTGAAAAAGCAGGATGTGATCGCCTTCGCTCACCTGCTGATGTTCCCACCGCTCGCGCGGCAGGATCTGTTGATTAAGTGCCAGGGCCACGCCCGGCTTAAGCTGACGCAGCTGGTCTAGCAGGGCGGCAACCGTTAACCCCTCTACGCACTGCATCGGCTCATCGTTAAACTGAATGCGCATGTTGCCCTCCACAGACGGTGCAGCCCTTGGCGCGCTGCAAGGCCAACTGCCGCCAGCTGCCGGCTCGCGCATCGAACAGGCGTAGCGCGTTATGTCCGGTGTTGATTCCGCAAAGCAGTTTGATGGCTTCCAGCGCCTGCAGCGTACCCATTACCCCCACGACCGGGCCAAGCACACCCGCCGTGCGGCAGTTGCGTTCAGGCTCGGCATCGTCCGGCCACAGGCAGCGATAACATCCCTGCGCCCAGGGTGGCGTGAGTACCATCATCTGCCCACCAAAGCCGACGGCACTGGCGGTGATTAACGGCGTATCGAGCGACACGCAGGCAGCATTGATTGCCTGGCGGGTGGACATGTTGTCGGTACAGTCGAGCACCACGTCGGCCAGGGCGACGTCATGCTGCAGGCTCTGTCCGCTTAGCCGCGCCTGGCGCGCGATCAATTCGATATTTGGGTTCAACTGATGGAGCCGTTGACGGGTTATCTCTGCCTTGGGCTGGTTGAGATCGTCAGGGGTAAAAAGGATTTGCCGCTGCAGATTGCTGAGATGCACCTCGTCATCATCGGCAAGCACAAGCGTGCCGACCCCGGCTCCCGCCAGGTAAAGGGCCGCTGGCGCACCTAACCCGCCCAGACCGACAATCAGTACCCGGCTGGCAAGCAGCTTTTGCTGCCCATCAATGGCGATATCCTCCAGTAATATCTGGCGGCTATAGCGCATAAAGTCGCGATCATTCATCGCCCACTCCTGCCAGCTTCAGAAGCTGTGCGGTAGCGGCTTGCCAGTCTGCAGCCTGGGTGATGGCGCTTACGACCGCGATACTGCCTACGCCAGTCTCCAGCACCGCCGGGGCGCGCTCGAGGCTAATACCGCCGATGGCTACGGTGGGGTAGTCCCCCAGGCGGGCAATATGGCGAGCCAACTGGGTCAGTCCCTGCGGTGCTGAGGGCATCTGTTTGGTTTGTGTGGGGAAGACGTGGCCCAGTGCGATGTAAGAGGGACGGGCGGCCAGCGCTACGTCGATCTCCATATCATCGTGCGTGGAGACGCCCAGACGCAGCCCTGCGTGGCGAATGGCATTCAGATCGGTGGTTTCCAGATCTTCCTGGCCCAGGTGCACACCATAAGCCTGATGCTTTATCGCCAGCCGCCAGTAGTCATTGATAAACAGGCGGGCATCATAGCGCCGCCCGAGCGCAATGGCGGCCACCACATCGGCCTCTACCTCGTCATCGCGCTTATCTTTAATCCGCAGCTGAAGGGTGCGAACCCCAGCATCCAGCAGGCGCTCAATCCATTCCAGGCTATCGACCACCGGATAAAGCCCTAGCCGGTAGGGCACCGTTGGGAAATCGGGCTGGTACATTATGCCTCCTCTTTTTTGAGGTAGATTTCGCCGCCTTTGGCGCGGAAGGTTTCTGACATGTCTGCCATCCCCACTTCGATGGTCTGCGCGGCAGCGTAGTCACGCACCTCCTGACTGATTTTCATTGAGCAGAATTTCGGGCCACACATGGAGCAGAAGTGCGCCACTTTGCCCGACTCCTGCGGCAGGGTTTCGTCGTGATAAGCGCGGGCGGTGAAAGGGTCGAGCGCGAGGTTGAACTGGTCTTCCCAGCGGAACTCGAAGCGCGCCTTCGACATCGCGTTATCGCGGATCTGCGCGCCCGGATGGCCTTTCGCCAGGTCCGCGGCGTGAGCGGCAATCTTGTAGGTAATCAGCCCCTGTTTCACATCCTCTTTGTTGGGCAGGCCAAGATGTTCTTTCGGCGTGACGTAGCAGAGCATCGCGCAGCCGAACCAGCCAATCATCGCTGCGCCAATGCCCGAGGTGAAGTGGTCGTAACCCGGCGCAATATCGGTGGTCAGCGGCCCTAAGGTATAGAACGGTGCTTCGTGGCAGTGCTCCAGTTCTTCGGTCATGTTGCGGCGGATCATCTGCATCGGCACGTGACCCGGGCCTTCAATCATCACCTGCACGTCATACTCCCAGGCGATTTTGGTCAGTTCGCCCAGAGTGTGCAGCTCGGCGAACTGCGCTTCGTCGTTGGCATCGCGAATGGAGCCAGGGCGCAAACCGTCGCCCAGCGACAGGGAAACATCGTACGCCGCGCAAATTTCGCAGATTTCGCGGAAGTGTTCGTAGAGGAAGTTTTCCTGATGATGGGAGAGGCACCACTTGGCCATGATGGAGCCGCCGCGAGAGACGATGCCGGTGAGGCGTTTGGCGGTCATCGGCACGTAGCGCAGCAGCACGCCAGCGTGAATGGTGAAGTAATCCACGCCCTGTTCGGCCTGCTCCAGCAGGGTATCGCGGAACGCTTCCCAGGTAAGGTCTTCGGCAATGCCGTTCACCTTTTCCAGCGCCTGATAAATCGGGACAGTACCAATCGGCACCGGACTGTTACGCAGGATCCACTCGCGGGTTTCGTGAATATAGCGGCCAGTTGAGAGATCCATCACCGTATCTGCACCCCAGCGCGTAGACCAGACCAGTTTCTCTACCTCTTCTTCGATGGAAGAGGTGACCGCAGAGTTACCGATGTTGGCATTAACCTTCACCAGGAAGTTGCGGCCGATAATCATCGGCTCAGATTCCGGATGGTTAATGTTGGCCGGGATAATCGCCCGGCCCGCCGCCACTTCGTCACGCACGAATTCGGGAGTGATATTCTCCGGCAGATGCGCACCAAAACCTTCGCCCGGATGCTGGTGGCGCAGGACTTCACTGCGAATGCGCTCACGACCCATGTTTTCGCGAATGGCGATGAATTCCATCTCTGGTGTGACGATGCCCTGGCGCGCATAGTGCAGCTGGGTGACACATTTGCCTGGCCTGGCTCGTTTTGGCGTCAGCAGGCCAGTGAAGCGCAGTTCATCCAGACCGTCGTCGGCCAGACGCTCGTTGGTGTAATGTGAACTGCGAACAGTCAGCGCTTCGCTGTCGTTACGCGCCTCAATCCATGGCTGGCGCAGCTTTGCCAGTCCCTTCTGTACGTCGATGGCAATATCGGTATCGCCGTACGGGCCGGAGGTGTCATACACCGGTACGGCCTCGTTTTCCTCGAACTGCGGATTTTCTTTGCTGCCACCAATAAGCGTTGGGCTAAGCTGAATTTCACGCATCGGGACGCGAAGATCGGCTTGCGAGCCGGTGATGTAAATACGCTTAGAGTTCGGAAACGCGGTGCCTTCCAGCGTGTCGATGAAGTGTTGTGCTTGTGCGCGTTGTTCGCGGCGGGTCAGTTTAGTTGCAGACATAGCTCATTCCAAAAGTGAAGGACATGGCTTGTCAGACGACGGATGAAGCAAGAGAGACGATCGCCCGGGGGCGATGCGACAGCAGATTGACTCTTGTTCCCTTCGCAGGTATTAGCCTGATCAGGTTCCGCGGATCCCGAATTAACGGTCTCAGCCCGGCTTTCGCTCTGGGCACTCCGACAAGAAAAAGCTCCTGCAGTGCAGAAGCGGTGTAGATAAATTACGCGCTAACGGCTAATAACTCAAGCAGGCCGGGCGATGTGATCTTCGTTGCTGGCGGTCAGATCGTTATCCAGCGCCAGTGCGATCAGCTTATCCTCTAGCGTGAAGCGCTCTTCCAGTGCTTCACCCAGGTCGGACAGCGCCTGCTGAAACTCAAGATAGTTATCATGATCGATAGCGTTCTCAAGCGTGGAGTCGTAGTAATCCATTATCTGCTGGGTGTTAGCTTCCAGCTGCGGATAAATTTTGGTGGCGGCTAATACCGGGGTATCGCCTTCCATTTCACCGATAATACGTTCATAAATATTAAAATGACCGTCGGACAGGTAATCCACCAGGCTTTGACAAAAATCATCGAGTGCCTTCTCGTTCAGGCGCATAAACGACTCTTTGCCAGGCTTAATGCCAACCAGATTGTAGTAGGCAACAAGAAGATGCTTGCGCACGTGTAGCCAGCGATCGACCAGGTTATTACTACCTCCAACGCGCTCTGTCAGGCTTTCTAGCTGGTTTAGCATGTTTGACTCCGCAAGGTTAAGATTAAAAGCTGCCCACCCAAAAATGTAATGATAATGTTACCAACATGCCTGTGAAGCGAAGGTAGTGCAATAGATATGGATCGTATTATTGAAAAATTAGATCGCGGCTGGTGGATCGTCAGCCATGAACAAAAATTATGGTTGCCTGCCGGGGAATTACCACACGGTGAGGCAGGAAATTTCGATCTTGTGGGGCAACACGCACTGCAGATCGGCGAATGGCAGGGCGATCCTGTGTGGTTGATCCAACAACATCGCCGTCAGGATATGGGATCGGTTCGTCAGGTGATTGATCAGGATGTCGGCCTGTTTCAACTGGCGGGACGCGGTGTGCAACTGGCGGAATTTTATCGTTCACATAAGTTCTGTGGCTACTGTGGGCATACCATGCAGCCGAGCAAAACCGAGTGGGCAATGCTCTGTAGCCACTGCCGCGAGCGCTACTATCCACAGATTGCGCCGTGCATTATTGTCGCTATCCGGCGGGAAGACAGCATCCTGCTGGCGCAGCATACCCGTCACCGTAACGGAATACATACCGTGCTTGCCGGGTTCGTTGAAGTGGGCGAAACCCTGGAGCAGGCGGTGGCGCGTGAAGTGATGGAGGAGAGCGGGATCACGGTTAAAAATCTTCGCTATGTCACCTCGCAGCCGTGGCCATTCCCCATGTCATTGATGACCGCGTTCATGGCTGACTATGACGACGGTGAGATCGTGATTGACCCGAAAGAGCTGCTGAACGCCAGCTGGTATCGCTATGACGATCTGCCCTTGTTACCCCCAGCGGGAACGGTGGCGCGTCGGCTGATAGAAGATACCGTGGCAATGTGTCGGGCCGAGTATGAATGACGTGATACACTGAGGCCATGACGCTTAAGGAACTGCAACAATGACCGAACTGAAGAACGATCGTTATCTGCGTGCGCTGCTGCGCCAACCCGTTGATATCACCCCGGTATGGATGATGCGCCAGGCTGGCCGTTATCTGCCAGAGTACAAAGCCACCCGTGCTCAGGCCGGCGATTTTATGTCGCTGTGCAAAAATGCCGAGCTGGCTTGCGAAGTGACCCTCCAGCCGCTGCGCCGCTATCCGCTTGATGCTGCGATCCTCTTCTCGGATATTCTGACCATTCCGGATGCGATGGGCCTTGGCCTCTATTTCGAAACCGGTGAAGGCCCACGCTTCTCTTCTCCGATTAAAAACAGAGCCGACATCGATAACCTGCCCATCCCGGATCCGGAGCAAGAGCTGGGTTATGTGATGAACGCAGTGCGAACGATTCGTCGTGAGCTGAAGGGGGAAGTGCCCCTGATTGGCTTCTCCGGTAGCCCGTGGACGCTGGCGACCTACATGGTAGAAGGCGGTAGTAGCAAAGCCTTTACCCTGATCAAAAAGATGATGTATGCCGATCCGTTAGCCCTGCACGCACTGCTCGACAAGCTGGCGAAGAGCGTCACCCTCTATCTCAATGCGCAGATTAAAGCGGGTGCCCAGTCGGTGATGATTTTCGATACCTGGGGCGGCGTGCTTACCGGTCGTGACTACCAGCAATTCTCGCTCTATTACATGCACAAAATTGTGGATGGCCTGCTGCGTGAAAACGAAGGTCGTCGCGTGCCTGTAACTCTGTTTACCAAGGGCGGCGGACAGTGGCTTGAAGCCATGGCGGAGACCGGTTGTGATGCGCTGGGCCTCGACTGGACCACCGATATCGCCGATGCGCGTCGTCGCGTGGGCGACAAAGTCGCGCTACAGGGCAATATGGATCCTTCCATGCTCTATGCGCCGGCTGCGCGTATTGAAGAAGAAGTGTCGACTATACTTTCTGGTTTCGGCCAGGGTGAAGGCCACGTCTTTAACCTCGGCCACGGTATTCATCAGGATGTACCGCCTGAGCATGCAGGCGTATTTGTGGAGGCGGTGCACCGGCTTTCTGCGCAGTATCATATTTAAGGAGTGGTTATGGATCTCGCGTCGCTACGCGCTCAGCAAATTGAACTGGCCTCATCAGTGATCCGAGAGGATCGTCTGGATACGGATCCTCCGCAGTACATTGGCGGGGCAGATGTCGGATTTGAGCAGGGTGGCGAAGTGACGCGGGCGGCGATGGTGATACTGAAGTATCCGTCGTTAGAGCTGGTGGAGTACAAGGTTGCGCGTATTGCCACCACCATGCCCTATATTCCGGGCTTCCTCTCTTTTCGCGAATATCCCGCGCTGTTGGCAGCGTGGGAGCAACTCTCACAAAAACCTGACCTCCTGTTTGTTGATGGACATGGCATTTCCCACCCCCGTCGCTTAGGCGTCGCCAGCCATTTTGGCCTGCTGGTCGATGTTCCTACTATCGGGGTCGCGAAAAAGCGCCTGTGCGGCAAGTTTGAGCCACTCTCTGCCGAACCGGGCGCCCTGGCACCGTTGATAGACAAAAACGAACAGCTGGCATGGGTCTGGCGCAGTAAAGCGCGCTGCAATCCGCTGTTTGTGGCAACCGGGCATCGGGTCAGTACCGACACCGCCCTGGCATGGGTACAGCGCTGCATGAAAGGCTACCGTCTGCCCGAGCCGACGCGCTGGGCGGATGCCGTGGCATCAGGCCGTCCGGCATTTGTTCGTTGGCAGGAAATTCAGCCCTGATTCAGGTACACTGCGGCTAATTTCCGATTAGAGATCTCATCATGTTACAAAACCCGATTCATCTGCGCCTTGAGAAGCTGGAGAGCTGGCAGCACGTCACCTTTATGGCCTGTCTTTGCGAGCGCATGTATCCCAACTACGCCGTATTCTGCAAAGAGACGGCGTTTGGTGAGGGGCAGATCTATCGCCGCATCCTCGACCTGGTGTGGGAGACGCTGACGGTGAAAGATGCGAAGGTGAATTTCGACTCTCAGCTCGAGAAGCTGGAAGAGGCGATTCCTGCGGCAGACGACTACGAAGTCTATGGCGTTTATCCGGCGATTGATGCCTGCGTGGCATTAAGTGAACTGATCCACTCCCGCCTAAGTGGCGAAACGCTGGAGCATGCCATTGAGGTCAGTAAGGCCTCTATCACAACGGTTGCGATGCTGGAGATGACCCAGGAAGGGCGTGAAATGACCGACGAAGAGCTCAGAGCGAACCCGGCGGTTGAGCAAGAGTGGGACATTCAGTGGGAAATTTTCCGCCTGCTGGCAGAGTGCGAAGAACGCGACATTGAGCTGATTAAAGGTCTGCGCGCAGACTTGCGTGAGGCGGGTGAGAGTAATATTGGTATAAATATTAACCACTGAGACAACAAAACGTGATTTAACGCCTGTTTTGTCATGCCTGCACTCTTCCCTTCTGCCCCCCGTCTGGTCTACATTTGGGGGGCGAAAATAAGTGGCTATCGGTGCGTGTATGCAGGAGAGTGCTTTTTTGGCATTTTCGTCGCACTCGATGCTTAGCAAGCGATAAACACATTGAAAGGATAACTTATGAACAAGACTCAACTGATTGATGTAATTGCGGACAAAGCTGATCTGTCTAAAGTACAGGCTAAAGCTGCTCTGGAATCCACCCTGGCTGCAATTACTGAGTCTCTGAAAGAAGGCGATGCTGTACAACTGGTAGGTTTCGGTACCTTCAAAGTGAACCACCGCGCTGAGCGTACTGGCCGCAACCCGCAGACCGGTAAAGAGATCAAAATCGCCGCTGCAAACGTGCCGGCTTTTGTATCTGGTAAAGCACTGAAAGACGCAGTTAAGTAAGACGCGTGGCAGTGAACAGTTTTAACGAAGGGGCGGTTTCGCCCCTTTTGTCTGTCTGGCGCCAGGCCCTGGCTCTGGCAGGCGTGCTGTTGCTCTCTGCCTGTAGTCGCGACGCCTCTCTGCCGGCCTTTACCGCCAGCGGATATGCCGATAATCAGGGGGCAGTGCGTATCTGGCGTAAAGATTCAGACGACGACGTTCACCTGCTTTCCGCTTTCAGCCCCTGGCATAGTGGCAGTACCACAACCAGTGAATACCGCTGGCAAGGTGATACTCTCGCCCTTATCGAACTGAACATTTACAGCGCCACCCCGGAACATGTGCGGATACGTTTTGATGACCGCGGCGAGCTGAGCTTTATGCAGCACGAAACGGGGGGGCAAAAGCAGCAACTCTCCAGCGACCAAATCGCGCTCTACCGTTATCGTGCCGATCAAATCCGTCAGACCAGCGATGCGCTGCGTCAGGGGCGGGTTGTGCTGCGTCAGGGGCGCTGGCATAGCGATGGTACGGTGACAACCTGTGAGGGGCAGACGGTGAAGCCTGAACTGGAGTCCTGGGCCACCGAACATATTGAACGTCGTCAGCGTCACTCTTCTATGGAAGTCAGCATCGCGTGGCTTGAGGCGCCGGAAGGTTCTCAGCTTTTACTGGTGGCGAACGAAGATTTCTGTACCTGGCAGCCGACGGAAAAGAGTTTTTAAGTCCCCTCTCCCTTGAGGGAGAGGGTTAGGGTGACGGGGAATTACTCTCCCTGCTCACGCGCAATCGCACGATAACCGATATCCTGGCGGCTGAAGCTGCCGTTCCAGTGGATATCTGCCATCAGCGCATAGGCGCGCTTCTGTGCCTCAGCAACGGTGTGTCCGAGTGCGGTCGCGCACAGTACGCGGCCACCGTTGGTTAAGACACGATCGTCGTCTGCCAGCGTCGTGCCGGCGTGGAACACTTTCGCGCCGTCTATCGCTTCCAGCGGCAGGCCGTGGATCTCGTCACCGGTGTTGTAACTCCCCGGATAACCGCCCGCCGCAATCACCACGCCCAGAGAGGCACGCTCGTCCCACTCAGAGGTTTGCTCATCGAGTTTGCCTTCGCAGGCTGCCAGGCAGAGTTCGACCAGGTCCGATTTCATGCGCAGCATGATGGGCTGGGTTTCCGGATCGCCAAAGCGGCAGTTGAACTCAATGACTTTCGGGTTGCCCTGCTTATCGATCATCAGGCCCGCGTACAGGAAACCGGTATAGGTATTGCCTTCTGCGGCCATCCCTTTCACGGTAGGCCAGATGATGCGCTCCATGGTGCGCTGATGCACTTCGTCAGTGACCACAGGCGCAGGAGAGTAAGCGCCCATCCCACCGGTATTCGGGCCGGTGTCTGCGTTACCCACGCGCTTATGGTCCTGGCTGGTGGCCATAGGCAGCACATGCTCCCCATCAACCATCACGATAAAGCTCGCCTCTTCGCCGTCGAGGAACTCTTCGATGACGATACGATGGCCCGCGTCGCCAAAGGCGTTACCTGCCAGCATATCCTGTACGGCAGCTTCGGCTTCTTCGAGAGTCATCGCCACGATCACGCCTTTACCGGCGGCCAGGCCATCCGCCTTGATAACAATAGGGGCGCCTTTCTCACGCAGATAAGCCAGCGCGGGTTCGACTTCAGTAAAGTTCTGGTATTCCGCCGTCGGGATCTTATGACGGGCAAGGAAATCTTTGGTGAAGGCTTTGGAGCCTTCCAGTTGAGCGGCGCCCTCGGTCGGGCCGAAGATTTTCAGGCCTGCCGCGCGGAAGGCGTCAACAACGCCAATTACCAGCGGCGCTTCCGGGCCGACGATGGTCAGATCGATCTTCTCGCTCTGAGCAAAGCTCAGCAGGGCGGGTATATCCGTCACACCAATCGCCACGTTCTGCAGCGTTGGTTCCAGCGCCGTGCCGGCATTGCCGGGGGCCACAAAAACGGTTTCGACCCGTGGAGACTGCGCGGCTTTCCATGCCAGGGCGTGCTCACGCCCGCCGTTACCAATTACTAATACTTTCATTGTCTGCTCCGGGAATTAATGACGGAAATGGCGCATGTCGGTGAAGATCATCGCGATGCCGTGCTCATCGGCTGCGGCAATCACTTCATCATCGCGGATAGAGCCGCCAGGCTGGATCACACAGGTGATGCCCACTGCAGCAGCCGCGTCGATACCATCACGGAACGGGAAGAAGGCGTCAGACGCCATGGCGGAGCCTTTTACTTCCAGACCTTCGTCGCCCGCTTTGATACCCGCAATTTTAGCGGAGTAGACGCGGCTCATCTGGCCTGCGCCTATGCCAATGGTCATGTTCTCTTTCGCATAGACGATGGCGTTAGATTTAACGAACTTGGCAACCTTCCAGCAGAACAGCGCATCACGCAGCTCTTGTTCGGTAGGTTGACGTTTGCTCACAACGCGCAGGTCTTTTTCGCTTACCATTCCGAGGTCACGATCTTGTACCAGCAGACCACCATTAACACGTTTGAAATCAAGGCCCGGTTCGCGCTCTGCCCACTGACCGCAAATCAGTACGCGCACGTTCTGTTTCGCGGCGGTAATTTTCAGCGCTTCTTCGGTGGCAGAAGGGGCGATGATCACTTCAACAAACTGGCGGGAGATAATGGCCTGTGCGGTTTCGGCGTCCAGCTCGCGGTTAAAGGCAATGATGCCGCCAAACGCGGAGGTTGGGTCGGTTTTGTAAGCACGGTCGTAAGCATCCAGAATAGAGGTGCTTACCGCGACACCGCATGGGTTGGCGTGCTTCACAATAACGCAGGCTGGCTCGCTGAACTCTTTCACGCACTCCAGCGCGGCGTCAGTATCCGCGATGTTGTTGTAAGAGAGCGCCTTGCCCTGTACTTGTTGTGCGGTGGCAACAGAAGCTTCTTTAACTTCTTCTTCTATATAGAAGGCAGCCTGCTGGTGGCTATTCTCGCCATAGCGCATGTCCTGCTTCTTAATGAAGTTGAGATTCAGGGTGCGAGAGAAGCGGCCGGAAGGCTCGTTACTTTCACCATGATAGGCTGGCACCAGGCTACCGAAGTAGTTGGCAATCATACTGTCGTAGGCGGCAGTGTGTTCGAAGGCTTTAATCGCCAGGTCGAAGCGCGTCTCAAGATTCAGAGAGCCTTCGTTGGCATCCATCTCTTTAATAATGGCGTCGTAGTCGCTGCTCTTCACCACGATGGCGACATCTTTATGGTTCTTGGCAGCGGAGCGCACCATGGTTGGGCCGCCGATATCAATATTTTCTACCGCATCTTCCAGCGAGCAGCCTTCACGGGCAACGGTCTGGGCGAACGGGTACAGATTAACGACAACCATGTCGATCGGCGCGATCCCGTGTTGTTCCATAATACCGTCGTCCTGATCACGACGGCCCAGAATGCCGCCGTGAACTTTCGGGTGCAGGGTTTTGACGCGTCCGTCCATCATTTCCGGGAATCCGGTGTAATCGGAGACTTCGGTTACCGGCAGACCTTTATCTGCTAACAGGCGAGCGGTACCGCCAGTAGACAGCAGCTCTACACCACGTGCAGAAAGCGCCTGAGCGAATTCGACGATACCGGCTTTATCAGAAACACTGAGCAGAGCGCGGCGGACTGGACGACGTTGTTGCATGGTAAATCCCCTGGATTTCACGATTACAGAGAGCGTTAGGTGAATTTTCTTTAGAAAAACTCAGCTAACACACCTTGCGGGGCGTTTTATTTAGCGCGAGCATTTTAACGAAAACGTTTGCGCACCGCTCGTCATTTTTCACTTTTTCGCTGCATTGTGGATAAGTCTGTGTGTAATCAGGTATAAAGCGGGGTTTTGCTGGGGAATGCAGCAGTCAGTCATTTTTATGTCATTTTTCTATTGCGGCCTGCAGAGAACTCCCTATAATGCGCCTCCA
>NZ_DBUS01000007.1:0-325895 GCF_002308415.1 Leclercia sp. UBA1284
TTTCAGGATTTTTTCTCTTCAACCGAACCGGCTGTTTGTGTGAATTGATTCAGATCAGCCGTGTCGCTGGAGGCGCATTATAGGGTGCTCCCGAGGAATGACAAGCGGAAAAATACAATTTTATTTCAACCGCTCACCTTTTCACCAAAACGACCGTTTTTAGCGCTTTTTAATGGCCTGAGGCAGCTCCGCAAGGCTATTAATCACCCAGTCTGCAGCATTCTCTGCTTCTGGCGTCACAGGTTTACCGGTACGTACCAGCACTTTATTACCTACACCCGCCGCTGCAGCTGCCTGCATATCTTCCAGTCTATCGCCCACCATATAAGAAGAAGCCATATCGATGTTCAGGAACTCTTGCGCTGAAAGCAGCATTCCCGGATGCGGCTTACGGCAGTCACAAGTCTGACGAAACTCTTCAACGGTTCCTTGAGGGTGGTGAGGACAGAAATAGATACCGTCCAGATCAACACCGCGATCGGCCAGAGACCAGTCCATCCACTCAGTTAATGTCTCAAACTGCGCCTCGGTAAATTTGCCACGCGCGATCCCAGACTGGTTGGTCACGACCACCAGCGCATAACCCATCTCTTTAAGTTCGCGCATGGCATCAATGACGCCTTCGATAAATTCGAATTCATCGATCTCATGTACGTAACCGTGATCGACATTAATAGTGCCGTCACGATCGAGAAAAATTGCTGGTACTGATTTTGCCACCGCTTTGCTCCTGAAAAAGGCATGTACGCTTAGTATCTCATGAATCCGGAGACAAGAAAGTGCTCATCGAACAGAGTTACATTGATTTAGACGTCTGGATGCCTTAACATCCATTTCGTTGACGGTTAACACCCGTATCAGGCAGAAGAAAATGCCACGGCAAACTCACATATGATTAAAAAAGTCTAATGATCAAACTTTCAAACATTACTAAAGTGTTCCAGCAAGGAACCCGAACGATTCAGGCGCTGAACAACGTTAGCCTGCACGTTCCGGCTGGACAGATTTATGGCGTTATTGGCGCCTCTGGCGCAGGTAAAAGTACGCTGATTCGTTGCGTCAACCTGCTTGAGCGTCCAACCGAAGGCAGCGTCCAGGTTGGCGGTCAGGAGTTGACCAAACTCTCTGAATCAGAATTAACCAAAGCACGCCGTCAGATTGGCATGATCTTCCAGCATTTTAACTTGCTGGCTTCCCGCACCGTTTTTGGAAACGTTGCGCTGCCTTTAGAACTGGATAACACGTCTAAAGATGAGATCAAACGTCGCGTTACTGAACTGCTGGACCTTGTCGGTTTGGGTGATAAGCATGATAGCTATCCCGCCAACCTGTCCGGCGGTCAAAAGCAGCGTGTCGCAATTGCCCGAGCGCTGGCAAGCAACCCAAAGGTGCTGTTATGCGATGAAGCCACCAGTGCGCTCGACCCGGCAACAACACGCTCTATCCTGGAATTACTGAAAGATATTAACCGTCGCCTGGGACTGACCATTCTTCTTATTACGCACGAGATGGATGTCGTTAAACGTATCTGCGACTGTGTCGCCGTTATCAGTAATGGTGAACTGATCGAGCAGGACACCGTCAGTGAAGTCTTCTCGCATCCGAAAACGCCGTTGGCACAGCAGTTTATTCAGTCCACGCTGCATCTGGATATTCCGGAAGATTATCTTGAACGTTTAAAAGCGCAGCCTGAAGCCAGTAGTGTGCCGATGCTGCGTATGGAATTTACCGGCCAGTCCGTCGATGCGCCGCTGCTGTCGGAAACGGCGCGTCGTTTCAATGTAAATAACAACATTATTAGCGCGCAGATGGATTATGCCGGCGGCGTGAAGTTCGGCATTATGTTGACCGAGATGCACGGCACGCAAGAAGAGACGCAAGCGGCCATTGCCTGGCTGCAAGAACACCATGTAAAAGTAGAGGTACTGGGTTATGTCTGAACCGATGATGTGGCTGCTGGTTCGCGGCGTATGGGAAACGCTGGCAATGACCTTTGTATCCGGCTTTTTCGGCTTTGTGATTGGTCTGCCGGTTGGCGTGCTGCTGTACGTTACGCGCCCGGGCCAAATTGTTGAGAACGCAAAGCTCTACCGCGCTCTTTCCGCCGTGGTGAATATCTTCCGTTCCATTCCTTTTATTATCCTGCTGGTGTGGATGATTCCCTTTACTCGCGTTATCGTCGGGACGTCTATCGGCTTACAGGCCGCTATTGTTCCGCTGACCGTTGGGGCTGCCCCCTTTATTGCCCGTATGGTGGAAAACGCCCTGCTGGAAATCCCGACCGGTTTGATTGAAGCCTCCCGCGCAATGGGCGCCACGCCGATGCAGATCGTACGCAAAGTGCTGCTGCCTGAAGCGCTGCCCGGACTGGTGAATGCCGCAACCATCACCCTGATTACCCTGGTCGGTTATTCCGCGATGGGCGGTGCCGTCGGCGCTGGCGGTCTGGGTCAGATTGGTTACCAGTACGGTTATATTGGTTATAACGCTACCGTAATGAACACCGTTCTGGTATTGCTGGTAGTACTGGTCTATCTCATTCAGTTCTCGGGCGATCGCATCGTTCGTACTGTGACGCACAAATAACGTTAAACATTATAAACACGACGAATTAAGGAAATATCATGACGTTTAAATTTAAGACCTTTGCAGCGGTAGGCGCGCTGATCGGCTCTCTGGCACTGGTGGGTTGCGGTCAGGACGAGAAAGACCCGAACCACATCAAAGTGGGCGTTATCGTAGGTGCAGAACAGCAGGTTGCTGAAACAGCAGTGAAAGTCGCTAAAGAGAAGTATGGCCTGGACGTCGAGCTGGTTACATTCAATGATTACGTACTGCCTAACGAAGCGCTGAGCAAAGGCGATATCGATGCCAACGCCTTCCAGCACAAACCGTATCTGGATCAGCAGATCAAAGATCGCGGTTATAAACTGGTTCCAGCGGGTAACACCTTCGTTTATCCGATTGCCGGTTACTCTAAGAAAATTAAATCTCTGGACGAACTGCAGGATGGCTCTCAGGTCGCGGTACCAAATGACCCAACCAACCTGGGCCGCTCTTTACTGCTGCTGCAGAAACAGGGTTTGATCAAACTGAAAGACGGTGTTGGCCTGCTGCCGACCGTTCTGGACGTGACCGAAAATCCAAAAAATCTGAAAATTGTTGAGCTGGAAGCGCCACAGCTGCCACGCTCTCTGGACGATGCACAGATCGCGCTGGCCGTTATCAATACCACCTATGCTAGCCAGATCGGCCTGACGCCGGCGAAAGACGGTATCTTCGTAGAAGATAAAGACTCCCCTTATGTGAACCTGATCGTGACTCGTGAAGACAACAAAGACGCAGAGAACGTGAAGAAGTTCGTTCAGGCTTACCAGTCTGATGAAGTTTACGAAGAGGCGAACAAAGTCTTTAACGGTGGTGCAGTTAAAGGCTGGTAATCTTCTCTTTGTGTAATATCATTCAGGACGGGCGAAAGCCCGTCTTGTCATTTATGCGGGCAACTGATTCAATAACTGACGTTTTGATTATTCATTGAGGAAAGAATATGCGTGCTTTACCGATCTGTCTCTTAGCATTGATGCTGAGCGGATGTTCTATGCTAAGCAGATCTCCTGTTGAACCTGTTCAAAGCACTGCAACCCCGCCAAAAGCGGAGCCAGCAAAACCGAAAGCGCCACGCGCTGCGCCGGTACGCATTTACACCAACGCGGAAGCTCTGATTGGCAAACCGTTCCGCGATCTGGGTGAAGTTTCAGGCGACTCCTGTCAGGCAACAAATCAGGACTCCCCACCAAACATCCCAACGGCGCGTAAGCGTATGCAGATCAACGCCTCCAAAATGAAAGCGAACGCCGTGCTGCTGCACAGCTGCGAAGTAACCAGCGGTACGCCGGGTTGTTATCGTCAGGCTGTGTGCGTAGGTTCTGCCCTTAACGTTTCGGCGAAATGAGTACATTCCAGTTCGAGCAGATAGGTGTTATCCGCTCACCCTATAAAGAGAAGTTTGCCGTACCTCGTCAGCCAGGGCTGGTGAAAAGCGGTGGCGGTGAACTTCACTTAATCGCTCCGTATAACCAGGCTGATGCTGTGCGCGGACTGGAAGCTTTTAGCCATCTCTGGGTGCTGTTTATCTTCCATCAAACGATGGAAGGCGGCTGGCGCCCAACGGTACGCCCTCCCCGGCTTGGCGGCAACGCCAGAATGGGGGTGTTTGCCACGCGTTCTACTTTCCGCCCTAACCCGGTGGGGATGTCGCTCGTCGAACTAAACGGCATTCGCTGCCAGAAGGATCAGGTCATTCTGGAGCTCGGCGGGCTGGACCTGGTGGATGGCACCCCCGTCGTCGATATCAAACCTTATCTGCCGTTTGCCGAAGCCCTGCCCGATGCCCGCGCCAGCTATGCCCAACAGGCGCCACAGGCCGATATGCCGGTTTACTTTACCGACGCGCTGGCTGCCGAACTGGTTCACCTTGAAAAACGCTACCCACGTCTGCGTGAGTTTATCGTCGATGTGCTGGCGCAGGATCCTCGCCCCGCCTATCGTAAAGAGGAAGACGCCGGGAAAGCGTATGCCGTCTGGTTGCTTGATTTTAACGTCCGCTGGCGCGTAACGGACTCAGGCTTCGAAGTGTTTGCGCTTGAGCCGCAGTAATTTTATTGTCCTCTCTTTTGGCATCTTTGCCACACTGGTAAACTAAACCACTTTTTTTGTGTCAGGCTGGCGTTTCAGCCTGTTCCAATAGTCGAAATGGAACCGTAACAACATGCGTACTAGCCAATATCTGCTCTCCACTCTGAAGGAGACACCTGCCGACGCCGAAGTGATCAGCCACCAGCTGATGCTTCGCGCCGGGATGATCCGCAAGCTGGCCTCCGGGTTATATACCTGGCTGCCGACCGGCGTGCGCGTCCTGAAAAAAGTCGAAAACATCGTGCGTGAAGAGATGAACAACGCCGGTGCAATCGAGGTGTTAATGCCTGTGGTTCAGCCCTCTGAACTGTGGCAGGAGAGTGGTCGCTGGGAACAGTACGGTCCTGAACTGCTGCGTATTGCCGATCGCGGCGATCGTCCGTTTGTTCTCGGTCCAACGCATGAAGAGGTCATTACCGATCTGATCCGCAACGAGCTGAGCTCTTACAAGCAGTTGCCGCTGAACTTCTTCCAGATCCAGACCAAGTTCCGTGACGAAGTGCGTCCACGTTTTGGCGTCATGCGCTCCCGCGAATTCCTGATGAAAGATGCTTACTCTTTCCATACCTCTCAGGAGTCTCTGCAGGAGACCTACGACAAAATGTATGAGGCTTACAGCAAAATCTTCTCCCGCATGGGTCTGGATTTCCGTGCTGTCCAGGCTGATACCGGCTCTATCGGCGGTAGCGCATCCCACGAGTTCCAGGTTCTGGCGCAGAGCGGTGAAGACGATGTAATCTTCTCTGACTCCTCTGATTACGCCGCTAACATCGAGTTTGCAGAAGCCCTGGCTCCAAAAGCGCCACGCGCCGCCGCAACCGAAGAGATGACCCTGGTTGATACCCCGAACGCAAAAACCATCGCCGAACTGGTTGAGCAATACAACCTGCCCATCGAGAAGACGGTAAAAACTCTGCTGGTCAAAGCGGTAGAAGACAGTGCCTACCCGCTGGTCGCTCTGCTGGTACGTGGCGATCACGAACTGAATGAAGTGAAGGCAGAAAAGCTGCCGCAGGTTGCCAGCCCGCTGACCTTCGCTACCGAAGCAGAAATCCGCGCGGTTGTTAACGCGGGTCCTGGCTCTCTTGGCCCGGTGAACATGCCTATCCCGGTCGTTATCGACCGTACCGTTGCCGCGATGAGCGATTTCTCTGCGGGTGCCAACATTGATGGCAAACACTACTTCGGCATCAACTGGGATCGCGACGTCGCCACGCCAGAAGTGGCAGATATCCGTAACGTGGTTGCCGGCGATCCGAGCCCGGATGGTCAAGGCACACTGATGATTAAGCGCGGCATCGAAGTGGGTCACATCTTCCAGTTGGGTAACAAGTACTCTCAGGCGATGAACGCGGCTGTGCAGGGTGAAGATGGTCGTAACCAGATCCTGACGATGGGCTGCTATGGCATCGGTGTCACCCGTGTGGTTGCCGCTGCTATTGAGCAGAATTACGATGACCGCGGTATTGTCTGGCCGGATAATATCGCGCCATTCCAGGTTGCGATTTTGCCGATGAACATGCACAAATCCTACCGTGTGCAGGAGCTGGCTGAAAAATTCTATAACGAACTGCGCGCGCAGGGCATTGAAGTGCTGATGGACGACCGTAAAGAGCGTCCGGGCGTAATGTTTGCCGATATGGAATTGATCGGTATCCCGCACACCATCGTTATTGGTGACCGTAACCTCGACAACGATGATATCGAATACAAATATCGTCGCAACGGCGAGAAGCAGATGATTAAGACCGGTGACGTTGTGGATTACCTTGTTAAAGCCATCAAAGGCTAATTAAAAAACCCCGCCGCGGCGGGGTTTTTTATCGCTGTTATTGGCTGTTGCAGTCTTTACCCTGCTCAAACCTGGCGTTGCGATCCGCCACCAGCGTTTTCACGCTCTCACCGCTATCCGGGTTCGCTTCCAGCGTGAAGTGACCGTCTACCGTCAGCAGCACCGGCTTGGTATCGCCTCCGCGTGCCGCGGCGTAATCCCGTTCCAGTTGTGCGTTATTGGCCACGCTCACCTTCTTACCGGTGGCGCAGTCCGTAAAGATCGCCGCATCCGCCATATAGAAATACATGCCGCGCATCGCCATCGGTGTCGTCGGCAGCGCCGCTTTTACTGGCTGAAGCGTATAGTTAAATTGCGATTCAATGGGGTTTCCCTCGGTATCGAGCATTTCCAGCCCTTCGCCTTTAGCCCGGAAGTAGTGCTTTTCCCCTTCATTATCGGTCAGCACCAGCTTCTCTGCGGTACGCGCCCAGTTGCCGTAACTGGCGAATGTGGCAGGTTCTTTAGCGCCCTGATAGCGCTGGTTCATTACCCAGGTACCATCTTTTTCAAGGAACAACGAGGTTTCAATGCCTTCGCAATCGGCACATGGCAACACGCCGCGCCAGCTTTGCTGCATGGGGGCCAGCGCTTCAGATTGCGTAGGCTGAAGCGTCTGCGTTTCCGAACGGTGGTTACAGCCCAGTAATACAAACAGTGTGCTTGCGGCCATCACTGAAAAAATCGCTGTTTTCACGCTACTTTCCTTCTGAAATATGTGTGTCACGCCCTACTCCTGGGGTCGACGAATTTTACCGCGCAAAGATTTAACGGTCGATTTTTGCGATTTTGCAGACAAGCGACGCTCTTTCGACGCACGCGTCGGCCGGGTGGCTCTTCGGCTTTTCTGCTCGGTCGTTAATTCCTGTATGACCGCCACCAGCCGCGAAAGTGCCGCTTCACGGTTTAACTCCTGGCTACGATACTCTTGAGCCTTTATCACGATCATGCCATCGCTGGTTAACAGATGATGGCTGGCGGCAAGTAACCGCTCCTTATAATACTCTGGCAGGCTGGAGGCCCGAATGTCAAAGCGCAGATGAATTGCCGTAGAAGCCTTGTTCACATGCTGCCCACCGGCCCCCTGAGCACGGATCGCAGTGATTTCCACCTCGCTATCCGCCAGCGAGACATTGCGCGAGATGACAATCATGAGCGCTGCTGCCACGCAGTCAGATGAATTTCAAGATTATTCTGGTTATCTGACAGCCAGATGGCACCGTCCTGAATCGTCGCCTGTAAGTTCATGGTGCGCTCTGCAAAGGCGCTAAGCTGCGCCAGTTGCTCATCGTCCAGGTACCAGACGGAGAGATTGCTGTATTGTGCACATTTACTTTTATTCTGCTGCCACCAAATCTCTGCGGCACGGCTGTTATAGGCAAATAACGCCACTTCTGCTGCCTGGGTGCAGGCTTTCTTAATCCGGCGCTCGTCTGGAAGCCCCATTTCAATCCACAAATCGATCCCCAAATGGTCATTGCGCAGCCAGGCATCCGGCTCCTCCTCTGCACTCAGGCCACGGGTGAACTGCAAACGCTCATGCGCATGTTTGATCCATGCCAGCAGGCGCAGCATCAGGCGCTCCTGAGTTTCAGAAGGGTGACGCGCCAGCGTCAGGGTGGCATCGAGAAACTGGTTACGATCAAGGTCAGCTACATTGACCATCGCTTTATAAATTGTCGCTTTAAGCGCCATGGGCGAACTCCTTTCTAATCAGGTTCGCATTGTAGCGAAATAATGGTCAAATGGCTGTTAATGGCGCTTAAAAGCTCCACCTGGCAACCTGCTGATATTGCTTAAATGAGTATGGTATAGTCACCTTGCTAAACAGAGCTAATCTTCGTAGGCTTAGTGTTATCTCACAGTAACGTCAGCGCGCTGGCAGGAGGGGATGTGAATAATTATTGTGAGCTGATCCGCAAACGGTATGCGGAAATCGCCAGCGGAGACCTGGGGTATATCCCGGATGCGTTGGGCTGTGTGTTGAAAGTTCTGAATGACATCGCGTCGGACGACACGCTTTCAGAATCGGTCAGAGAAAAGGCGGCGTATGCCGCTGCGAATTTACTGGTGAGCGATTATGTCAATGAATGAAATCTATCAACCCATCAACTGTGATGACTATGACAATCTGGAACTCGCCTGCCAGCATCATCTATTGCTGACGCTGACGCTTAAAGATGGCGAAGTTTTGAAGGCTAAAGCCAACGATCTGGTTTCGCGTAAAAACGTTGAGTACCTGGTGGTGGAAGATGGCGGCGCAACGCGCGAGCTCCGTCTCGATAAAATTGCCAGCTTCAGCCATCCAGAAATCGGCACCGTCGTGGTGAGCGAGTCCTGATGCCTCATAACGGGCAGTCCCCTGCCCGTTATCTTTCCCACTTTAGTTGTAAACCTTTTCCTACCTCTGCTTCCCCTTCGCGCGTCACGAATTGCCCGGCTGCAGCAATCAGCGTTTCGCCATAAAAGAGAAGCGGCGTCGCATCGCGAAGCCATGGCGGGACATTGAGTTCTTGCCAGATTTTTTTAATCTTCCGTCCGCCGTTGCGCCCCACGATGTGTACCGTTCCACTGGCTTTAAAACGCACCGATACCGGCTCGTCCTTGCGCGGCGGGCGAATATTGCCACAGGGGCTCAATGATACCGTTCCCCAGCCCTTCGGCAGCAACAGCGGGGCGTTCAGTTCCAGCCAGGGAATGACCTCTTGCGCCAGCGATGGCTGTGGTCGTACCCACCAGAGCGCCTGGCGAAATCGTCGAATTTCTCCACCCGCCAGTTTCAGTACCGGGCTGGCATCTTCTCTGGCCTGCACTACCTCGTCCCAGATACGATTCACCATCGCACGGGACGGCATTAGCGCGCCGTTTGCCGCCAGCCAACGCCGTATTAACGCGGCCCGGCGCACGGCGCTCATCGTCAGGAGCGGGATTATCTGCATCCCGCCCGCGTCATCTGTCACTGTTGCCAAATCGTCGGCCAGCAACTCATCAAGCAGTTGTTCCTGCTCAGCACACAGCGCCGCACTGCGCGCGGTCGCCTCGGCAAAGTGTGGCCAACGCTGCATGAGTTGCGGTACGACCCGCAAACGCAGGAAGTTACGGTCGTAAGCATCGTCCTGATTGCTTTCGTCATCTATCCAGCGCAGATCGTGCTGTTGCGCCCAGCTTAGCAACGAAGCGCGGGGCTCCCCAAGCAGCGGACGCAACTGAAAAGTATCGGCAAAACGCGCCCGTTCGGGCATGGCAGATAACCCCGCCGGGCCGCTGCCGCGTTTCAGCGCCAGCAAGAATGTTTCGCACTGATCGTCCAGATGCTGCGCAGTGACCAGCGCCTCCCCCGGCAGCAGAGCGCATTTAAAGGCAGCATAGCGCGCCTTACGCGCCTGCGCTTCGGTTCCCAGCCCTTCATCCTGCAGCGTGACACGTTCAACGCGCAAAGGAATGTTCCACGCCCGGCAGAGCACTTCGCAGTGCGTCACCCAGCTATCGGCGTGCGAACTCAGCCCGTGGTGAATATGGATGGCGCGCAGTTCGACGTCGGGCTCTTGTTCGCGCCAGAGCATCAGCCGATGCAGTAGCACCGTCGAGTCCAGCCCACCGCTGAATCCCACCAGCAATCGGCGGAACGGAAAAACGGCTTGTTCAAGGGCGGGAATGGTCATAGTCATTATCTGAATGATGGTTTGCCCGGCACGTTACCGGGCAAAGCGTGCGGAGGCAAGCGTTACTGCTGATAGAGCTCCAGCGGCAAGCCATCCGGATCGTTGAAGAAGGTAAAGCGCTTATCGGTGAAGGGATCGACACGTATGGCTTCACACTTCACCCCCTTCGCTTCCAGATGCGCGACGGCCTGGTCAATGTTATCGACACTGAAGGCCAGATGGCGCAAACCGCAGGCTTCTGGACGTGACGGGCGCGCGGGCGGGAACGGGAACGAAAACAGTTCAATCACATACTGGCCGTTTAGCGCCAGGTCACCTTTCCACGAGTCGCGCTCTTCACGATAAGCCTCGCTCTGCAGCGTGAATCCGAGCGTATCGCAGTAAAATGCCTTACTGACCGCGTAGTCAGAAGCAATGATGGCAATATGATGAACCTGTTTTAAACCCAGCATAGCGTCTCCTTGTTGTTGTGCCTGCACGTTATAACTGAAACTCCTTGCCAGGCAAGGGGTCAAGGCGTTTTTAAGACTCGTACCCTGTAGACGCCGTTTTCATCACGTTTTGCGCCGTGAATGTCGGTGTCGAAGCCGGGGTAGTGGCGTCCAATAGAACAGAGCATCAGCAGGAAATCGAGAACTGGCCGGCTCTGTTCGGTAATCATTTCGCCGGGCATCAATAGCGGTACGCCAGGCGGATAAGGCAGGATCATATTTGCCGAGATCCGGCCGATCAGATTCTCCAGCTCAACCGTTTCAACCTCACCTTTCACCTGCCGCTGCCAGGCGTGATGCGGCGTGAGTTTCATCTCCGGCAATACGTCGAACGCCTGCAACATCAGACGCGGCAGATCGTGCTGGCGGATCAGTTTGTGGATCCCCTGCGCCAGATCCTGGATACGCATATTCCGATAGAAATCCGGATCTTCGGCATACAGATCCGGCAGCATATTCTTCACCCGCAAATTAAGATCGTAAGCGCGCTTAAACTCCATCAACCCACGTAAAAGCCCCATCGCCCGGGTCTTATCGATCCCGATACTGAACAAGAACAGCAGATTGTAAGGACCGGTTTTTTCAACCACGACGCCGCGTTCATCAAGGAATTTCGCTACCAGCGCCGCCGGAATACCGGTATCGCTCATGATGCCCTGCTCATCCATGCCGGGAGTCAGGATGGTGACTTTAACCGGATCGAGGAACATATGGTCGTCGTCGGCGTCGCGGAATCCGTGCCAGTTTTCACCCGGGGCGATCGGCCAACACTCCGCTTCGTCGATCTCCTCAGGCTGCCAGATATCAAAGAACCAGCCATCTGCCTCTTCCCTCAGCCGCTGCACCTCTTTACGGAAGTGCAGCGCGCGCTCTACCGAACGGTTGATCAGCCGTTTTCCCGGGTTACCCCGTAGCATGGCGGCAGCCGTTTCGATAGAGGCCACCAGCGGATAGCTTGGTGAGGTGGTGGTATGCATCATGAAGGCTTCATTAAAGGTCTCTTCGTCATACTCACCTTTGATATGAATGAGCGATGCCTGCGAAAACGCGGCCAACATTTTGTGCGTCGACTGGGTTTCATAGAAGACTTTGCCCGGCATGCGTTCACCGCTCATACCGCTCTTACCCGCATAGATAGGGTGAAAATTGGTATAGGGTACCCAGGCTGAGTCAAAATGAATCGAGGGGACATCCAGCGTCTGTTTTACCCAGTTGGTATTGTAAAGCAGCCCATCATAAGTGGAGTTGGTGATCACCGCATGGACCGGCCAACTGGCCTGCACGACATTCGCCACTTTGCGTTCGATTGCCGCGTGGGTAAATTCCCGTCTCGGGATCCCGCCCAGGATCCCCAGCGCATTGCGGGTGGGGGTGAGCCATAACGGCACCACGTCGCTCATCATCAACAGATGCGCCAGCGATTTATGACAGTTACGGTCAATCAACAAGGTGCTGCCTGCCGGTGCGGCATACATCCCTACGATCTTGTTCGAGGTAGAGGTGCCGTTGGTCACCATATAGCTCTGCTCAGCGCCAAAGGTGCGGGCGATGTACTCCTCCGCCTCCAGGTGCGGTCCGGTATGGTCCAGTAAGGATCCCAGCTCGGTGACCGAAATCGATACGTCGGCTTTCAGTGTATTGCCGCCGAAAAAATCATAGAACAGACAGCCGACAGGGCTTTTCTGATATGCCGTTCCGGCCATGTGGCCAGGCGTACAGAAGGTGTATTTACCCTCTTTGACGTAGGTGAAAAGCGCGCGGGTAAACGGCGGGGTGATATTATCGAGGTATTCTTCGGTGTATTGCTGAATGCGTGTCGCGATGTCGTCGGCCACGCCCAGCGCGTATTCGAAAAACCACAGCGCCATACGCATATCGTGTGCGCTAACATCCATCGTCGAGTGTGTATTGATAAAAGCATACAGCGGCAGGTATTCATTGAGCTGATTGATATCACTGCACAGTTCCAGGTCGTACTCGTCCCAGTCGAAAATCACGCCGCAAATCCGCGGATTGTGCTCGATAAACTTCAGCAGGTCGGCGCTGTTTTGCGGCCAGATAAGTTGATATCCGCGTTTTTGTAACGCGTTTTCCAGCTCCTTGATGGGTTCATCTTTATAAAAGACGCCGTGCGGCCCCATGATGGCAATGATATTCATGGTCTACCTCCTTGAAAAAACATCCACTAAGGATAGCCAGGGTAGACCGCAGACATAAAAAAAGCCGCAACATTGTGCGGCTTTTAGGATTAATGAAACGCCTTAGGCGTAACCGTAGCTCATCAGTCGCTGATAACGACGGTTGAGCAGGTCTTCTTTGCTCAGCACATCGAGATCGGCCAGATCGGCCAGCAGCTGTGCTTTCAACGATGCGGCCATTGCTTCCGGATTGCGGTGCGCGCCACCCAGCGGCTCCGGGATCACGGTGTCGATCAGCTTCAGCTCTTTCAGACGCGGGGCGATAATACCCATCGCTTCTGCCGCCAGCGGCGCCTTATCAGCGCTCTTCCACAGAATAGAGGCGCAACCTTCTGGTGAGATAACGGAATAGGTGCTGTACTGCAGCATATTCACTTTATCACCCACACCAATCGCCAGCGCACCGCCGGAGCCACCTTCACCGATAACGGTGCAGATAACCGGCACGTTCAGGCGAGACATTTCACGCAGGTTGCGGGCAATGGCTTCAGACTGGCCGCGCTCTTCTGCGCCCACACCCGGATACGCGCCCGGGGTGTCGATAAAGGTGATGATGGGCATGTTGAAACGCTCAGCCATCTCCATCAGACGCAGAGCTTTACGGTAGCCTTCTGGTGCAGGCATACCGAAGTTACGACGGATCTTCTCTTTCGTTTCACGGCCTTTCTGATGACCAATGATCATCACCGGGCGACCGTCGAGACGTGCGATACCGCCCACAATGGCTTTATCGTCCGCGTAGGCGCGATCGCCTGCCAGCTCGTCAAACTCATCAAACGCCAGGCGGAGATAATCCAGGGTGTACGGACGCTGAGGATGGCGTGCCAGCTGGGCAACCTGCCATGCGCCGAGATCGGCAAAGATTTTGCGCGTCAGTTCTACGCTTTTTTCACGCAGACGATGCACTTCTTCGTCGATGTTAATATCCAGTTTTTCATCCTGACGGCTAACAGCGGTCAGAGAATCGATTTTCGCTTCCAGCTCTGCAATCGGCTGTTCGAAATCAAGGAAATTCAGACTCATAGTATTCCTGTATTAGTCAAACTCTAGTTCCACCTGCTCCGAACCAATGAGGCCGCGGAGATCGTTTAATAAACGATCGCTCGGAGAGACACGCCACGTTGCGCCAAAGCGCAGTCGTGCGCGCGCATCCGCCCTCTGATAGTAGAGATGTACTGGAATTGTCCCCGAGCGGTGGGGTTCCAGAGACTGACGGAGTCGGTTTAAAAGCTGGTCATCAATTTGCCTGTCCGTCAGCGAGATAGCAAGCCCGCGAGCATATTTTTCCCGGGCTTCGTCAATGTCCATCACTTCGCGGGCGGTCATTTTAAGCCCCCCACTGAAGTCATCAAAGCTGACCTGTCCGCTGACGATAAGTATGCGGTCTTTTTCCAGCAATTGCTGGTATTTATCCAGCGCGTCGGTGAATAACATCACCTCCAGTCGCCCGGAACGGTCATCCAGCGTACAGATGCCAATACGATTGCCGCGCTTGGTGACCATTACCCTTGCAGCAATCACGAGCCCCGCAGCCGTGGTAATTTTACCACGTTCTGTCGGATGCATGTCTTTCAGGCGGTAGCCTCCGACATAGCGCTCAATTTCTTTAATGTACTGGTTGATCGGGTGCCCCGTCAGGTACAAGCCTAACGTTTCACGTTCCCCATCCAGCACCACCTGCTCTGGCCACGGCTGGCAGTTGGCGTAAGACTGCTCAATCTGTTCTGGCTCTTCGGCCAGCACGCCGAACATATCTGCCTGGCCAATAGCTTCCGCTTTTGCATGCTGATCGGCGGCCTTCAGGGCATCGCCTAGCGAGTTCATCAGTGCGGCGCGGTGCGGCCCCAGTCTGTCAAACGCGCCGGACATGATCAATTTTTCAAGCACGCGACGGTTAAGCTTTTTCGTATCAGTTCGGGCGCACAGATCAAACAACTCGCGGAAATAACCGCCCTCGTTGCGGGCGTCGATGATCGCTTCGATAGGACCTTCACCTACCCCTTTGATCGCGCCAATGCCGTACACTATCTCCCCGTCGTCATTAACGTGGAAATGGTACAGGCCCGAGTTGATATCCGGCGGCAGGATTTTTAACCCCATACGCCAGCATTCGTCTACCAGGCCAACCACCTTCTCGGTGTTGTCCATATCGGCCGTCATGACCGCAGCCATAAACTCAGCGGGATAGTGCGCCTTTAGCCACAGCGTTTGATACGAGACCAAAGCATAGGCGGCAGAGTGCGATTTGTTAAATCCATAACCGGCGAATTTCTCTACCAGGTCGAAGATTTTCATCGCCAGTTCGCCGTCGATGCCGTTCTTTTTCGCGCCGTCCTCAAAGATAGAACGTTGCTTGGCCATCTCTTCCGGCTTTTTCTTACCCATCGCACGACGCAGCATGTCCGCGCCGCCGAGGGTGTACCCGGACAGAACCTGGGCTATCTGCATCACCTGTTCCTGATACAGGATGATGCCGTAGGTCGGCTCCAGTACTGGCTTCAGGCTCTCATGCTGCCACTGGACGTCCGGATACGAGAGCTCTTCACGGCCGTGTTTACGGTCAATAAAGTTATCTACCATGCCGGACTGTAGCGGCCCCGGACGGAACAGGGCCACCAGTGCGATCATATCTTCGAAGCAGTCAGGCTGCAGACGTTTGATCAGATCTTTCATCCCGCGGGATTCAAGCTGGAAGACCGCTGTAGTCTCCGAGCGCTGCAGCATATCGAAACTTTTCTTGTCGTCGAGCGGGATGGCGGCGATGTCAATCGGCTCCAGTCCCTGCTTTGCCCGACGTGGGTTGATCATTTTCAACGCCCAGTCGATGATAGTGAGCGTTCGCAAACCCAGGAAGTCAAACTTCACCAGGCCCGCGTATTCTACGTCATTCTTATCGAACTGCGTGACCGGGTGTGAGCCCGTTTCATCGCAATACAGCGGCGCAAAATCGGTAATTTTAGTTGGTGCGATAACCACGCCACCGGCGTGCTTACCGGCGTTACGTGTTACGCCTTCAAGCTTACGCGCCATGTCGATCAGCGCTTTAACCTCTTCGTCGGCCTCGTAAATTTCCGGCAGCTGCGGCTCGGCTTCAAAGGCTTTCGCCAGGGTCATACCGGGATCAGGCGGCACCAGTTTTGAGATGCGGTCGACGAAGCCATAAGGGTGCCCCAGCACGCGGCCAACGTCGCGGATAACCGCTTTCGCCGCCATGGTACCGAAGGTAATGATCTGGGATACCGCATCACGGCCATACATATCCGCAACGTGTTCAATGACCTGGTCGCGCTTCTCCATGCAGAAATCGACGTCGAAGTCAGGCATCGAGACACGTTCCGGGTTAAGGAAACGTTCGAACAGCAGGTCAAATTCCAGCGGGTCGAGATCGGTAATTTTTAGCGCGTAGGCGACTAATGAGCCCGCACCAGAGCCACGGCCCGGCCCAACCGGCACGCCGTTATCCTTCGACCACTGGATAAATTCCATTACGATAAGGAAGTACCCAGGGAAGCCCATCTGGTTGATAACGTGGAGCTCGATATCCAGGCGTTCGTCATATTCAGGACGCTTTTCTGCCCGAACCGCCGGATCGGGGAAGAGGAATTCGAGACGCTCTTCCAGCCCCTCTTTCGATTTCATGACCAGGAAATCTTCGGTGGTCATATCCCCGGTCGGGAACTGCGGCAGGAAATACTCGCCCAGGCGTACCGTGACGTTACAACGTTTTGCAATCTCAACGCTGTTTTCTAGCGCTTCGGGGATATCAGAGAAGAGTTCACACATCTCCTCTTCGCTGCGCATGTACTGTTGCGCAGAGTAGTTGCGCGGGCGCTTGGGATCGTCGAGCGTAAAACCGTCATGAATGGCGACGCGAATTTCATGCGCATCAAAGTCGTCAGCGTTAATAAAGCGAACGTCATTGGTTGCGACCACCGGCAAACCGTGCGCTTCAGCAAGCGCAACTGCCGCATGAAGGTAGCTCTCTTCATCAGGGCGACCGGTACGAATCAGCTCCAGGTAAAAACGGTCCGGGAAATGCGTCTGATAAAAGTCGACACACTGCTCGACCAGCGCGCTGTTACCACGCATCAGGCATTTACCTAAGTCACCCATGCGTCCGCCGGAGATCAGCAGTAGCCCTTCATTCAGTTCGGCCAGCCACTCTCTGTCGATCCAGGGGCCCAGCGCGCCGTAGCCTCGCTGATAGGCACGGGAAATTAACAACGTCAGGTTCTGATAACCGGTATTGTTCATCGCCAGGACGGAGATTTGGGTCATCTCATCAGCGAGCAGTTCGCTCTGAACGTGGAAATCCGCCCCGATGATCGGTTTCATCCCGGCGCCGTGCGCTGCCCCGTAGAACTTCACCAGACCACACAGGTTAGTAAAATCAGTGATCGCCAGCGCAGGCATGCCGAGTGCAGCCGCCTTTTTTACCAGCGGCCCGGTTTTCGCCAGCCCATCAATCATGGAGTAGTCGCTGTGCACCCGCAGGTGTACGAAACGTGGTTCAGCCATCTTCAGATTCCGCGTTACTTAATTGCTTGCGTCTTGATTCAGGACACCTGTCCCATCGCGCGTTTCACCGGCCCAAAACTGCGGCGGTGATGTTCCGTTGCGCCATGTTCTGCCAGCCTTTCCAGATGGAAAGCGGTAGGATACCCCTTGTGCTGGCCGAAGCCGTACTGGGGAAATGTGAGATCCAGCGCGGCCATCTCGGCATCGCGAGTGACCTTAGCAAGAATGGAGGCCGCACTGATTTCTGCGACACGGCTGTCGCCTTTCACCACCGCCAGGGAGGGCATTGGCAATGCCGGACAGCGATTACCATCAACCAGCACATATTCCGGCACAATTGCCAGCCCCGCCACCGCGCGCTGCATCGCCAGCATGGTGGCATGGAGAATATTCAGCTCGTCAATTTCATGCGGTTCTGCGCGCCCGAGGCTCCAGGCCAGCGCCTTCTCTTTGATCTCATCGTATAACGCCAGGCGACGTTTTTCTGAGAGCTTTTTTGAATCGTTTAGCCCGACGATGGGGCGAGCCGGATCGAGAATAACGGCAGCAGTCACCACCGCCCCTACCAGCGGCCCACGACCGACTTCATCCACACCCGCCACCAGGTGCGTGTGTGGATAGATAAATTCCATCATTTTGCTAACTCCAGCACCGCATCTGCCGCTTGCTCATCGGCATTACAGCGGATCTGCTGATGCAGTTCGCGGAAGGTATCGTGCATCTCATGACTGGTTTTGCCATTGGCCAGCAACGGCAGTAGCGCCTCGGCAAGCTGCTGCGGTTGACACTCATCCTGCAGCAACTCTTTAACCAGCTCGCGCCTGGCAAGCAGGTTTGGCAACGAAACATAGTCCGTCTTCACCAGACGTTTCGCCAGCCAGAAGGTGAACGGCTTCATGCGATAGCCGACCACCATCGGGCATTTGGCCAGCATGCACTCCAGCGCTGCCGTTCCTGAAGCGAGCAGCGCGGCATCGCTTGCCACCATTGCTTCCCGCCCTTTACCGTCCAGCAGGCGGACATGCAGTTCTGGCGCAACTTCCGCTTTGATGCGTTCAAATTGCTCGCGCCGTTTCGCATTGACCAGCGGCACGACCACTTCCAGATCGGGGTAGGTTTGGCGGAGGATCTGCGCCGTTTTCAGGAAATCGGCGCTGAGCATCTCCACTTCCGCACCACGACTGCCGGGCAGCAGAGCCAGGCAGTGTACGTCGTGTGGAATACCTAATACATCACGTGCTGCGTTTTTATCAGGATCCAACGGCATGGCATCGGCCATGGTGTGGCCGATAAAGCGACACGGAACATTGAATTTGTCGTAAAACGCTTTTTCGAAAGGCAGGAAGGCCAGTACCAGATTGGTCGATCTGCCTATTTTGAAAACGCGTTTCTGTCGCCACGCCCAGACGGACGGACTGACATAATGAATGGTTTTAATGCCCTTCTTTTTCAAATTCCCTTCAAGGGTAATATTGAAATCGGGCGCGTCGATACCGACAAACACATCGGGCTTGAGTTCGGTAAAACGACGGGTAAGATCGGCACGAATGTGCAGCAGACGACGCAGGCGACCCAGCACTTCAACAATGCCCATCACCGCGAGCTCTTCCATTTCGTACCAAGCTTCACAGCCTTCGGCCTGCATCAGCGGACCAGCCACCCCCACAAAGCGGGCGTTGGGTACGCGGGCTTTGAGCGCGCGAATAAGGCCGGCACCAAGAATATCGCCGGAGGTTTCTCCGGCGACCAGGGCTATCGTAAGCGGGCGGTTATCAACCATTAACGAATCAGGCCGCGGGTTGAGCGTTCAAAGAACTCGGTGAACGCCTTCACCTCAGGGTACTGTTCCGCCAGGGCAGAAACTTCCGGCTTAGCCTCTTCCAGCGTTTTACCGCTACGGTACATAATTTTGTACGCATTGCGGATCGCGGTAATGGCTTCGCGCGTAAAGCCACGACGCTTCAGACCTTCGATATTGACGCCAAACGGCGTTGCGTGGTTGCCCTGCGCAATCACATACGGCGGGACATCTTGCGCCACACCGGAGCAGCCGCCGACCATCACGTGTGCACCAATGATGCAGAACTGATGGACTGCGGTCATACCACCAATGATTGCGAAATCGTCAACCGATACGTGTCCCGCCAGCGTTGCATTGTTGGCGAGGATGCAGCGGTTGCCTACCGTACAATCGTGCGCAATATGCGCATTGACCATAAAGAGGTTATCGCTGCCCACCTTCGTCAATCCACCACCCTGAGTTGTGCCACGATGAATGGTGACGCTTTCGCGAATGCGGTTACGATCGCCGATTTCCACACGGGTCGGCTCACCAGCATATTTAAGATCCTGATTAGCTTCACCGATGGAGGCGAACTGATAAATCTCATTATCGCGTCCAATGATCGTATGACCATTAACGACAATGTGAGATTTCAGTACGGTACCCTCACCAATTTCGACATGGGGTCCAACAATACAGAACGGGCCAATATGGACATTGGCACCAATAACGGCACCCTCTTCCACAATGGCGGTTGGATGAATAAAGGCGGATTTATCAATCACGTATCAGGCCTCCCGGCTACGCGCACACATCATGGTAGCTTCGCAAACAACTTTGCCGTCAACCAGAGCAACACCTTTGAAGCGAGTCAGGCCGCGACGCGTTTTCTCAAAAGTCACTTCCATGATCATCTGATCACCTGGTACGACTGGGCGCTTAAAGCGCGCTTCATCGATACCAGCGAAGTAATACAATTCACCCGGCTCCAGTTTACCCACGCTTTTAAACGCCAGAATACCGGTTGCCTGAGCCATTGCTTCCAGGATTAATACACCCGGGAAGATAGGCTTACCAGGGAAATGCCCCTGGAAGAATGGCTCATTTACGGAGACATTTTTCACTGCGCGCAGAAAACGACCTTCTTCAAAATCCAGCACACGATCTACCAGTAAGAACGGGTAGCGGTGAGGCAGAAGCTCTAAAATCTCTTCAATATGCAGAGTATGAGTGTCAGTAGTCAAAATACTCTTCCTGTCTAAAAATTCTGAATAGCAATAATAACACGGCCTGCCGGTTTAAAAGAAAGCCGACAGGCCGGGAAGTTTGCGTTACATGAATGAACGCTTAGTCTTGTTGATCGAATTTGCGCTCAATAGCCTTGAGGCGCTTGCTCATATCATCAATATTCATCACCAGAGCAGCTGTTTTACGCCACACCTTATTAGGTTGCAGCGGAATGCCCGAGGAATATACGCCCGGCTCGGTGATAGGACGCATAACCATACCCATCCCGGTCACCGTCACTTTGTCGCATATTTCCATATGCCCGTTAATGACGCTGGCACCGCCAATCATACAGTAACGGCCAATCTTCAGGCTGCCAGCCATAATCACGCCACCAGCAACGGCAGTATTGTCGCCAATCACTACATTATGTGCAATCTGGCATTGATTATCGATGATAACACCATTACCGATTATCGTGTCATCCAGCGCGCCACGGTCGATTGTGGTGCATGCGCCGATTTCAACGCGATCGCCGATGATCACGCGCCCCAACTGCGGGATCTTCACCCAGTTGCCGCGATCGTTGGCATAACCGAACCCATCCGAACCGATAACGGTGCTGGACTGGATCAGGCAGTTTTCGCCAATTTCAATCTCGTGGTAAACCGAGACGTTGGCCCACAAGCGAGAACCTGCGCCAATTTTGGTTTTTTTACCTACGAAGCAACCCGCGCCGATGACCACGTTATCGCCCAGCACAACGTCTGATTCAATAACCGCATTCGGGCCGATAGAAACGTTATTACCCAGCTGCGCCGTCGGGTCAATCACCGCACTGGGTGCGATGTTATGCGCTGGCTGCGGCGTGGTATCAAGAATTTGTGCCATACGGGCATACGTCAGGTAAGGGTTTTTTACTACCAGCGCGCTTCCGGAGGCAAAAGGCAGATCGTCCATCGTCAGCACGACAGCAGACGCCTGGCATTGAGCCAGATGTTCACGGTATTTAGGACTTACCATGAAAGTGATATTGCCTGCTTTAGCGGATTGCATGGACGCAACAGCGGTGATGACGATATCGCCATCACCGTGTAATTCTGCATCCAACTGCTGAGCTAAATCAGCCAGTCGAATTGAAGGCATTACTTATTTAACCTGTTTCAGTACATCAGCGGTGATGTCTTTTACATCGCTGCTGTTGAAGGCAACGGCGTTAGCATCTACAACCAGATCGATGCTCTGATCGGCAGCAACGCTTTTCACAGCTGACTGGATACGGGTAACCAGTTTGCCACGTTCTTCGTTAGAGCGACGTTGACGATCTTGCTCGAAAGCCTGTGCTTTCTGAGAGAAGGTCTGGCGCTGAGCCATTACGTCTTTCTCCATCTTGCTGCGCTCGCTTGCTTTCATGGTAGAACCATCACGCTGCAGACGCTGCATTTTAGATTGCAGATCGTTTTCCATGCGCTGAAGTTCGCCAGCACGGCCTTTGAACTCGTTCTCCAGTGTTGCAGAAACACCGGTTTTCTGCGCAACCTGCTGGAACAGGTTACCCATGTTCACGATTGCAATTTTGTCCGCTGCCTGAGCAGAGGTAGCCATCGCTAAACCGAGGCCTGCAGCTAATAACCACTTTTTCACAATTAACTCCTTACCATCCCATTGGCACCCGAAGGTACCGTTCTTTGCGTGGCAAGGCGATCATGCGATCGCCAGTTGTCAGCGCTACACTGCCATCACATTCCTTTGCTGCGGATAATTACCAGGTTTTACCAATGTTAAACTGGAATTGTTCCGCTTTGTCTCCATCGTATTTCTTAAACGGCTGGGCGTAGGAGAAGACCAACGGCCCCAGCGGTGACATCCATTGTAATGCGATACCTGCAGACATGCGAATGTTGCCTGGATCGCTATAGTCTGGAACACCTGCCGCACGCATCTGAGCCGTGTTATCCCAGTTGGTATCCCATACGGTACCCGCATCCCAGAAGAAGGAAGTACGTACGGAGTTAGCATACTTGTCGCTGATAAACGGCGTCGGTGTGATGAACTCCAGGCTGGCGACAGCCATTGCGTTACCGCCCACTGCGTCATCGGAACTACAGACTTCGCTTGAGGAGCTCTTCGCGCAGTTATCTTCGTCATTACCGCCGTAGTAGACCGCTTTCGGACCAATGTTATTGGACTGGAAGCCACGTACGGTGCTGGAACCACCTGCATAGAAGTTTTCGTAGAATGGCAGCTCTTTGCCACTCAAACCATCACCGTAACCCCAGCGGGTACGACCCAGGACAACCCATTTATGATCGTCGTCGATTGGGAAGTAGGACGCGGTATCCAGCGTTACTTTGTAGAACTCGTTATCGGAACCTGGGATAGTTACTTTACCGTTCAGGTTGACACGTGAACCTTCCGTCGGGAAGAAACCACGGTCAAGGCGGTTATATGTCCACCCGTAGTTGAAGGTGAAGTCATCCGCAGCAAAGCCATTGTCATCGCTGGAAGTGCTTGCAGACTGTCCGATAGAGTCCAGATAACGCCACATCGCCACCTGCGGCTGCATGTTGGACAGGTCGTTATGTACGTAACCTAAACCTGCACGCAGGGTGTTGTATTCGTTAATCGGGAAGCCAAGTGTTCCATCCAGACCATAACTTTTGTTGGTATAGGAGGACAGATCGGCATCGTCAGCTTTAAAGTCGTTATAGAAAATACGACCACCGAGACTCACACCGTCAACGGTGAAGTACGGGTTAGTGACGGAGAACTCTGAGTAGGTCTGATAGTCATTCTTGGTACCGTTGATACCGACGGAATAACCCGTGCCCAGCCAGTTATCCTGCTGAACGCCCACCTGGAAGCTCACGCCACTTTCAGTACCGTAGCCAACACCGAAGTTGAAGCTACCGGTGTTACGCTCTTTAACCTTATAAACCACGTCGACCTGATCCGGACGGCCAGGCACGCGTTGGGTATCGGTATCGACCGTTTCAAAGTAGCCCAGACGGTTCAGACGCTCTTTACCCTGGTCAACCAAATCGCTGCCAAGCCAGGCCCCTTCCATCTGACGCATTTCGCGACGCAGAACGGCATCTTTGGAGGTGTCGTTCCCTTCAAAACGGATCTTACGCACGTAGAAACGGTTACCTGCATCGACATTCACGTGCAGCTTAACGGTTTTATCCGTGTCGTTGATTTCTGGCTGGGTCTGAACGCGTGGGTAAGCGTAACCATAACGGCCGAGCAGCTTTTTAATGCCGTCTTCCATTTTGGTGACTTTCGCACCGCTATACAGTTCACCCGGCTGCAGTTTGGTCAGGCTCTCGATCTCAGCAGAATGGCCGGCGAGGTTACCGCTCACTTCAACACCAGAAAGCGTATATTTATCGCCTTCAGTAATGTTAACGGTAATGTAGATGCCTTTCTTGTCCGGAGTCAGACTCACTTGCGTCGAGTCGATATTGAAACGGGCATAGCCGCGGTCCAGATAGTAACTACGCAGGGTTTCAAGGTCGCCCGCCAGTTTCTGTTTCTGGTATTTGCGATCGCCTACCACGTTCCACCACGGCACTTCGTCGCGCAGCTGGAAAGTGGAGATCAGTTCATCGGTGCTGAACGCATGGTTGCCCACGATGTTGATCTGCTGGATTTTCGCGGACACCCCTTCCTGGAAGACGAGCTTCAGGTCAACGCGGTTACGCGGCAGCGGGGTCACAACGGCTTTTACGCTCGCGCTGTATTTACCCACGCTGTAGTAGAAATCTTCCAGCCCTTTTTCGATATCAGAGAGGGTAGTTCGGTCCAGGGATTCACCGACACGCACGCCAGACGCTTCAAGGTTCTGCTTGAGCATATCGTCTTTCACCGACTTGTTGCCGGAGAAGGTGATGCTGGCAATCGTCGGGCGTTCCTTCACCTGAACCAGTAAAGTATCACCATCGCGCAGGACGCGGACGTCCTCGAAGTTGCCAGTGGCAAACAACGCGCGAATGGTATTACTGATGTCTTCATCATTAACCGTGTCGCCTTGGCGCACTGGCATACTGAGGAGGGCCGCACCAACGGCGACACGCTGAAGACCTTCGAAATGAATATCCTTCACTACGAACCCTTCAGCACCGTATACGGTGGCGCTGCTAAACAGCAGCGACGCTATGAGCAACTTTTTCATCGCCATCGTTATTATGCGTTCTTCCTAACTATCTCTATTACAACCGAGAAAAATCATTGAAAAGTGCAAGCCCCATTAACAGCACCAGCAAAATCGAGCCAATGCGATAACTAAAGTCTTGAACTCGCTCGGACACCGGCCCGCCTTTTAGCTTCTCAATCGCTAAAAACAGCAGATGCCCCCCGTCTAACACCGGAAGTGGGAACAGGTTGATTATCCCGAGGTTCACGCTAATGAGCGCAAGAAACATCAGGTAGTAAATCACCCCGAACTCTGCTGACATCCCAGCCCCCTGAGCGATCGAAATCGGCCCACTGAGGTTGTTCAGTTTTACGTCACCAGTAATCAATTTCCCCAGCATTTGAACCGTCAGCTTCATCATTTGCCATGTTTTATCCGTGGCTTCAAGAATGGCGCTGAACGGCCCATACTGGCGTATTGTCTTGTACTCATCAGGCAGCGGGATCACTTTTGGCACCACGCCAGCAAACCCCTCAGCCTTTCCGCCACCCGATTTAGTATCCGGGATAAGCGTTAAGGAGAGCGGACTCCCCTGCCTTTCAACCTCCAGCGCCAACGGCGTACCTGGATTATCGCGCACCAGATTAACAAAGGTCATCCACTGCGTTAATGGCTGACCATCGACTTTAACGATCCTATCGCCCGCTTGCAAACCTGCTTTGCTTGCGGCGGACCCATCCTGTACTTCTGCAAGCACGGATTCAATCTGCGCACCGCGCGGACGGATACCCAATGCAGCAACGGGATCTTCTTTATCTGGTTCGAATGCCCAGTGGCGTAAATCCAGAACCTTATTCTGACGCTGGTTATCGCCAAAGTTTGCAACGCTTAGCGTGGTCTGCTCATCACCAATTTTGGCAACCAGCTGCAACCGCACCGCATCCCAATCAGGGGTTTCGATACCATCAATCGCTTTAAGTTCCATGCCTGGGGCAATTTGCGCGCTCGCCGCGATGGAGTTGGGAGTTATTTCACCAACAACCGGACGAACACCAGGGACACCGATGATAAACACCAGCCAGTAGGCGAAAGCGGCGAAGATAAAGTTTGCTACCGGACCGGCAGCGATGATGGCGGCGCGCTGGCCGACAGATTTGGTATTGAACGCGTAATGGCGCATTTCGGGTGCGACCGGCTCTACGCGCTCATCAAGCATTTTAACGTAACCCCCGAGCGGAATAAGGGCGATTACAAATTCTGTTCCCTGGCGATCGGTACGGCGCCAGAGAGCCTTACCAAAGCCGATAGAGAAACGCTCTACCCGCACGCCACAGCGCCGAGCAACCCAGAAATGGCCAAATTCATGCACGGTAATTAACACACCCAGTGCAACGATGAATGCCGCCAGATTCCAGAGAATGCTAAGCATAAAACCTTCCGTTAAATCGTTCCAAATACCAGCAAAAACAGGCAAGCAAACACCGGAACGGCTGCTGTCAGGCTGTCTATACGATCCAGGATACCACCGTGCCCCGGAATCAGATGGCCACTGTCTTTAATCCCTGCTTCACGCTTGAACATGCTCTCGGTTAAATCGCCCAGCACGGAGGCCAGAGCCGCAATAATAGAGCAAACCAGCAATGTTAGCGGAGCCACCTCGAGGTTGGCCCAAACGCCATATCCCCAGGAGATAATCGCTGCGGTAAACAGCCCGCCGATGAACCCCTGCCAGGTCTTACCCGGTGACACTTTTGGTGCCAGTTTATGTTTGCCAAACAGTTTACCAAACATATAGGCACCGGAGTCAGCCCCCCAGACGAGAATCATCACATAAAGCAACCAGATTGCGCCGCTGTAGTGGTTATCGTCATAGTGCCAGGCTCGTAGCGCGAGCATTCCCCAAAAGAAGGGAACGATGGTGAAGAGCCCGAAAATCAGGCGCAGCGTTTTAGAGTTACGCCATAGCGCTGCCGACCCCGGATAGAAGAGCACCAGCAATAGCGCAGCCAGCCACCAGACCAGCGATAGCCACAGCGATCCCGCGACCAGAGGTTGATGGATATTATGATGATACTCCGGCAGCATAAACAGCATCAGCGCCAGAATCAGGCCGCAGAGTACCGCCAGCCATACCCGCTGTGAGCGCGAAGTAAAACCACTAAGTTGCCCCCATTCCCACGCTGCCAGCATACAGACAACCAGCGTAACAATGGCAAATCCCACCGGAGGCAATAGAAACAGCGCCGCGATGACAATGGGTATTAAAACAAAAGCAGAAATCAGGCGATACTTCAGCAAAAGCTACCCCCATCAGGCGTCGTCGCCACCAGGCTCGGTGCCACCGAAGCGACGCTCTCGATTGGCAAAGGCATGCAGCGCACCTTCAAAGTCTTGTTCGTCAAAATCGGGCCAAAGAACATCTGTGAAGTAAAGTTCGGCATAGGCAATTTGCCAAAGCAAAAAGTTACTAATGCGATGTTCTCCCCCTGTCCTAATTACTAAATCCACGGGAGAAAGTTCACTCATGCAGATTTGCTTGCTCAGCGCCTCTTCATCAATCTGGTCCGGCCGTAACAGCCCTTCCTGAACTTGTTCAGCCAAATGCTGAACGCCCTGGATAATATCCCACCGTCCACCATAATTCGCCGCGATATTCAGCGTCAGGCCGGTGTTTTGTCCGGTTAGCGCTTCCGCTTTACGAATGCGTTCTTGCAGACGTGCATTAAAACGACTGGTATCACCAATGACGCGCAGGCGAACGTTGTGGCGGTGAAGGCTTTTTACTTCGCTGTCTAGCGCCCACACAAACAATTCCATCAACGCGCTTACTTCCTGCGCCGGTCGATTCCAGTTTTCACTGCTGAAAGCATAGAGCGTTAACGCATCAATGCCGTTATTGGCGGCAAAAGAAACGGCACGGCGCACAGATTTCGCCCCAGCTTTATGCCCAAAGGCTCGGATCTTCCCTTGTCTTTTCGCCCAGCGGCCATTGCCATCCATGATGATTGCTACATGGCGACAGCCATGTGCTGGCAAGTTTTCGCTCATTGGTTGATTCGCAGACAACATAACGCGTTTTTAGTCCCTGAAAGGATTTAACGGTACTCAGGAATACTGAAGCCTTTACGTAAAAAAGCCGTGTTCAACCACGGCTGCCCCAATCACGATAAGCCAAATACGTGCGATTGGGTGGCGCAGACTATATCACTGAAGCCCAACGCTAACAAATAGCATGACCACTAGTGGCTGGTTTATCACCAGCTTGCGAGGTGGGTCACCGCTTTTTGCGCCACTACCCTTGCTTGCGCATCTACGGCCAGCACATCATCGACACTTTGCGGTTCGCGTAAATCCATCGTTTCAAGCACCCGCTGATTTAATTCGGCAATATCCGTGAAGCGGATCTGTTGCGCTAAAAACGCGGCCACCGCGATTTCATTGGCGGCATTAAGCGCCGTCGTTGCGGCCTGGCCTTGATCAAAAGCCTCCATTGCCAGTTTAAGGCAAGGGTAGCGTTGGTAATCAGGCGCATTAAACGTTAACGAACTTAATTTGCAAAAATCGAGCGGCTTCACACCAGAGACTACGCGATTTGGCCACGCCATCGTATGTGCGATAGGCGTACGCATATCCGGTTCGCCTAATTGCGCTAACACGCTGCCGTCCAGATAACGCACCATCGAGTGGATCACCGATTGCGGATGAATCAATACCTCCATCTGCTTTGCAGAGGCATTAAACAACCATCGGGCTTCAATGTATTCCAGACCTTTATTCATCATGGTGGCGGAATCGACGGAAATTTTACGTCCCATCGACCAGTTCGGATGACGGCAAGCCTGATCGGGCGTCATTGCGCTCAGATCGGACAAAGGCGTGTCGCGAAAAGGGCCACCAGACCCGGTAAGCAATATGGAGGAGACCCCATTTTGCTCCAGATCAGCGTACCCCAGGTTCTGTTGAAAAGGTTGCGGTAAACTCTGAAAAATCGCGTTATGTTCGCTATCCACCGGCAACAAGCTGGCGCCGTTCTGTTTCACCGCCTCCATGAACAACCGTCCACAGGTGACTAACGACTCTTTATTCGCCAGTAAAACCGTTTTACTGGCGTCAATTGCCGCAAGCGTAGGCAACAAGCCCGCCGCACCCACAATCGCCGCCATAACCTGATCGACGTCATCCAGCGCTGCCATTTCGCACGCCGCCTGCTGGCCACTCAACACCTCAGTGCGGCTCCCCTGCTCTGACAGCAGCCGTTTCACTTGACGTGCGCTCTCGTCATCATCCATCACCGCATAGCGGGGTGTGAATTCCAGACACTGTTCCACCATGCGCGAGACATTCTTCCCCGCCACCAGCGCAGTAACGCGGTAGTGTTCAGGATTATGGCGAACGACGTCGAGGGTGCTGCAACCAATGGAGCCGGTTGAGCCGAGAAGAGTTAATTGCTTCATGAGATGTCCGGAAATAGTGAAACCAGCAAAGCAAAACGCCGTCAGCAAAGCCATAAAGGCCTTCTGGACGGCGTTTTATCAGATTACGTCAGAAATCAGAACTGCATCAGTTCCGCTTCTTTGTCTGCCAGCGCCGCATCGACTTTTTTGATAGCAGCGTCAGTCAGCTTCTGAACATCGTCCTGAGAACGACGATCATCATCTTCACTGATCTCTTTTTCTTTCAGCAGGGCTTTCACTTTGTCGTTCGCATCACGACGTACGTTACGTACGGCGACACGCGCGCCTTCAGCTTCACCACGAACAACTTTGATCAGCTCTTTACGACGCTCTTCCGTCAGCGGAGGCAGCGGAACGCGGATATCAGTACCCGCAGAGCTTGGGTTCAGACCCAGGTCGGAGGCCATGATCGCTTTCTCAACGGCTGGACCCATAGAACGATCGAAGACGTTGATTTTCAGCGTACGGGTATCTTCTACCGTGACGCTCGCCAGCTGGCGCAGCGGAGTTGGCGTACCGTAGTATTCAACAACAATGCCATCCAGCAGGCTTGGGGAAGCACGACCGGTGCGCACTTTGCTGATTTGGTTTTTGAACGCTTCTACGCATTTGTCCATGCGCACTTCAGCATCTTTTCTGATATCGCTAATCACGTTACGGATCCTTGAAAACTTGTCTCAGGCAGACTATCCGCCAGCACGGCCTCACGGGCTGTGCTAAGTATAGTCGCGTTTAAATCATGACAGCGCCAAAGGCGCGTCCAGGTGAGAATTCACTACAAAGTAAAGCGGAATCTTACCTGTATTTGTCGCCGACGGAAATTATTCCGTGATCAAAGTGCCTTCTTTTTCGCCCATCACGACGCGACGCAGCGCGCCAGGCTTGTTCATGTTGAAGACACGAATCGGCAGTTTGTGGTCACGAGCCAGCGTGAAGGCGGCAAGATCCATTACTTTCAGCTCTTTATCCAGCACTTCGCTGTAAGTCAGCTGATCGTACATGGTAGCTGAAGGATCTTTTGCCGGATCGGCAGTAAACACGCCATCCACTTTGGTGGCTTTCAGCACCACATCGGCTTCGATTTCGATACCGCGCAGGCAGGCCGCGGAATCGGTAGTAAAGAACGGATTACCGGTACCGGCGGAGAGGATCACCACACGGTTGTTACGCAGCAGGCTAATCGCTTCTGCCCAGCTGTAATTGTCGCACACGCCATTCAGCGGAATCGCGGACATCAGGCGCGCGTTCACATAGGCGCGGTGCAGAGCGTCACGCATGGCCAGACCATTCATCACGGTAGCCAGCATTCCCATATGGTCGCCCACAACGCGGTTCATCCCCGCTTTCGCCAGACCAGCACCACGGAAAAGGTTACCACCGCCAATGACCACGCCAACCTGGATACCCAGTTCGACCAGTTCTTTGATTTCCTGTGCCATGCGGTCAAGGATGCTTGCGTCAATACCGAAGCCTTCTGATCCCTGCAGCGCTTCGCCACTCAGCTTAAGCAGAATGCGTTTGTACACGGGTTTTGCATTGGTAGCCATGTTTCTTTCCTGAGACTGTCAACGATTAAGATGGGGGTTAATTCTGGCGACATGTTAAGCCGCAAACCAGAACAGCGATACTAGAGCCAGTCTGATTTTATATGACGGGTGACAAAAAGAAGCCGCCCTCAGGCGGCTTCTTTTCGCTGATTAAGACTGCTTGGACATTGCAGCAACTTCTGCTGCGAAGTCAGTCTCAACTTTCTCAATGCCTTCGCCCACTTCGAAGCGGATGAAGCCAGTTACGTCAGCGTTGTGCTCTTTCAGCAGCTGAGCAACAGACTTGCTTGGGTCCATTACGAAAGGCTGACCAGTCAGAGAAACTTCGCCGGTGAATTTCTTCATGCGGCCTTCAACCATTTTCTCTGCGATCTCTTTTGGCTTACCAGACTGCATCGCGATGTCCAGCTGAACCTGGTACTCTTTCTCTACCACTTCAGCAGACACGTCTTCTGGCTTAACGAATTCTGGTTTGCTTGCAGCGATGTGCATTGCCAGCTGTTTAACCAGCTCTTCGTCAGCGCCTTTAGCCGCAACCAGAACACCGATACGTGCGCCGTGCTGGTAAGAACCCAGTACTTCGCCTTCCAGAGAAGAAACGCGACGGATGTTGATGTTCTCACCGATTTTAGCAACCAGCGCAACACGCTCTTCTTCGAACTGAGCTTTCAGCACTTCAACGTCAGTGATTTTGCCAGCAACAGCTGCGTCCAGTACTTTGTTCGCAAATGCCTGGAAACCGCCATCTTTAGCAACGAAGTCAGTCTGGCAGTTAACTTCCAGAATGATGCCGTAGGTGCCGTCGATTTTGGTGATGATCACGCCGTCAGCAGCAACGTTGCCTGCTTTTTTAGCTGCTTTGATCGCACCGGATTTACGCATGTTTTCGATTGCCAGCTCGATGTCGCCGTTCGCTTCAGTCAGCGCTTTTTTGCAATCCATCATGCCTGCGCCAGTACGCTCACGCAGCTCTTTTACCAGGGATGCGGTAATTTCAGCCATTCTTAAATCCTCGGGAGATGTGAACTGCCCGGCCGGAGGCCAAACAGTATAAATTGAAAAAAGGGGCCGGTAATGGGCCCCTATTCATACACGGTACTAATAAGGGGTAAAACCTTATTATTCAGCTTCTACGAAGCTTTCTTCCGCCTGAGAAGCCAGATCCTGGGAACGGCCTTCACGAACGGTAGTAGCTACAGCGCTCAGGTACAGGCTAACAGCACGGATTGCGTCGTCGTTACCCGGGATAACGAAGTCAACACCGTCCGGATCGGAGTTGGTATCAACGATAGCGAATACCGGGATACCCAGGTTGTTAGCTTCTTTGATTGCGATGTGCTCGTGGTCTGCATCGATTACGAACAGCGCGTCTGGCAGGCCGCCCATATCTTTGATACCGCCCAGGCTGTTTTCCAGCTTGTCCAGTTCACGAGTGCGCATCAGCGCTTCTTTCTTAGTCAGCTTGTCGAAAGTACCGTCCTGAGACTGAGTTTCCAGATCTTTCAGGCGTTTGATTGACTGACGAACGGTTTTCCAGTTGGTCAGCATGCCGCCCAACCAGCGATGGTTCACGAAGAACTGGTCGCAGCTGTTAGCAGCATCTTTCACAGCTTCGCTTGCAGCGCGCTTAGTACCAACGAACAGAATCTTACCTTTACGGGAAGCAATCTTGTTCAGCTCAGCCAGGGCTTCGTTGAACATTGGTACAGTTTTCTCAAGGTTGATGATGTGAACTTTGTTACGTGCGCCGAAGATGAAAGGCTTCATTTTCGGGTTCCAGTAACGGGTCTGGTGACCGAAGTGAACACCAGCCTTGAGCATGTCGCGCATGGAAACAGTTGCCATGTTTAAAACCTCTATATTAAAAGTTGGGGTTATGCCTCCACGTATCCCATATTACCGACCCCAAAGGGCACCCCGGAATATGTGCCGATACGTGTGTGTTATTACACAAAGTGAGATTTGTCGCTTCCGTCCACCCTGTGTATCTGAGATGGATCGGAAGTCCGGCGCGCTTTATACCACAAAACGCCACCAGAAACCAACTGTTGTTGGCCGTGCGTGCTGCTTCTGATTCTCAATTTGGCAGGCAGTACGCCTGACTGATACCATTGACAGCACTCAGACTAGTATTGTCGAAAAAATCGACACCGATGGACAGATTACATGGCTATCTCTATTAAGACACCTGAAGAAATTGAAAAGATGCGCGTTGCCGGTCGTCTGGCCGCCGAAGTGCTGGAAATGATCGAGCCGTTCGTCAAACCGGGCGTGAGCACCGGCGAACTGGACCGTATCTGTAATGATTATATCGTGAACGAGCAGCACGCGGTCTCCGCCTGCCTCGGCTATCACGGTTTCCCGAAATCCGTCTGCATCTCTATTAATGAAGTGGTGTGTCACGGTATTCCGGACGATGAAAAACTGCTGAAAGATGGCGACATCGTCAATATCGATGTGACCGTGATTAAAGACGAGTACCACGGCGACACCTCAAAAATGTTCATCGTCGGTAAGCCGACGATTCAGGGCGAACGCCTGTGCCGTATTACCCAGGAGAGCCTCTACCTGGCGCTGAAAATGGTGAAGCCTGGTATTCGCCTGCGCACTATCGGTGCGGCCATTCAGAAATTCGTTGAAGCGGAAGGTTTCTCTGTGGTTCGCGAGTATTGCGGTCACGGTATTGGCCGCGTCTTCCACGAAGAGCCGCAGGTGCTGCATTACGATGCTGACGACGGCGGCGTGGTGCTGCAAAAAGGGATGACGTTTACCATTGAGCCGATGGTTAACGCCGGTGACTACCGTATCCGCACCATGAAAGATGGCTGGACGGTGAAAACCAAAGACAGAAGCTTGTCTGCGCAGTACGAGCATACTATTGTGGTGACAGATAACGGCTGCGAAATAATGACGTTACGCAAGGATGACACCATCCCGGCGATACTCTCGCACAACGAATGATAAGAAGCCGGCAAATGCCGGCTTTTTTAATGGCTATCATATTTTCTTATGGGTGGCGCGCTATGAGTAACCTTTTACCCGAACAGTATGCCAACACGGCACTCCCCACCCTGCCCGGCCAGCCGGATAACCCCGGCGTCTGGCCGAAGACAGATCTCACCTGTGCCGACATTAAAGCGCATATCGACACATTCCAGCACTGGCTGGGTGAAGCATTCGACAGCGGGATCTCTGCCGAATCACTCATCGAAGCGCGCACTGAATTTATTGATCAGCTGTTACAGCGCTTGTGGATTGATTATGGCTTTGGCCAAATTAGCGACGTGGCGCTGGTTGCGGTGGGCGGTTATGGCCGCGGCGAACTGCATCCCCTGTCGGATATCGACCTGTTAATCCTGAGCCGTAAAAAGCTGCCCGACGATCAGGCGCAAAAAATTGGTGAGCTGTTGACGCTGCTGTGGGACGTGAAGCTGGAAGTGGGCCACAGCGTGCGCACCCTGGAAGAGTGTCTGCTCGAGGGCTTAGCGGATCTTACCGTCGCCACCAACCTGATTGAGACTCGCCTCCTGATCGGCGACGTCGCGCTATTTCTGGAGCTGCAAAAACACATTTTCAGCGACGGATTCTGGCCTTCAGAAAAATTCTTTGCCGCCAAGGTCGACGAACAGCAGGTACGTCACCAGCGTTATCACGGCACCAGTTATAACCTGGAGCCGGATATTAAAAGCAGCCCCGGCGGCCTGCGCGATATCCACACCCTGCAATGGGTCGCTCGTCGCCATTTCGGGGCCACCTCGCTCGATGAGATGGTCGGCTTTGGTTTTTTAACTCCCGCCGAACGTATTGAGCTGAATGAGTGTCTGCACCTGCTTTGGCGTATCCGCTTCGCGCTGCATCTGGAAATCACACGCTACGATAACCGTCTGCTGTTCGACAGGCAGCTTAGCGTCGCCCAGCGCCTGAACTATAGCGGCGAAGGGAACGAGCCGGTAGAACAGATGATGAAAGACTTCTACCGCGTCACCCGTCGCGTCACCGAGCTGAATCAAATGCTGCTCCAGCTGTTTGATGAAGCCATTCTGGCGCTCACCGCCGATGAAAAACCGCGCCCCATTGACGACGATTTCCAATTGCGCGGCACGCTTATCGACCTGCGCGACGAAACGCTTTTTATCCGTGAGCCAGAAGCGATCCTGCGGATGTTTTATACCATGGTGCGTAACAGCACGATTACCGGGATCTACTCTACGACTCTGCGCCATCTGCGCCACGCTCGGCGTCACCTTCGCCAGCCGCTGTGCTACATCCCGGAAGCCCGCTCGCTGTTTCTTAGCATGCTTCGCCATCCGGGTGCCGTGAAACGCGGGCTACTGCCCATGCACCGCCACAGCGTGCTCTGGGCCTATATGCCCCAGTGGTCACATATTGTCGGACAGATGCAGTTCGATCTTTTTCATGCCTACACCGTGGATGAACACACCATTCGCGTATTGCTGAAGCTGGAAAGCTTCGCCCGGGAAGAGACCCGGAGCCAGCATCCGCTCTGCGTAGAGCTCTGGCCGCGCCTGAACCATCCGGAACTGATCCTTATTGCCGCCCTGTTCCATGATATTGCCAAAGGCCGGGGCGGAGACCACTCCGTGCTGGGTGCGCAAGACATACTGAAATTCGCCGAGCTTCACGGACTTAATTCACGCGAAACGCAGCTGGTCGCCTGGCTGGTTCGCCATCACCTGTTGATGTCGGTCACCGCGCAACGGCGAGATATCCAGGATCCGGAGGTGATCAAGCAGTTTGCCGAAGAGGTACAGACTGAGAATCGTCTGCGCTTCCTGGTGTGCCTGACGGTAGCTGATATCTGCGCTACCAATGAATCCTTATGGAATAGCTGGAAGCAGAGTTTGCTTCGCGAGCTCTACTTTGCCACGGAGAAACAGCTACGACGCGGGATGCAGAATACGCCAGACATGCGTGAACGCGTGCGCCACCATCAGCTACAGGCGTTGGCGTTATTGCGCATGGAGAGTATTAATGAAGAGGCGCTGCACCAGATCTGGGCGCGGTGTCGCGCTAATTACTTTGTGCGTCATACGCCAAATCAACTGGCATGGCACGCGCGACATCTGTTGAAGCACGACCTCACCAAACCGCTCATTCTGCTTAGCCCACAGGCCACGCGCGGCGGAACGGAGATCTTTATCTGGAGCCCGGACAGACCATATCTGTTCGCTGCGGTCTGTGCCGAGCTGGATAGACGTAATTTGAGCGTGCACGACGCACAGATTTTTACCACCCGCGACGGTATGGCGATGGACACCTTTATCGTGCTGGAGCCGGACGGCAGCCCGCTGGCGTCAGACCGCCACGAGCCGATCCGCTTCGGACTGGAGCAGGCGATCACCCAGAGCAGTTGGCAGCCGCCGCAGCCGCGTCGCCAGCCGGCAAAACTGCGTCACTTTACCGTGGACACCGAGGTTAATTTCCTGCCAACCCATACCGATCGCAAATCATTTATGGAGCTCATTGCGCTGGATCAGCCAGGGTTGTTGGCACGGGTCGGGCAGATCTTTGCCGACCTCGGTATTTCGCTCCACGGTGCCAGAATTACGACAATCGGTGAGCGAGTAGAAGATTTATTTATAATCGCCACCGCCGACCGGCGTGGCCTTAATAATGACCTGCAACTTGAAGTGCAACAACGGTTGACAGCAGCCCTCAATCCAAACGATAAAGGGTGACGTGTTTTTTAGTGAAATGGAAAGAGTAAACAATGCAGCAGTTACAGAACGTTATTGAGTCCGCCTTTGAGCGTCGCGCCGAGATCACTCCGGCAAATGTGGATACCGTAACCCGCGAAGCGGTTAACCAGGTGATTTCTTTGCTGGATTCCGGCGCGCTGCGTGTGGCAGAAAAAATCGACGGTCAGTGGGTCACTCACCAGTGGCTGAAGAAAGCCGTGCTGCTCTCTTTCCGTATCAACGATAACCAGGTTATTGACGGCGCAGAAAGCCGCTACTTCGATAAAGTCCCGATGAAATTCGCCGATTACGACGAAGCGCGCTTCCAGAAAGAGGGTTTCCGCGTAGTGCCGCCAGCCGCTGTTCGCCAGGGCGCCTTTATCGCACGTAACACTGTACTGATGCCGTCCTATGTGAACATCGGTGCGTACGTTGATGAAGGCACCATGGTAGATACCTGGGCGACCGTGGGCTCTTGTGCCCAGATCGGTAAAAACGTTCACCTTTCTGGTGGCGTAGGCATCGGTGGCGTTCTGGAGCCGCTGCAGGCTAACCCAACCATCATCGAAGACAACTGCTTCATCGGCGCACGCTCCGAAGTGGTTGAAGGCGTTATCGTTGAAGAAGGCTCGGTGATCTCCATGGGCGTTTACATCGGCCAGAGCACCCGTATTTACGATCGTGAAACCGGCGAAGTGCACTACGGCCGTGTACCAGCGGGCTCCGTAGTGGTCTCCGGCAACCTGCCTTCGAAAGATGGCAAATACAGCCTGTACTGCGCGGTGATCGTGAAGAAAGTCGATGCGAAAACCCGTGGCAAAGTCGGCATCAACGAACTGCTGCGTACCATCGATTAATCAGGTATAACAAAAAGCGGGGGCTACCCCGCTTTTTTTGTATCTGCTGGTGGCGAGAATAGATTTTTTCGTTAATTATTCATAGGTTATGTTGAGATCAAGGGTACCGCTATGTACGATAATCTAAAAAGTCTGGGCATTACCAATCCTGATGAAATTGATCGTTACAGCCTCCGGCAGGAAGCCAACAACGATATCCTGAAAATCTATTTCCACAAGGATAAGGGCGAGTTCTTCGCCAAGAGCGTGAAGTTCAAATACCCACGTCAACGTAAAACCGTTGTGGCGGATGGCGTTGGTCAGGGTTACAAAGAAGTGCAGGAGATCAGCCCGAATCTGCGCTATGTGATCGATGAACTCGATCAGATTTGCCAGCGCGATCGCACCGAAGTCGATCTCAAGCGTAAGATACTCGACGATCTTCGCCACCTGGAGAGCGTGGTCACCAACAAGATCAGTGAAATCGAAGCGGATCTTGAGAAGCTGACCCGTAATAAATAATACCGGGTGCGGTCAAACCTTTAAAACGGCAACCTGGTTGCCGTTTTGCTTTGCGTTATCTCTGCTCATCCAGCTGCAATGCCACATACAGCAACAGTCTGTCGTCAAAATTCCCCAGGTCCAGCCCCGTCAGCTCCGAGATACGGTTAAGACGATACTCCAGCGTATTACGGTGAATAAACAACGCCCGGGAAGTCGCCAGCGGTTGCACGTTGTGACGGAACCATGCCTGTAACGTACGGCGCAAAAGCCCATTGTTGTCCATCGCCTTCAGACGCGTCAGCGGGCGGGCCAGTTCATTCGCCTGCCAGCCCCCGCGCAGACTGTCGAGCAGTACCGGTAGCATCAAATCCTGGTAGAAATAGCTGCGGCTCTCGGGCATCCGCTGTTTCCCAACCATCATGGTAGTCCGCGCAGTACGCCAGGAGCGGGCAATGCTGCCCGGGCCGGTGAAGTAGTTTCCCAGCGCCACGCGAAAACGCAGTTGCCCGTTCTCTTTCATACGGGCAATAAGCTGCTCCACCCGACGGCGATGATCTTCGGCATCCCAGCGTCCAAACTGATTGAGCGCCGGTTTTAGCACCACCATCTCCGTTAACGAAACAATCGCGACGAGGTTGTTGCGCTCTGGCGTCGCCAGCGCGTTTTGCAGTTGCTGCAGTTCAACCATGGCACTGTCTACGCCCAGCTGACCGCTGTCGACCTCAATCACCGCGACCACGCGCGGTTGATTCAGATCGATACCCAGACGCTGGGCCCATTCGGTTAGCGCCGGGGTGTGTTCTTCAGCCTGAATCAGGTTCATCACCAGCTCTTCACGCAGACGACTATCCTGAGCCAGCAGGTGCATCAGGCGGGATTGTTCCAGCATCATCTCGGCGGTCATGCACACCAGCTCGCCATACTTGCGCAATGACTCTGGCTCGCCGGTCAGCCCGATAACGCCAACAATTTCTCCTTCCAGACGCAGCGGCAGGTTAATACCCTGTCGCACGCCGTGCAGATGGCGGGCCACCGCATCGTCGATGTCCACCACGCGCCCCTGAGAAAGCACCAGCAGTGCGCCTTCGTGCAATTCCCCAATACGCTCACGATCGCCGCTGCCTATGATCCGCCCGCGGGCATCCATAACGTTGATGTTCGTATCAATAATGCGCATCGTTCGTGCCACGATATCCTGCGCCATTTTGGTATCAAGATGCCAGCCAGCCATGTCGTCCTCCTCTGAGCAGAGCTCAAGCATAGGGAAGTTCAACCGGGGCTGCATTGTGCGAATGCACAAAAACGGGGGGAGATGTATGGACTTGTGGAAAGGGTCACAGAAAGAGGAAAAGCCCCTGCATCACCGGACGCAGGGGCTCTGGAGATTACTGCATTAACAAATAGAGAGAGGTGTCGCCACGCTGGATATTCAGCGCCAGCACCGAAGGTTTGCTGTCGAGAATTTTGCGCAACTCAGCGATGTTTTTCACCGGCTGCTGGTTAGCGCCCATAATCACGTCACCTTTCTTCAGGCCAATGCGCGCAGCCGGAGAGTTGGCTTTCACGTTACTCACCACCACGCCTTTATCTTGCCCTTTATTGCTCATCTCAGCGCCTTCGATGCCGCTGAAGATAGAGCTGGAATCGACCTGGCTCTGGCTGCTCTGCTGCAGTTCCAGGGTCACGTTGACCGGCTTACCTTCACGCAACAGGCCCAGCGAGACTTTACTGCCAACTGGCATAGAGCCCACTTCCGCACGCAGCGCGGCAAAGCTGCTTACTGGCTTGCCGTTCAGGGTAGTAATAACGTCACCCGCTTTAATACCGGCTTTCGCAGCGGAAGAGTTCGGCATCACCTGGCTGACAAAGGCACCGCGCTGAGCATCGACTTTCATCGCTTTCGCCAGTTCCGAGTTCAGCTCAGTCCCCATAATCCCCAGTTCGCCGCGTTTCACCTGGCCAAACTCAACCATCTGACTGGTCAGGTTTTTAACCATGTTGCTCGGAATAGCAAAGCCGATACCGATATTGCCGCCGTCCGGGGCCAGAATCGCGGTGTTGATACCGATCAGTTCACCATTCAGATTGACCAGCGCACCGCCGGAGTTACCGCGGTTAATCGCCGCATCGGTCTGGATGAAGTTTTCATAGTTTTCTGCATTGAGGCCGCTACGACCCAGCGCGGAGACAATACCAGAAGTAACTGTCTCGCCAAGGCCGAATGGGTTACCGATTGCTACCGTATAGTCACCCACCCGCAGAGCATCTGAATCGGCAAGCTTAATCGCCGTCAGGTTTTTCGGATCCTGAATCTGGATCAGGGCGATATCGGAGCGCGGATCTTTACCCACCACTTTGGCGTCAAACTTACGGCCATCGCTCATCTGCACTTTAATGCTGTTGGCGTTATCCACCACGTGGTTGTTTGTCACGACGTAGCCTTTAGCCGCATCGATGATGACACCGGAACCCAGTGCCATGAATTTTTGCTGCGGCGCTGCGCCGTCACCGCCGCCCTGACCGCCCTGGCAGAATGGCGAACTCTGGAACGGCGAACCATCCTGACAGAACGGCGAGTTGTCGCCGAAGAATTGCTGGAAGTTACGCGGCATACGCGGGGTGTTTACCGCGGTGCTGCCTTCAACGTTAATGCTCACCACCGATGGCATCACCTTTTCCAGCATCGGTGCCAGGCTTGGCATCTGCTGGGCGGTGGTTGCCGAAGCGGTCTCTGCAGCTGATGCAGAAAGTGGAGACAACGCCAATCCTAAACTCAACGCTAATGCACTCATTGCTAATGTGGTTTTTTTCATCTTTCTCAATCTCGATTTGCCAGTAACGCACAATTGCTGTGTACATGAGATTCGTTTTATAGCGCGAAGTTCCAGTATTACGATCTCAGGAAAAGTAAAAATTTATTGGCCATCTTTACAAAACTCACGCTTTATTCAACCGCCATTAAACGGCGATATTCATCCCAGGCATATAGGTCTGTCATGCCGCTGATATAATCCTGAATCAGGCGACAACGATAATAGTATTCATATACTGGCCAGTCTAACGCCTGTCGATCATATTTCCCGACGGCCTCAATGTAGGCCAGTCGATGACGGGTGGAGAGTTTCTGAAATAAACGTGATTCGATAGGTAAACGTCGTACCCGCTCTTTTTCTACCAGCTCGCTAAACTCATCGGTCGATAATTGCAATAAGGGACGATAGATCTCCAGCAAACCGCTAATAACGCGGTATCCCTGTAATTCGAGCTGTTCAACATCCGGGTGACTAAATACATGGCGAAGTGCAACATTTTTATACAAATCAAGTAATTGACTAAAATCACTGCCATCTTCAAGCAGAGCCTGATTAAAGTCGCCGCGATAAATCATCGGCAAATTATCAATAAAGCGGTTTGCCGCATAGGGCACCAGCTTATTAAGTGTATTGACGCGCAAATACATAAAGAACTGATCTTCAGCGCTGCGCCGCAGTGAATTCGCGCGCGATTTCTCCCAGGCGTTTTCTACAACCTGAGAAAATAGCGATCCTTTTTCATGCGTCCCCCAGGCGTCATAAAGATGCTGATAAAGCTCCTCTACGCTGAAGATTCTTTTTTCAACCGCATCCTCCAGGTCGGCCACGCAGTAGGAGATATCGTCCGCAGCCTCCATAATCCAGGTCAATGGAAAACGACCATGAGGCGTCAGCGACAACTCTTTACGCAACCGTTCGATATAGGCCTCTTCCGAGAGGTAATAGCCAGGCTTTTTCATCAAATAATGATGGCTGGCAGGAGGTTCTCCTTGCCACCAGGCTGGACGCGTATATTTTAAAATACAGCCCACCTGGGCCCAGGTGAGGTTCATGCGCATCAGAGAGTGCACCAGGCGTATCCCCTGCGCGTTACCCTCAAAATGACAGAGATCCTGGCGTACCTTGCGCCGCAGTTCATTCAGCGCCTCTTCGCCCTCCCGCAGGCGCAGGTCGCGCACAATACAGCGATCCTCGCTCAGCGGTTGGCTGGCGGCATCCGACGGGAACAAACGCTGGCGGAACCAGTCGTTGATAGCGGCCTCACCAAAATGGCCAAACGGCGGGTTACCGATATCGTGCATCAGACAGGCCATCTCAACGATGCTTTCGAACGGCCCCGTCAGTTCATCCAGACCGTAGGCCTCCAGCAGACGCTGCTCTTTGAGGCGGCTTAACACCTCTTTCGCGATGTAGCGGCCAACCTGCTGGACCTCCATTGAATGGGTGAGACGCGTACGCACGGCAGCGTTACGTTCGAGGGGAAAAACCTGCGTTTTTTGTTGCAGTCGGCGGATTGCCGCTGAGTTGATAATGCGCCCGCGATCGCTTTCGAAGATCCGCAGGATCTCATGTTCGCTTTTATGACCTTGCGGCGAGCGGTAACGCCGATGCCAGTTAATTTTGTTGCGAAAATCGATATGTGACATGTGCTCTCCCGCGCGGAAAATGCGTTTCCCCTGAAGCGCATGATAGACTATGCCTCTAATCATGGCACATCGCGAGTAAATCTATGAAAATCGGTATTATTGGAGCAATGGAAGAAGAAGTTACGCTGCTGCGTGACAAAATTGAGAACCGTCAGACCCTCACCCTGGGCGGCTGCGAGATCTATACCGGCCTGCTGAACGGAACTGAAGTTGCTCTGCTGAAATCCGGTATTGGTAAAGTGGCGGCCGCGCTGGGCACAACGCTGCTGTTAGAGTGCTGCAAGCCGGACGTGATTATCAATACTGGCTCCGCTGGCGGCCTGGCGCCAACTCTGACAGTGGGCGATATCGTCGTCTCTGATGAAGCGCGTTATCACGATGCCGACGTCACCGCCTTTGGTTACGAGCTGGGTCAACTCCCTGGCTGCCCGGCAGGCTTCAAGGCCAATGAGAAGCTGGTTACCGCAGCAGAAAACTGCATCGCTGAGCTGAACCTGAACGCGGTACGTGGCCTGATTGTCAGCGGCGATGCCTTCATCAACGGCTCCGTCTCCCTGGCGAAGATCCGCCATAACTTCCCACAGGCGATTGCCGTGGAGATGGAAGCGACCGCTATTGCCCATGTTTGTCATAACTTTAAGGTGCCGTTTGTGGTGGTTCGCGCCATCTCCGACGTGGCCGATCAGCAATCTCACCTGAGTTTCGATGAGTTCCTCGTCGTGGCGGCTAAGCAGTCCAGCCTGATGGTTGAGACCCTGGTGCAGAAACTGGCGCGTGGTTAAGTCGCTATACAGGGCGCTGTTCGCCCTGCTTCTGCTCACACCGGCGTGGCTGAATGCTGCGCCGCGTGTTATTACCCTCTCCCCTGCCAATACCGAGCTGGCCTTTGCCGCTGGCATCACGCCGGTTGGCGTAAGTAGCTATTCCGACTATCCGCCCGCCGCGAAAACTATCGAGCAGGTTGCCACCTGGCAGGGGATGAACGTCGAACGCATTGTGGCGCTAAAACCGGATCTGGTGCTGGCCTGGCGCGGAGGGAATGCCGAGAGGCAGATCAATCAACTATCCTCCCTGGGCATTAAGGTCGTCTGGGTTGACGCCATCAGTATCGAACAGGTCGCGCAAGCGATTCGCGATCTCGCCCCCTACAGTCCAGCGCCGCAAAAAGCGGAACGCGCAGCCCAACAAATGCTGGATGACTATCAGGCGTTAAAAGCGAAATACAACACGCCATCGCGCAAACGCGTCTTCTTACAGTTCGGCAGCCAGCCCCTGTTTACCACGGGTGCCGGATCACTGCAGCACCAGGTTCTGGAGCTGTGTGGCGGGGAGAATATCTTCGCTGAAAGCCGGGTGCCCTGGCCGCAGGTGAGCCGCGAACAGGTGTTGATGCGCCATCCTCAGGCGATTGTCGTTGCCGGTGGGGCAGGCGAAATTCCCAAAATCGAGCAATACTGGCATAGCCAGCTAAAAATACCCGTGATTCCACTCACCAGCGACTGGTTTGAGCGTGCAGGCCCGCGTATTATCCTCGCCGCAAAACAACTCTGTTCTGCGCTGGCGCAGAGTCATTAATCACTTTCGGGGATTTAACGATGCTCGTTTACTGGCTGGATATTCTCGGTACAGCCGTTTTTGCGATTTCCGGCGTTCTGCTGGCCGGTAAATTACGCATGGACCCGTTTGGCGTTCTGGTGTTAGGGGTGGTTACAGCCGTGGGCGGTGGCACTATCCGCGATATGGCGCTCGATCATGGTCCGGTATTCTGGGTGAAAGATCCTACCGACCTGGTGGTGGCAATGGTTACCTGCCTGCTTACCATCGTACTGGTGCGTCAGCCGCGACGTCTACCGAAGTGGATTCTGCCCGTGCTGGATGCCGTGGGGCTGGCGGTCTTCGTCGGCATTGGCGTGAACAAAGCCTTTATGGCAGGAACCGGTCCGATGGTCGCTATCTGCATGGGTGTATTGACCGGAGTCGGTGGCGGGATTATTCGCGATATTCTGGCCCGCGAGGTGCCCATGATTTTGCGCACTGAAATTTACGCCACAGCCTGTATCGTTGGCGGCATCGTTCACGCCACCGCCTGGTATACCTTTGGCATGCCGCTTGAAAGCGCTGCCATGCTAGGGATGGTGGTCACCTTGACCATTCGTCTGGCGGCTATTCGCTGGCACCTGAAGCTACCTACTTTTGCGCTGGACGAAAACGGGCGCTGAAAAGCAAAACGGCAACCCTGAGGTTGCCGTTTTTGTCTTCTGCACCGTGCAATTTTAGATGCTGAAGGAGGAGCCGCACCCGCAGGTGCTCTTGGCGTTCGGGTTAGTTACCACGAAACGGGAGCCTTCCAGGCCTTCGGTGTAGTCCACCGCACCACCCACCAGATATTGCAGGCTCATCGGGTCGACCACCAGGGCCACGCCCTGCTTTTCAATGGTCATATCGCCATCGTTAATCTGATCGTCAAAGGTAAATCCATACTGGAAGCCGCTACAACCGCCACCGGTAATATAAACACGCAATTTCAGCGCCGGGTTATCTTCATCGGCGATCAGGTCTTTTACTTTTTTAGCTGCTGCTTCAGTAAATTGCAGCGGCAGCGCGATGTCATCACTCATTTTATGCTCCCATGAATACTGCTATCGGGTTAAAAATCACCCAATTCTTGTTGTCATTATCTAATACCCTGGTATAGCAATCAAGTATTCTGCTCTGCCTCTTGCTTCGCCAGTGTGCGCGCAAGAATGGTGGAGTATAGCGGTTTACCGCCCAGGAATTGGGCTAATAGTGTCGCGCCGAGGCAGGTAATGATCATTGGCAAAATGAGCTGATAGTTGTCGGTCATCTCCAGCACCAGCACAATGCCGGTCAGAGGTGCGCGTAAAGAGGCCGCCAGCAACGCCCCCATTCCAGCAATGGCAAAGGTCCCGGCATCAAGGTGATACGCCGGAAATCCAGCCGCAGCGGCCATGCCAAAGGCGGTACCCAACAGCGTGCCCAGCGCCAGCATGGGCGCAAAAATTCCGCCAGGCGCGCCTGACGAAAAACATAACACCGTGGTAACGACGCGGGAGAGAAACATAAACAGCAGCAGGCCGATGCTGAAATTACCGGCGGCCGCAATCGGGATTAAGCCAAAACCGCCACCTGCAGCATTCGGTTCGATAAACCCCAGGATACCGCATATCCCCCCGAGCAGGCCGCCAACCAGCACCCATTTGGTGGTGTTTCCACCATGGATACGCTGGAACATATCCTGCGCCCGCAATATCAGCGTATTAAAAAGCGGCCCGACGATGCCAAAAATCATCCCCAACACCAGATAGAGCCACAGCGTATTCACCGGCGCGTTGGTCAGCTTGCCCACCTCTATCACCGCCCCTTCGCCATTGAAGATACGAAAGACGATGCTCGACATAATCACGCCGGTAAAGACCGCCTTAATGGAGATCAGGTTGTAACGAAACTGGGCGCGCATCTCTTCAATGATAAATAAGATGCCTGCCAGCGGCGCATTAAACGCGGCGCTAAGGCCTGCCGCAGCCCCGGTAGCCAACAGGGTATGACGTGCTTCCGGGCTACGCATGCGAAAAATATCACCCACCATGCGCCCCACGTTCCCGCCCAGTTGAACCGTGGGCCCTTCTCGCCCAAGCACCATACCGGCACCGAGCGTTCCCATACCGCCGATAAACTTGACGGGCAGTACGCGCCACCAGCGCACCGGGCGCAGCTCTTCGAGCGCGCCTTCAATTTCCGGAATGCCCGACCCCCCCGCTTCAGGGGCAAACTTACGCACCAGGAAATAACCTGTCGCCGCCAGAAGCGCGGACAGCCCAAAGGCCAGGCCCCACACCAGCCAGCTGCGATCGGCATAGCTTGCAACGGTGCCAATACGCCAGTTCAGCACTATGTTGACCGCTTTTTCGAAAGCGACGCCGACGAACCCTGCCAGGGTTCCCACCACCGCAGCGGCAAGCAGGATCGCCAAAGGCGTTTTATCACGGTTAAGCAAGCGGCGTATGCTGATACGCTGCCGGGCACGTGCCAGCTGCTGTTGTTCAAAAGAGGGAGTATCTGTTTTCATGGTCTGTTCTTTTTGATCATACAAATAGCCGGAAGGATTCTACCAGACGTATCCCGTCTGGCCTGCAAAAGTGCTGAATAAAATCGCAAATGAATGTGGCTAAAATTTTATATCCTCGATCATTCGAGCTGCCGGGTAAAAACGCCAGAGGCGAGGCCAGGGATGTGCAAGTTGGAAAGCCACCCCACAAGCAACTTGAAGTATCACGGGTATATAACCTTCCGCGAATCACTTAGAATAGTGTGCTTAATCATTTTATACGAACCAGGAACGACGCCATGAGCAAGTCAGAAACGCTTTACAGCGCTGCCCGCGAACTTATCCCGGGTGGTGTTAACTCCCCAGTACGCGCTTTTACCGGCGTAGGCGGTACGCCGCTGTTTATTGAACGTGCGGACGGCGCATACCTGTACGATGTGGATGGTAAAGCCTATATCGACTACGTCGGCTCGTGGGGCCCGATGGTGCTGGGACACAACCACCCGACCATTCGCAACGCGGTGATTGAAGCTGCCCAGCGCGGCTTAAGCTTCGGCGCCCCGACCGAAATGGAGGTCAAAATGGCCGCCCTGGTCACCGAGTTGGTTCCGACCATGGATATGGTGCGTATGGTGAACTCTGGTACCGAAGCGACCATGAGCGCAATCCGCCTGGCGCGTGGCTTTACTGGTCGCGACAAGATCATCAAATTTGAAGGTTGTTACCACGGCCACGCTGACTGCCTGCTGGTCAAAGCCGGTTCCGGTGCCCTGACTCTCGGTCAGCCGAACTCGCCGGGCGTTCCGGCGGATTTCGCGAAGCATACCCTGACCTGCACCTATAACGATCTCGACTCCGTGCGCGCGGCCTTTGAGCAATACCCGCAGGAGATCGCCTGTATCATCGTAGAGCCTGTTGCCGGCAATATGAACTGCATTCCACCGCAGCCTGAATTCCTGCCTGGCCTGCGTGCCCTGTGCGACGAGTTTAATGCCCTGCTGATCATCGATGAAGTGATGACCGGTTTCCGTGTCGCATTAGCGGGTGCCCAGTCTTACTACAACGTGGTGCCAGACCTGACCTGCCTCGGTAAAATCATCGGCGGCGGTATGCCGGTAGGGGCCTTTGGTGGCCGTAAAGAGGTGATGGATGCGCTGGCACCTACCGGACCGGTCTACCAGGCGGGCACGCTTTCCGGCAACCCGATTGCGATGGCGGCGGGCTTTGCCTGCCTGACCGAAGTGGCCCAGCCGGGTGTTCATGAGACCCTGAGCGACCTGACTACGCAGTTGGCAAACGGCCTGCTGGAAGCGGCACAAGAAGCCGGTATTCCGCTGGTGGTAAACCATGTGGGCGGCATGTTCGGCCTCTTCTTTACCGATGCCGCAACCGTGACCTGCTATCAGGATGTTGTGAAGTGCGACGTGGAGCGTTTCAAACGTTTCTTCCACCTGATGCTGGAAGAGGGGGTCTACCTGGCGCCGTCGGCGTTTGAGGCGGGCTTTATGTCAGTTGCGCATAGCGTTGAGGATATCAATAACACCATTGATGCGGCGCGCAGAGTGTTCGCGAAGCTCTAAGGGCCTGATGCCCTCACCCTGGCCCTCTCCCACGGGGAGAGGGAACAAACACTAAAAACGGCAACCTGAGGTTGCCGTTTTGCTTTGACCCGGTGCGGTCTGATGCCCTCACCCTGGCCCTCTCCCACAGGGAGAGGGTACAAACACTAAAAACGGCAACCAGAGGTTGCCGTTTTGCTTTTATCACCTGCTCTGCTTTCTCAGCAGCCAGATAAAGTACGGCGCGCCGATAAAGGTCGACAGCAGCCCCGCCGGGATCTGATAAGGGAAAAGCACCATTCGCCCGCACCAGTCCGCGAACACCAGCAAAATACCCCCCGTCAGCGCCGACATCACAATGTGCGGCATCGTACGACGAAAACCCATCATACGGGCAATGTGCGGCGCCATCAGGCCGATAAAGCTCAACGGGCCGATGGTCATGGTCGCCGTGGCGGTCAGGCACGCCGCCAGTAAGAGTAAGCCCACGCGAGACGGCGTCAGCGCTATGCCTACCGCCCGGGCGGTGTCGCCCCCCAGCGGCAGCACCGTCAGCCAGCGACGACAAAGTGGTACGATAGCCATAAGCACCACCAGCGCGATGCCCGTGCTCACCACCTGCGCGGTAGAGGCGTTATAGGTAGACCCCGCAAGCCAGGTGAGGATCTGCGCCATACGCGGGTCACCACTGGCCTGCAGCATCATTAATAGCATGGTAAAGGCGGTGCTGAGCGCCATCCCGGCCAGCAGCATACGGTGAGGCGAAAAGCCCCCGCGCCCGGCCGAGACCATAATGATCAGCAGGGTTACCGCCGCACCCAAGCTGCCCGCCGGCATCAGCCAGGCGAAGGCATTGCCAGGGACGAAGAAAAGCATTAAGACGACGCCGAAGGCCGCGCCAGAGCTGATACCCAGCACTTCCGGGCTCGCCATCGGATTGCCGGTCAGGCGCTGAATAATACAGCCCGCGACCGCCAGCATTACCCCGGCAATCAGCGCCGCCATGACCCGCGACCAGCGCCACGGCATCAGCTCATCCAGCAGCGCCCCGCTCGCCCAGTGCCAGCCTGTGGCATCACGCCCAAAGGCCAGCGCGGCCATCACCGCCAGTAACAGCAGCAGGCCGCCCCCCAGGGCATACCACAGCACGTGATGACGTTCGGCAGCAACATGGTTCCCGGCGTTCATCGCGGGCGCGCTCATGCTTCGCAGGCGCGGCAGGAGCCACAGCAGCAGCGGTGCCCCCACGATCGCCGTCACCGAGCCAGTCGAGACCTCCATCCATACGCGGGTTAGCCACAAAATAATCTGATCTGACAGCCAGAGGATAAGGGCCCCAATCAGGGGAGCGACCAGCAGCCGGGTTAGCAGGCGACGGGCACCGACCATTTTCGCCAGCAATGGCGCAAACAGGCCGATAAAACCAATGATCCCGACGGCATTGACCAACAGGGCGCTGATCACAATCGCCAGCGTCAGCGCGGCCAGACGCGCCAGCGACAGCGCCAGCCCGAGATTACGCGCCACGCCGTCATCCAGCCCCATCAACGTCAGCGGGCGCAGCAGTAACAGCGTGAGCAAGACGCCGCCCAGCAGTTGTGGCCACAGCCGCTGCACAATGCTCCAGTCGGTCTGCGTTAGCGTACCGGTACTCCAGAGGAACATGCTTTGCAATTCATCGTGATGGAAGATCACCAGCAGCTGGTTGATCGCACCGCAGTAGAGACTGACGACCAGACCGGCAAGGATCAGCGTCACCGGTGATAACCGCTTGCCCCAGGCCACGCCAAAGACCAGCGCACCGACCACGCAGGCGCCAATCAGCGCCGCGAACTGCGGTGCCAGTGCGCCCGGCAACGCCCACAGGGTGGCGATAGTCATCCCCAACTGCGCGCCGGTCGCCACCCCCAGGGTGGTGGGTTCCGCCAGGGGATTGCGTAGCACTTGCTGGAAGAGTACCCCCACCAGACCCAGGCCTGCCCCCACCAGCAGCGAGATCACCAGACGCGGCAACAGGCTGTAGTGGAAGATCATCTGTTCGATCTTATCAATATTTGGCGCAACAACCGCTTCGCCCCACTGGGCTCGCGGCAACGCGGTCGTCAGGTTGCTCCAGGTTAAACCCAGCGCCAGCACAAACAGCGCGACCAGCAGTAGCCCGGGCAGCAATGTTATCCGTGATTTCATGCTTTGCCTCCCAGGGCGCTATCCAGTACCCGGGCAAAGTGCATCGCCGACAGGGTCGCGCCGTAGAACCACACGGCCGGTACGCGCTGGAAACGCTGCTGGCGGACAAAGGGCATCGCCTGCCATAGCGGGGTTTTCATCAATGTCTGCATTTCACGCTCATTGCCATGATCAAAACAGAGCACATCGACATCACGAAACGCCGCCAGCCTGTCAATGCCTATCGCGGTGCTGCCCCAGAAGGTCATCTCCCCTTCCCAGGCATTGTTTATTCCGTAGCGATCCATCACCTCCTGGAAGAGGCAGTTTTTGCCGAACACCAGTACGTGGCGGGCGTCCAGCAGCGTAATCATTAGCAGAGGCCGATCGCCGCGCCCGGCAAAGCGCGGTTTGTAGCTATCAATGACGCTGTCGAAGTGATCAAGATGCTGGCGGGCAGCGGCCTCCAGGTTTAACAACTGGGCCATCTCGTTAAGCGAGTGACGTGCTTGCGTTAGCGGGGCTTTCCCGTCGCTAAACGAGAACCCCCGGCCTGGCGCAATCCGCGCCAGCTTCTCCTCTGAGGGGCCATACCCTGCCGACCAGACCAGATAGGAGGGTTTCATTTGCGTCAGCAATTCGAGATTGGGCTCGGTGCGCAAACCGATGTCGATGACCGAGTCAGGGAGGCTGGGCTCGTTTACCCACAGCCGATAGTTGGGGATATCCGCAACGCCATAAGGCGTGACGCCGAGCGCGAGCAACAGCTCAACGGGCAGCCACTCCAGGGCGACAATACGGTCGTTATTGATGGCGGCTGCGGCATGCGCGGTGCCCATTTTCCAGAGCAACGGCGAAAGGGCCATCGCCGTCAACAACCGACGGCGGCTAATCGTTAAATCAGACATCAATAGACAAAGCTCACCGGTGCCGCCCCGGCAGGGTGCGGCAGAATTCCCATCGGAATACCGTAAATGGTTTCCAGCGTCTCACTGCGCATCAGCTCTGAAGGCGTGCCCTGGGCAATCATTTCCCCCCCGCGCAGCGCTACCAGATAATCACAGTAGCGGGCGGCCATGTTGATATCATGCAGCACCGCAATGACCGTTAGCCCACGCTGCTGGCTTAAACGATGCACCAACGCCAGCACATCGACCTGATGGGCGATATCCAGTGCGGAGGTAGGTTCATCCAGCAGCAGACAACGGCTATCTTGCGCCACCAGCATCGCGATCCACGCCCGCTGACGTTCACCGCCAGAGAGGCTATCAACCAGGCGATGTGCCAGTGGTTTTAATCCCACCAGGGCGATGGCTTCTTCCACTTTTTCACGGTCGGCTACGCCAAAACGTCCCAACGCCCCATGCCACGGATAACGCCCAATCGCGACCAGTTCGCGCACGGTCATCCCTTCGGCCTGCGGCAGTTGCTGCGGCAGATAGGCCACCTTGCGGGCAAAGGCCTTACTGTTCCAGCTTTCCAGCGGCTGTCCATCCAGCAAAATATCGCCTTCTGACGGCGGCTGATGCCGACCAAGCATTTTCAGTAAGGTGGATTTGCCGGAGCCGTTATGGCCGATCAGGCCGGTGACCTGGCCTGCAGGAAAGGTCAGCGAAAGGGGGTGCAGCAGCGTGCGCCCAGGCACGCGAAAGGAGGTGGCATTTAGCGAAAAGGTTGTATCGGATTGCGTTGTTTTGTCCTGCATCGTAGCCAACTTAGTAAAAGGGCACGGCGAACCGTGCCCGAAGGAAGATTAGAAGCGGAAGGTCGCGGTGGCGACAACCTGGCGTTCAGCACCCCAGAAGCAGCCGTAGGTATTGAAGCAGCTTGAGACGTATTCACGATCGAACAGGTTGTTGACGTGCAGCGCTACGTTAGAGCCGGCCATACCAAGGCGAGCCAGATCGTAACGGACCAGTGCATCAACTACGGTGTAGCTGCCCACTTTGAAACTGTTTGCTGCATCGCCATAGCTGGAGCCAGAGTAACGACCACCCGTACCCAGCGTCAGGCCAGAGAGCGCACCGTCATAGATGGTGTAATCCGCCCACAATGACGCCATATGTTTAGGCACCTGAACCGGAGTATTACCTTTTAAGGTAGTATCCGTTGTGTATTCGATGTCAGTGTAGGTGTAAGAGCCGACAAGGTTAACGCTGGCAGATAGCGCCGCTTTCGCTTCAATTTCTGCCCCACGAGAGCGAATTTCGCCACCTTCAACCGAGAACAACGAACCCGCCGGGTCTGCCATCAGGTTGTTGGTTTTCGTCAGGTCAAACAGTGCAGCCGTTACCACAACTGGACGATCGCCTGGGATGTACTTCACGCCCACTTCGTACTGTTTGCCTTTTGACGGTGCAAAAGGTTTACCCTGCGCGTCGGTTTGTGAAGACGGCTCAAAGGATTCGCTGTAGCTGAAGTACGGCGTTACACCATTGTCGAACAGGTAGTTAACACCACCGCGCCAGGTGAACTGGTTATCATCGCGCGAAGCAGTAGTGTTAAAGACGCGGTTAAAGGAGTTTTGTTTAGCCCAGTCATAACGACCGCCCAGGGTAACCAAAACTTTATCCCACTGCGCCTGATCCTGAACGTACAAACCGGTTTGTTCTTGCTTATTCAGAATCTGATAAGGACCGGAGTTTGCTGGATTTTTCGAGTTAAAGTCGAAATCAGCATTAACCGGGTTGTACAGGTCGAGCAGCGGAACAGAGTCGTCATAACCGAACCATGCGTTGATGTCATTACGCATACGCATATAGTCAACGCCGGTCAGCAAGGTATGCTCAATGGCACCCGTAGCAAATTTACTCTGCAACTGAGTATCAACAGAAAGGTTTTGCAGTTTTTCATCATCAGCAACGTATTTACGCGCCAGAGTGTGACCTTTGTCTGCTGGCGCAATCGCTGCACACTGCTTGCTGGCTGCGTTTGCTGGATCCGAACAGACGCCATAGCCATAAACGCTGTTTTGAGAGGTTTTGTTCTCAGCAAAGCGCAGATTCTGGCGCAGCGTAAAGGTGTCGTTGAATTCGTGATCGAAGCTGTAACCGACCATTTTCTGGTTACGAGAATAGGTATTATTGGTCGCACCTTCGTTGAAGTCGGTTGGCAGACGTTTGCCGTTTGGCAGCGGCTCTACCGTACCTTCTTTTGGCAGCCAGCCGTAATAACCCGTTTCCGGTTCATTCTGGAAGTAAGAGAGGAAGGTAAAGTTCGTTTTATCATCCGGACGCCAGGAGAAAGAGGGAGCGATGGTGTAGCGCTGCTCTTCCGCCCCCTTCTGCTGGGCATTGGCAGAACGGGCCAGGCCTGTTAAGCGGTATGAGTAAACGCCGTCGTCATCCAGCGCATCGCTGAAGTCAAAGCCGGTCTGGAACAGGCTGTTAGTACCCGCTTTGAACTGAATCTCTTTCAGGGGTTCAGTCGTTGGACGCTTGCTGACCATGTTCAACAAGCCACCCGGGCTGCTTTTTCCGTACAGAACTGAGGCCGGCCCGCGCAGCACTTCTGCACGCTCCAGCATATAGGGATCGATTACCGCGTCGTTGTAGAAGTTACCCTGCATTTTCAGGCCATCCAGATAGTTGTTCTGGGTTTGCCCGTCCGCGGCGAAGCCACGGATAATCAGGTGATCGTAGGTATTAGATGCGCCTCGAGTACCAACAGAGACACCCGGCGTATAGCTAAGTGCTTCTTTGACAGACTTAGGCTGATGCAATGCCATCTCTTCCGCCGTCACGACGGAAATGGACTGCGGCACCTTCTCAATAGAGGTGTCGGTCTTGGTCCCGGTGGCAGATTGCCGTGCCGCGATGGTCGCAGCGGGTCCCCATGCGCTCTCCTGTGGAGCTGGCGCTGCGGTAACGGTAATCGTCTCTTCTTTTTTCGGGGTTTCAGCGGCCTGTGCATAGGCAGACATGCCGCTAACCGCTGTGGCTACAACCACTGCGATTTTACGCAGTGAGTAATTGATTGGCTGAGCAGTTTTTGAAAGCGCCATTGGTATCTCTCTGAGCAAGAGTGAATGATAACGTAAACGAGAATTATTATTATGACCGCAGCATATTATGCGAAACGCTGGCGGCATAGCAAGCGAATAGCGGCCCTACGGAAATTGAGGGGATAAGAAATAAACAAGAGAAAAACGGGGGTTATAAAGAGGGAATAAACCGGTTAGAGAAATGTTTGTTTTACGTGAAATCCCCCTCTCCTCTCGAAGAGGGGGTCTGGCACGTTAATTACCGCCGAACATATCCTTAATCCAGCCAGCGACACCGTCGCTCTCTTTCTTCTCATTCTGCTGCTGCGGCTGCTGTTGTTGCGGCTGCTGTTGCGGCTGAGAAGATTGCTCGAACGGATTACCCGTGGGTTCCGGAGCGGCCTGCTGACACAGTGAATCCGGATTGCTGGTCCAGACCGGCAGGCTTCGCATCCCGCCGCCACAGACGAAGGTACCCGACTCATCCACGCCCATATCCACGATATCTTCCGGTGGCGTCAGAACTAACGGCACTGGCGACTGGTTAGTCAGATAACGCTGATAGATAGACATCGCACCGCTGGCACCGTACAGCTTAGTGGGCTGGTTGTTATCACGACCCACCCAGGTAATCACCACTTCACGTCCATCAATACCGGCAAACCAGGTGTCGACGTTGTTATTGGTGGTACCGGTTTTACCCGCCAGATGCAGGCCCGGATACTTCGCGCCCAGCTGGCGCCCTGTACCACGCTGCACAACCTGCTGCATGGTCCACAACGTCATGTATGCCGCCTGCGCCGGAACGGCACGCTCTGCCTGCGGGAAGCTCTGATACAGCACCGTACCATCTTCGGCAATGACCGAACGCAGCGCAGAGAGAGGAGCGCGATTACCGCCGCTGGCGATGGTCTGGAACGCCTGCGCCACTTCGATTGGCGTCAGGTTCAGTGCGCCGAGGATCATCGCCGGAACCGGATGCAGCTGGTTTTTAGGCACACCCAGTTTTACCCAGGTATCGGTAATCGCCGGCAGGCCAAGCGCCATACCCAGGTTTACCGTCGGTACGTTCATGGAACGCGTCAACGCATCCACCAACATCACCTGTCCGCTGAACTGACGATCGTCGTTCTGCGGCGACCAGACCTGGCCATTCGGCTGGCGCAGAGAGATCGGCGCATCCGCAATCCAGGTGTTCAGGCGATACTGGTTCGGCTGGCTCAGCGCCGTCAGATAGGTGGCCGGTTTCGCCAGAGAACCAATCGAACGACGCGCCTGCATGGCACGGTTATAACCGGCATACTGCGGCTCTGCCCCGCCTACCATGGCGCGCACTTCCCCGCTGTAGCGGTCAACCACCACCATCGCGGTTTCCAGATCGCTCAGCTTACGCTGTTTCTTCAGGACCGGAATACCTTCCACGGCCGCTTTTTCCGCAGCATCCTGCGCCACGGAGTCGAACGTGGTGAAGATCTTCACGCCGGAGAGATCTTTCACTTTATCGCCAAGCTTCGCCTGCAACTCCTGGCGAACCATCTGCATAAACGCAGGCTGCGGGGAGATAACGCCACCGCGCGGCTGTACGCCCAGCGGACGTGCGCTCAGCATTTCGTACAGCTCCTGGTCGATCACTTGCTGCTGTTGCAGCAGGCGCAGCACCAGGTTACGGCGCTCCAGCGCCAGTTTCGGGTTGCGCCATGGGTTGTAGATCGACGCCCCTTTCACCATGCCCACCAGCAGCGCCTGTTGGTCAAGGCTCAGCTCTTCGACCGGACGGCCAAAGTAGTACAGGCTCGCCAGCGGGAAACCACGGATCTCGTTATCGCCGCTCTGACCGAGGTACACCTCGTTCATATACAGTTCAAGGATACGATCCTTGCTGTAGCGGGCATCCATCAGGACTGCCATGTAGGCTTCGTTAGCCTTACGCCAGTACGAGCGCTCGCTGGAGAGGAACAGGTTTTTCACCAGTTGCTGGGTCAGGGTACTCGCCCCCTGCACCGTGCGGCCGGCCGTCAGGTTGGCCAGTACCGCACGGCCAATAGAGTAAAGACTCACCCCGTCATGCTCGTAGAAATGACGGTCTTCGGTTGCCAGCAGAGTATCGACCAGCAGATCCGGGAAGCCATTTCGCGCCACAAACAGGCGCTGCTCGCCGTTCGGCGAAGAGAGCATGGTGATCAGGCGCGGATCGAGACGGAAGAAACCGAACTGGCGGTTATTATCCATGTTCTCGATGGTATCCAGATGATCGCCATCGAAGGTCAGACGCGCGCGCACCTGCCCCTCTTTGCTGTCCGGGAAATCGAACGGACGGCGGATCATCTCAATGCTGTTCGCCTGCACGGTAAATTCGCCAGGACGCGTCATTTTCGTCACCTGACGATATTGCGTCGCCTCCAGCAGTTTGACCATCTCGTTCTTGCTGATGGACATGTCCGGCTCAAGGTTCACCATCCGCCCGTAAACGGCCGCAGGCAGTTGCCATACTTTACCGTCGATACGGCTACGGATTTTTTGATCCAGATAGACGCCATAGATCGCCATCAGGGCGATAAACACAATAAAGAGCTTCAGTAACAGCCAGAACCAGCCGCGTTTTCCACGAGGCTTACGCCCTTTGCCTTTTCCTTTGCGCGGCATCGGTTCTTCATCCTCATAATCGTCTTCATAGTCATCGTCGCGCTCTTGATTTCTGAGTCGACGACGGCTTACTTTCTCTTTTGCCGGACGCGTCGGTTTCCCTTTACGTCCAATAGGCTCGCGGTCATTCCCCGCCATGCTTTTTCTCCGCAACTATCAGGCGCAAAGGCCCGATTCTCTGTTCTTAATCCCGTAGGAGAAAGAAGAAATCTCTCAAATATAATGACTACGAATATTTCTTCGTCCGTCGTGTCGGTGCCGCGTTCGCCGGATCGTCCGGCCAGACATGTTTAGGGTAACGCCCCTTCATCTCTTTTTGCACCTCACGGTAGCTTCCTGCCCAGAATGCGCTCAGATCGCGGGTGATCTGCAGCGGACGCTGCGCCGGTGAAAGCAGCTCCAGTACCAGCGGGACACGCCCCTGCGCAATTGCCGGGGTAGTGGCTTCACCGAACATCTCCTGCATTCGCACGGCCAGCACGGGTGGATTATCTTCATGATAACGAATGGCTATCCGGCTTCCGGTTGGCACAGTGTAATGCTCTGGCAGCTCAGTATCCAGCCGTTGACGTAATGACCAGTCGGTCAGATTCTGTAACGCTGCCTTAACATCCAGCGCTTTCAGGGCGCGCAAAGAGTGTACGCCACCCATTTGCGGCAGTAACCAGTTTTCGAGGTTGGCCAGCAGCGAGGCATCATCTACGGCAGGCCAGTCATATTCCGGCAACCAGCGAGCCGCACACAGCAGACGAAGACGAAATTGTTCGGCCTGCGGACTCCAGGTCAATACCTCCAGCCCCTTATCGCGGATGCCGTTCAGCATCGCCTGGTGCAACTCCTCTTCAGAAGGTTTAGCCAGCGGCTTTACGCTCAGGGTCAGGCGGCCGATTTGCGCCCGACGCAGCGCTTTTAGCGTGCCCTGTGTCTCGTCCCACTCAATGGTATCTGACTGCTCAACCAGCTGCGGGCAGCGGCTGACCAGCGCCTCGATATCTACGGCAACGGCCTGCAGGATGCGGGCGTCTGGGGACTGGCTGCCCTGTAATAAGAGTGGCGCAATGAGCCACTCATGCCGCGTTAACCCGTCAACACGATCCAACATCGCCCCCATGCCGTTCGCCAACTGGTAACGGCCTTCCAGCCCGCGACGACGTGCCAGGCGATCCGGAAAGGCCCTGGCCAGCAGCGCCGGGATCCTGGCTGCATCGGGCGATCCACCGTTACTGTTCAAACGCTTCATCAGCGTTTTAGCGCGCTGCTGCCAGCCTGGCTGATGGCGCGAAAATGCCAGCGCCAGATCGCTATTCCCTCCGCGCGGTGGCTCCTCAAGAATAGCCGCCAGTTTCGCCGCCGTGGCGATTTCATCGTCGCCCTTTGCGCCAGCCAGCATTGCAGCCAGCCGCGGGTCATTGCCCAGCGCCGCCATTTTCTGGCCAAAGGCGGTGAGCCGCTCGCCTGCCAGCGCCCCAAGCTGGGTAAGCAAGCGCCGTGCGGCAAGCAGGTTGACGGCTGGGGGGTGATCCAGCCAGCAGAGCTGGGTCGGATCCTGACACCCCCACTGCAATAGCTCCAGCAGCAGGCCGCTCAGATCGCTTTGCAGGATCTCCGGCGTGGCTTGCGCCGCCGCGCGTTCTGCCTGCTCAAATGGGATCAGATGCAGGCAGATGCCCGGCTCCAGACGACCGGCGCGACCTGCGCGCTGGGTCATCGACGCCTGACTGATACGCTGGGTGATAAGCTTTGTTAGCCCGGTGCGCGGATCGAACTGGGCTACGCGCTCCTGGGCGGTGTCGACCACCAGACGGATCCCTTCAATGGTCAGGCTGGTTTCGGCAATATTGGTGGCCAGCACCACTTTACGCATCCCCTGCGCAGGCGGCAGGATCGCTTTACGCTGCTCGGCGAGCGTTAAGGCGCCGTAGAGTGGACAAAGCAGCACATCGCTTCCCACCCGGGAGGCGAGATGTTCCTGCACCCGCTGAATCTCTCGGGTGCCGGGCAAAAATAGCAACACGGACCCGCTCTCCTGACGCAGCAGCTCCGCGGTGGCGACGGCGACGGCCTCGTCGAAGCGCAGTTGCGCGGAAAGCGTCTGATAGCGGCGTTCCACCGGAAAAGTGCGTCCTTCAGAAGTGATAACTGGCGCATCCGGTAATAGCCGTTGCAGACGATCGTTATCCAGCGTTGCCGACATGATTAACAATTTCAGATCGTCGCGCAGTCCCTGCTGCACATCCAGCAATAGCGCCAGCGCCAGATCGGCCTGCAGGCTGCGTTCGTGATACTCGTCAAGGATCACCAGACCGATGCCCGTCAGCTCAGGATCCTGCTGCAGCATACGGGTGAGGATCCCTTCGGTCACCACCTCCAGCCGGGTGGCGTCACTGACGCAACTTTCGGCGCGCATTCGATACCCTACCGTCTCGCCCGGCTTCTCGCCCAAGAGTTCGGCCAGACGTTGCGCCACGTTACGGGCAGCGAGCCGTCTTGGCTCCAGCAGTATGATTTTGCCCGGAATGAGACCCTGGTTGAGGATTTGCAGCGGTAGCCACGTCGACTTACCTGCGCCAGTAGGGGCATTGAGCAATATCTGCGGCGCGTGTTGTAAGGCGGTGAGAAGTTCAGGAAGGACTGCGGCGACCGGCAACGAGGACACGTTTGGCTCCAGAGGGTTAACATTAGCGGGCGTACATTGTAGCATCGCCTCAAACCATAACCGAGCACCCCGAATGTCTGAGACGAAAAGGCTTTTTTTCGCCATTGAACTGCCCGCCCCGCTGCAGCGTAAGATTGTGCGCTGGCGCGCCGAGAACTTCGTACCTGAGGCAGGACGTCCGGTGCAGGCAGCGAATCTGCATCTAACGCTGGCTTTCCTCGGCGAGGTGAGCGATGAAAAGCGGCAGGCGCTGGCAGCCATGGCGGGTCGTATTCGCCAGCCGGGGTTTACCCTGCAGCTTGACGATGCCGGACAGTGGCTGCGTTCCCGCGTCGTCTGGCTGGGGACTCGCCAGCCGCCGCGTGGTTTATTACAACTTGCCAGTATGTTGCGGGCGCAGGCTGCACGCAGCGGCTGTTATCAAAGCCCCCAGCCATTTCATCCGCATATCACTCTGCTGCGCGATGCCAGCCACGCGGTAGCCATTCCGCCGCCAGGGTTTTCCTGGCACTTTCCGGTCACAGATTTCGTACTTTATGAGAGCGTGTTCGCCCGCGGGCGCACCCGCTATACGCCGCTTCAGCGCTGGACGCTGAACGAGTAATAAGGAATTTACATGCAGTTTATCCCGGCCTTACAACCCGCTATCCTGGTTCAGCGCTACAAACGCTTTCTTGCCGATGTGGTCACGCCTGAGGGGGAGACCCTCACCCTGCACTGCCCGAATACCGGCGCGATGACCGGTTGCGCCACGTCGGGCGATACCGTCTGGTACTCCACCTCGCTTAATGCTAAACGCAAATATCCGCATACCTGGGAAATTACCCAAACCACGCAGGGGGCGTTTATTTGCGTCAATACGCTACGGGCAAACCAGCTGGTAAAAGAGGCGATCGCCCTTGATATGCTTGCCGAACTGCGTGGCTACAGCAGTATCAAAAGTGAAGTGAAGTATGGCGCAGAGGGCAGCAGAATTGACTTTATGTTACAGGCAGAGGATCGCCCCGAGTGCTATATTGAAGTGAAATCAGTGACGTTAGCTGACCAAGATAACGGCTATTTTCCGGACGCGGTGACCCTGCGCGGTCAAAAGCATCTCCGGGAGTTGATAAGTGTAGCGGCGGCGGGCAAACGCGCCGTGTTGCTGTTTGCGGTTTTACACTCAGCAATTGAACGATTTTCACCTGCCCGCCATATTGACCCCAAATACGCGCAACTGTTGAATGAGGCACAAAAGCAGGGGGTGGAGGTTTTCGCTTATAAAGCGGAACTTTCTGCCGATAATATGACTCTGAGATCGGCTCTTCCCGTTACGTTTTAAGGGGCTAGTCGATTGACTATTAAGTATTCTGGTCGTGTGCGCAAATACGCTTTTCCTCACAGGCTTGTCAAGTGTTACGTTTAGATAATTGCCATCCGGAAAAGCATCTGCTATTTATAGCGGCCTGATTTTTCCCCCAACCGGGGATCGATAGTGCGTGTTAAGGAGAAGCAACATGCAAGAAGGGCAAAACCGTAAAACATCGTCCCTGAGTATTCTCGCCATCGCTGGGGTGGAGCCGTATCAAGAGAAGCCGGGCGAAGAGTATATGAACGAAGCCCAGCTGTCGCACTTCAAGCGAATCCTTGAAGCATGGCGTAATCAACTTAGGGATGAAGTGGATCGCACCGTTACACATATGCAGGACGAAGCTGCAAACTTCCCGGATCCGGTAGACCGTGCCGCTCAGGAAGAAGAGTTCAGCCTCGAACTGCGTAACCGTGACCGCGAACGCAAACTGATTAAAAAGATCGAGAAAACGCTGAAAAAAGTCGAAGACGAAGATTTCGGCTTTTGCGAATCCTGTGGTGTCGAAATCGGTATTCGTCGTCTGGAAGCGCGTCCTACAGCCGACCTGTGCATCGACTGCAAAACACTGGCAGAGATCCGCGAAAAACAGATGGCAGGTTAATCCCCGCTCTGTCAGCACGTTCACAAAGGCGGGAGTCTCTCCCGCCTTGTTACTTTTAGTCTCCCGGTACCATGCCTGAATCTGACTATATTGGCCGCTTTGCCCCCTCGCCTTCGGGTGAGCTGCATTTCGGTTCCCTTATCGCTGCCCTCGGCAGCTATCTGCAAGCGCGAGCCCGCCGCGGTATCTGGCGTGTGCGTATTGAAGATATCGACCCCCCGCGTGAAGTTCCCGGTGCGGCAGAGACCATTCTGCGTCAGCTGGAACATTACGGCCTGCACTGGGATGGCGACATCCTTTGGCAATCTCAGCGCCATGAAGCCTACCGTGAACGCCTGGCCTGGCTACGCGAGCAAGGTTTTTCATACTATTGCACCTGCACCCGCGCCCGTATTCAGAGCGTGGGCGGCGTGTATGATGGCCATTGTCGTACCCTGAATAATGGCCCCGAAAACGCTGCCGTTCGATTAATGCAGCACCACCCTGTGACCCAGTTTCATGATGGTCTGCTTGGCGAAATCCACGCAGACGCGCGGCTGGCGCGCGAAGATTTTATCGTACATCGTCGTGACGGGTTGTTTGCTTATAACCTGGCGGTGGTGGTCGATGATCATTTCCAGGGCGTGACGGAAATTGTGCGCGGTGCCGATCTGATTGAACCCACCGTGCGCCAGATTTCGCTCTATCAGCAGTTCGGCTGGGCTATCCCTGATTATGTCCATCTGCCGTTAGCACTGAATCGCGAAGGGTTAAAGTTATCAAAGCAGAACCATGCCCCGGCATTGCCGAAAGGCGATCCTCGCCCTGTGCTTATCAATGCTTTACAATTTCTCAACCAGGATGTAACACATGAGTGGCAGGATTTGCGAACCGAAGAATTGCTGCAAAAAGCCATTGCTGGCTGGACGCTAAATAGCGTGCCGAAAATCCAGCATTCTCAAACGCGTCTCGCTGAGCTATGATTAGCCGCTATTTTTTTGTCCTGAAGCCTGACACACACACTACCGAGGTGCACTATTTTTACCCGAGTCGCTAATTTTTGCCGTAAGGTGCTAAGCCGCGATGAGAGCATGGCGGACGACGTCATTGCTCAACACTCTATGTCGGTTATTCCGCGCGAGCAGCATGCTATTTCCCGCAAAGATATCAGTGAAAATGCCCTCAAGGTACTTTATCGCCTGAATAAAGCGGGTTACGAAGCTTATCTCGTAGGGGGTGGCGTGCGCGATCTGCTGCTTGGCAAAAAACCAAAAGATTTCGACGTGACCACCAGTGCCACGCCGGAGCAGGTGCGTAAATTATTCCGTAACTGCCGGCTGGTAGGTCGTCGCTTCCGTCTCGCCCACGTTATGTTTGGGCCAGAAATCATTGAAGTCGCCACTTTCCGTGGGCACCACGAAGGCACGCCAACTGACCGCACGACCTCCCAGCGCGGCCAGAACGGTATGCTGCTGCGTGACAATATCTTCGGCAATATCGAAGAAGATGCCCAGCGCCGCGACTTTACCATCAACAGCCTTTACTACAGCGTGGCGGACTTTACCGTTCGCGATTACGTCGGCGGTATGCAGGATCTGAAAGAGGGAATGATTCGCCTGATCGGCAATCCTGAAACCCGCTATCGAGAAGATCCGGTGCGCATGCTGCGCGCGGTACGTTTCGCCGCTAAGCTCGGAATGCGTATCAGCCCGGAAACCGCCGAGCCGATCCCACGTCTGGCGACGCTTATCAACGATGTGCCGCCGGCACGTCTGTTTGAAGAGGCATTGAAACTGCTGCAGGCAGGCTACGGCTTCGAAACCTATAAGCTGCTGCGTGAATACAGCCTGTTCCAGCCGCTGTTCCCGATCATTACCCGCAACTTCACCGAGCAGGGTGATAGCGCCATGGAGCGCATCATCAATCAGGTGCTGAAGAATACCGACACCCGCATTCACAGCGATATGCGCGTTAACCCGGCCTTCCTCTTTGCGGCGATGTTCTGGTATCCGCTGCTGGAAACGGCGCAGAAAATTGCGCAGGAGAGCGGTCTCGCCTATTACGACGCCTTTGCGCTGGCAACGAACGACGTGCTGGACGAAGCCTGCCGTTCGCTGGCCATTCCAAAACGCATTACCACCCTTATCCGTGATATCTGGCAGCTCCAGCTGCGTATGTCACGCCGCCAGGGTAAACGCGCCTGGAAGCTGATGGAACATCCAAAATTCCGCGCGGCTTACGATCTGCTGGCCCTGCGTGCCGAGGCTGAGAATAACCACGAGCTGCAGCGTCTGGCGCAGTGGTGGGGTGAGTTCCAGGTCTCTGCGCCGCCGGAGCAGAAAGATATGTTGACCGACCTGGGTGACGATCCGGAACCCCGCCGCCGTCATCGCCGTCCGCGTAAGCGTGCTCCGCGTCGCGAAGGGGCAGCATGACCCTGGCGTATATCGCCATCGGCAGCAATCTGGCCTCTCCGCTGGAGCAGGTTAATGCTGCCGTTCAGGCGCTGGGCGACATCCCGCAAAGTCGTATTGTCGCCCTTTCCGCTTTCTACCGTACACCTCCGCTTGGCCCGCAGGATCAGCCCGATTATCTCAATGCCGCTGTTGCGCTGGAGACCGCGCTCAGCCCCGACGCGTTGCTCGACCACACCCAGCGCATTGAGTTACAGCAAGGCCGCGTGCGTAAAGCCGAGCGCTGGGGACCCCGCACCCTGGATCTTGATATCATGCTGTTTGGGGATGCGGTGATCGCCACCGAACGTCTGACCGTGCCGCATTACGATATGAAAAATCGCGGGTTTATGCTCTGGCCGCTGGCTGAAATCGCCCCGCAGTTAACCTTTCCGGACGGTGAGTCCCTTACCGCCCTGCTGCAACGGCTGAACGCCGAAAAACCGGCACGCTGGTAGCCGTCTTTCTTTGTCGATTAACCATGAATAATTTATGGTTAATCGCTTAGCTAAAATCATTGTTCCCCCCAATCTTACTGTTAGAATGCGCAAAGATTTGCTTTGGGCTATCAGGAAACAGTATGAAACCAACCACCATCTCCGCATTGCAGAAATGCAAACAGGAAAAGCAGCGCTTCGCGACCATCACCGCCTATGACTACAGCTTCGCCAAACTCTTCGCCGAAGAAGGCATCAACGTCATGCTGGTGGGCGATTCGTTAGGGATGACGGTCCAGGGACATGATTCAACTCTGCCGGTGACGGTTGAAGATATTGCTTATCACACACGCGCCGTGCGCCGTGGTGCTCCGGCTTGCCTGCTGCTCTCCGATCTGCCGTTTATGGCTTATGCGACGCCGGAGCAGGCCTTTGAAAACGCAGCAACCGTGATGCGTGCCGGGGCGAATATGGTCAAAATTGAAGGTGGTGCCTGGCTTATCGATACCATCAAAATGCTCACCGACCGTGCCGTACCTGTCTGTGGTCATCTGGGGCTTACGCCGCAGTCGGTCAATATCTTTGGCGGCTATAAAGTGCAGGGGCGCGGCGACGCAGCCCAGACGTTGTTCGACGACGCGAAGGCTATCGAAGCCGCGGGCGCACAGCTGCTGGTACTTGAATGCGTGCCGGTTGAACTGGCGAAACGTATTACCGATGCGCTCTCTATCCCCGTTATCGGGATTGGCGCGGGCAATGTGACCGACGGCCAGATCCTGGTGATGCACGACGCCTTCGGTATTACCGGCGGTCACATTCCAAAATTTGCAAAGAATTTCCTCAGTGAAGCGGGCGACATGCGCGCCGCAGTCAGGCAGTATATTACCGAGGTTGAATCCGGTGTTTACCCGGCTGAAGAACACAGTTTCCATTAAGGAGTCTCGTTGTGCTAATCATTGAAACCCTGCCGCTGCTCCGTCAGCACATCCGTCGTCTGCGTCAGGAAGGTAAACGTATCGCGCTGGTGCCTACAATGGGCAACCTGCACGACGGGCATATGAAGCTGGTAGACGAAGCTAAAGCCCGCGCCGATGTGGTGGTGGTGAGTATCTTCGTGAACCCGATGCAGTTCGACCGCGTCGACGACCTGGCGCGGTATCCGCGTACGTTGCAGGAGGATTGCGAGAAGCTGAATAAGCGTCACGTTGATTTGGTCTTCGCCCCGGCACCGAACGAAGTCTGGCCGAAAGGGACCGAGGGGACCACCTACGTCGACGTCCCTGGCATCTCCACAATGCTCGAAGGTGCCAGCCGCCCTGGCCACTTCCGCGGGGTCTCTACTGTCGTCAGTAAGCTTTTTAATCTGGTCCAGCCGGATATCGCCTGCTTTGGTGAGAAAGATTTCCAGCAGCTGGCGCTGATTCGCAAGATGGTTGACGATCTGGGTTACGACATCGAGATTGTCGGCGTGCCAATTGTGCGCGCGAAAGATGGCCTGGCCCTGAGTTCACGCAATGGTTACCTCACCGCAGACCAGCGTAAACTGGCACCGGGTCTGTATAAAGTTATGAGCGACATGGTCGAGCAGCTGCAGCAAAAAGCATTAAGCAGCGAAGAGATTATTGCTATCGCTGAGCAGGCATTGAATGACAAGGGCTTTCGCGCGGATGATATCCAGATTCGGGATGCCGATACGCTATTGGCGCTTTCGACAACCAGCAAACGCGCAGTCATTCTGGTTGCCGCCTGGCTGGGTCAGGCGCGGCTGATTGATAACACAGTAGTTGAACTGGCTCAGTAATGGCTGAGCCGATAGAGAGCTAACGGATTAGTTACCCCTCCCGCTTATTGATCGGCGGGTTACGACAGAGAGTAAAGGTAAACGTAATGATTCGCAAAATGCTGCAAGGTAAGCTGCACCGTGTCAAAGTCACCCAGGCCGACCTGCACTATGAAGGCTCCTGCGCGATCGATCAGGATTTTCTCGACGCGGCGGGTATTCTTGAAAACGAAGCCATTGATATCTGGAACGTGAGCAACGGCAACCGTTTCTCCACCTATGCCATTGCGGCTGAACGGGGGTCTAAAATCATCTCCGTTAACGGTGCCGCTGCGCACTGCGCTAACGTCGGTGATATTGTCATTATCGCCAGCTTTGTCATGATGTCCGATGAAGAAGCGCGCCGCTGGCAGCCAAAAGTCGCCTATTTCGAAGGCGACAACGAAATGAAACGTACCGCGAAGGCTATTCCGGTCCAGGTTGCCTGAGTATTACCCCTGCGGCTGATTACTGATCAGCCGCGACATCGTCTCCAGGGAGTCCGTCCTGAGAATATATAACCGTTTGAGTAAAAACGGATTATCTCCCGGCTTCACCTTCCCTTTCACCGTTGTCACCGCCAGATGAAAACCGGCGTCGTTCGCTGCTTTCACCGCTTTATCGTTATAACCACCAAACGGATACGAGAGGTACAACACGTGCGGGTTGAACTGCGCCAACGCCCGCCGTGAGTGTTTAAAGTCCATCACAATATTATGGTAACTGCGGCTCAGCAGAATCGGATGATGATAGCCATCTACCCGATGCAGAAAATGGGTATGTGACTGGAAATCAAACACCGACTGAATTTCACGTAGCTCGGAGAGGCTCATAAACTGCAGCGCTTTGGGATCCCACTTCTGCGGATGGCGTTTAATACGCGACGAGATAATAAACGCGGTGGCGTTGAACCCGTACGCTTTCAGAATGGGGTAAGCATAGCGACTCACCGATTTTAAACCGTCGTCAAACGTAATCACTACCGCCTTCGCGGGCAGGTTAATCTTGTTACGGACATACCCTTCCAGCTGATAGAGGTTCAGCGTGGTGTAGCCCTGATCGCGCAGCCACGCCATCTGGTTATTAAACGCACGTACGCTGGTCGTGGTGGAGGTATGGCGAAAACGGGTGTTCTCTTCATCACGCAAAATGTGGTGATAAGTGAGTACCGGCAGGCCGTTATCTTCCTGCGCATCCAGGCTACTGACCCACGCGAGGCGATTACCGATACGAATCTGGAACCAGGTCTGGTTTAAACGATCTTTCAGCTTGCTCTGAATGGGATAACGCAGGTTATTTGCCAGAGTGCCAAAGGGGGCGCTGCCGGTATTTGGCGCGTTATAAACCGGGGTGTCTTTCCAGGTGATCAGATTCTGATTACTGAGGGGTTTATTCAGATCGCCGAGGCTGTCTTCTACGCGCTGCTTCCCCTGCACCTCTTCCAGATGGCCTTTATCAATAAAACCGGTGCCGAAGCCAAAGCGGAATTCAAAGTAATCGGCCGCGGTAGGCACGACGGCCAGAATCTGTCCGGCGCGAATATTGCCGACGTTAATCACCCCGTTGCCGACCTGCGCCCAAATCGCCGCATCTTCGGTGGTTTGCATATAGCGGGTGGGAAGCCCTTGCTGGCTTAACAGGCTGGCGGTCGCGCCGCCTGAGAGCAGCAGCAATAACAGAAGAACAATTCGCGAGAACATAAGAGCTTAATCGGGAGCTAAAAACTGGCGTCATTGTAACAAAAGCGACGCTGATACCAATGATTAATGTTTGTACGGGTCGTTTAGCAGGACAAAGGGGGGATTTTTTTGCTGCTGATGCCAGAGGCTGCTAACAAGCGGCGCACCCTGGGCCACGATGCGATCGCGAAAGGTCGCACTGTCCAGGGATTCACGCAGTGGATACATCGCCTCCAGAAGCGGATAGCTGATCCCGGTGATCACTTCACAGTTGCGGTGTTTATGGCTGAGCAGTGCCGCTGCGCGATACGGCGCGGCGCCGGTGATATCGGTCAGGAAGATGACACCCTCTCCGCTGTCGGTATGGTGTAGCGCATCGCACATCATGCGGCTCAGCATGTTAGTGCTCAGACCACGCCAGAAGTTGACCACCTGGCACTGTACCAGCGGTCCAAAGCTGGCCGTCAGCTGATCCAATAGCGCCTGCCCTTGTTCATCATGGCATGTGATTACCCAACCCAGCATACAATTCTCCTTTTGCAGAGGCGTAGTGTAGCGGCAGCCGGGATTTGCGGGGGTGATGACCGTCAAAAAACCGTATCTCATGACCCGGCGGCGGGCGCCGCCGGGCAGGAAGGTTAGGTACGCAGGCCGCGTCCCCGTTGAATCAGGGTGTAGCAGAGAAGATAAAACGCCACGATAAAGATCGCCAGCACGCCCACTGTCGTCACCAACGGCACATCAGAGATGCCAAGGAAACCGAAACGGAAACCGCTAATCATGTAGACGATGGGGTTCAGGTGTGACAGCGCCTGCCAGAACGGCGGCAGCAGCGTCAGCGAGTAGAACACCCCGCCAAGGTAGGTCAGCGGCGTCAGCACGAACGTGGGGATCAGGCTGATATCATCAAAGGTTTTCGCAAAGACAGCATTGAGCAGGCCTGCCAACGAGAAGAGTACTGCCGTTAACAGCAGCGTCAGCCCGACAAACAGCCAGGAGTGTACCTGGAACGGCACAAAGAACAGTGAAATTGCCGTTACCAGTACCCCTACGCACAAGCCACGTGCTACCCCGCCCCCTACGTAACCGGCGATGATCACATGCGTCGGTACCGGTGCCACCAGCAACTCTTCAATGTTGCGCTGGAACTTGGCGCTGAAGAACGACGATGCCACGTTGGCGTAGGCGTTGGTGATCACCGCCATCATAATCAAACCTGGCACGATGAACTGCATGTAAGTAAAGCCGTGCATCTCACCAATTCGCGACCCAATCAGATTGCCGAAGATAATGAAATAGAGGGTCATGGTGATCACCGGCGGCACCAGCGTCTGGATCCAGATACGCATAAAGCGGTTGATCTCTTTGGCCCAGATACTCTTCAGCGCCACCCAGTAAAGCTGCATCATGCGCTTTCTCCTTGTTTCTGATGGACCAGCGAGACGAACAGCTCTTCCAGTCGGTTGGCTTTGTTACGCATACTCAACACCTGAATCCCCTGGGCACTCAGCTGACTAAATACGCTATTAATTCCCTGCTCACGCAGAACTTCCACTTCAAGCGTGGACGTATCCACCAGCCGGTATTGATAGCCTTCCAGCTTCGGCAGCGCGCTTTTCGCCGCCAGATCGAGAATAAAGGTCTCTGACTTCAGCTTTGAGAGCAGGTTTTTCATGGAGGTGTTTTCCACCAGCTCGCCATGCTGAATGATGCCGATATTACGGCACAGCATCTCCGCCTCTTCGAGGTAGTGAGTTGTCAGAATAATGGTGGTGCCTTTGTCGTTCAGATCTTTCAGGAACCCCCACATGGAACGACGCAGCTCGATATCGACACCCGCGGTCGGTTCATCAAGTATCAGCAGCTTTGGCTCGTGCATCAGCGCACGGGCAATCATCAGACGGCGCTTCATACCGCCGGAGAGCATCCGCGCACGCTCATTGCGCTTTTCCCACAGGTCGAGCTGTTTCAGGTATTTTTCGCTACGCTCAACGGCATCTTTGCGCTCAACCCCGTAATAGCCCGCCTGGTTTACGACGATCTGCTGTACGGTCTCGAACGGGTTGAAGTTGAACTCCTGCGGCACCAACCCCAGTTGACGCTTGGCATTGACGACATCTTTTTCCAGGTCGTAGCCGAAGACGCTGACCCGGCCAGAGGTTTTATTAACCAGTGAGCTGATAATGCCGATAGTGGTGGATTTTCCTGCCCCGTTAGGCCCCAGAAGCGCGTAAAAATCACCGGCCTCCACCTTCAGATCTATACCACGGAGCGCCTGAACGCCGCCGGGATAGGTTTTCTTAAGCTGTTCAAGCTCCAGTGCAATCGTCATGGATTAGACTTACCTTAAGTTCTTTCACATCGAGTGTGGTTTTAAAAAAAATCACGTTGCCCTATATTAGCGCAACGCACTCACTTGGTTACAGGCCGTTAACCGCCATGAAAGACATAGATACACTCATCAGCAATAATGCACTATGGTCAAAAATGCTGGTGGAAGAGGATCCCGGCTTTTTCGAAACGCTGGCGCAGGCGCAGAAACCGCGCTTTTTATGGATAGGGTGTTCTGACAGCCGCGTTCCTGCTGAGCGGCTCACCGGCCTTGAACCCGGCGAACTTTTTGTCCACCGTAACGTCGCCAATCTGGTCATCCATACCGACCTTAACTGTCTCTCTGTCGTGCAATATGCCGTCGATGTTCTGGAAGTCGAACATATCATTATTTGTGGCCACTACGGCTGCGGCGGCGTTCAGGCGGCGGTTGAAAACACGGAACTGGGGCTGATTGACAACTGGCTGCTGCACATCCGCGATATCTGGTTCAAACATAGCTCACTGCTGGGAGAAATGCCGCAGGAGCGCCGCCTCGATACCCTGTGTGAACTCAACGTCATGGAGCAGGTGTACAACCTGGGCCACTCAACAATCATGCAGTCAGCGTGGAAGCGCGGGCAAAAGGTGACCATTCACGGCCTGGCGTACGGAATTCATGATGGCTTGCTGCGCAATCTGGAAGTGACCGCCACCAACCGCGAGACGCTGGAGCAACGCTATCGTTCCGGGATTGCCAACCTGAGACAGAAGCACGTTAATCACAAGTAAACGCCCGAAAAACAAAACGGCAACCTCAGTGTTGCCGTTTGTCTCTTACGGATCTCATCCAGCCGATCACTCGTCCAGCAGCACCACTTTGCCGATGTAAGGCAGATGGCGATAACGCTGAGCGTAGTCGATACCGTAGCCCACAACGAACTCATCCGGGATAGAGAAACCGATATACTCTACCGGCACGTCCACTTCACGACGGGTCGGTTTATCCAGCAGGGTACAGATGGCGAGGGATTTCGGCCCACGCAGGCTCAGGATTTCGCGCACTTTGGAGAGCGTGTTGCCAGAGTCGATGATGTCCTCAACGATCAGTACATCTTTACCGCGAATATCCTCATCCAGATCTTTGAGGATTTTCACATCGCGGGTTGTCGACATGCCGCTGCCATAGCTGGAGGCGGTCATAAAATCGACTTCATGGGATACCTGGACTTCACGGCACAGGTCGGCCATAAACATGAAGGAACCGCGTAACAGCCCCACCAGCACCATATCGGAACCGCTGTCTTTATAATGCGCGGTAATTTCACGGCCCAGCTCGGCGATACGCGCTTTGATCTCCGCTTCCGGGATCATCACTTCAACAGTATGTTTCATATTACTAACCGTTTGATTGTAAAACACATCTCTCAATGCGGATGAACCTGCGTCCGTCATCGATTCACAAGCGGGCCATTATAACAGCAAATGGATAGCCCTGGCGCATGAGATATAAAAAGCAAAATTTGTGATTCCGATCACACTTGTTAATACCTATAATTAATTGCTAGCAAATAATTAACAAAACTGACGAGTACATTTTCTATGGCTGAAACAAAATCTCAACAGCCCCGTCTACTGGTGACATTAACGGCGGTGTTCGCAGCTTTCTGCGCGCTGTATCTGTTAATCGGTGGCGTCTGGCTGGTCGCAATTGGCGGCTCCTGGTACTATCCGATCGCGGGTCTGGTGATGGTTGGCGTCACCGTCCTGCTGTGGCGTAGAAAGCAATCAGCACTGTGGCTGTATGCCGCTCTGCTCCTTGCAACAATGATTTGGGGCGTCTGGGAAGTCGGTTTCGATTTCTGGGCACTGACGCCGCGCAGTGACATCCTGGTCTTCTTTGGCATCTGGCTGATCCTGCCATTCGTCTGGCGTCGTCTTTGGGTGCCGTCCAGCGGTGCCGTTGCGGCGCTGGTCGTGGCGCTGTTAATCAGCGGTGGCATCCTGACATGGGCGGGTTTTAACGATCCGCAGGAAGTCAAAGGCACCCTGAGTAGCGAATCGACGCCTGCCGCAGCGATTTCGCAGGTGGCTGATGGCGACTGGCCGGCCTACGGGCGTAACCAGGAAGGTCAGCGTTACTCTCCGTTAAAACAGATCAACGCCGATAACGTTAAAGATCTGAAAGAAGCCTGGGTCTTCCGTACTGGCGACCTGAAAATGCCTAACGATCCGGGCGAACTGACCAACGAAGTGACGCCAATCAAAGTGGGCAACATGCTCTACCTGTGTACGGCGCACCAGCGTCTGTTCGCGCTCGACGCGGCCACCGGTAAAGAGAAATGGCACTTCGATCCACAGCTGAACTCCAACCCGTCGTTCCAGCACGTTACCTGCCGCGGTGTCTCTTACCACGAAGCGCGTGCCGATAATGCCAGCCCGGAAGTCATTGCCGACTGTCCGCGCCGCATTATGCTGCCGGTCAACGATGGTCGTCTGTTTGCCATCAACGCCGAAACGGGCAAGCTGTGCGAAACCTTCGCTAACAAGGGTATCCTGAATCTGCAGACCAACATGCCGGATACCACGCCGGGTCTGTATGAGCCGACCTCTCCACCAATCATCACCGATAAAACCATCGTGATTGCCGGTTCGGTAACGGATAACTTCTCTACCCGCGAAACCTCGGGCGTTATCCGTGGCTTTGACGTGAATACCGGTAAACTGCTGTGGGCCTTCGACCCGGGCGCGAAAGATCCAAACGCGATCCCGTCAGACGAACATACCTTTACCTTTAACTCGCCAAACTCCTGGGCCCCTGCCGCGTATGACGCGAAGCTGGACCTGGTCTACCTGCCGATGGGCGTGTCCACGCCGGATATCTGGGGCGGTAACCGTACGCCGGAGCAGGAGCGCTACGCGAGCGCCATCGTGGCGCTGAACGCGACCACCGGTAAGCTGGCATGGAGCTATCAGACCGTTCACCACGATTTGTGGGATATGGATATGCCGTCCCAGCCGACGCTGGCGGACATTACCGTTAACGGTAAAACCGTTCCGGTGATCTACGCTCCGGCGAAAACCGGCAACATCTTCGTGCTGGATCGCAGCAACGGTAAGCTGGTCGTCCCTGCTCCGGAAAAACCGGTTCCACAGGGCGCAGCCAAAGGCGACTACGTCAGCAAAACGCAGCCGTTCTCTGACCTGAGCTTCCGTCCGAAGAAAGACCTCAGCGGTGCAGACATGTGGGGTGCCACCATGTTTGACCAGCTGGTGTGCCGCGTGATGTTCCATCAGCTGCGCTATGAAGGTATCTTCACTCCGCCGTCTGAACAGGGCACGCTGGTCTTCCCGGGTAACCTGGGGATGTTTGAATGGGGCGGGATCTCCGTTGACCCTAACCGTCAGGTGGCAATTGCTAACCCGATGGCGCTGCCGTTTGTCTCGAAACTGATTCCGCGCGGCCCGGGCAACCCAATGGAGCAGCCGAAAGATGCGAAAGGCAGCGGTACCGAAGCCGGTATTCAGCCGCAGTATGGCGTGCCGTATGGCGTGACGCTGAACCCGTTCCTCTCTCCGTTTGGCCTACCGTGTAAACAGCCTGCCTGGGGTTACATCTCTGCGCTGGATCTGAAAACCAATCAGGTTGTCTGGAAAAAACGTATTGGTACGCCGCAGGACAGCATGCCGTTCCCGATGCCGGTTCCTGTGCCGTTCAATATGGGTATGCCAATGCTGGGTGGCCCAATCTCTACCGCCGGTAACGTGCTGTTCATTGCCGCAACCGCAGATAACTACCTGCGTGCGTACAATATGACCAACGGTGAGAAGCTGTGGCAAGGCCGTCTGCCAGCGGGTGGACAAGCCACGCCGATGACCTATGAAGTGAATGGCAAGCAGTATGTTGTCATCTCTGCAGGTGGTCACGGTTCGTTTGGTACGAAGATGGGCGACTACATTGTTGCTTATGCTCTGCCGGACGACAAAAAGTAAAAGCGAAACGGCAACTTCGGTTGCCGTTTTTAGTGTTTGTCCCCTCTCCCCGTGGGAGAGGGCCAGGGTGAGGGCATCAGGCCGCACCGGGTAAAAGCAAAACGGCAACTTCGGTTGCCGTTTTTTGTGTTTGTTCCCTCTCCCCATGGGAGAGGGCCAGGGTGAGGGCTTTAGTCAGCTCAGAGCTAAACCGTGAACCCCAGCATCATTCCCGTATCTTCATGTTCCAGCAGATGACAGTGCGCCATATAAGCAAACGCCTTCGGCGCGTCGTGATCAAACTTCACCAGCACCTCGCTCACGCCCCCTTCTACCTTCACGGTATCTTTCCAGCCTGAACGATGCGCGGCAGGCGCGTTGCCGTTTTCCGAGAGAATGCGGAACTGGGTACCGTGAATGTGGAACGGGTGCAGCATCATGTCCCCCTCGCCGGAGATGAACCAGCGTTCATACAGCCCTTTGGTCGCCGCGAACATCGGGGTGTTCATATCGAAGGCTTTGCCGTTGATCATATTAGCATTGTGCAAATCGAATCCATGCCCGCCATGGTTCATGCCGCCCATCTTGCCGTGATCCATATTCATATGGCCTTCCATCTGCCCGTGCTGCATACCGGACATTGCCTGATGGCCATAGCGCTTCATCAGGGCCTGCATGCCCATCATATCGAGCATCGGGTCCATCGAAAGCTGTAGCTTACGCTCCGTAAGCCCCTCCAGCGCGGGTAACGCCGGCAGGCTGGCCAGTTTATCGGGTAGCGTGCCGGAGGCCGCCACCAGGAGCGGCTGGACGCGCAATACCGGATGCGGCTTATCAAATGGCGCAACGGCCATCCCCATCTGGCTGACCGGCAGGGTCACCAGGTCAAATGCCTTACCGTCGCTGATATCCACCAACACCTCAAAGCGTTCGCCCATCAGCATCGGCAACTCGCTTACCTTAACCGGCTCCGGCAGCAGACCGCCGTCGCTCGCCACCACATACAGCGGGCGCTTGTCGCTGGTAGCAAAGTTGAGGGAGCGGGCGTTACACCCGTTGAGCAGGCGCAGACGCAGCCAGCCTTTGGGTGCGCTGTGCTGAGGATAAACCGCACCGTTGGTTAACAGCGTGTCGCCAAACCAGCCTACGGCTGCGCTCATCACGTCGAGCTGATAATCGATCTGCCCGTCGGCAGTAAACTTCTTGTCCTGCACAATCACTGGCACATCATCAATGCCCCACTGCTTCGGCAGACGCAGCAATCGGCTTTCATCGTCTTCAATCAGCACCAGCCCGGCTAATCCCATCGCCACCTGATGGCCGGTTTTGCCGTGCTGATGGGGATGAAACCAGCAGGTTGCCGCACGCTGTTGCGGCGTAAAAGAGACCGTGCGCTGACCGCCTGGTTTGATAACCCCCTGCGGCCCACCATCCACCTCGCCGGGCACTTCCAGTCCGTGCCAGTGAAGCGTGGTCTCCTGAGCGAGGGTATTGTGAATATTAACGGTAACAGCTTTACCCTGGCGCAGCTGGAGTGCCGGGCCGAGCAGATTACCGTTATAGCCCCATGTGGTGGCCTGATGTGGGCCAAAGGTGGTTTTCCCCTGCTGGACGACCAGACGGATTTGATTTCGTGCATCGGGAGCGATTAAGTCAGGGATAGGCAAAGCGGGCCTGTCGGCGGCAAATACCGCACGACTCCAGAGCGGAAGCGCGCTGGCGACACCCAGCGCAGCAGAATATTTTAAAAAATCACGGCGTTGCATGTTCATTTCCTTAATTCCAGCAGACGGGTATCAGAGCATAAACCCTCCCCTTAGCGGAAGGTCAATAAGTGCAGACAGAATAAAGATCGTCGCACCGGCGGGAAGTGTGCTAACGTTGAATTTCCGTGACGTATTGGTAGAAGCAATGAAGACGTTTTTCCGCACAATTCTGTTCAGCAGCCTTATGATTAGTTGCGCAAATAGCTATGCGCTGAGTGAAAATGAAGCCGAAGATATGGCGGATCTGACGGCAGTGTTTGTGTTTCTGAAAAACGATTGCGGCTACCAGAATTTACCCAACGGACAGATTCGTCGTGCTTTAGTCTTTTTTGCCCAGCAAAACCAGTGGGATCTCAGCAACTACGATAGCTTTGACATGAAGGCGCTCGGTGAAGACAGCTACCGCGATCTCAGCGGCATCGGCATTCCTACCGCGAAAAAATGCAAAGCGCTGGCCCGCGACTCGTTGAGTCTTCTTGCCTACGTAAAGTAACCTTTCTGACGCCTCCTTGTTGAAATTATGGCCGTGCAACCCCCGGGGTTGTTAGCTATGATGTTGCGCCTGGTTTTCTCGGGTGTTAACAAAGGAGGTATCACCAATGACCAAAAATGCGCTGTGGCATGAAACGCTGCACGATCACTTTGGGCAGTACTTTGCCGTTGATAACGTGCTGTATCATGAAAAGACCGATCATCAGGATCTGATTATCTTCGAGAACACGGCTTTTGGCCGCGTGATGGCGCTGGATGGCGTTGTACAAACCACCGAACGTGATGAATTCATCTATCACGAAATGATGACCCACGTCCCGCTGTTGGCTCACGGCCACGCCAAACATGTGCTGATCATCGGCGGCGGCGACGGCGCGATGCTGCGCGAAGTCTCGCGTCATAAGTCGATTGAAAGCATCACCATGGTGGAAATTGATGCCGGCGTGGTCTCCTTCTGTCGCCAGTATTTACCCAACCACAACGCGGGCAGCTACGACGATCCGCGCTTTAGCCTGGTCATCGATGATGGGGTTAACTTTGTTAATCAGACCACGCAAACCTTTGACGTGATCATCTCCGACTGTACCGACCCTATCGGCCCCGGTGAGAGCCTGTTTACCTCAGCATTTTATGAGGGCTGCAAGCGCTGCCTGAAACCGGGCGGCATCTTTGTTGCCCAGAATGGCGTCTGCTTCCTGCAGCAGGACGAAGCCCTCGATAGCCACCGCAAATTGAGCAATTACTTTGCCGATGTGAGCTTCTACCAGGCGGCGATTCCGACCTACTACGGCGGCGTGATGACGTTTGCCTGGGCCACGGATAACGAAGCCCTGCGCCACCTCTCCACTGAAATCATCCAGGCGCGCTTCCATCAGGCTAATCTGACCTGCCGCTACTATAATCCCGCGGTTCATACCGCAGCATTCGCACTACCACAATATCTGAAAGACGCACTGACATCTAAGGGGGTGAGCTAAATTGAAAAAGCTTAAACTGCATGGCTTTAACAACCTGACCAAAAGCCTGAGTTTTTGTATCTACGATATCTGCTATGCAAAGACAGCGGAAGAGCGCGATGGTTATATCGCCTATATCGATGAACTCTACAACGCCAACCGCCTGACTGAAATCTTGTCAGAAACCTGCTCAATTATCGGCGCCAATATCCTGAACGTTGCACGCCAGGATTATGAACCGCAAGGCGCCAGCGTGACCATTCTGGTCAGCGAAGAGCCGATCGATCCCAAGCTTATTGACCAGACTGAACACCCAGGTCCGCTACCTGAAACGGTGGTGGCTCACCTCGATAAAAGCCATATCTGCGTACATACCTATCCGGAAAGCCACCCTGAAGGCGGCCTTTGCACGTTCCGCGCAGATATTGAAGTCTCGACCTGCGGGGTGATTTCACCATTAAAAGCGCTGAATTACCTGATTCATCAACTTGAATCCGATATTGTGACCGTCGATTATCGCGTACGTGGTTTTACGCGTGATATCAACGGGATGAAGCACTTTATCGATCATGAAATAAACTCGATTCAGAACTTCATGTCCGAAGATATGAAAGCGCTGTACGACATGGTGGACGTGAACGTTTACCAGGAAAATATCTTCCATACCAAAATGTTGCTAAAGGATTTCGACCTTAAGCACTACATGTTCCATACCAAACCGGAAGATTTAAGCGAAGAAGAGCGTAAGGTCATTACCGACCTGCTCTGGAAAGAGATGCGCGAGATTTATTACGGCCGCAATATTCCGGCCGTATAAAAGGTACCGGGAGCAGGGATGCTCCGGTCCATTATTTCTGTTTCATAAAGTCGCGGTAAGCGGCCACCACCTGCAGGAAATCCTCTACGCCGCACAGCGACAGGCTCTCTTCGTCGTAGTAGTTCATCCCCTCTTCCATTTCGTCGCCGGAAAACTCCAGTTGATTAGCGCGAACCATCACCTCTTCGCCGTCCATCCACAGAGTGTATTCATGCCCGGCGCGTTGCCATGAGCGCTCGCTCCCTTTCACGGTGCGTGCCGCCTGTTCCACTTCATCCAGCAGGGCAAGGTTCTCTTTCACTTCTTCATTGAACCAGTGCCCGACCACTTCGTGGCCCATCGACATGCGCACTTTCACCACACCGGTGATATCGCGCAGAAATTCGTAATCCATGGTGTTTTCCTCTGCAAAGCCATTAGGGTAATTATCGCAGCAGAGAGGAAGAAAAAAAGCGTGGAGGGGGGAAGGAATGAAAATAAAAAGGTGAAAGCAAGACCCTGCGGCCTGATGCCCTCACCCCGTCCCTCTCCCACGGGAGAGGGTGCAAACACTAAAAACCGTCTCGTGGAGACGGTTTTGCTGTTTATACTGCCGTCTGGAAGATAACCCCGTCCGCTTTCTCTGTGTACTGAGAGAGCTGATCGAAGTTCAGATAGCGATAGGTATCAACAGCCGTCTTATCAACCTGAGCCACAAAGGTCTGGTACTCTTCCGGCGTTGGCAGCTTGCCAATCAGCGCCGCAACCGCCGCCAGCTCCGCAGAGGCCAGGAAGACGTTTGCACCGGTACCTAAACGGTTCGGGAAGTTACGGGTAGAGGTGGAGACCACCGTCGCACCGTCCGCCACGCGCGCCTGGTTACCCATGCACAGGGAGCAGCCAGGGATTTCGATACGCGCACCGCTCTTACCAAACACGCTGTAGTAGCCCTCTTCGGTCAGCTGAGCCGCGTCCATACGGGTTGGCGGTGCCACCCACAGGCGGGTTGGCAGCTGGCCTTTGTGGGTATCCAGCAGCTTACCGGCAGCACGGAAGTGGCCGATGTTGGTCATACAGGAACCGATGAACACTTCGTCGATCTTCTCGCCCTGCACTGCAGAGAGTGGACGCGCATCGTCCGGATCGTTCGGTGCACAGAGGATCGGCTCTTTGATATCAGCCAGATCGATGTCGATCACGGCCGCGTATTCTGCATCAGCGTCAGCTTCCAGCAGCTGCGGATCCGCCAGCCATTTTTCCATGCCCTGAATACGACGCTCCAGGGTACGACGATCGCCATAGCCTTCGGCAATCATCCACTTCAGCAGGACGATGTTGGAGGTCAGATACTCTTCAATCGGCGCCTGGTTCAGCTTGATGGTACAGCCTGCAGCAGAACGCTCAGCGGAGGCATCGGTCAGTTCGAACGCCTGCTCCACTTTCAGATCCGGCAGACCTTCGATCTCCAGGATACGGCCAGAGAAGATGTTTTTCTTGCCCTTCTTCTCAACGGTCAGCAGGCCCTGTTTGATAGCGTACAGCGGGATGGCGTGAACCAGGTCGCGCAGAGTGATACCCGGCTGCATTTTGCCTTTGAAGCGCACCAGCACGGACTCCGGCATATCCAGTGGCATAACGCCGGTCGCAGCGGCGAAGGCCACCAGACCGGAGCCCGCCGGGAAGGAGATCCCGATTGGGAAACGGGTGTGGGAGTCACCGCCGGTACCCACGGTATCTGGCAACAGCATGCGGTTCAGCCAGGAGTGGATAACGCCATCGCCCGGACGCAGAGAGACGCCGCCACGGTTCATGATGAAGTCTGGCAGCGTGTGGTGCGTGGTCACATCAACCGGCTTCGGATAGGCCGCCGTGTGGCAGAAGGACTGCATCACCAGATCGGAAGAGAAGCCCAGGCACGCCAGGTCTTTCAGTTCGTCACGGGTCATTGGGCCGGTGGTATCCTGAGAACCGACAGAGGTCATCTTCGGTTCGCAGTACGCGCCCGGACGGACGCCCGCGACGCCGCACGCGCGGCCAACCATTTTCTGCGCCAGAGAGAAACCACGGCTGCTTTCAGCCACGTCTTTCGCCTGACGGAACACATCGCTGTGCGGCAGACCGAGCGCTTCACGCGCTTTGGTGGTCAGGCCACGGCCAATGATCAGCGGAATACGGCCACCGGCGCGGACTTCGTCAATCAGCACGTCGGTTTTCAGCGCGAAGCTGGCCAGCAGTTCGTTGGTTTCGTGGTTACGCACTTCGCCTTTGAACGGGTAAACGTCAATCACGTCGCCCATGTTCAGGTTAGAAACATCCACTTCGATTGGCAGCGCGCCCGCATCTTCCATGGTGTTAAAGAAGATAGGGGCAATTTTGCCACCGAGGCACAGACCGCCGCCGCGTTTGTTCGGCACATGCGGGATATCATCGCCCATGAACCACAGCACGGAGTTGGTTGCCGATTTACGGGAAGAACCGGTACCCACAACGTCACCAACGTAGGCCAGCGGGAAACCTTTCTGCTGCAGGGCTTCGATCTGCTTGATCGGGCCCACGCTGCCAGGCTGATCCGGCTCGATACCTTCACGGGCGTTTTTCAGCATCGCCAGGGCGTGCAGAGGGATGTCCGGGCGAGACCACGCATCCGGTGCCGGAGAGAGGTCATCGGTGTTAGTTTCACCGGTCACTTTGAAGACGGTAACGGTGATTTTTTCAGCCAGCGCAGGACGGTTCAGGAACCATTCAGCATCGGCCCAGGACTGCATCACCTGCTTCGCGTAGACGTTGCCCGCTTTCGCTTTCTCTTCTACATCGTAGAAGTTATCGAACATCAGCAGCGTTGAAGAGAGCGCTTTCGCGGCAATCGGTGCCAGCTTGTCGTTATCCAGCGCATCAATCAGCGGATGAATGTTATAGCCGCCCTGCATGGTGCCGAGCAGTTCAATCGCTTTTTCAGGAGTAACCAGGGGGGAGGTCGCATCGCCTTTAGCAATGGCGGCAAGGAATCCGGCTTTGACATAGGCAGCTTCATCTACGCCAGGCGGTACACGGTTGATCAACAGATCTAACAGGAATTCTTCTTCGCCCTTAGGCGGATTCTTCAGCAGCTCGACGAGCGCGGCCATTTGGGTTGCATCTAAAGGTTTGGGTACAATTCCCTCGGCGGCACGTTCTGCTACGTGCTTACGGTATTCTTCTAGCACGACGGTTCTCCTCGCTCTCATTGTCATATGCGGCCGGCGTTCTCTTCACGCTCCTGTGAGACAGCAGTTTGTAGGGTAAATGCCCGATACCGCGTCGGGCAGCATAGCAGGATTTCTGCACAGTGTTAATCTGTTTACAAAAAAGCAACATTAAATACTTTGCTGAATCGTTAAGAATGGTATAGCAGGGAGAGAGGACGTGTTCAGGGCACAAAAAAACCGCCAAAAAGCGGTTAATTTGTTGCCTTAGGGTGGTAGCACACCGGGCTGGCAGATTTGCGGCAAAACCCCAACGCAGAGAATATTGCTCCCCTTCATATCGACTTGCAAGGTGATTTTTTTATTCTGCGCGGCGCCTTCCCGTTTTCGATGAAACCCTATGTAAATGCTGTTTTTCTCTTCTTCACATCCTTTAAATCCACTACGCTTTTCCACGGCCTGCTTCGCTGGTGTAGCAACCAGCCACCGGGCCCGGGAGCAGTTCCTTCCTCTACGTGGCAAAACCCCAATTTGCCTGGTTCTGCCTTTCCCGGTGAAGAATGAACCCGCGTAGCCTGAATGGGAACGCACGCAATGGAGATGCGAATTTATGCGCTGATCGTTGTGACCGGTTTACTGCTTACCGCACTGCACGGTGGCTGGAGCATATCCGACATCACGGTGCTGTTTGTTATTAACCTCGGCAACTAGCTGTTGGCCGCTCGCCAGAGCGGCCATCTGATTTACCCGATGCCTGTTCAGCCATCCGATATAATTGCGTAATAAATACTCACACTCTTTATCCGGATGCACCGGGCCATTACCAATAAAAGTCAAAAAGTAAAAGGGCGGGTGAATAATACTCACGCCAACCCTAATGCCTCGCGGCACAGCGCTGGTCTCGTTGGAGTCATATTATGAAGATGCCCTTTAAGCCCCCTCTGCTTGTCCTTCTGTGCAGTGCCGGGCTGTTCGCCGCCTCAGGCGCGATGTTCGTTAACAGCCGCACAACGGAGCCTGCCCCACCAGCACCAGCAGCACAACCCACAGCGGCACAACCTGCGGCCCCTGTCACCGATCCCGTCGTTGCGCCAGCCTTTACAGCCGCGCAGATCGATCAGTGGGTCGCCCCCATCGCGCTCTACCCGGATGCCCTGCTGTCGCAAATTTTGATGGCTTCGACCTACCCGACCAATGTCCTGCAGGCGGCACAATGGTCAAAAGACAATCCAAAAATGCAGGGCGACGCGGCCATTCAGGCCGCTGCTGCGCAACCGTGGGACCCGTCAGTAAAATCGCTGGTGGCATTCCCACAGCTCATGTCCCTGATGGGGGAAAACCCGCCCTGGGTACAAAACCTGGGCAATGCGTTTCTTGCACAACCGAAAGATGTGATGGACTCAGTGCAACGCCTGCGTTTACTGGCGCAACAGGCCGGAGCATTACAATCGACACCACAGCAAAAAGTCACCACAGTGACAAAATCGGCCCCGGCGGCAACTGCCTCCAGCCAGACGGCCGCTACCACTACACCCACCACAAGCCCAACGGTGATAAAGATTGAATCGGCCGACCCGCAGGTCGTGTATGTTCCAACCTATAATCCCAACACCCTGTATGGCACCTGGCCCAACAGCGCTTATCCGCCGGTCTATTTACCTCCCTCCCCCGGCGAGCAGTTTACTGACAGCCTGGTAAAAGGTTTAGGCTTCAGCCTGGGCGTGGCGACCACCTATGCCCTCTTCAGCAACATCAACTGGGATGACGACTGGGATCACCACCATCATGACGATGACTGGGATCATCACGGCGGCTATAACCGCAACGGTGATAACAACATCAATATCAACGTTAATAATTTCAACAAAATCAGCGGACAGCATCTGACGGACGCCAGCCGTCGCTGGCAACATAATCCGGCCTATCGGGAGGGGGTACCCTACCCTACCAGCCAGCTCAGCGATCGTTTTCACTCCACCCATGCGGCTGCCGGGCTGAGTTCGACACAACAAAAACCGGTCAACAGGGAGGGTCAGCGTCAGGCAGCCCTGAACCAGATGGAGAAATCGACGGGCAAAACCTTCGCGCAGACCGTGCGACCTGCCACCCGGGACGCGCAGCGCCAGGCGTCTACGGAACAGCTCAGGCAGATCTCCCAACGCAACAACTACCGTGGCTACGACAGCGGTCATCAAACGGCGCAACATGCGCGCCGCCAGCCCCTGGCACGCAGCCCCGAACACCGGGTTTCACACTCCGGGCAGCAACGTGATGTTCAGCAGCGCATCAACCAGAACCGCGCCAATGCGCTGAGTGGTAACGACAGCCGCTCCGCTAACTGGCAGGCCCAGCAGCAGCGCGGTGCGCAGAGCCGACAACTGGCGACTCGCCAACATCAATCCCGTCAAATGCCAGCCGGACATGCTGAACATCGTGAATTCCGTCACCGTTAAGGGAGCCGACATGAAAAATAAATTACTCTGCGGAGTGGCGATATGCCTGCTTTCGACCGCCGCGCTGGCGCAGCAATCTTTCAGCACGCCAGAGCAAGCGACCGATGCGCTGGCAACGGCCATCAGTGAGCAAAATGAAAGCGCGATGAGTAGCCTGCTGGGGGAAAACTGGCGCGATATCTTACCGCCGGAAGGGGTCGATCCCGGGGCTGTCGATCGCTTCATGCGCGACTGGAAAGTCCGTCATAACACGGTGGTTAACGGTGATACCGCACACCTGGTGGTGGGGAGCCACGACTGGCAATTACCGATACCCGTGGTAAGAAGCGCTTCTGGCTGGCACTTTGACCTCAAAGAGGCGGCAGAAGCGATCCTGACCCGCGAGATTGGCCGCAACGAACTGGCCGCGATAGACGCGCTGCACGTCTACGTAGATGCCCAGCAACGCTATTTTGCAGTCACTCAACGTTACGCCGACAAAATTGTCAGCACAGCGGGGAAGCAGGATGGCCTCTACTGGCCCGCCGCCCCCGGAGAGGCGCCCAGCCCGCTCGGCCCGGCATTTAGCCCAACTACACCCGGTGCGGGCTATCATGGATATCGGTTCCGCATTTTGCCGGAGGGAAAAGGCTTTGCCATGATAGCCTGGCCGGTTGAATACGGTCAGACAGGGGTGATGAGCTTCGTGATTAATCAGGATGATAGGGTGTATCAAACTAACTTAGGCCCTGATTCAGCCCAGAAAGCGCAGGCATTGACCGCCTATCGCCCGGATAAAACCTGGCAGCCTGTCGCCCCGGACTAAAGGCAAAAAAAAACGCCTCCGGAGGAGGCGTTTCGCATTCAGGAAGAACTTACTTCTTCTTCGCTTTAGCGTTTGGCAGGTCGGTGATGCTACCTTCAAACACTTCTGCCGCCAGGCCCACGGACTCGTGCAGAGTTGGGTGAGCGTGGATGGTCAGCGCGATGTCTTCAGCGTCACAGCCCATTTCGATCGCCAGGCCGATTTCGCCCAGCAGCTCGCCGCCGTTGGTGCCGACAATCGCACCACCGATCACACGGTGAGATTCTTTGTCGAAGATCAGCTTGGTCATACCGTCTGCGCAGTCGGAAGCGATAGCACGGCCAGAAGCAGCCCACGGGAAGGTGGCGGTTTCGTAGCTGATGCCTTTCTCTTTCGCTTCTTTCTCAGTCAGACCAACCCAGGCAACTTCTGGCTCAGTGTAGGCGATAGATGGGATCACTTTTGGATCGAAGTAGTGTTTCATGCCGGCGATAACTTCCGCGGCAACGTGACCTTCGTGAACACCTTTGTGCGCCAGCATTGGCTGACCAACGATGTCGCCGATAGCAAAGATGTGCGGCACGTTGGTACGCAGCTGCTTGTCAACGCGGATGAAGCCACGGTCGTCCACTTCCACGCCAGCTTTGCCCGCGTCGAGGTTTTTACCGTTCGGCACACGGCCGATTGCCACCAGCACGGCGTCGTAACGCTGTGGTTCAGCAGGGGCTTTTTTGCCTTCCATGGAAACGTAAATACCGTCTTCTTTCGCTTCAACGGCAGTCACTTTGGTTTCCAGCATCAGGTTGAACTTCTTGCTGATGCGCTTGGTGAAGACTTTAACGATGTCTTTGTCAGCAGCCGGGATAACCTGGTCGAACATTTCAACCACGTCAATCTCTGAACCCAGCGCGTGGTACACAGTACCCATTTCCAGACCGATGATACCGCCACCCATAACCAGCAGGCGCTTAGGCACTTCTTTCAGCTCCAGCGCATCGGTAGAGTCCCACACGCGTGGATCTTCATGTGGAATGAACGGCAGTTCAATTGGACGAGAACCCGCGGCGATGATCGCGTTGTCGAAGTTGATCACTGTTTTACCGTTCTCGCCTTCCACTTCCAGGGTGTTCGCGCCGGTGAATTTACCCAGACCGTTTACCACTTTCACTTTACGGCCTTTGGCCATACCCGCCAGACCGCCGGTCAGCTGAGTGATAACTTTCTCTTTCCAGGTACGAATTTTGTCGATGTCAGTTTTCGGCTCACCGAAGACGATACCGTGTTCAGCCAGTGCTTTGGCTTCTTCGATAACTTTCGCTACGTGCAGCAGCGCTTTAGAAGGGATACAGCCGACGTTCAGACAAACACCGCCAAGGGTGTTGTAACGTTCTACGATGACGGTTTCCAGACCTAAATCCGCCGCGCGGAATGCTGCGGAATAACCTGCCGGGCCTGCCCCAAGTACTACGACCTGAGTTTTGATTTCTGTGCTCATCATGACCTCTTAATTTATACCCGTCGTCCACCGGGTCGTTCTATCCGCCCGTATTTTACAAAATTGTTAACAATTTTGAAACAACAAACGGCTCATGAATTCTCGCTTTCGCAGTAACCTTGCTGACGCGCCGAGGTTACCAGAAAAAAGCCGGCCGACTGGCCGGCTTTTCGATTACATCACCAGGCGGCGAATGTCGCTCAGGGTGTTGTTGATGATGGTGATGAAACGCGCACCATCAGCACCGTCGATCACGCGGTGGTCGAAGGAGAGAGAGATTGGCATCATCAGACGCGGCACAAACTCTTTACCATTCCACACCGGCTCCATCGCGGACTTGGACACACCGAGGATCGCCACTTCCGGCGCGTTCACAATCGGCGCGAAGTGGGTAGTACCCAGGCCGCCGATGCTGGAGATAGTGAAGCAGCCGCCCTGCATTTCGCCGGCAGTCAGCTTACCATCACGCGCTTTTTTGGAGATGGTGGTCAGTTCACGGGACAGCTCGGTAATGCTCTTCTTGTTCACGTCTTTGAAGACCGGAACAACCAGACCATTTGGCGTATCAACCGCAACACCGATGTTGATGTATTTCTTCAGCGTCAGCTTCTGGCCATCTTCAGACAGGGAGCTGTTGAAGCGAGGCATCTGTTCCAGCGCCGCAGCAACCGCTTTCATGATGAAGACCACTGGGGTGAATTTCACATCCAGTTTACGCTTCTCAGCTTCGGCGTTCTGCTGTTTACGGAACGCTTCCAGATCGGTGATATCGGTCTTGTCGAAGTGAGTAACGTGCGGGATCATCACCCAGTTACGGCTCAGGTTAGCACCCGAGATTTTCTGGATACGGCCCAGTTCCACTTCTTCGATTTCGCCGAACTTGCTGAAGTCCACTTTTGGCCATGGCAGCATGCCCGGGATACCGCCGCCAGCGGCAGCAGCAGGTGCAGCTTCGGCGCGTTTCACCGCGTCTTTCACGTAGCTCTGAACGTCTTCGCGCAGGATACGACCTTTACGACCGGTCCCTTTCACTTTCGCCAGGTTCACACCGAACTCGCGCGCCAGGCGACGAATCAGCGGTGTTGCGTGGACGTAAGCGTCGTTTTCAGCGAACTCAGATTTGCCTTCCGCTTTTGCAGCAGGGGCCGCAGCAGGTTTAGCAGCCTGAGCCGGTGCAGCAGCCGGAGCTGGAGCAGCAGCGGCAGCCGGAGCGGCCGCAGATGCAGCGCCTTCTACTTCGAAGACCATGATCAGAGAACCGGTAGAGACTTTGTCGCCGGTGCTGATTTTGATCTCTTTAACGGTACCGGCGAACGGCGCAGGGACTTCCATAGAAGCCTTGTCGCCTTCTACGGTGATCAGTGACTGTTCAGCGGCAACTTTGTCGCCCACTTTTACCATCACTTCGGTCACTTCAACTTCGTCACCGCCGATGTCCGGTACGTTAACGTCTTTCGCACCGCCAGCCGCTGCTGGTGCAGCCGCCTGGGCCGGAGCCGCTTCGGCTTTCGCCGGAGCCGCCGCGCCTTCAGCGCCAGCCACTTCAAAGACCATGATCAGGGAGCCGGTAGAGACTTTGTCACCGGTGTTGATCTTGATCTCTTTAACGGTACCCGCGAACGGCGCCGGGACTTCCATAGAGGCTTTGTCGCCTTCTACAGTGATCAGGGACTGTTCAGCTTCAACTTTGTCGCCCACTTTCACCAGGATTTCAGTGACTTCAACTTCGTCACCGCCGATGTCAGGCACGTTAACGTCTTTCGCTGCCGCAGCAGCAGGTGCTGCAGCCGGAGCGGCTTCTTTCTTCTCTTCTGCCTTAGCAGGTGCAGCATCAGCTGCACCGTCGGCGGAATCGAAAATCATGATCAGTTTGCCGGTCTCGGTTTTATCGCCAACAGAGACTTTGATCTCTTTAACGATGCCAGCCTGAGGAGACGGGACTTCCATAGAGGCTTTGTCGCCCTCTACGGTGATCAGCGACTGTTCAGCTTCAACTTTGTCGCCTACTTTGACCAGGATCTCGGTGATTTCAACTTCATCAGCTCCGATGTCCGGTACATTGATTTCGATAGCCATTATTCTTTTACCTCTTACGCCAGACGCGGGTTAACTTTTTCTGCATCGATGTTGAATTTGGTAATTGCATCCGCAACCACTTTCTTATCGATTTCGCCACGTTTAGCCAGTTCGCCCAGGGCTGCTACAACCACGTAAGAAGCATCAACTTCGAAGTGGTGACGCAGGTTTTCGCGGCTGTCAGAACGACCGAAGCCGTCAGTACCCAGAACGCGATAATCATCCGCTGGTACGTAAGTACGAACCTGCTCAGCGAACAGTTTCATATAGTCAGTAGATGCCACCGCTGGTGCATCGTTCATCACCTGAGCGATGTACGGAACGCGCGGAGTTTCCATTGGGTGCAGCATGTTCCAGCGTTCACAATCCTGGCCATCACGCGCCAGTTCAGTGAAGGAGGTCACGCTGTAGACATCGGAACCCACACCGTAGTCTTTCGCCAGGATCTGAGCCGCTTCACGAACGTGACGCAGGATAGAACCGGAGCCCAGCAGCTGAACTTTACCTTTGCTACCTTCGAGGGTTTCGAGTTTGTAGATACCTTTACGGATACCTTCCTCGGCACCTTCCGGCATAGCCGGCATGTGGTAGTTTTCGTTCAGCGTGGTGATGTAGTAGTAAATGTTCTCTTGCGCTTCACCGTACATACGGGTCAGACCGTCGTGCATGATGACTGCCACTTCGTACGCGTAAGACGGGTCGTAAGAGATACAGTTAGGGATAGTCAGAGACTGAATGTGGCTGTGACCATCTTCGTGCTGCAGACCTTCACCGTTCAGAGTCGTACGACCGGAAGTACCACCGACCAGGAAGCCGCGAGCCTGTTGGTCGCCAGCCTGCCAGCACAGGTCACCGATACGCTGGAAACCGAACATGGAGTAGTAGATGTAGAACGGGATCATCGGCAGGTTGTTGGTGCTGTAAGAGGTCGCAGCAGCCAGCCAGGACGCGCCTGCACCCAGCTCGTTGATACCTTCCTGCAGGATCTGACCTTTCTCGTCTTCTTTGTAGTATGCAACCTGCTCACGGTCCTGCGGGGTGTACTGCTGGCCGTTCGGGCTGTAGATACCGATCTGACGGAACAGACCTTCCATACCGAAAGTACGCGCTTCGTCGGCGATGATTGGAACCAGACGATCTTTGATCGACTTGTTCTTCAGCATCACGTTCAGGGCACGCACGAAAGCGATGGTGGTAGAGATCTCTTTGTTCTGCTCTTCCAGCAGCTGAGAGAAGTCATCCAGCGCAGGCAGTTCGAGTTTCTCGGTGAAGTTAGGCTGACGAGCAGGCAGGTAGCCTTTCAGCGCCTGACGACGTTCGTGCAGGTACTTGTGCTCTTCAGAACCTTCCGGGAAGGTGATGTAAGAGAGGTTTTCAACCTGCTCATCGGTCACTGGAACGTTGAAACGGTCGCGGATATAACGCACGCCGTCCATGTTCATTTTCTTAACCTGGTGAGCGATGTTTTTACCTTCAGCGGTATCACCCATGCCGTAACCTTTAACGGTGTGGGCCAGGATGACGGTCGCTTTACCTTTGGTTTCCTGCGCTTTTTTCAGTGCAGCGTAGACTTTCTTCGGATCGTGACCACCACGGTTCAGCGCCCAGATCTGCTCATCAGTCCAGTCTGCAACCAGTGCGGCGGTTTCAGGGTATTTGCCGAAGAAGTGCTCACGCACGTAGGCACCGTCTTTGGATTTGAAGGTCTGGTAGTCGCCGTCAACGGTTTCGTTCATCAGCTGGATCAGTTTACCGCTGGTGTCTTTACGCAGCAGCTCATCCCAACGACCGCCCCACATGACTTTAATCACGTTCCAGCCAGCACCCGCGAAGATGCCTTCCAGTTCGTTGATAATCTTGCCGTTGCCGGTTACCGGACCATCCAGACGCTGAAGGTTACAGTTGATGATGAAGCACAGGTTGTCCAGCTTCTCACGGGTTGCGATGGTAATCGCACCTTTAGATTCTGGCTCATCCATCTCACCGTCGCCCAGGAAGGCGTAAACGGTTTGCTCAGAGGTGTCCTTCAGACCACGGTGTTCCAGATACTTCAGGAATTTAGCCTGATAGATCGCACCGATTGGACCCAGACCCATGGATACGGTCGGGAACTGCCAGAATTCAGGCATCAGTTTAGGGTGCGGGTAAGAAGACAGACCTTTACCGTGAACTTCCTGACGGAAGTTGTTCATCTGCTCTTCAGTCAGACGACCTTCCAGGAAGGCACGTGCATAGATGCCCGGAGAGATGTGGCCCTGGAAGTACACCAGGTCGCCGCCGTCTTTCTCGTTGGCCGCACGGAAGAAGTGGTTAAAGCACACTTCGTAAACGGTGGCAGAAGACTGGAAGGATGCCATGTGGCCACCCAGTTCCAGGTCTTTCTTGGATGCGCGCAGAACGGTCATGATGGCGTTCCAGCGGATTGCAGAACGGATACGACGTTCCAGATCCAGATTGCCCGGGTATTCCGGTTCGTCTTCGACGGCAATCGTGTTTACGTAGTTGTTAGCCCCTGCACCTGCAGCCACTTTCACGCCGCCTTTGCGAGCTTCAGAAAGCAGCTGATCAATCAGATACTGAGCACGCTCAACACCTTCTTCACGGATGACCGATTCGATCGCCTGTAGCCAGTCGCGAGTTTCGATCGGATCCACGTCATTTTGGAGACGTTCTGACATGGGGGTATTCCTTATCTATCTAATACGTTGATTTGTCTGGAACCTGTCCCATTGTATTTTCGCCAGAAAACACAATAAGACAGGTTCTGCGTTTAGTTGCCGCGCTCTAAAAAACTGGCGCTTAATCCTTTCGTTGCTGTATGCGGCGTAATGAACGTTCGCGACGCGACTGTTCACGGCTGCGGTCCAGCAAGATTTCCTCAATGAAAGCCAGGTGACGGTGCGACGCTTCACGCGCCTGCTCCGGCTCCCCGGCCATTATCGCCTCGAATACTCGGGTGCGATGGTTGCTTACCAGTGGGAGCATTTCCCGACGGGCATACAACAATTCAAAATTCTGACGAACGTTCTGGGCCAGCATCGGCTCCATGCAGCGTAGCAGATGGAGGAGCACAACATTGTGGGCTGCTTCGGTAACAGCGATTTGATACTGGACAACGGCATCGGACTCGGCGTCTAAATCGCCGGACTGCTGTGCCCGTTCAATGGCTTGATGCAGTTCGCGAATACGGTCGCGATCGGCATCATTGCTGCGCAGGGCCGCGTAATAAGCCGCGATGCCTTCAAGCGCGTGACGGGTCTCAAGCAAGTCAAACTGGGATTCTGGGTGGTCAGAGAGAAGTTCTACCAGCGGATCGCTGAAGCTCTGCCACAGGCTGTTTTGCACAAAAGTTCCGCCGCCCTGGCGACGAAGCAGCAGGCCCTTGGCTTCGAGACGTTGGATCGCCTCACGCAGCGAGGGGCGGGAAACGTCGAACTGTTTTGCCAGCTCGCGTTCAGGCGGGAGTTTTTCGCCGGGGCGCAGTGTCCCCTCGAGGATTAAAAACTCCAGCTGCTGCTCTATCACATCAGAAAGTTTAGGTTGGCGAATTTTGCTGTAGGCCATATTCCCTGTCTTACGCCTTTTGCCCGGAGTAAATTGGTCTTACCAATTTCATGTTCGTATCGCTAAAGTAACAAAGTATTCACCTTGTGTCCATATTGGTTTTGATTGAAATCATTAAACCCGGCACATTTTAACAACCTTACAGAAATAACGTTTCAGAAATGTAACTTTGCCCAAATGAAATTATTACCCATAAAGAGGCAGTTTTAACTTTAATGAAACGCAAAATACTCAATCTGAACCGATTCACCTCGCCAAATTATGAAATATGCGCCACTTAGAGAGCATTTTTATTCTATACACAGATAAAAGGGGTTAAACGAGTCGATTAACAACTGGTTTCTTTTTATTCAACTCGTCATCCTCCTTTCATAAAGCAGGTGCATTCGCGGGCGCTTAACACTATTCTGGCGTTAACGGAAGTCATGGCCTGTATTTTAGGCCAATTCCACCGTAAAGAAATAAATACACGAAATGGAATTTCATAATTACACACGCCTGAGCGTGAACATAACAAACACACACGAGGTTTCATGATGGAAGGTCAACAGCACGGCGATCAGCTAAAGCGCGGCCTTAAAAACCGCCATATTCAGCTTATCGCGCTGGGCGGCGCTATTGGCACGGGTCTGTTCCTGGGCAGCGCGTCCGTTATTCAGTCTGCGGGTCCTGGCATTATTCTGGGTTATGCCATAGCCGGCTTTATTGCATTTCTGATTATGCGCCAGCTGGGGGAAATGGTCGTGGAGGAGCCTGTAGCGGGTTCATTCAGCCACTTCGCCTATAAATACTGGGGAAGCTTCGCCGGGTTTGCATCTGGCTGGAACTACTGGGTGCTGTACGTCCTGGTGGCGATGGCTGAGCTGACCGCGGTGGGTAAATACATTCAGTTCTGGTACCCGGAAGTCCCGACCTGGATTTCCGCTGCAGCCTTCTTTGTCATTATTAACGCCATCAACCTGACCAACGTAAAAGTGTTTGGTGAGATGGAGTTCTGGTTTGCCATTATTAAAGTCATTGCCGTCGTCGCCATGATCCTGTTCGGCGGCTGGCTCCTGTTCAGCGGTAACGGTGGTCCACAAGCCACCGTGCGTAATCTCTGGGAACAGGGCGGGTTCCTGCCGCACGGCATGACCGGTCTGGTGATGATGATGGCGATTATTATGTTCTCCTTCGGCGGCCTGGAACTGGTGGGCATTACCGCCGCCGAAGCCGACAACCCGGAACAGAGCATCCCGAAAGCGACCAATCAGGTTATCTACCGTATTCTGATCTTCTATGTGGGTTCACTGGCCGTGCTGCTCTCGCTGCTGCCGTGGACGCGCGTTACCGCTGACACCAGCCCGTTCGTACTGATCTTCCACGAGCTGGGTGACACCTTTGTGGCGAACGCGCTGAACGTTGTTGTCTTGACCGCTGCGCTCTCCGTTTACAACAGCTGCGTTTACTGCAACAGCCGTATGCTGTTTGGCCTCGCCCAGCAGGGCAATGCCCCGAAAGCGTTGCTTAACGTCGACAAGCGTGGCGTACCGGTGAACACCATTATTGTTTCAGCCGTGGTCACTGCATTGTGCGTGCTGATCAACTACCTGGCACCGGAGTCGGCCTTTGGCCTGCTGATGGCGCTAGTGGTTTCTGCCCTGGTCATCAACTGGGCCATGATCAGCCTGGCGCACATCAAGTTCCGCCGTGCCAAGCAGCAGCAGGGCGTCAAAACGCGCTTCCCTGCCCTGCTCTATCCGCTGGGTAACTATGTCTGTCTGCTGTTTATGGCAGCGGTGCTGGTGATTATGCTGATGACGCCGGGTATGGCTATCTCTGTGTATCTCATCCCGGTCTGGATCGTGATCCTCGGCGTGGGCTACCTGTTTAAGCAAAAGAACGCCAAAACGGTAAAAGTACAGTAATCCTGCCTCTCTCTGTGCCCCTCTGCGGGCACAGAGCCTGTTACCTTCCTCACACTTTCTCATCCATAGCACATTCTTCCATATCAGCGCCTTTATACTGCAACGCATAAATTGCTTTGGCAGCAAATAATTCTCTCCATATCGTAACGCGGAGAAATGTCGATGGATAACAATAAACTTTCAGTGAAAGAAAAGATCGGCTATGGGATGGGTGACGCGGGATGTAACATCATCTTCGGCGCCATAATGTTGTTTGTTAACTATTTTTATACGGATATTTTCGGGCTGGCGCCTGCGCTGGTCGGCGTATTACTGCTGTCGGTGCGCGTCATCGATGCAATAACCGATCCGATTATGGGGGCTATCGCCGACCGAACCCGCAGCAAATATGGTCGTTTTCGTCCATGGTTGTTGTGGATTGCCTTCCCTTACGCGCTGTTTAGCATTCTGATGTTCACCACCCCGGAGTGGAGCTATAACAGCAAAGTTATCTATGCGTTTGTCACCTATTTCCTGCTGTCACTGACCTATACGGCCATCAATATTCCGTACTGCTCCCTCGGGGGCGTGATCACCAATGATCCTAAAGAGCGCGTGGCCTGCCAGTCTTACCGTTTTGTCATGGTCGGTATTGCTACGCTACTGCTGTCGCTGACATTGCTGCCGATGGCTGACTGGTTCGGCGGAGAAAACAAAGCGAAAGGCTACCAGATGGCAATGACGGTGCTGGCGCTCATTGGTACCTGTATGTTCCTGTTCAGCTTCTCTACCGTGCGCGAACGAGTACGCCCTGCGGTACAGACCAACGATGAACTCAAAAACGACCTTAAAGACGTATGGAAAAACGACCAGTGGGTGCGCATCCTGCTGTTGACCATCTGCAACGTCTGCCCGGGCTTTATCCGCATGGCCGCCACCATGTATTACGTCACCTGGGTTATGGGTGAAAGCACTCATTTCGCCACCCTATTTATCAGCCTGGGCGTGGTGGGCATGATGATCGGCAGCATGCTGGCGAAAGTGCTGACTGACCGCTGGTGCAAACTGAAAGTCTTCTTCTGGACCAATATCGTGCTGGCGATATTCTCTTGCGCCTTCTACTTCTTCGACCCTAAAGCCACGATGACCATTATCGTGCTCTACTTCCTGCTGAACATCCTGCACCAGATCCCGTCTCCACTGCACTGGTCGCTGATGGCGGATGTGGATGATTACGGCGAGTGGAAAACCGGCAAACGTATTACCGGTATCAGCTTCTCCGGCAACATCTTCTTCCTGAAGCTGGGTCTGGCGATTGCCGGGGCGATGGTCGGTTTCCTGCTCTCCTGGTATGGCTACGATGCGGGTGCCAAAGCGCAAAGCGCAGACGCCATCAATGGGATCGTCCTGCTCTTTACCGTCATTCCGGGCGTAGGGTATCTGATTACCGCAGGTGTGGTTCGTCTGCTGAAAGTCGACCGTGAAACCATGAAGCAGATTCAGGCGGACCTGGAAAAACGCCGTACCAACTATCGAGAGCTGAGCGACTATCAGGATTTGAAAGCCGCAGAGACTAAATAAGGAGCGCGAAATGCGTCACTGGCCAAACCCGTTTATTGAGCAACGTGCCGATCCCTATATTCTCCGGCATGAGGAACAGTATTACTTTATCGCCTCGGTGCCGGAGTACAACCGGCTGGCGATTCGCCGCGCCGATACCCTGGAAGGCCTGCGTGATGCGCAAGAGGTGGTGGTCTGGCATAAACCGGACAGCGGCCCGATGGGTAATCTCATCTGGGCGCCCGAGCTGCATGCGATAGACGGCAAGTGGTATATCTACTTTGCCGCCGCCCATACTCAGGCGCTGGATGAGCTCGGGATGTTCCAGCATCGAATGTACGCGCTGGAGTGTAGCGACAGCGACCCGCTCACCGGTACGTGGGTGGAGAAAGGGCAGATTAAGACGCAGTACGATACGTTTGCCCTGGATGCCACCACCTTTATTCATCAGGGCAAACGCTGGTATTTATGGGCGCAGAAAGCGCCGGATATTGCCGGGAACTCCAATCTTTATCTGAGCGAAATGGAGAATCCCTGGACGCTGAAAGGCGAACCCGTTCTGCTAAGCAAACCGGAATTTGACTGGGAGTGCCGGGGCTTTTTGGTGAACGAAGGGCCGGCTATCTTAAGCCATGGTAAGCGTCTGTTTATCAGTTACTCCGCCAGCGCGACCGATGAAAATTACTGTATGGGCCTGCTGTGGATCGAGAAAGATGCCGACCCGCGTAATCCGGCGAACTGGCACAAATCGCCGCAGCCGGTCTTCACCACCAGCTATGAAAACCGTCAGTACGGCCCGGGGCATAATAGCTTCACGCAGACGGCTGATGGGGAAGATGTGCTGGTCTATCATGCGCGCAACTATACCGAGATAGAAGGCGACCCGCTTTACGATCCCAACCGCCATACCCGCCTGAAGTTAGTTCACTGGAACGAAAACGGGATGCCAGATTTCGGCATCCCGCCTGCAGATAGCGAGTAACAGTTACGGCACGCAGATTTATATCAGCGTGCCGTAAATCGTTAGCAGCGCCACAATCACCACGATAACAAACGAGGTTTTCTTGGCCATCGACACGGCAGCTTTTGGCGTGGCGATTTTGTCGGTATGCGGCTCGCGCGCCAGCGAGAACTGCGCCAGACGGGTCAGAACCTGATATTGCGAGGTGCGGCGATCCCCGAGCGACGCAAACCAGGCAGGTAACGCTTTTTCACCATGACCAATCAAGGCATAGACTACACCGACCAGGCGCACCGGCAGCCAGTCCAGCACATGCAGAATGGCATCAATGCCTGATTGCAGTCGTTCGTGTGGTGTCAGGTAACGCGCCAGCCAGCTCTGCCAGGCGCGTAAAAACGCATAGCCCATCAGCAGCACCGGGCCCCACGGGCCGCCAACCACAAACCAGAACAGCGGCGCCAGATAGAAACGGTAGTTAATCCACAACAAGGCATTTTGCAGCTCGCGCAGAAACTCCCGCTCGTCGCAGTCAGGCGGCACACCGTGAATAAGAGTTAATTCGCTGGCCATGGCACCCCGGGCGTGGCTGTCGTTGCGCGCAGCCGCTTTCAGGTAAGCGTGGTAGTGCAAACGCACTTTCCCGGCACCAATACAGAGCACGCCGAGCAAAATCCAGACCACCAGCAAAGGGACGTTAAAAAAGAGGCCGTGTAAGGCGCGTAACAGCAAGAAGACCACCAACATGACGCCGGCGGTCATTATTAACGTACGCAGTAACGAGAAATGTTTAATCCGACGGAAAAAGATCTCCGACCGGTGATCCAGTTGCCAGTGTTCGCCCAGCTTAAATAAGCGCTCAGCGATCATAACCAGCAGTATGGTGAACAACGTCATGTCATCTCCTTGTCTGACGAAGCGTTAAGCATGGCGTGGAATCGGCTCCAGTCAAAGGCCGGGCCGGGATCGGTTTTTCTCACCGGTGCGATATCACTATGCCCGGTAATGTGGTTAGCCATTTCCGGATAGCACGCGATCAGCAGGCGGGTTATCGCAACCAGCGCATGATATTGCGCATCGGTATAGGGCAGCACATCTGTGCCTTCCAGCTCTATTCCGATGGAGAAATCATTACAGCGTTCTCGCCCTTGATAAGTCGATACGCCCGCATGCCAGGCTCGCTTGTCAAAAGGAACATACTGGACGATTTCGCCATCACGGCGAATCAGGCAGTGGGCAGAAACCCGCAAATGCGCGATTTCCGCAAAGAAGGGGTGCGCGTTGGGATCTATCGTTCCGGTAAAGAGCGCGTCAATCCATGGGCCCCCGAACTCCCCCGGTGGCAGACTGATGTTATGCACCACCAACAGCGAGGGGGTGACCTCTTCAGGGCGGCAATCGTGGTGTGGCGAGGGCACACGCCGTGCATCCACCAGCCATCCATGTTCCAACTGCATGCGGGCTCTCCTTATTTATGGTGCTGATACCCGGTTCAGAGTAGCATGTTTCAATCTTATGATTCGTTACCAATTTGGAGTTTTATCATGCCGCCTCGCCGCTACAACCCCGACCAGAGACGTGACGCACTTCTGGAACGTATTAATCTGGATATACCGGCAAGTGTCGCGCACGCCCTGCGCGAAGATCTGGGAGGCGATGTTAACGCCGACAACGACATCACTGCTCTGCTTTTGCCAAAAGAAGCGCACTCTCAGGCGGTGGTGATCACCCGTGAAGCGGGGATCTTCTGTGGTAAACGCTGGGTAGAAGAGGTCTTCACCCAGCTGGCGGGAGATGAGGTGCAGGTTACCTGGCATGTTGCGGATGGCGATAGCGTGACCGAAAATCAGCCGCTGTTTGAACTCAATGGCCCTTCCCGCGTATTGCTGACGGGTGAACGCACCGCACTCAATTTTGTGCAAACCCTGTCAGGCGTGGCCAGCGAAGTCCACCGTTACGTGGCCTTACTGGAAGGTACGCATACTCAGCTACTGGACACCCGTAAAACCCTACCAGGCCTGCGCACGGCGCTGAAATACGCCGTTATCTGCGGTGGTGGAGCGAACCATCGCTTAGGGTTATCCGATGCGTTTCTGATTAAAGAAAACCACATTATCGCCTCTGGCTCCGTACGCCAGGCGGTAGAGAAAGCCTTCTGGCTGCATCCGGATGTGCCGGTAGAAGTGGAGGTAGAAAGCCTCGATGAACTGGAAGAGGCGCTGAAAGCCGGGGCCGATATCATCATGCTGGATAACTTCACGACCGATCAGATGCGTGAAGCGGTGAAACGTACCCAGGGCCAGGCTCGCCTGGAGGTCTCGGGCAACGTCACGCATGAAACAATCCGTGAGTTCGCCCAGACAGGCGTTGACTATATCTCCGTCGGAGCGCTGACCAAGCACGTGCGCGCGCTCGACCTGTCGATGCGTTTTAAATAGTTCCCGCTCACCCGGCCGGCGCTCCGGTCGGGCTTTTCTCCGCCCCCTTTTACGATCCTTCTCGCAGCGTTGTTTCTCCTCTCTGCAAGCGCGTCATAACCTTCTGAAGCCGCCTCCACGAAACCATTTTTGTCGCTCGCCCTGACGATAACAGGCTGACACAGTGTCGCCAGTCAACCACAGGAGCGACACATGAACAGACAACAAGGATTTACGCTAATTGAACTGATGGTGGTCATAGGGATCATCGCGATACTGAGCGCCATTGGCATACCCGCTTATCAAAACTATCTGCGAAAAGCGGCCCTCACCGACATGCTACAAACCTTTATTCCTTACCGCACCGCAGTCGAACTCTGCGCGCTGGATCATGGCGGAACGGATAGCTGCGACGCGGGTGCGAATGGTATCCCCTCTCCGGCGACGTCCCGCTACGTCTCTGCGATGTCTGTCGCCAATGGTGCTGTGACCCTGACGGGTCAGGAGAGTCTGAATGGCCTGAGCGTAGCCCTGACCCCAGTCTGGGATAATGGCAACGGCATTACGGGCTGGACTCGCACCTGCACGATCAGCGATGACAGCGCCCTGAAGCAGGCCTGCGAAGATGTGTTCCGCTTTACGGATCCAGCAGGAGAGGCAGATGAATCCTGAGAAACTGATGGCGCTGTGTCAGCGCCATAACGCGCTACTCCTCAACAGCACCGAGGCACGGTTGAGCATTGCCGTGCTGGGCCAACCGGCGCCAGAGATGCTGGATGCACTGCGCTTCGCAACGCAAAAAAACGTCGATATTGAATGCTGGAGTGCCGAACGCATGGAGAAATACCGGCAGGCGGCCTCGCAATCCCATCTTCCCGTCCAGGCCGATACCGGGCGTTCGGCGGTGGAGATCCTCAACCGTACGCTGAGTCACGCCCTTGAACAGCGCGCTTCGGATATTCATATCGAACCTGCAGATGAGAGCTGGCAAATTCGGCTACGCATTGATGGCGTGCTCTATTCCCAGCAGCCCCTCTCCGTGGCGCTGGGTACTAGCCTGACGGCACGACTTAAGGTGCTTGGCAATCTCGATATCGCCGAACGTCGGCTGCCACAGGATGGGCAATTCACGGTTGAACTCTCGGGCGCACCGGTGTCATTTCGCATCGCCACCCTGCCCTGCCGTCGCGGCGAAAAAATCGTACTCCGCCTGCTTCAACAGGTACAACAAGCCCATCAGCTTGACCAGTTGGGGATGGCCTCTTCTCAGTTGCACTGTTTTCGTGAGGCGTTGATGAAACCACAAGGGCTAATCCTGGTGACCGGCCCCACCGGCAGTGGGAAAACAGTCTCCCTATACAGTGCCCTTCAGGCGCGCAATGCGCCTGAAGTGAACATCTGCAGCGTTGAGGATCCCATCGAAATCCCCCTGGAGGGGCTGAACCAGACGCAGATCAATCCCCGGGCAGGATTGACGTTCCAGAGCGTACTGCGCGCTTTTCTTAGGCAAGACCCGGATATCATTATGGTGGGCGAAATCCGTGACGGTGAAACAGCGGAAATTGCTATGAATGCGGCACAAACCGGACATCTGGTGCTTTCCACCCTGCACACCAACTCAACGGCGGAGACGCTGGTGCGTTTGCAGCAGATGGGGGTGGCGCGCTGGATGATCTCATCGGCGTTATCACTGGTTATCGCGCAACGCCTGGTACGCCGACTCTGCCCTCATTGCCGCCAACAAACAGAACGCGAGGTGCCGCTGCCCGGCACATTGTGGCCAAGGCCGCTGCCGCACTGGCTGCCCGCTGGCTGTGACCGTTGTTATCATGGTTTTTATGGCCGGGTGGCGATATTTGAAGTGATGGCGATCAGTAGCGATCTTCGCCTGGCCATTGCGCGCGGTGCGCCAGTTGAAGAGATTGAAGCGCATGCACGTCAGGCAGGCATGATGACGCTGTTCGAACATGGCTGTATGGCCGTGGAAGAAGGGAAAACCACGCTGGAGGAGCTGGTGCGCGTGTTAGGAATACCTCATGGCCAGTGAACAGCTTTGGCGATGGCGCGCCCTTAATCAGCAGGGCGTAAGCATAGAGGGGGCCATCCTGGCCCCTGACCGTGAAAGTGCATGGCAAAAGCTGCAAGATAAGGCGCTTTTCCCGCTGTCACTGCGCCGCGGCACGCTGCGTCAGGCGCGCTGGCAGCCCCAGCATCGCTATGAGGTCATCCATCAGCTGGCAACGTTGCTACAGGCAGGTTTAACGTTATCGGCCTCTCTGGAGCTACTTGCACAGCAACATCCGGTTAAACCCTGGCAGGCGCTATTGCAGAGCGTCGCCGAGGATCTCAGCGCGGGTAACCCCTTTTCCGACACGCTCAAGAAATGGCCTGCCGTGTTCCCGCCGCTCTACATCTCAATGATGAAAACCGGAGAACTGACCGGTAAGCTCGATGAGTGTTGCCGTCAGCTCGCTATTCAGCAAAAAACGCAACAGCAGCTCAGCGCAAAGGTTAAAAAGGCACTCCGCTACCCGATTATCATCCTTTCGCTGGCCATCGCCGTCGTACTGGCGATGGTGACGATGGTCTTACCCGAATTTGCTGCTATCTACAAAACCTTTAATACACCTTTACCCGCACTCACGCAGGGCGTGATGGCCGCAGCCGCGTTTTTACAACGCTGGGGTTGGGTCTTTTTGGTTCTGCTGGTTGCTGCTGGTTTAGGCCTGCTGGGGCTGCGTCGCCACCCGCCCTGGCAAAGGGTGACGATGCGCCTGCTCCTTAGGTGCCCCCTGATCGGTACGCTTGTGCGGGGTCAAAAGCTTAGCCAAATATTTACCGTGCTGTCACTCACCCAACAGGCAGGCATCACCTTTCTGCAGGGGCTGGAGAGCACCGAAGAGACAATGGAGTGCCCATTCTGGCGCGACAAACTGCAGGCGATTCGCCACCGCGTGATGCAGGGCTCGCCCATCTGGTCAGCATTCAACACTGCCGGCCTGTTTACGCCACTCTGCATTCAACTGGTTCGCACCGGCGAAGTTTCTGGCGCACTGGATACCATGCTCTATAACCTGGCGCAGCATCATAATGCGAAGACCTTTCAACACGCGGATGACCTCGCGTCTCTGCTGGAACCGCTCCTGTTGATTGTGACGGGCGTCATTATTGGCACGCTGGTGGTGGCGATGTACTTGCCTATATTTCATTTGGGGGATGCGATGAGCGGGGGATAACGCTGGCGCGCTGAGGCGCCAGCGAGAAGGATTACAGGCTATTGAAAACGCGGTTTTCCTGTTCCTGAACGCGGATAAAGGTCGTGCGCTTAGTCAGCTCTTTCAGGCGAGATGCACCCACGTAGGTACAAGCTGAACGCAGGCCGCCCAGAATGTCGCGTGCGGTGTGATCCACCGGGCCACGCAGAGGCAGCTTCACGGTTTTTCCTTCAGCGGCGCGGTATTTCGCTACACCCCCGACGTGTCGGGTCATGGCGGATTCGGAACTCATGCCGTAGAAGAGCATGAATTTCTCGCCATTCTCTTCAACGATGTTGCCACCGCTCTCTTCATGCCCTGCCAGCATCCCACCCAGCATCACGAAATCTGCGCCGCCGCCGAACGCTTTAGCCACGTCACCGGGTGTGGTGCAGCCGCCATCGCTGATGATTTGCCCGCCCAGGCCATGCGCCGCATCGGCACACTCAATGACTGCAGAGAGTTGGGGATAGCCGACACCGGTTTTGACGCGGGTTGTGCAGACGGAGCCCGGACCGATACCAACTTTTACGATATCAGCGCCAGAAAGAATCAGCTCTTCACACATTTCGCCGGTTACCACGTTGCCCGCGATAATGGTCTTCGTTGGCCAGGCTTCGCGCGCCTTGCTAACGAACTGTACGAAGTGTTCGGAGTAACCGTTAGCCACATCGATACAGACAAAGTTCAGGGCCGGGTTAGCGGTAAGGATTTGTTTGGTTTTCTCGAAATCGGCATCAGAGGTGCCGGTAGAAACCATGACGTGCTTCAGCACGTTCTCGGAAGCGGCGCTGGCGAACGCACTCCACTCTTCCACGCTGTAATGCTTATGCACCGCGGTCAGAATGTCGAAGCTTGCCAGAGCAGTCGCCATCGCAAAAGTACCCACGGTATCCATGTTGGCGGCGATAATTGGCACACCAGACCAGGTCTGACCGGAATGTTTGAAGGTGAATTGACGTTCGAGTTCAACGTCTGAGCGGCTCTTGAGGGTAGAGCGTTTAGGGCGGATAAGAACGTCTTTAAAACCTAACTTCAGATCTTCTTCGATACGCATTAGCGGATTCCTGGGGTCAATGGCGAAAAACGAAACTCACAACTCCAGTGACGCTATCATACGCACTAATACTGGCTGCGCAAGACTGCGAAATTCTCTTTTTTTACGCTACAATCCTATAAATTTACCTGCTCAAAAGTAAGTAAACAGGGCTAAACCTTGATTGCTGAATGATTAAATTTTAAGCAATTGATTTTAATAATGAATAATTCCCAGGATTTTGTTTAATGGGGTACATCGTTGCGTTAACGGGGGGCATTGGCAGTGGCAAAAGCACTGTTGCTGACGCCTTCTCTCATCTGGGTGTCACGATAATTGACGCCGATATTATTGCCCGTCAGGTGGTAGAACCCAATACACCCGCACTTCAGGCCATTGCCGAACATTTTGGTAGCCAGCTTATTGCGCCGGATGGCACGTTAAATCGTCGCATGTTGCGCGAGCGTATCTTCTCTCATCCCGACGAAAAAGCCTGGCTCAACGCCCTCCTCCACCCCTTAATTCAGCAAGAGACTCAACGGCAGATTGCTGCAGCAACCTCACCTTACGTGATGTGGGTGGTCCCCCTGCTGGTGGAGAATCGTCTGCACGATAAAGCCGATCGGATTCTGGTGGTCGACGTCTCTCAAGAGACCCAAATTCAGCGCACCATGGCGCGTGATAACGTTGCGCGCCATCATGCGGAAACTATTCTGGCCGCGCAGGCCACGCGTGAAGCACGCCTTGCCGTCGCGGATGATGTTATTAATAATGACGGCGCACCGGATGCCATTGCATCCGCTGTTGCCCGCCTGCATGCACAATACCTGCAACTTGCAGCGCAGGCCGATTCACAGGAAAAGCCATAATGCACACCCACATTCTGTTTGAGCATCCGCTCAATGAAAAAATGCGTACCTGGTTGCGCATCGAGTTTTTAGTCCAGCAGCTGTCAAATTCTCTTCCGGTTAATAACCACACCTCAGCCCTGCACTTCTTTCGCAATGTTGGCGATCTGCTGGATGTGTTAGAGCGCGGTGAAGTCCGTACGGAGCTGTTAAAAGAGCTGGAGCGCCAGCATCGTAAACTGCAGGCATGGGCTGAAGTCCCTGGAGTAGATAACAGTCGTATCGACGCGCTGCGTCAGCAGCTAAAAAACAGCAGCGGAATACTGATGAGTGCGCCGCGTATTGGCCAGTTCTTGCGTGAAGATCGTCTGATTGCGCTGGTACGTCAGCGTTTGAGCATCCCGGGTGGCTGCTGTAGTTTTGATTTACCCACCCTGCACATTTGGCTGCATATGCCCCAGGCGCAACGTGATGCGCAGGTCCAGAGTTGGCTTCAGAGCCTGGAGCCGCTTATTCAGGCCTTATCCTTAATTCTGGATTTGATTCGCAACTCGGCGCAGTTCCGTAAACAGACCAGTCTGAATGGTTTTTACCAGGATAATGGAGAAGATGCCGACCTGCTGCGTCTGAATCTGGCGCTGGACGAGCAGCTCTACCCGCAGATTTCAGGCCATAAAAGCCGTTTTGCGATCCGTTTTATGCCGTTAGATAGCGAACATGGCGTGGTGCCAGAACGTCTCGATTTCGAGCTGGCGTGTTGTTAAGGAGTAAAGATGTCTGATGTTACGACAGTAAACTGCCCGACCTGCGGTAAAGCCGTGGTCTGGAGCGAGCAAAGTCCGTTTCGCCCATTTTGTTGCAAGCGTTGTCAGCTTATTGATCTGGGTGAATGGGCTGCCGAAGAGAAACGTATTCCCAGCGCGGGCGATCTCTCAGACAGCGATGACTGGAGCGAAGAACAGCGCTAAGACGCAAAGCCTGCCGGCGCATAGACCGGCAGACTCACTGGCCCTGTTTCAGGCGTAAAATCACCGGCTCGTTCGCAGGTGGGAACTTCTCCGCATCCAGCTCACTTTGCGCAACCCAGCTCCCTGGCTGCCCCTCCTTGCCCCACGGCTCACCGTCCCAGCTCTCCACCAGCCAGAACCACAGAGTGATATGGCGATCGGGAAACTGGTACTCCAGTTTTTCATAAAGCGTCGCACCCTGAGGAGTGATGCCAACCTCTTCCTGTAATTCACGCACCAGCGCCTGCTCTGCACTTTCGCCCGCTTCAATTTTACCGCCCGGAAATTCCCACTTGTTGGCCATATGGGCATCGGCGGCACGCTGAGTGATAAAAATTTGCTGTTTCGCGTTACGGATAATACCGGTCGAGATATTCAATACTTTCATCGAATTACACCTATAAAAAAGGCGCAGAACGCTGCGCCTTTTTAGTCAGTTCATCACTTAGCTCAGGCGACCGTGGCACGCCTTATATTTTTTACCCGAACCACATGGGCAGGGATCATTACGACCCACTTTGCGATCCCCACTCTGCGCGGCAATGGCGGCTGCAGCCTCGCTGTCATCCGTCTGGTGGCTCAGCTGCTGCATCTGAGCCAGACGCTCGGCTTCTTCACGACGCTGCTGCTCCATCGCTTCCACCTCTTCCGGCATACGGACCTGAACTTTGCTCAGGGTGCTGATCACTTCATATTTGAGTGACTCCAGCATGGCGGCGAACATCGCAAAGGATTCACGCTTGTACTCCTGCTTAGGATCTTTCTGCGCATAGCCACGCAGGTGGATACCCTGACGCAGATAATCCATCGCAGCCAGGTGCTCTTTCCACAGAGAGTCCAGCGTCTGTAGCATTACGCCTTTTTCGAAGTGGCGCATCATCTCTGCACCCACAACCTCTTCTTTGCGTTTATAGACTTCTACCGCAGAAGCGAAGATGCGTTCACGCAGCGTCTCTTCATGCAGCTCTGGCTCTTTATCCAGCCACTCTTTAATCGGCAGGTCGAGATCGAAGTCGTTTTTCAGGCGCTCCTGCAGCCCTTCCACGTCCCACATCTCTTCCAGGGACTGCGGAGGAATATGTCCGTCGATAGTCGCTTTGAAGACGTCTTCGCGGATGCTGTCGATGGTTTCGCTCACATCAGACACGTCCAGCAGTTCGTTACGCTGGGTGTAGATCGCACGACGCTGGTCGTTCGCTACATCATCGTATTCCAGCAGCTGTTTACGAATATCGAAGTTGCGGCTTTCTACTTTACGCTGTGCGTTGGCAATCGCTTTGGTCACCCATGGGTGCTCGATGGCTTCGCCCGGCTTCATCCCCAGCTTACGCATCATGCCGGAAACGCGATCGGAGGCGAAGATGCGCATCAGGGCATCTTCCATAGACAGGTAGAAGCGAGAAGAACCGGCATCACCCTGACGACCCGCACGGCCACGCAGCTGGTTATCGATACGACGTGATTCGTGACGTTCCGTGCCGATAATATGCAAGCCACCTGCGGCCAGCACTGCGTCGTGACGCACCTGCCACTCGGCTTTGATCTGAGCAATCTGCTCCGGAGTTGGATTTTCCAGCTCGGCCACTTCAGCCTGCCAGCTACCACCCAGCATGATATCGGTACCACGGCCTGCCATGTTGGTGGCGATGGTCACGGCAGAGGGATAACCCGCCTGCGCAACGATATCTGCCTCTTTCGCGTGGAATTTGGCGTTCAGTACGTTGTGCTTGATACCTGCTTTCGTCAGTTCATTCGAGACCACTTCCGATTTTTCGATGGAAATCGTACCTACCAGCACCGGTTGACCGGCAGCGGTACGATCGCGAATATCTTCAATGATGGCCTGAATTTTTTCTGCTTCGGTCATATAGACCAGATCCGGCATGTCCTTACGAATCATCGGACGGTTGGTCGGCACCACAACGGTATCCAGCTTATAGATAGAGCTGAATTCGAAGGCTTCAGTATCTGCCGTACCGGTCATGCCTGCCAGCTTCTCGTACAGACGGAAGTAGTTCTGGAAGGTAATAGACGCCAGCGTCTGGTTTTCATTCTGGATGTCGACGCCCTCTTTGGCTTCGACAGCCTGATGCAAACCGTCGGACCAGCGGCGGCCCTGCATGGTACGGCCAGTGTGCTCATCAACGATGATCACTTCGCCGTCTTTCACAATGTAATCAACGTCGCGGGTAAACAGGACGTGTGCACGCAGCGCAGCGGTGACGTGGTGCATGAGCATGATATTGGTCGGGGAGTAGAGTGACTCACCCTCGTCCATAATGCCCTGCGCAACCAGCAGCTCTTCAATTTGCACCAGGCCGCGTTCGGTCAGGTTAACCTGACGCGCTTTTTCATCCACAGAGAAGTGGCCTTCACCCTGGAAGGTATCCGAGTCCTCTTTTTCCTGACGAATCAGATGTGGGATGATTTTGTCGACCTTGCGGTACATTTCAGAGCTGTCTTCCGCCGGACCTGAGATGATCAGTGGCGTACGTGCTTCATCGATGAGAATGGAGTCAACTTCATCCACCAGCGCATAGTGCAGTTTACGCTGTACGCGCTCTTCCGGGCTGAACGCCATGTTGTCACGCAGGTAGTCGAAGCCGTATTCGTTGTTGGTCCCGTAAGTGATGTCGGCGTTATACGCTTCACGCTTGGCGGGTGCTGGCAGACCAGACATGTTGATGCCTACGGTCATGCCTAAGAATTCGAACAGTGGACGGTTGTTTTCGGCGTCACGCTGCGCCAGATAGTCGTTGACGGTTACTACGTGAACGCCTTTACCGGAGAGCGCGTTCAGGTACGCCGGCAGCGTTGCGGTCAGGGTTTTACCTTCACCGGTACGCATCTCTGCGATGCAGCGATCGTTCAGGACCATACCACCCAACAGCTGCACGTCGAAGTGACGCATCCCAAATACGCGCTTACTCGCCTCACGTACCACAGCAAATGCTTCAGGAATCAGGCTTTCTACGGTCTCGCCTTTTTCAAGACGCGCGCGGAATTCAGCGGTCTTCGCTTTCAGCTCGTCATCGGACAGTTTTTCCATTTCTGGCTCAAGGCCATTGATGACGGTGACAGCTTTACGCATGCGGCGCAGGGTACGATCGTTACGACTACCAAAAACTTTAGTTAATAATTTGATTAGCATAATAAAATCTCAAACATCCCGGTCAGGATAGATAAATTAAGTGATTAAAAAACGATTAATTTAACTGAGATGTTGAGGCCCGGCGCGGATACCCTGCACCTGGCTTATCCAGGCGGATACAAAGAAGGTCGATTCCGGGGCTAATGAGATAACCGCAGGCTGAGGCAGAGTAGCCAGCGGTTTACTCTGCTGCGTTAGCAGCGTGTTGAGCGTATCAAGCAGCGCAAGATGGTGCGCCTGTACTGGCAGCGACTCTTCAATGGCAGGCAGCGCCTGCGGCGCCATCGCAAATGAGAGATGACGAATGACGGTACGAATCGCATGCTGGTGCCAGTAATCCACCGTGAAATTGGTACGGCGGTTCGCTTCCAGCAGCGCAAGATTGGTGAAATTAACGCGGGTGGTGAAATCATGGGTGGCGGACGTCTTCGCCGGCGTCGATGCCTCAGCGCTGTTGCTGAGCGCAGGCAAACCGAGACTCGCCGCGACCATCCCCAACAGGAGATGCGGCCAGAAGTAACGTCTGCCAAATTGTCGCCAGCGCGTCAGAATTCCGCTCAATTGCCCCACCACATTAAGAGAGCCATCAGGCTCACAATTTGATTTTGTTTATTTTCGCGTCCAGATATTACCACCAAAGGCCATACACAGCAGCAGTAATGAGGCACAGAGAGAGTTAAAAATGGTCATGAAACCAGCAAACGCGCCGTTGACCGCAAAATTCAGGAAAGACAAAAACAAAAAAGACTGGTATCCCTGGCCGGAGAGAGTGCCAGGTTAACCAGTCTATTTTAGTTAACGGGTGTAACCGTTAGGCCAGAACAGTGCTTGGTGCTTTGAACGCCAGCGGCAGTTCTGCTTCGTCCTGGAAGGTCACATATTCCCATGCTTCCTGTTTCGCCAGTACAGCCTGCAACAGTTTATTGTTCAGCGCATGACCGGATTTATACGCGGTAAACGCACCAATAATGTTGTGACCACACATAAACAGGTCGCCAATCGCATCCAGCATTTTGTGACGAACAAATTCATCTTCAAAACGCAGGCCGTCTTCATTCAGTACGCGATAATCGTCAACAACGATGGCACAATCGAAGCTGCCGCCCAGGCACAGGCCACGGGATTGCAGATATTCGATATCACGCATGAACCCGAAAGTACGGGCGCGACTGATTTGACGCATAAACGCATCAGCAGAGAAGTTCATCGCATAGCGTTGGGTGCTGGAATCAATCGCCGGATGGTTAAAGTCGATGGTAAAGTCCAACGAAAAACCATTAAACGGTCTGAATTCAGCCCATTTGTCGCCATCTTCAACGCGAACGGTCTCTTTGATACGAACAAATTTCTTCGCACTGTTCAGCTCTTCGATGCCGGCATCCAGCAACAGATAGACAAACGGTGCAGCACTGCCGTCCATAATCGGGATTTCTGGCGCATCGACTTCAACAATAATGTTGTCAATACCCAGACCCGCCAGCGCGGCGTTAAGGTGCTCTACGGTAGAAATCCGCACGTCATGCTCGTTCACCAGGCAAGTACAGAGCATAGTATCACGCACAGATTTGGCATCGGCCGGGAAATCTACCGGTGGATTCAAGTCGGTGCGACGATAGATGACCCCGGTGTTTGCCGGCGCAGGGCGCAGCGTCAGCGTGACTTTCTTGCCGGTATGTAAACCGACACCCGTCGCCTGAACGATACGTTTTAATGTCCTTTGTTTGATCATCGTATAATCTCGCCAAATTACTTATCCAACCGAGAGTGTATATCACTATCGGCAGGGCAGTTTAGCACAAAGAGCGCAAATCCCCAAATTCCAGCCTAATCCTAGTCAGCTTGCTTACGCAGGAACGCTGGGATGTCCAGATAATCCGGTTCTTTCTGGGTTTGCGGTGTATTGTCATTAACCACTTTCGCGGCCGGTTTCTGCTCCTGCGTCAGCGGGGTCATACCATGCTGCGGGTAGCGATCCATAACTGGCTGCTGAGTCTGTTTGTTAGTGACAAGCGTGATCTCAGGGCGCTTGTCCATGCCGATGCCAGTTGCAACAACGGTAACGCGCAGTTCGTCGTTCATCTCTGGATCCAGAGAGGTACCGATAACCACGGTCGCGTTGTCGGAAGCGAACGCACGAATGGTGTTACCCACCGTTTCGAACTCATCCAGACGCAGGTCGAAGCCGGCGGTGATGTTAACCAGCACGCCGCGCGCACCAGAGAGGTCGATATCTTCCAGCAGCGGAGAAGAGATCGCCATTTCAGCGGCTTCTTCAGCACGGTCTTCACCGCTTGCCACGCCGGAGCCCATCATCGCGTAGCCCATTTCGGACATCACGGTGCGAACGTCTGCAAAGTCGACGTTCATCAGACCCGGACGGGTAATCAGCTCAGCGATACCCTGAACGGCGCCTTTCAGCACGTCGTTCGCAGCACCGAAGGCATCCAGCAGGGAGATACCGCGACCCAGCACTTTCAGCAGCTTGTCGTTCGGGATAGTAATCAGCGAGTCCACATGTTTGGACAGCTCAGTAATACCCTGCTCCGCAAACGCCATACGTTTTTTGCCTTCAAAGTTGAAAGGCTTAGTGACGACAGCAACGGTCAGAATACCTAAATCTTTTGCAACTTCAGCCACCACTGGCGCAGCACCCGTGCCGGTACCACCACCCATGCCAGCTGCGATGAACACCATGTCTGCACCATCCAGCGCAGCACGCAGTGCTTCACGGTCTTCTTCGGCTGCGTTACGGCCGACTTCCGGGTTAGCCCCAGCGCCCAGACCTTTCGTGATGCCGCCACCGATCTGAATCGTCTGGCCGACAGCCGTCTTTCGCAGGGCCTGAGCGTCGGTGTTAACTGCAAAGAATTCCACGCCTTCGATGCGTTCACGCACCATGTGCTCTACGGCGTTACCGCCGCCGCCACCGACGCCGATGACTTTAATCACCGCGTCGTTGGTTAATTCCATAGGTTCAAACATAGTTTCTCTCTCCGTTGTGCCTGTCGCCCGAAACCGTTAATTCTCTCCGGTCTCTTAAAAAAATTAAAACTCTTTTCGTAGCCAGGTGTTGATTCGTTTAATCCACGACCCCACCGACGCACGTTTTTCCACTTCTGCTTCACCGCTGAGATGGGTTTCCTTCCCGTAGTGAAGCAGGCCCACGGCCGTAGAGTAATAGGGCTCCTGGGCATAATCTGTCAGACCGGTGATATTCAGCGGGGCCCCGATACGCACCTGCGTATGGAACACGCGCTGTGCGCAGGCCGCAAGACCTTCAATTTGCGCCGCACCGCCGGTTAATACAATCCCCGCCGCAAGATGATGTTTCACTCCCTGCTGGCGAAGCTGTTCCTGTAATTGCAAAATCTCTTCGTTAACAAGGTTCAGCAGCTCGGTGTAACGCGGCTCAATAACCTCTGCCAGAGTCTGACGCTGCAGACTGCGAGGAGGACGTCCCCCTACGCTTGGCACTTCAACGCTCTCGTCTTTACCGACGATAGAGCCGAGCGCACAGCCATGGCGCACTTTAATCGCCTCTGCATCGCTCGGTGGCGTGCCGAAGGCGTAAGCGATATCGCTGGTTACCACGTTACCCGCATACGGGATCACTTTGGTATGACGCAATGCACCACCGGTATACACCGCCATGTCCATTGTACCACCGCCGATATCCACGACACAGACGCCCAGTTCACGTTCGTCTTCAGTCAACACCGAATAACTGGCTGCCAGACCGGCGAAAATAAGTTGGTCAACTTTGAGGCCACAACGTTCAACGGCTTTGACGATGTTCTTCGCCATATCGTTGTGACATGTGATCAAGTGCACTTTTGCCTGCATACGTACGCCTGAAAGCCCGACCGGATTTTTAATGCCTTCCTGATAGTCGATGGCATATTCCTGCGGGATCACATGCAGGACGCGATGCTCATCACGCACGCGCACGGATTTCGCCGTATGGACCACGTTCTCAACGTCTTCCTGTGTCACTTCTTCTTCTGAAATCGGCACCATACCGATTTCATTCTGGCAGCTGATATGCTTGCCAGAGAGCGCCAGATACACAGAGGAAATCTGGCAGTCTGCCATTAATTCTGCCTGATCGATGGCGCGCTGTACGCACTTCACCACCGACTCGAGGTCGTTTACCCCACCTTTATCCATACCACGAGACGGGCAACTGCCCACGCCAATGATATTGACCATACCGTCGGGCAGAACTTCCCCTACTAAAGCGGCTACCTTCGCGGTGCCTATCTCCAGTCCAACTACCAGTTTTCTGTCCGTCGCCTTGATCATTGTTGTTCTGCCTGTACCTGTGCCTGATTTTGTTGCTGCCTGGTTTCCTCATCCGGCGCCGGGATCCACCCCACCGACGCGCCTGAGTCATAGCGCAAATCAACGTAGCTTATCCGTTTGCCATCGGCCTGCGCCTGTTGTTGCAGAACCGGATAGAGTTCTACAAATCGCGCCAGACGCTTCATGGTGTCGCCGCGGCCAAGGTTGAGCTTGATGTCATTCGTCAGCGTTAACTGCCATGAACGTCGCGCTGTCATCGCCGCATTCTTTAACGTAAACCGATCCTTAGCCAACACCTGCCCCATGTTACGAAAACCTTCCAGCACTTCATTTTCGCTGCCTTCCGGCCCATATAACATGGGTAAATTTTGCTTGCTGACGCGATCGGCAGGGACGCTGAAGGAATTTCCGTCTGCGTCAACCATATGCTGATCATTCCACCGCGCAATGGGCACAAATTCAACCAGATGAATCTTCAATTCATCGGGCCACTGCTTGCGTACGCTTGCCTGTTTTATCCACGGCAGACGTTCAATCTGGCTCTGGATGATGTTGACGTCCTGAGTCATAAAGGTTCCCGGCGATCCCAACGCCAGGATTGACTGGCGTATATCGTCGTTACGGGTGTAATGACGATCGCCGGTCACCACCAGTTTCGACAGGGGTAACCGCTGCGCATCTTCCATCCAGCCCAGCACCATCCAGCCGCTGACAAACACGGTACATAGCACGGCAAGCAGGAAGATAATCCCTGCAAGACGCGTTCCATTATTGCGACGAGACGAATACTCTTCCTCTTCGTCACGATTTCGCGTGTTCAGCGCAGCCTGAGACATATCAGCGCGCCTGATCCAGAATACGTACAACAAGCTGGGAGAAGCTCATGCCTGCCTGACGCGCCGCCATGGGCACCAGACTGTGGCTGGTCATTCCTGGAGAGGTGTTCGCCTCCAGCAGGTAAAACTGCCCATCACTATCCTGCATCACATCAATACGACCCCAACCACGACAACCTAAAACAGCCCACGCTTTAAGGACCAGAGACTGTAATTGCGCCTCATCCTTCTCTTCCAGACCTGCTGGGCAGAAATATTGCGTCTCATCAGAGAGATACTTCGCCTCATAATCATAGAAGGTTCCGGCTGGTTGGATACGAATCGACGGTAAAATTTCTTCACCAAGCATGGCGACGGTAAATTCCGGCCCGCTGAGCCATTTTTCAATCAGAACTTCTTCATCATGTTGAAATGCCAGCGCTAATGCTGAAGATATATCGTCTGCATTGTCCACTTTAGACATGCCAAAGCTGGAGCCTTCGCGGCTGGGCTTAACAATAACCGGCAAACCCAGCGCGGCAATTCGCGAAATAACGCTGTCTGGCAGGCCTAATTCAAATTCGCGGCGCGTAACAGCAACCCATGTAGCGACCGGTAAGCCCGCCCCCTGCCACAACAATTTGCTGCGCAACTTATCCATAGAAATGGCCGACGCCATGACGCCACTGCCGGTATAGGGCAAGCCAATCAAATCCAGTAACCCCTGCAGGGTGCCATCTTCACCGCCACGACCGTGGAGGGCGATGAAAACCTTATCAAATCCCATCTCTTTCAGGCGCGTGACATCCGTCTCCTTTGGATCGACCGGGTGCGCATCAATGCCACCTTCGCGAAGACCCGCCAGTACTGCTTCGCCAGAGTTCAGAGAAACGTCGCGTTCAGCGGAAGTCCCGCCAAGCAGGACGGCGATCTTATCAGCCATGGCGTTCTTCCTCCGAATTTTGCGGCTTCAGTTTGATTTCAGCTAAGTTACGGGCGATCTTGCCGATATTTCCCGCACCCTGAACCAGAATCAAATCATTACCGGTCAGCACGGGGGCGAGCATCGCCGCTACCTGTGCGTGGTCGGGGACCAGAATTGGGTCAATCTTACCGCGCCCACGAATGGTACGACACAGCGAACGGCTGTCCGCGCCCGGAATTGCCGCTTCACCCGCAGAGTAAACATCCAGCATCAGCAGGGCATCCACCTGTGACAGGACGTTAGCGAAGTCATCATAGAGATCGCGAGTACGGGTATAGCGGTGAGGCTGGAATACCATCACCAGATTTTTATCCGGCCAGCCGGCACGCGCTGCCTTAATGGTGGCATCCACTTCCGTAGGGTGATGTCCATAGTCATCTACCAGCATAGCGGTACCGGTTTTGCCGTTAACCTCTGCCAGCGGGAACTCCCCAAGGAAATCAAAACGACGGCCAGTGCCCTGGAAGCTCTCCAGCGCGCGCAAAATTGCCTCGTCTTCAATGCCCTCTTCCGTTGCCACAGCAACCGCCGCCGCAGCGTTTAGCGCGTTGTGACGACCCGGCGCGTTCAGGGTGACCTGCACCAGCTCTTTATCCTGGCGGGCCAGTGTAAAGTGCCCCTGAGCACCAATCTGCTGATAGTTCTCAACGCGCACATCGGCATCTTCACTGAAGCCGTAAGTAGTTATCTGACGCCCCACTCGCGGCAGCAGCTCGCGGATGACCGGATCGTCCACGCACATTACTGCACGTCCATAAAACGGCAGATTGTGCAAAAAGTTGATGAATGTTTGCTTTAAATTTTCGAAATCGCCCTGGTAAGTATCCATGTGGTCGGCTTCGATGTTGGTAACAATCGCCACCATCGGTTGCAAATGCAGGAATGACGCATCACTTTCATCCGCTTCAGCAATCAGGTAACGGCTGTGACCCAGACGTGCATGCACGCCTGCCGCTTTCACCAGCCCGCCGTTCACGAACGTCGGATCGAGACCCGCTTCGGCATAAATACTGGAGACCATCGCCGTCGTCGTGGTCTTACCGTGAGTTCCGGCAACAGCGATGCCGTGACGGAAACGCATCAACTCAGCCAGCATTTCGGCACGGCGGATTACCGGGATACGCGCTTCGTGCGCAGCTACAATCTCCGGGTTATCGGCAGAAATCGCGCTGGATACCACCACCACACTCGCGTCACTGACGTTTTCCGGGCGATGGTTGAAATAGATTGTTGCGCCAAGCGACGCCAACTGTTGCGTAACAGGGTTCGGCGCCAGATCAGAACCGCTGATCTGGTAACCTTCATTCGCCAGCACTTCGGCAATACCGCCCATACCGGCGCCGCCGATGCCAACGAAGTGAATGTGCCGGACGCGACGCATCTCGGGCACGATTGAACGCAGTTTCGCCAGTTGTTGTGTATTCATTCTCTAAACGCCATCGACTACTTAAAATTCGTGCAGCGCAACACGCGCTGCGAGGGTTAAGCCTGGGCTGCCAGGCTCACTTCTTTTGCTACCCGCTCGGTGGCATCCGGGATCGCGGCCGCGCGTGCGTGCTGCGCCATCTCCAGTAATGTCTCCCGGTTCCAGCCCGCCAGGGTGGTGGCGACCGCATCTGCGGTAAACTGCGGCTGTTCAAAGATTTTTGCGGCGCCGGCTTTCTCAAGTGGCAACGCATTCCAGTACTGCTGACGGTCTTTATGCTGGAAAGGCACAAACAGCGCCGGCAAACCGGCGGCAGCAATTTCGCTTACCGTCAACGCACCAGAGCGGCAGACCACCACATCGGCCCAGGCGTAAGCGGCGGCCATGTCGTCAATAAATTCGGTGACCTTATGCTGCGGCTGACCGGCCTCTGCATAAGCTTGCTCAACGGTCTGCTGAGCGCCTTTACCGCTTTGATGCCAAATTGTCACAGCCTCACCCAGCTTCGCGGCCACCTGCGGCATCGTCTGGTTCAACACGCGCGCGCCCTGCGAGCCTCCGACGACCAGCACCCGCACCGGCCCTTCACGACCGGTGAGTCGCGCCTGGGGTAGCGGCAGCGCCAGCACATCAACGCGCACCGGGTTACCCACGACATCGGCTTTTGGAAACGCTCCCGGGAAAGCCTGCATCACTTTGCTGGCAATTTTCGCCAGCCATTTATTGGTGAGGCCCGCGATACCGTTCTGCTCATGCAGCACAACGGGGATACCCAACGACCATGCCGCCAGGCCACCCGGGCCAGAGACATAACCGCCCATGCCCAACACCACGTCCGGCTTAAAGCGTTTCATGATGGCGCGCGCCTGACGCCAGGCATTGAAAATGCGTACCGGTGCGAGCAGCAGAGCTTTCACTCCCTTGCCGCGAAGACCGGAAATACGAATAAAGTCGATCTCGATACCGTGTTTCGGTACAAGATCGGCTTCCATGCGGTCTGCGGTTCCTAGCCAGCGTACTTGCCAGCCCTGATCCATCAAATGGTGCGCAACCGCCAGCCCCGGAAAAACATGTCCGCCGGTACCGCCTGCCATCACCATTAACCGCTTCGGTTGATTCATCGTGAACCTCGTGTAAACGCCTGGGCATTCTCCAGACGCGTTTCATAATCTATACGTAGCAAAAACATAATGGCGGTCGACATAATCAACAGACTCGAGCCACCATAACTGATCAACGGCAACGTCAGGCCCTTTGTGGGCAGCATGCCGGCCGCCGCGCCGACGTTCACCAGAGCCTGGAAACTGAACCAGATCCCGATCGAGCACGCCAGAAAGCCCGAGAAGCGATGGTCAATCACCAGCGCTTTTCGGCCAATCGACATGGCGCGGAAAGCGACGAAGAATACCATTAAAAGTGCTAATACCACACCGATATAACCCAGTTCTTCCCCAATGATGGAGAAGATGAAGTCGGTATGTGCCTCCGGTAAATACTCAAGTTTTTGGACGGAATTCCCCAGCCCCTGCCCCCAGAATTCACCCCGTCCAAACGCCATCAATGACTGGGTGAGCTGATAACCGCTGCCGAAGGGATCTTCCCACGGATTCCAGAACGAGGTGACGCGGCGGATACGGTAGGGTTCAGCCAGAATCAACAGCACGACGGCAGAGATGCCCATCCCGATAATGGCGATGAACTGCCACAATTTGGCGCCAGCGAGAAACAGCATGGCCAGCGTGGTGACAAACAGCACGACCACGGTACCCAGGTCAGGCTGCGCAAGCAGTAATACCGCCAGCACCAGAATCACGCCCATCGGTTTTAAAAAGCCGCGCAGGTTGTTACGCACCTCATCGACTTTACGCACCAGGTAGTTGGCCAGATAGCAGAAGAGCGACAGTTTGGTAAACTCCGCAGGCTGAATACGCAGCGGGCCAAAGGCAATCCAGCGCGATGCCCCGTTAACAGAACTGCCCACCACCAGAACAATCAGCAGCATGACGATAGAGGCGATAAGCATTGCGGTGCTGTGCCGCTGCCAGAACTCCATCGGCAGACGCAGTGTCACCATCGCCAGACAGAATGCGAGAATAATGTACAAACCATCACGCTTGGCAAACAGGAAAGGATCGTTCGCCAGACGCTGCCCCACGGGCATCGAGGCGGAGGTCACCATAATAAAGCCAATAGCGGCCAGCCCCAGCGTAAGCCAGAGCAGCACACGGTCATACATAATAAGGCTATCGGAATCTTTATCCCGTGAGCCCATGACCCAGCCTTTCAGCGCCGCGAAGATCCACGCCAGGATACCGAATCCCGGCAGGCGCGGCAGGCGAAGGCGAGGGAAAGATAAACGCATCAGCCTAACTCCTGCGCCAGACGGGTGAAGAGATCGCCACGCTGTTCAAAGTTTTTAAACTGATCAAGGCTGGCGCAGGCAGGAGAGAGCAACACCATATCGCCCGGCTTCAGCGTGGGGGCGAGCAGGCGCATCGCCTGTTCCATGGTTTCTGTCTGCTGTGCGACCTCCGGACGTAATGCCGCCAGCTCTGCGCCATCCCGGCCGAAGCAGTAAAGGCGCACGTTGTCGCCCTTCAGATACGGTTTCAGAGACGAGAAGTCAGCCGATTTGCCATCACCGCCAAGCAACAGATGCAGCGTACCCTCTACGTGCAGGCCATTCAGCGCCGCCTCGGTGCTACCCACGTTGGTGGCTTTGGAGTCGTTGATCCAGCGCACGCCGTTGTGTTCCAGCGCCAGCTGGAAACGGTGAGCAAGGCCGGTAAAGGTGGTGAGGGCTTTCAGACTGGACGCACGCGGTAACCCGGCGGCATCCGCCAGCGCCAGTGCGGCCAGCGCATTGGTGTAGTTATGCTGCCCGGAGAGCTTCATCTCTTTTACGTTCAGCACTTTTTCACCCTGCACGCGCAGCCAGGTTTCGCCCTGCTGACGATTCAGATGATAGTCACCCATGTTGATACCAAAGCTGATGCAGCGCTCATCGGCGCCGCGAACCGGCATGGTCAGCGCATCATCGGCGTTAACCACACAAACTTCTGCATTCTCGTAAACCCGCAGTTTGGCTGCACGGTATTGCTGCAGACCAAACGGGTAACGGTCCATATGATCTTCGGTTACGTTGAGGATCGTGGCGGCCACGGCCTTCAGGCTGGAGGTGGTTTCTAGCTGGAAACTGGAAAGCTCCAGTACATACAACTCGCGTCCCTGATCGAGCAGCATTAAGGCCGGCAATCCAATATTTCCGCCGACACCGACGCTCACGCCTGCCGCTTTTGCCATCTCACCCACGAGAGTCGTGACGGTGCTTTTACCGTTAGAGCCGGTAATGGCGACGATGGGCGCCTGTGCCTCACGGCAGAACAGTTCAATATCACCCACAATTTCAACGCCCGCATCGGCTGCAGCGCTTAACGGAGGGTGCGCCAACGCCATACCGGGGCTGGCAACGATCAGATCGGCTGCCAGCAGCCAGTCATCATTAAGACCACCAAGGTGGCGTTCAACCTGTTCCGGCAGTTTGTCCAGCCCAGGCGGAGAGATACGCGTATCCATTACGCGCGGCGTCACGCCGCGCGCAAGGAAAAAGTCCACGCAGGAGAGCCCGGTAAGGCCCAGCCCGATGATAACGACTTTTTTACCCTGGTAATCTGCCATGATTAACGTACCTTCAGCGTTGCCAGGCCAATCAGCACCAGCATCAGCGAAATAATCCAGAAGCGCACAATCACGCGCGGCTCCGGCCAGCCTTTCAATTCATAGTGATGGTGAATCGGCGCCATACGGAAGATGCGCTGACCGCGCAGCTTGAAGGAGCCCACCTGCAAAATCACTGACAGGGTTTCAACCACGAACACCCCTCCCATGATCACCAGCAAGAACTCCTGACGCAGCAGCACGGCGATAATGCCCAGTGCACCACCCAGCGCCAGCGAACCGACGTCACCCATAAAGACCTGCGCCGGATAGGTGTTGAACCACAAGAATCCGAGCCCCGCGCCCACAATCGCCGTACAGACAATCACCAGCTCGCCGGCATGACGCAGATAAGGAATGTGCAGGTAGTTCGCGAAGTTCATATTCCCGGTTGCCCAGGCCACCAGCGCAAACCCGCCAGCCACGAAGACAGTCGGCATAATAGCCAGGCCGTCCAGACCATCGGTCAGGTTCACCGCATTACCGGTACCCACAATGACGAAGTAAGCCAGCAGGATGTAGAAGATCCCCAGCTGTGGCATCACATCCTTGAAGAACGGCACCACCAGCTCGGTGGCCGGGGTATCTTTGCCGGCCAGGTAGAGCGCGAATGCCACGCCCAGCGCAATCACCGACATCCAGAAGTATTTCCAACGGGCTATCAGCCCTTTGGTATCTTTGCGTACCACTTTGCGGTAATCATCGACAAAACCAATAATCCCGTAGCCCACCAGCACAACCAGCACACACCAGACATAGGGGTTAGACGGGTAGGCCCACAACAGCACGGAAACGACGATCGCCGTCAGAATCATGATGCCGCCCATGGTTGGCGTACCACGTTTGCTGAAGTGTGATTCCGGACCATCGTTACGGACAACCTGGCCGAAAGAGAGCTTTTGCAGATGGGCAATCATGCGCGGGCCCATCCATAAAGAGATGAACAACGCAGTCAGCAGGCTGACAATGGCGCGAAACGTCAGATAGGAAAAGACGTTAAAGCCTGAATAATATTTGACCAAGTGTTCGGCCAGCCAAACTAACATGTCCCATTCTCCTGTAATGCGCGCACAACGTCTTCCATGGCTGCGCTACGTGAACCTTTCACCAAAACGGTGATGATTTGTTTTTCCTGAATCAACGCCTTCAGGCGGGTGATCAGGGCGGCTTTGTCAGCAAAGTGCTCACCTGCGCCGCTTGCCTCACTAAGTGTCTGGCTTAATGCTCCGGTGCTTAACACGCGATCAATACCTGAAGCTTTCGCTGCTTCCCCCACCTGGCGGTGACACGCTACGCTTTCATCACCCAGCTCTGCCATATCACCGACCACCAAGACGCGGTAGCCCGGCATTTCGGACAGCACCTGCACCGCAGCGGTCATCGACCCGACGTTGGCGTTATAGGAGTCGTCCAGCAGCAGTTTGTTTTCACCCAGTGGGACCGGGAACAGACGACCAGGTACCGCGGTCAAATTTGCCAGTCCGGTTTTGATAGCGCTCAGGGGAGCACCGACCGCCATGGCCAGCGCCGTCGCGGCCAGCGCGTTGGCGATGTTATGGCGCCCCGGCAACGGCAGCAGAACGTCCGTGCTGCCGGTTGGCGTTTGTAAGGTGAACTCTGTACCGTGCGAGGTCACATGGATATTGGTTGCCGTAAAGTCGCTGTTGGCAGCATTCGGTGAAAATCGCCAGGTTTTGCGATCGCCAATCACGCTCTTCCAGTTCAACTGGTCGTTATTATCGGCGTTCATGATGGCGATACCGTTCTGCGGCAGACCGGTATAGATTTCGCCCTTCGCTTTCGCCACGCCTTCGAGCGAGCCAAACCCTTCGAGGTGAGCGGCCGCCAGATTATTGACTAACGCCGCCTCCGGTTTAGTCAGGCTGACGGTCCAGGCGATTTCTCCCTGGTGGTTAGCGCCAAGCTCAATCACGGCATACTCATGCTCTGGCGTCAGACGCAGCAGAGTCATCGGCACACCGATGTCATTATTCAGGTTCCCGGCAGTGTAGAGGGTGTTACCGCATTGGCTCAAAATGGCCGCGGTCATCTCTTTAACCGAAGTTTTACCGGATGAACCGGTCAGCGCCACGATCCGCGTAGGGACCTGTTGGCGCACCCATGCCGCCAGTTCACCAAACGCCTGGCGGGTATCTTTCACCACCACCTGGGGCAAATCGACATTCAGCTTACGACTCACTAACAGTGCGCCAGCGCCGGCCTCTTTGGCTTGATCGGCAAAATCATGAGCGTCAAAACGCTCGCCCTTCAGTGCCACAAACAGGCAACCTGGGGTGATTTTACGGGTGTCCGTTGTTACCGCATCACAGGTCAGATCCTGTCCCTGCAGTTCACCGTGCAAAATGCCGGCGAGTTGGCTTAGCGATACGCTAATCATGCTACGACCCCCAGCAGACGCGCTGCGGTCACGCGATCGGAGTAGTCCAGACGGTTGGTCCCCACGATCTGATAATCTTCGTGCCCTTTACCCGCCAACAAGACCACGTCGTTTTCATCGGCCTGCATAATGGCGTTAGTGACCGCTTCGGCGCGCCCTTCAACAACGCGAGCACGTCCGGCGTCCAGCATCCCGGCCAGGATATCGTTAATGATGGCGCGCGGCTCTTCGGTACGTGGGTTGTCATCCGTCACGACCGGAATGTCTGCAAACTCTTCCGCGATGGCGCCCATCAACGGACGTTTGCCTTTATCACGATCGCCGCCACAGCCAAACACGCACCAGAGTTTGCCGGCACAGTGCAGACGAGCTGCCTGCAGCGCCTTCTCCAGTGCGTCCGGAGTGTGGGCATAATCAACCACTACGGTCGGTTTACCCGGTGCGCTGAAGACTTCCATGCGGCCACATACCGGCTGCAGGCGAGCAGAGGTTTTCAGCAGTTCTGCGAGTGGATAACCCAGTGCCAGCAGCGTTGCCAGCGCCAGTAGCAAATTGCTAACGTTAAACGCCCCCATCAGACGGCTTTCAATTTCGCCTTCGCCCCAGGAGGAGGCGAAACGGATGGTTGCACCGCTGTCGTGGTAGTCCACTTCCGTGGCTTTTAGCCAGCGGCCATGACAGTTCGGGTTGATATGATCGTCCATCGACACGGCAACAGCGTCCGGCAGCTTAGCTAGCCAGCGGCGGCCGACTTCATCGTCGGCATTAATGATCGCCTGACCGCAGTGGTGAGTGGAATAGAGCAGCCATTTCGCGGCCTCGTAATTTTCCATATCACCGTGATAATCGAGGTGATCGCGGCTCAGGTTGGTGAACACCGAGGCGGCAAACTTCAGCGCCGCCACACGATGTTGAACCAGCCCGTGAGAAGAGACTTCCATCGCAGCGAAGGTTGCCCCCTGCCCTGCCAGACCCGCCAGCACGTGCTGGACGTCAACCGCAGAGCCGGTGGTGTTTTCTGTTGGGATCACTTTGCCCAGCAAACCATTGCCAACGGTGCCCATCACCGCACCGGTCTCGCCCAGCAGCTGCGCCCACTGCGCCATAAGCTGCGTGGTGGTGGTTTTGCCGTTCGTACCGGTTACGCCAATAAGACGCAGTTGTTCAGACGGTTCATGATAAAAACGCCCTGCCAGTGCAGAGAGACGCTCATTCAGCTGGCTGAGAAAGATTACCGGCACGCCGTGCATTTCACGGATTTCACCGTCGGTCGCCTCATCTTTTGCCTCAGCAATAATGGCAGCTACACCTTGCGCAATCGCCTGCGGGATATACCGACGCCCGTCCGCCTGATGACCGACCACCGCTACAAAGAGATCGCCCGATGCAGCCACACGGCTGTCGAGTACCATCTCCCGCAGTGCTCGCTCCGGTGCGTTTGGCACCCATGGAGCAAGAAGGTCGCGCAAATTACGATCTGCCACCTGTTCCCTCACCTTGATTAATTACAAATTCACTTTTCTCGCCCGTTGCCAGCGCATCCGGTTCGATGTTCATGGTACGTAAAACGCCGCCCATGATGGCACCAAACACCGGCGCGGAAACGGCGCCACCGTAGTATTTACCCGCCTGTGGATCGTTAATTACTACCACCAGCGCAAAACGCGGATTGCTTGCAGGCGCTACGCCTGCGGTATAGGCAATGTATTTATTAATGTAGCGACCGTCCGGCCCTACTTTTTTCGCTGTACCGGTCTTAATCGCGATACGATAGCCTTTAATTGCGGCTTTGACCCCGCCGCCGCCTGGCAGCGCCACGCTCTCCATCATATGTACAACCGTACGTACGATAGACTCCGGGAAGACACGCTCGCCGGGGACCGGGGGATCAACTTTGGTAATCGACAGCGGACGATAGATGCCATAGCTGCCAATCGTTGCGTAGACTCGCGCTAACTGTAACGGGGTTACCATTAGCCCGTAGCCGAAAGAGAAGGTGGCCCTCTCTATGTCAGACCACCGTTGTTTTTGAGGATATAAGCCACTGCGTTCTCCGACCAACCCCAAATTGGTCGCCTTTCCTAGCCCAAAACGTGAGTAAGTTTCTACTAACGCTGAGGACGGCATCGCTAACGCCAGCTTAGAAACACCGACGTTACTCGACTTCTGCAGAACCCCGGTCAGGGTCAATTCGCTGTAGCGCGCCACGTCTTTGATTTCGTGGCCGTTAATTCGATAAGGAACCGTGTTCAGCACCGTGTTTTCATTGACGATACCGCGTTGCAGGGCGGTCATGACGACCATAGGCTTCACGGTTGAACCCGGTTCAAACACGTCGGTAATGGACCGGTTACGCATTGCGTCTTTGGCGGTACCGGCGAAATTGTTCGGGTTATAGGAAGGACTGCTGGCCATCGCCAGCACTTCGCCGGTGCTGACGTCGACCAGCACAGCGCTACCTGATTCAGCTTTGTTGAAAGCGACGGCGTTATTTAGCTCACGGTAAACCAGCGCCTGCAGACGCTCATCGATGCTGAGGGCGAGGTTGTGTGCCGCCTGGCTATCGGTAGAGGAGATATCTTCAATGACGCGGCCATAGCGGTCTTTACGCACGATACGCTCGCCAGGCTGGCCGGTGAGCCATTTATCGAAACTCTTCTCGACGCCTTCAATACCCTGGCTATCCACGTTGGTGAAGCCGATGAGGTGAGCGGTGACTTCCCCTGACGGATAGTAACGGCGTGACTCTTCACGCAGATGGATCCCCGGCAGTTTCAGCTTTTTAATGTAATCAGCCATATCAGGATTGACCTGGCGCGCCAGATAGATGAATCGCCCTTTCGGGTTGGCATTCACCCGCGCGGCGAGCTGATCCAGCGGCATTTTGAGCGCGTCAGAGAGTGCTTTCCAGCGGTTATCCAGAGAGATCCCGCCGGCGTCATGCAGCTCCTTCGGATCGGCCCAGATCGCTTTTACCGGCACGCTGACGGCCAGCGGACGACCAGAACGATCGGTGATCAACCCTCGTGATGTCGAGACCTCTTGTACGCGAAGGGAGCGCATGTCCCCCTGACGTACCAGCATATCCGGTGCAATGATCTGTAGCCACGCCACCCGCCCCAGCAGAAAGCCCAGCGCCAGTAAGATACAGCCGCATAACAACGCAAAACGCCAGCTGATAAAGCTGGCCTGTTCTTCCTGACGTTTTGGTTTTAGCGCTTTTGCCGCTGCTCTCATGCGTCGCGTTTTCCCTTATTTTTGTACTACGATATTTTCCTGAGAAGGATCAACATGCTGCATCTGCAGCTTTTCCGTTGCGATCCGTTCAACCCGGCTATGATCGCCGAGCGCATTTTCTTCAAGAATCAAATTTCGCCACTCAATGTCCAGCGCATCACGTTCCAGTACCAGCTGTTCACGTTGCGCCGTTAACAAACGGGTGTGGTGTGCGGTGGTGACCACCGTTACGGCCGTTACGATAATGCAGATGAACAGGCAGAGTGGCAGTTTCCCAAATCGCAAAAGATCGTCACCGATCACGCCAGGCAAGGCATGGCGCTCGTTGCTTCCTAACGATCCCGTCACTTTGCTGAGGGTCTCTGTCACTCTGCTGATCATGCGTTCGTCCTTTCTGCAATGCGCAGTACTGAACTACGGGCACGTGGATTTTCAGCCACTTCTTCTTCGCCCGGCATTAACTTGCCTAGTGCACGCAACTGACGGCCGCCCAGTTTTCTGAGTTGCTCTTCAGTCATCGGTAACCCTGCCGGAACCTGCGGACCGCGGCTCTGTTCGCGCATAAAACGCTTCACAATGCGGTCTTCCAGCGAATGGAAACTGATGATTGATAGCCGCCCTCCCGGGGCCAGCACGCCGAGCGAGCTTTTTAGCGCCTGCTCTATCTCTTCCAGTTCACTGTTTACCCAGATGCGCACCGCCTGGAATGTACGGGTCGCGGGATGTTTGTATTTATCCTTCACCGGCATCGCCGCTGCGATAACTTCCGCAAGCTCTTTGGTACGGGTCATCGGCTCAATACGGTTACGCTCAACGATGGCGCGGGCAATGCGCTTACCAAAACGTTCTTCACCAAAGGTTTTGATCACCCAGGCGATATCCGCCTCTTCGGCCGTCAGCAACCACTCGGCGGCAGACTGTCCGCGCGTAGGATCCATACGCATGTCCAGCGGGCCATCGCGCATAAAGGAGAAGCCGCGCTCTGCGTCATCAAGCTGTGGTGAAGAGACGCCAAGATCGAGAAGAATACCGTCGATCTTACCGGTCAGATCGCGTTCAGCGACATAGTCAGCCAACGCAGAGAAAGGGCCATGTACGATGGAAAAGCGCGGATCATCGATGGTCTTCGCCACGGCAATAGCCTGCGGATCGCGATCGATTGCCAGTAAGCGACCTTCTGCTCCCAGTTGGGAGAGAATCAGACGCGAGTGACCGCCGCGACCAAATGTCCCATCAATATAAATGCCGTCAGGACGAATATTCAGGCCGTTTACGGCCTCGTCCAACAGCACCGTCGTATGTTTATAATTTTCCATCATTTTTATAGAGACAAATCCTGCAATCGATCCGTTAACATCGCGGAATCGGACTGCTCAGCGTCGATATCATCCTTGACCTGTTGATACCAGGTCGTTTCGTCCCACAGTTCAAACTTGTTGAACTGTCCGACCAGCATCACTTCTTTCGTCAGACCAGCATGTTGCCGCAGTACCGGGGCGATCAATAATCGGCCCGCACTGTCCATCTGACATTCACTCGCATGTCCCAACAACAAACGCTGCACGCGGCGTTCCTGTGGATTCATGCTCGACAGTCGAGACAGCTTTTGCTCAATGATTTCCCATTCAGGCAAGGGGTAAAGCAGCAGGCAGGAGTGGTTGATGTCAATGGTGCACACCATTTGACCAGAAGCGCTCTCATTCAGCTCATCACGATATCGGGTTGGTACCGATAAACGCCCTTTGCTGTCGAGATTGACTAACGTCGCTCCACGGAACATGCCAGCCTCACCCCCTCAATACCACTTTAACCCACAAAATCCCACCCGAAGGAGTTTACGGAGCGAGGGAAAACCTTGTCAAGCCAGGACTTCCGCCATACCAGACTAAATACGCCAAGTTTACGGACGTAACCTGACCCGGCTAATAACTGAACAACCGGCGAGGCAAATTAACGTTATGAATATTTGTAAGAAAAAATCGAATAAACATAGTGGCGTTAAAGATCACTTCTCTCATCGCAAGGAAATATAAAGTGTCAGTTTGCGACGCGGGCAGCATTTTAAGACATATTGCAGGGGGATAACAGCGCCAGTTACACGGCTATGTGTCGCAGCCTGCCGCGGTACTGCGCTGGGGAGGTTCAGATGGGAAAAAATGGCTGATAATTCAGCACCGCACTTCAGGAATGTTACAAAATAATACAAACTGGTAAACGAATAACATTGAAATAAGCAGGAAACTGACAAATTTAAATGTTCGAGTAATTGAAGAAGGGGGCTGGCCCTTTTTTAAAGAATTATCCTAAAAAAAATATGGCCATTATTTTTAAAGTATTTAAGGAAAATAACAGGGCAGCCCACCTGCCCTGTCAGGCTATTACACGCGGCTGAGTACACCACGGCGATAAAGATTACGCCGAATACGGGTTAATCCCGGTTTAGGTTTGCGCGGCTCATCCAGGCTTGCCAGCACGATTTCCAGCACTCGTTCCGCCACATCGCGGTGGCGCTGGGCAACGGCCAGTACCGGGCACTGCAGGAAATCGAGCAGTTCATTATCCCCAAAGGTGGCGATAGCCAGATCCGAGGGTAATTTGCCTTCACGACGCAGCGTCACGTCCATCACCCCCTGCAACAGGGCAAAAGAGGTGGTAAAGAGCGCCTGCGGCATCTCGTGCGTCTCTAGCCACTTCTCAAAAAGCTGCGCAGAGGCTTCACGTTCATAGCTATTGGCATAGAGGAACTCCACCTTGCGCGGATCGTCTTTCCATGCGGTCCGGAAGCCCTGTTCACGCAGGTAGCTGACGGATAGCTCTGGCAACGCACCCAGATAGAGGACTTTTTCCGCCGGGAAGGTACGCAGCTCTGCCGCCAGCATTTCGGCGTCGTCCTGATCCGCTCCCACAACGCTGGTGAAATGTTCGCGATCCAGCGCACGGTCCAGAGCGACAATCGGCAGCGGATCGTTAGCCCAACGCTGATAAAAAGGGTGCTCCGGTGGCAGGGAGGTTGAAACAATGATCGCATCAACCTGACGCTGCAGCAGATGATCGATACAGCGCATTTCGTTATCAGGCTGATCTTCCGAGCAGGCGATAAGCAGCTGATAACCACGCTGGCGCGCCTGACGTTCCAGATAATTTGCAATACGGGTGTAGCTGGTGTTTTCCAGATCCGGAATGACCAGACCTATTGAACGGGTGCGTCCGGCGCGCAAACCCGCCGCTACGGCATTCGGATGGTAGTTATGTTCACGAACCACTGCCATGACTTTCTCAACGGTCTTATCGCTCACACGATACTGCTTCGCTTTACCGTTAATCACATAGCTTGCCGTAGTTCGTGACACGCCGGCGAGCCGGGCGATTTCATCCAGTTTCACAATTGCCCCTCAAAAAAAATAAAAGAGTCCATGACCTCAACAGGGTTATGGCTAAATCTTTTAACATCTAAGCGCAGAAAAGAGTGTGCGGCAACCGCTTTTGTCTGCACAAAGGTGCAGGCCACAAAAAAAAGCCCGGTTATGAAGACCGGGCATGTTCGAGAGAGGCTCGTTGAGACTTAGCGCATCACTTTATCGCCGCGGGATAACCCTACGACGCCAGAGCGAGCCACTTCAACGATTTTTGCCACATCTCTTACCGACGCGAGGAAAGCATCAAGCTTGTCACTGGTACCCGCAAGCTGCACGGTATAAATAGACGGAGTAACATCGATGATCTGGCCGCGGAAAATCTCCGCGTTACGTTTCACCTCTTCACGCCCGTAACCGGTGGCCTGAACTTTTACCAGCATGATTTCCCGTTCAACATGGGCCCCCTGCCCCAGCTCGCTCACGCGCAGTACATCCACCAGCTTATGCAGTTGCTTTTCGATCCGCTCCAGCACTTTGGCATCGCCTACGGTCTGAATGGTCATCCGCGAGAGGGTAGGATCGTCGGTGGGCGCCACGGTAAGGCTTTCAATATTGTAGCCGCGCTGTGCGAAAAGCCCGATGACTCGCGATAAGGCCCCAGACTCGTTTTCCAGTAAGACAGATAATATCCGGCGCATATCAGGTTCTCTCCGTTTTGCTTAACCACATTTCATCCATTCCGCCTCCGCGAATGTGCATCGGATAGACGTGTTCAGTGCCGTCTACGATCACATCGACAAACACCAGGCGATTGTTTTTCACCTGTTCAAGCGCTTGCGCGAGCTTCGCTTCCAGCTCTGCCGGATCGGAAACCCGGATCCCAACGTGGCCATAGGCTTCTGCCAGACGAACGAAATCAGGCAGTGACTTCATATATGAATGAGAGTGGCGGCCTGAGTAGATCATGTCCTGCCACTGCTTCACCATCCCCAGATAGCCATTGTTAAGGTTTAACACCAGCACCGGAAGGTCATATTGCAGCGCCGTGGAGAGCTCCTGAATATTCATCTGGATACTGCCATCACCCGTCACGCAAACGACGGTTTCCGCTGGTAGCGCCATTTTCACGCCCAGCGCGGCGGGCAGGCCAAAGCCCATGGTTCCCAGGCCGCCAGAGTTAATCCAGCGGCGAGGTTTATCAAACGGATAGTAGAGTGCCGCAAACATCTGATGCTGACCTACGTCTGAGGTGACATAAGCATCGCCGTTTGTCAGACGCCAGATCGTTTCGATTACCGCCTGCGGTTTGATGTGCTCGCTTTGCGTGTCGTATTTCAGACACTGACGCGTACGCCACTGTTCGATTTGCAGCCACCAGTCACGTATGTCGTCGAGCGGCTGCGTGGTTGTCTCCTGCGGCAGTAGCTCCAGCATCTGCAGCAGCACCTGACGCGCATCGCCCACAATCGGAACGTCCGCCGCGACGGTTTTAGAGATCGAGGTGGGATCGATATCGATATGCAGTACGGTCGCGTTCGGACAATATTTCGCGAGATTATTGGTGGTGCGATCATCAAAGCGAACCCCGACGGCGAAAATCACATCGGAGTTGTGCATCGTCATGTTGGCTTCAAAGGTGCCGTGCATGCCAAGCATCCCCAGCGCCTGACGATGGGTGGCCGGAAATGCCCCTAATCCCATCAGTGAAGAGGCTACCGGCAGGTTGAGCTTTTCAATCAGCTCACGCAACGGCTCTTCACAATGGGCATTAATGGCCCCGCCACCGACATAGACAACCGGTTTTTTCGCCGCCAGCAGCGTTTGCAGGGCGCGCTTAATCTGCCCTTTGTGTCCCTGGGTTGTCGGATTATAAGAGCGCATACTGACCGAATCAGGCCAGACGTACGGCAGCTTATTCGCCGGGTTGAGGATATCTTTTGGCAGATCCACCACGACCGGGCCAGGACGGCCGCTGGCCGCCAGCCAGAATGCCTTTTTCAGCACGCCCGGAATGTCTTCCGTCTGTTTCACCAGGAAGCTGTGCTTGACCACCGGCCGGGAGATCCCAACCATGTCACACTCCTGAAAGGCGTCATAACCTATCAGCGATGTCGCGACCTGACCGGAGAGGATCACCAGTGGGATAGAGTCCATATAGGCGGTGGCAATCCCGGTAATGGCATTGGTTGCCCCAGGGCCAGAAGTGACCAGCACCACGCCCACTTCGCCGGTCGCGCGCGCCAGTCCATCAGCCATATGCACCGCCGCCTGCTCGTGGCGCACCAGCACGTGGTCAATACCGCCAACGGTATGTAGTGCATCGTAAATATCGAGGACTGCGCCCCCAGGATAACCGAACACTTGCTTCACGCCCTGATCGATTAACGACCGGACGACCATTTCGGCGCCAGACAACATCTCCATGCTTTGCCTCCAGGCATCATGTTACAGACGGACAGCAGAGATCATTTCTGCTCCATCTTTATTGACCAGGGTGACCCCAGTCATTTTTATTGTGCAGAGTGACAGTTAACATAACCGCTTGCCCTCAGGCAGGCAATTCGCGCTCCCCCGAAGGAGATAGCCTAAGAAAGTAGAATCAAGGGGTATAAGGTTGAGTTATGGATAAATATACTGCCAGCAGGAAATGCACCGACCAATAATCACATAAACTGGAAGCGTCACAGAAATTCATCCATTTTTGTGACAAATAAGGCGAGGTAAAAAAATGGCTGACAGTATAAAATTTCATAACGATTAAAAAATGCAGGATAAACAACAAATATGGTGCTTATCCTGTGATGTTTTAGCGATGACAGACATTCACTAATAACTCTTCCATCCACTGATGGCCTTTATCGCGCCCCGCCGCTTCATGCCAGGAGAGATAACAGGTCCGCGTATTCAACTGCAGAGGCAACGCCTGAATACGTAAACTCAGCGGTTCGGCAAATTTCTCAGCCAGCCAGCGCGGAGCGATAGCGACCAGATGTGTTTGCGACACAATATTTAATACGCTGACCATTGCCATACCCTGATAAGCAACGCTGGCTTGTTTATCCGGCGTGTCATACCACGGCTGACTGAAGGAGGCATATCTGTCCAGGGCAACAACGGCGTGCTGCTCATTATAAATATCGCTTTCATGCAGCGTGCCATGCAAACGCGGATGTTTTTTACTGGATACCAGAACCATTTCATCTTTGAATAAAGGCACGCAGGAGAATTCCGGGCGACGAAACTCTTCATAACCAATAACAAACTCCGTCTCCTGATAACGCAGCTGATGTTCCGTGTTTTGATTGAGAGAGGATTTGAAGACAAGTTGAATATTGGGGGCGATCTCACCCACTTTATTATAAATAATCGAGGTTAAATAATTATCCAGCGGGCTGCATACACAGAGATGGAAAATACGCTCGCTAACTAACGGCTCAAAACCGGAACCCGGTAGTTCATTTTGCACCAGTTGCAGCGCTTGTCGCACCGAAGCAAATAGCTGGTACGCACGGGCGGTGGGCTGAATCCCTCTGCCGTACCTTACAAATAATTCATCATTAAACATGACTTTAAGTCTTGCAACCGCATTACTTACTGCCGGTTGCGACATCCCCAGGGCATGTGCCGCCCGGGTAATATTTTGCTCCTGCATTACCGCATCAAAGACGGTAAGCAGATTAAGATCCACGGTACGCAACTGAGGTTTAGTATTCTCATTCTGCGGCGCTTTTTCATTATTTTCGTCACACATATCCATCTTCACTGTCATGCTAAGCTCCTTTTACTTGTGCGCAATAATAAGCTGACAAAATATGATTTATCACGCATATAAAACAAGCAAAAGAGAAATATATAAATTTCAGAAAACATCAAGCTCTGTCACAAGCGATAAAAAGGAGTCCTGTACCTTAAAAAGGGAGTTACCTCGTCAAAACATACTAGATAGTTTAGTAATTCAATGAAATCATAATCCCTACAAATATACAATATGGCATCTAATTAAGGATTATTTAAGCCACTATTAATTGTTAACAACTTTCTATAGATAATTATTAACAATGAATTATCAACCTAATCACTTTATTCTTCATCACCAAAAAAGAGCCTAAACAACCTTCTGATTCAAAAGGCAATCAAGAATATTACCGACATGTCGCAAAATTTGTACAAATGCAAACAAACATCTTCTTTTAATTCCAGCGATGAATATGCAAATGAATCGCAGAGCATTTAAATTGTCTTCAACGAAAAAAGCAGCACAATTAGCTCATTTCATCTTTGGCTGTCTGCCCCCTCTTCCGCCCTTTTCACCCTTGCGGGGTTGACATCAATGCGCGTATCCAGTACCACTAAAAGCATATCGCATTTAACCGAGGCTAGATTCATGATCCGCAGCATTCGTTTCACCGGTCTACTACTACTAAACGCATCCATTGTGCGCGGTAGACTGGCGGACGAAATTCAGCGTTGAATCGTCTCTGGTAAACAAAAAACCCGCGCCACTGCGCGGGTTTTTTTATGCTCGTAGCAAGGCGCCCAAATACAGACAAGGACCTAACCCATGAGCCAGCAAGTCATTATTTTCGATACGACCTTACGTGATGGTGAACAGGCATTACAGGCCAGCCTGAGTGTTAAAGAAAAACTGCAGATTGCTCTGGCCCTCGAACGTATGGGCGTAGATGTCATGGAAGTGGGTTTCCCGGTCTCCTCCCCGGGTGATTTTGAATCTGTACAGACCATCGCCCGCACGATCAAAAACAGCCGGGTTTGTGGTCTGGCGCGCTGTGTAGAAAAGGATATCGACGTCGCTGCAGAGTCGCTGAAAGTGGCCGAAGCTTTCCGTATCCATACCTTTATCGCCACCTCGCCAATGCACATTGCGACCAAATTGCGTAGTACGCTGGACGAAGTGATTGAGCGCTCCATCTATATGGTAAAACGCGCCCGTAATTACACTGATGACGTGGAATTCTCATGCGAAGACGCGGGCCGCACCCCAATTGCTGACCTGGCGCGCGTCGTCGAAGCCGCCATCAGCGCAGGCGCAACCACCATCAATATCCCGGATACCGTCGGCTATACCATGCCGTTCGAGTTCTCCAATATCATCACCGGGCTGTATGAGCGTGTGCCTAACATCGACAAAGCCATCATCTCTGTCCATACCCACGACGACCTGGGCCTGGCCGTAGGTAACGCCATTGCCGCCGTCCACGCGGGTGCCCGCCAGGTTGAAGGCGCGATGAACGGTATCGGCGAGCGCGCCGGTAACTGTTCACTGGAAGAGGTCATCATGGCCATCAAGGTGCGCAAAGACATCATGAATGTGCACACCCGCATTAATCACAACGAAATCTGGCGTACCAGCCAGACAGTCAGCCAGATCTGCAACATGCCGATCCCGGCGAACAAAGCCATCGTCGGCACCGGCGCCTTTGCCCACTCCTCGGGCATTCACCAGGATGGCGTGCTGAAAAATCGCGAAAACTACGAAATCATGACCCCGGAATCCATCGGGCTGAATCAAGTGCAGTTGAACCTGACCTCCCGTTCCGGCCGTGCGGCGGTGAAACACCGTATGGAAGAGATGGGTTACAAAGAGGCCGACTACAACATGGATCAGCTGTATGACGCGTTCCTGAAGCTGGCGGATAAAAAAGGTCAGGTATTCGATTACGATCTGGAAGCTTTGGCGTTTATTAATAAGCAGCAAGAGGAACCAGAGCACTTCCGTCTGGATTACTTCAGCGTGCAGTCGGGCTCCAGCGATATTGCCACCGCCTCCGTCAAACTGGCCTGTGGTGAAGAAGTGAAAGCCGAAGCGGCTAACGGAAACGGCCCGGTCGATGCGATCTATCAGGCCATCAACCGCATCACCGACTATGACATTGAGCTGGTGAAATACGGTTTAAGCGCCAAAGGTCACGGTAAAGACGCGCTGGGTCAGGTAGACATCGTGGTCAACTACAACGGCCGTCGCTTCCACGGCGTAGGTCTGGCGACCGATATCGTCGAATCCTCCGCGAAGGCGATGGTGCATGTCCTGAACAACATCTGGCGCGCCGCTGAGGTCGAGAAAGAGTTACAACGCAAAGCTCAGAATAAAGAGAACAATAAGGAAACCGTGTAATGTCGAAGAATTACCATATTGCTGTGTTACCGGGTGATGGAATTGGCCCCGAAGTTATGGCACAGGCGCTGAAAGTACTGGACGCGATTCGCACCCGTTTTGCGATGAAAATTACCACCAGCCACTATGATGTGGGCGGTATCGCCATTGATAATCATGGTACGCCGTTGCCGCAGGCCACGGTCACCGGCTGTGAAAACGCCGATGCCGTTTTGTTCGGCTCCGTGGGCGGCCCGAAATGGGAGCATCTCCCTCCTGCCGGGCAGCCTGAGCGTGGTGCTCTGCTGCCGCTGCGTAAGCATTTCAAATTATTCAGTAACCTGCGTCCGGCCAAACTCTATCAGGGCCTGGAAGAGTTCTGCCCACTGCGCGCCGACATCGCCGCCAACGGTTTCGATATCCTTTGCGTACGTGAATTGACGGGCGGGATCTACTTCGGCCAGCCGAAAGGCCGCGAAGGCAGCGGTCAGCATGAAAAAGCCTTTGATACCGAGGTCTATCATCGCTTTGAGATCGAGCGTATTGCCCGCATCGCCTTTGAATCTGCACGCAAGCGCCGCCACAAAGTGACCTCAATTGATAAAGCCAACGTCCTGCAATCCTCCATTTTGTGGCGTGAAATCGTGAACGAAATCGCCCAGGAGTATCCGGACGTTGAGCTGTCACATATGTACATCGACAACGCGACCATGCAGTTGATCAAAGACCCGTCTCAGTTTGACATACTGCTCTGTTCGAATCTGTTCGGCGATATTTTGTCTGACGAGTGCGCCATGATCACCGGGTCGATGGGTATGCTGCCCTCTGCCAGCCTGAACGAAGAAGGTTTTGGCCTGTATGAGCCTGCAGGTGGCTCGGCGCCGGATATCGCGGGTAAAAACATCGCTAACCCTATTGCGCAGATCCTCTCCCTGGCGCTGCTGTTACGCTACAGCCTGGATGCAAATGATGCGGCAACCGCCATTGAAAATGCCATTAACCGCGCCTTAGAAGAGGGCGTGCGGACAGGCGATTTAGCCCGCGGTAACGCGGCAGTCAGTACCGAAGAAATGGGCGATATCATTGCCCGCTATGTCGCTGAAGGGGTGTAATCATGGCGAAGACGTTGTACGAAAAAATTTATGATGCTCACGTGGTTTACGAAGCGCAGAACGAAACCCCGCTGCTCTATATCGATCGCCATCTGGTACATGAAGTGACCTCACCGCAGGCGTTTGACGGCCTGCGTGCTCATCATCGTCCAGTGCGCCAGCCGGGTAAAACCTTCGCGACCATGGATCATAACGTTTCCACCCAGACGAAAGACATCAACGCGTCCGGTGAGATGGCGCGGATTCAGATGCAGGAGCTGATCAAAAACTGCAACGAGTTTGGCGTAGAGCTCTATGATCTGAACCACCCTTACCAGGGTATCGTGCACGTGATGGGCCCTGAACAGGGTATCACCCTGCCGGGGATGACCATAGTCTGCGGCGATTCCCACACCGCCACCCACGGCGCATTTGGCGCGTTAGCATTCGGTATCGGCACCTCTGAAGTCGAACATGTTCTGGCGACCCAGACCCTGAAGCAAGGGCGCGCGAAGACCATGAAGATTGAGGTAACAGGTCAGGCCGCCCCTGGTATTACCGCAAAAGATATTGTCCTTGCGATCATCGGTAAAACCGGCAGCGCTGGCGGCACCGGTCACGTGGTGGAGTTCTGCGGTGATGCCATCCAGGCGTTGAGCATGGAAGGACGTATGACCCTGTGCAACATGGCTATCGAAATGGGTGCCAAAGCGGGCCTGGTCGCGCCGGACCAAACCACCTTTGACTATGTGAAAGGGCGTCTGCATGCGCCAAAAGGCCAGCATTATGACGAGGCAGTTGCCTACTGGAAGACGCTGAAGACCGATGACGGCGCCACCTTCGATACCGTGGTAACCCTGCAGGCCGAAGAGATCGCGCCGCAGGTCACCTGGGGGACCAACCCGGGGCAAGTTATCTCCGTGAACGACGCGGTTCCGGATCCCACCTCCTTTGCCGATCCGGTTGAACGCGCCAGCGCCGAGAAAGCGCTGGCCTATATGGGCTTACAGCCGGGCGTACCCTTAACTGAGGTGACGATCGACAAGGTGTTTATCGGCTCCTGCACCAACTCGCGCATCGAAGATTTACGCGCCGCGGCAGAGATCGCCAAAGGCCGCAAAGTGGCTCCGGGCGTTCAGGCGCTGGTCGTCCCTGGCTCTGGCCCGGTGAAGGCGCAGGCGGAGGAAGAGGGCCTGGATAAGATCTTTATTGATGCCGGCTTTGAATGGCGTCTGCCTGGCTGCTCTATGTGTCTGGCCATGAACAACGACCGTCTGAACCCGGGTGAACGCTGTGCCTCTACCAGCAACCGTAATTTCGAAGGCCGTCAGGGTCGCGGTGGACGCACGCACCTGGTCAGTCCAGCCATGGCAGCAGCCGCCGCCGTTACCGGCCATTTCGCCGACATCCGCAACCTGAAATAAGGAAGACAATCATGGCAGAGAAATTTACCCAGCATACGGGCCTGGTTGTCCCTCTGGACGCGGCCAACGTCGACACCGACGCCATCATTCCAAAGCAGTTTTTACAGAAGGTGACCCGCACCGGTTTTGGCGCGCACCTGTTTAACGACTGGCGTTTCCTCGATGACAAAGGCGAAGTGCCGAACCCGGAATTTGTGCTGAACTTTCCGGAGTTCAAAGGGGCTTCCATCCTGTTGGCTCGTGAAAACTTTGGCTGCGGCTCCTCACGTGAGCACGCGCCATGGGCATTGACCGATTACGGTTTCAAAGTGGTTATCGCCCCCAGCTTCGCCGACATCTTTTATGGCAATAGCTTTAACAACCAGCTGTTGCCGGTGACCCTGAGCGATGCGCAGGTAGACGAGATGTTTGCGCTGGTGAAAGCGCAGCCGGGGATCACCTTTGAGGTGGACCTGGAAGCTCAGGTGGTGAAAGCGGGCGAAAAATCTTACAGCTTTAAGATTGATGATTTCCGCCGCCACTGCATGCTCAATGGCCTGGACAGCATCGGCCTGACGTTACAGCATGAAGAGGCAATCTCCGCCTACGAGAACAAACAGCCTGCGTTTATGAGCTAAAAAACAGGCCCGCGTCTGGCGGGCCTGTTTTTCCTTCCCTGTATTACCTTTCCCTTTAATAAAATATAAATAGATAATAATTATCAGAATAAAATAATCATTATTTCCACATATAAATAACGCCATCCCAACCTCGCAATAAATAATAAACTCAAATTCAAACCACCTTATTTAATGATCAAAATCAACAGAACCTAATATTAATAACACTTATACTTGGCGGACATGATAATTTGCAAGGAGCACTACCATGAATAAACGTCGTTTTGTCGCCATCGTATTATCGACTCTGCTTTTAGCCGGTTGCGGAATGAGTCCGGCCGTAACAGAGAAAGAGATGAAAGATGCCGCGTCATTTGCCCTGAATGTCGACGCCAGCAAGGTAACCATCTAAAATGTCGACAAAAAAGGGGTTAAAACCAATTTCGTCGCCACCGTCAATAACACGGCCCACCGTTGCTACGTAACCAAAGTCGGCGCGGCAAAATTATATGGCGTGATTCCATTAGGCGCTGAGGATACGGTATCCGATGCGATTTGCGCCGGCACTAATAACGGCACCAGTAATACCACCTGTGATGCGCTTTCCAGGAAAGCCGGTCGTTGTTAATAAAAGAGTCAAGGCTAGTGGAGATATTTCCCCCCTCCGCTAGCCTCACACCCTGCACAGGTTTCAACAATAATGACGGCTCGTCGTTTTTTTACCGTTAAATACTCTACTTACTCACGGTTCTTCATTATTCCCTTAATAAGAACCGCCATCCTGTTTTTATTCTTTCCCGAACCGCTTAATCACGGTCAGACATCTTTCACCCTGGAGGTGATCGCTAGGGTCACCACCGAAATAGCCGCAATCGTCCAGTAAACCGCTGCATGTCCGTAGCTCTGGGCCAGAGCGCCCTGAATCATCCCCGCCAGAATCACCCCCGTAGAGATGCTGTTTGTAAACAGGGTGGTGGCCGAGCCCGCCCGGCCGGGCATCAAATCCTGGAACCAAAGCATCCCTATCCCGGCAACGATCCCGATAAAAATGGCATTAAACAGCTGGAGCGCCAGCAGCGCCTCACGGCTATGAAACAGAATTAACCCCACGTAAAACATCACCCCCGCCGCCACGGCAAGGGTCATCATACGGCGTTTACCGAAGCGTTTGACGTAATATCCCGCCAGGATCATGGCCGGGATCTCAAGCCCCGCGGCCGTGCCCATCAAAATACCCGCCAGCTTATCCGGCAACCCCAGATCGCTGCTGATCCACAAAGGCATATCAATGATATACATGGTGTTACAGGTCCACATCAGCGTCGAGGCGATAAACAGCAGGCGGACATTTTTGTTATGCCAGCCGCTCACCTGGGTCACCGGGGTATCCACCGTCTGCTCTACTCGAGCGACAGAGGGCAGCGCAAAGGCGATAAGCCCCAGACTGATGGCGAAGATTGCCGCCGCGATGGAGAACATGGCGGTAAAGCCGTAATTGAGGGCCAGCATAAAGGCCAGCGGCGGGCCGATTACCCACGCCAGCGAGAGCTGAGCACGCATCACCGAGCTGAACATCACCACTTCCCGCGCGGAGTTGTCGGCGTATTCACGGGCCAGGGCAAAGAGCTGTGGCATGGCGGTGTTTGCCAGCGCCGCCAGCAGAACCCCGCAGGTAAGCAAGGTCATGTAATGGCGGTTAAATGCAAATAGCAGTGCGTTAGCAATGGCCATGGCGCAGCAGAAGAGGATCAATTTACGCCGGTCGCCCTGACTGTCGGAGCGCTTCGCCAGCCACAGGCTGACCAGAATCCCGGCGATGGCATTGACCGTGTAGAACAACCCTACCCAGAAAGGTTGCGCCCCGACTTCACGACTCAGGAACAGGCTTAAGGTCGGGGCCTGCAGCGCGCCGGCAACGCCCATCATAAACGCCACTATCATAAACGCGGCATAGACACCGTTGAGGCGGCGACCCATCGTCATTAACCAGAGCATGACCCTATCCTTAAGCGCAAAAGAAATGAAAAAAGCCAGCAGATAATAACTGCTGGCGTGGTGATTAGCACCAATACTCAGTCACACATGATCGAGGCGAGTCAGCGTTCAGAAGTCGGCGTTGTAACGTCCCACTGCATCAACTCTTCCAGTATTTTGAACCGTTGTGCTTCACACTGGCGGGCCAGCCAGGACACTCCCTTTGTCGCGGCAAAGTACTGTTGGAAAAACTGACGTGCGGTCGACTTCCTCATATTCACCTCCTCGCTTCATCGAAGAGAATTATTGGCTTAATATAGGGATTAATAAATTGCTGATTTTTTGTCAGGAGTTCCTCTTTTATGGCCTCTGGTCGCCTGCAACAACAATTCATCCGCCTGTGGCAATGCTGTGAAGGCCAGACCCAGGACACCACCCTCAGTGAACTCGCCGCGCTGCTTAACTGTTCGCGCCGCCATATGCGTACCCTGCTCAATACGATGCAGCAGCAGGGCTGGCTGAACTGGGAGGCCGAAGCCGGACGCGGTAAACGCTCGCGCCTCACGTTTTTGTATACCGGCCTGGCGCTGCAGCAACAGCGGGCCGAAGACCTGCTGGAGCAGGATCGGATCGATCAACTGGTGCAGTTAGTCGGCGATAAAGCTGCGGTGCGGCAGATGCTGGTTTCTCATCTGGGCCGCAGCTTCCGCCAGGGGAAGCATATCTTGCGCGTCCTCTACTACAGGCCGATGAAAAACCTGTTGCCGGGTAGCGCATTACGTCGATCCGAGACCCACATGGCGCGGCAAATCTTCAGCGGGCTAACCCGCATAAATGAGGAAAACGGGGAACTGGAAGCCGATATCGCGCATCACTGGCAGCAGATTGCCCCCCTTCACTGGCGCTTTTTTTTACGGCCCGGCATCCATTTTCATCATGGCCGTGAACTGGAGATGAGCGACGTGATTGCCTCGCTCGAGCGCGCCAGAATGTTGCCGCTCTATTCCCACATCGTTAGCGTCCAGTCTCCTACCGCCTGGACGCTGGATATTCACCTCTCTGAACCAGACCGCTGGCTGCCGTGGCTGCTGGGTTACGTCCCCTCAATGATTTTGCCGCGTGAATGGGAATCAATGCCTAAGTTTGCCAGCCAACCCGTGGGGACAGGCCCCTATGCGGTGGTGCGCAATAACAATAATCAGTTAAAGATTCAGGCCTTTGACGATTACTTTGGCTATCGCGCGCTGATCGATGAAGTGAACGTCTGGGTATTACCCGATATCAGTGAAGAGCTGAGTCCAGGGCTGACGCTTGAGGGGCCGACCGAAGGGGAGAAAGCGGTAGAGAGCCGTCTGGAAGAGGGGTGCTATTACCTGCTCTTCGACGCGCGATCCCGACGCGGTGCCAGCCAGGAGGTCCGTCAGTGGATCAGCCAGATCCTCTCTCCCGCTAAATTGATCTATCAGGCGGAAGCGCAGTACCAGACTTACTGGTTCCCCGCCTGGGGCTTGCTGCCTCGCTGGCACCATGCCCGGCCGGGATGTGGCGAAAAACCTGCAGGTCTTGAGAGCATTACCCTGACCTACTACCGTGAACACGTTGAACACCGGGTCATCGGCAGAATGATGAGCGCTATGCTGGCCGCCGAAGGGGTAAAACTGGAAATAGTGGAAGTGGATTATGACGAGTGGCATCGCGGCGATATCGTCAGCGATATCTGGCTAAATAGCGTGAACTTTACTCTGCCGCTCGATTTCTCGCTCTTCTCACACCTGTATGAGGTCCCGCTGCTGCAAAACTGCATTCCCCGCGACTGGCAGCAAGACGCCGCCGAGTGGCGGGCGGGTGAGATGAATCTCGCGGTGTGGTGCCAGCAACTATTGGCACAGCAAGCGATGGTACCGCTTATTCACCACTGGCTGATGATTCAGGGTCAGCGCAGTATGCGTGGTCTGCGGATGAACACGCTCGGCTGGTTTGACTTTAAATCGGCGTGGTTTGCGCCGCCGGAGCCATAACACTTTCGTAATATTCACCAAATCATTACAATACTGCCGTTCTCAACGGGGTGCTGCGCGAAAGCGTGTGCTGAGAAAATACCCGTCGAACCTGATCCGGATAACGCCGGCGAAGGGATTTGAGGCTGTCACTCAAAATCCTTTGCCACTCAACATTGAGGTGCAAAGTGTTAAAAAAAGCTCTTCCCCTGCTGGCCCTGCTGGCCCTGCCTGCTTTCGCGAAACCCGTGCTGACGGTCTATACCTACGACTCCTTCGCCGCTGACTGGGGCCCTGGCCCGGTGGTCAAAAAAGCCTTTGAAGCCGACTGCAATTGTGAACTGAAGTTCGTGGCGCTGGAAGACGGTGTTTCCCTGCTCAACCGGCTGCGCATGGAAGGTAAAAACAGCAAAGCCGACGTCGTGCTGGGGCTGGATAACAACCTGCTCAATGCGGCCACCCAGACCGGATTGTTTGCCAAAAGTAATGTCCCGAACGATGCAGTAACTGTGCCGGGTGGCTGGAAAAATGACACCTTTGTGCCTTTCGATTATGGTTACTTCGCCTTCGTTTACGACAAAACCAAACTGCAAAACCCACCGAAGAGCCTGAAAGAGCTGGTTGAAAGCGATCAAAAATGGCGCGTGATCTATGAAGATCCCCGTACCAGCACGCCGGGTCTCGGCCTGCTGCTGTGGATGCAGAAAGTCTATGGCGATAAAACCCCGGAAGCCTGGCAAAAACTGGCTGCCAAAACGGTGACCGTCACTAAAGGCTGGAGCGAAGCGTACGGTCTCTTCCTGAAAGGAGAAGGGGACCTGGTGCTGAGCTATACCACCTCCCCGGCCTATCACATCATCGAAGAGAAAAAAGAGAACTATGCTGCCGCTGACTTTGCAGAAGGACACTACCTGCAGGTGGAAGTGGCTGCCCGCACCGCAGCCAGCAAACAGCCAGAACTGGCAGAGCAGTTCCTGAAGTTTATGGTCTCGCCGGCCTTCCAGAAGGCAATCCCGACCGGTAACTGGATGTACCCGGTGACCGATGTTGCGCTGCCTGAGGGCTTTAATAGCCTGGTCAAACCGAAAAATACGCTGGAGTTCACCCCGCAACAGGTTGCGGATAAGCGGGCTGGCTGGGTAAGTGAATGGCAACGCGCCGTCAGCCGTTAATCGCGGGCTGGCTCATACCGGGGCTGACGGCCGCCACGCTGCTGGTGGCTGTCGCTCTGGGCGCCTTTCTGTCGCTATGGTTCAGTGCGCCCGACGCCGATGTCTCTGCGCTGTGGCACGACAGTTATTTATGGCACGTCGTACGCTTCTCATTCTGGCAGGCCTTTTTGTCAGCCCTGCTCTCCGTCGCGCCCGCCATTTTGCTGGCGCGTGCGCTGTATCGCCGTCGTTTTCCCGGCAGGCAAGCCCTGCTGCGCCTGTGCGCCATGACGCTGATACTGCCCGTGCTGGTCGCCGTGTTTGGCATACTCAGCGTCTATGGCCGTCAGGGCTGGCTGGCCCAAATTTGTGCAGCGATCGGGCTGAACTGGCGCTTCTCTCCCTATGGCCTGCAGGGGATCTTACTGGCCCACGTCTTCTTTAATTTGCCTATGGCCACCCGCCTGCTCTTACAGGCGCTGGAGAACATTCCTGGCGAGCAACGCCAGCTCGCCGCGCAGCTCAATATGCGCGGCTGGTCCTTCTTCCGCTTTGTTGAATGGCCATGGCTACGCCGCCAGATCCTCCCTACTGCCGCGCTAATCTTTATGCTCTGCTTCGCCAGTTTTGCCACTGTGCTCTCACTCGGCGGCGGGCCGCAGGCGACCACCATTGAGCTGGCTATCTACCAGGCCCTGAGCTATGACTATGATCCTGGCCGGGCGGCGCTGCTGGCAATCATTCAGATGGTCTGTTGTCTGGCTCTGGTCTTACTGAGCCAGCGTCTGGGCAAAGCCCTCGCCGTAGGCACAAGTCAGCTCAGCGGCTGGCGCGATCCCCAGGACAGCCTGCGTAGCCGACTTACGGACGCGCTGCTGATTACGCTGGCACTGCTGCTGCTGTTGCCGCCGCTACTGGCGGTCGTGGTGGATGGTCTTAACGGGAATCTTTTCAGCGTGCTGCAACAGCCGGTGCTCTGGCAGGCGTTAACGACCTCGCTACGCATTGCCGCAGGCGCCGGCCTGCTCTGCGTGATCCTGACCATGATGCTCCTCTGGAGCAGCCGTGAGCTCTATGCCCGACAGGCCACCGCCGCAGGACAGCTGCTGGATTTGAGCGGCATGTTGATTCTGGCGATGCCCGGCATCGTACTGGCGACCGGCTTTTTCCTGCTGTTTACCCGCACCGTCGGGCTGCCCGCTTCGGCGGACGGCATTGTCATTTTTACCAATGCGCTGATGGCCATCCCTTATGCCCTTAAGGTTCTGGAAAACCCGATGCGCGACCTCAGCGCCCGCTATACGCTGCTTTGCGGATCATTAGGGATGCAGGGGTGGCAACGGCTAAAGGTGGTGGAACTGCGCGCCCTGAAACGCCCACTGGCGCAGGCGCTGGCCTTTGCCTGCGTACTCTCGATTGGTGATTTTGGGGTGGTGGCGCTGTTTGGCAATGACGATTTCCGCACCCTGCCGTTCTGGCTCTATCAGCAGATTGGCTCCTATCGCAGCCAGGACGGAGCCGTTACGGCGCTTCTGCTCCTGATGCTCTGCTTTGCCTTGTTTACCGTTATTGAAAAACTTCCGGGGCGTGATGCTAAAACTGACTGATGTGACCTGGCTTTACCAGCACCTGCCGATGCGTTTTACCCTCTCTGTGCCGCAGGGAGAGTCGGTTGCCATCCTCGGCCCAAGCGGTGCGGGGAAAAGCACCCTGCTCAATCTGATCGCCGGTTTTCTGCAGCCCGCCAGCGGGACAATCTTGATAGAAAACCGGGATCACACCTGGACGCCCCCTTCCCGGCGCCCGGTGTCGATGCTGTTCCAGGAAAACAACCTTTTTACCCACCTGAGCGTTCGGCAGAACATCGGGCTGGGGATGCACCCTGGCCTGAAGCTCAATGGCGATCAACAGCGCAAGCTCGCGGCCATCGCCGGCCAGATGGGCATCAGCGATCTGTTGGACAGGTTGCCAGGAGAGCTCTCCGGGGGCCAGCGCCAGCGTGCCGCGCTGGCGCGCTGCCTGGTGCGAGAACAGCCGATATTACTGCTGGACGAACCCTTTTCCGCCCTCGATCCTGCTCTGCGTCAGGAGATGCTATTGCTGGTCAAAGAGGTCTGCGAGCGTCAGCAGCTCACCATGTTGATGGTGTCGCATAGCGTGGAAGATGCGGCCCGCATCGCCAGACGTTCGGTAGTCGTGGCTGACGGGCGTATCGCCTGGGACGGTGAGACCCGCGTGCTGCTTAGCGGCGACGCCAGCGCCTCGCATCTGCTGGGCATTGCGCGCGGTTAACGGCTCACGACCTTCAACAGAATCTCACCATAGACGGGCATCAGCGGGTGGCGAATAAGCGCCACCAGCGCCACCACCGCCACGCCCAGCAGCAGGGGTGCCAGCCACAGTAATCGCGATCGCGGCAGCAAGGCGCTCAGCTTATCGACGTTAGCCCGGGTACTGCGCCACAGACGCCAGCAGAGCCAGGCCGCCAGCCAAAGCAGCAATGCCGTTGCCAGCAGTAACCACTTAAAGCCGCCGCTATCCTGACCTGCAGGAATATCGATAGCCGCTCCGGCCAGAATGCCAGGCAGGAAGTAGAATGGCGGCCAGAAGAGGCAGCCAATGATATTTGGCACAATGAATTTTTTGATCGGCAGATCGAGCATGCCAGCCACCATGGGCACCAGCGGACGCGTCGGGCCAACAAAACGTCCCACCAGAATCGTAAACATACTGTGTTGATGCAGGGCGTGCTCGGTTTTATCCAGCAGCGCCTTGTTCTTTTTCATGAAAGACCAGCGATGCAGCGGCTTTTTGAAACGCCAGCCCAGCCAGAACGAGATCCAGTCGCCCAGCAGACAACCGATAATGCCCGCCAGCCAGGCCTGCCAGAAATTAACCTCGCCGCTACCTATCAGCGCGCCAAGACCAGCCATCATCACCGTACCGGGGAGGATCAGCCCGACCAGCGCCAGCGATTCCAGAAAAGCCACCAGCGCAACGGCAATGAGGGAGTAAGTAACGGACTGGGTGATGAAGTGTTCCAGCAATGCCTGCATAACTTTTCCGGTCAGATAACGAAGCAGGGATTCTGCGAAGAGCCGCCTGCTGCGTCAAGACATCAATTGTCTGAATAGTTTACCGGGTGTGAACAGACTTACGCCATGTCGTTTATCTTTTTTTACGCTTTATTCACAACCTGCCCGGAATTCGCTGGGGCTGGCGCCGGTGCATTTCTTAAAGACGCGAGAAAAATAGAGCTGATCCTCAAACCCGACATTGCGCCCGACGCTGGCGATCGGCATGCGGGTGGTACTGAGCAACAGCTTGGCCTGGCTGATACGCTGATCTTCGCGCCAGCTCAACACGCTCACCCCCAACTGCTGGCGGAACAGATGCGAGAGGCGTGACGGCGACAGGCAGACATGCTGGGCTACGCTGGCAATATCAAACTGGCTGTCCGCCAGATGATCGCTAATGTACTGGCAGGCATCGCGCACCCGGTGATCCAGCGGCGGGTTAAGGGATTCATTGATGGCTTCCATACGTCTGAGCAGCAGTTGCTCCAGCAGGTTAATTGCCAGCAGTTCGGCATAGCGCCCCCCCGCCTGCCCTGCCTCGATGATCTGCGCAAACAGTTCACGAAACAGCGGTTGATGCACCTCGTCCGGGCGATAGAAACCGGTGTGGGCAAACATGGATGGCCAGCTCAGCCACTCTTGCCAGTAAGCGCGCGGACGGAAGTAGACCCACTGGTGATACCACTCGCTGGCATCCGGATGACGACCATAGTGGTGAACCTCCCCGGGAGGAAAGAGGAGGATGTCGCCCGGACGGCAGACAAAGGTCTGATCCTGATTTTTAATCACGCCTTCGCCACGCACCGTCAGGTTCAGGATATAGCCCTTCATACCCAGCGGGCGATCGATATAAAAATCGAGATATCCCTCTGCCTCAATAGGGGTCAGCCCCGCCACCAAATGCGCGTTGAACGAATAGCCTGGCAGTAAGGGATCGTTTTGCGTTTCAGCCATAAATTCAATACTCCTGGCATAGGGTAAGGAAACCAATTGTCCATATCTACAGAGCCGACCTGAAAAAAGGCGTCTGAAAGCCGTGAACGGGATGACTTCTCGTTAAGGTACGGCGCTTTAGCGTACTGCGTCACATTTTCGCCGTATCAGAGGCCGATAATCAGTAACAAAAGTGTCTATAACTACGGCAGAAATGTCCACATTGAATATTTGCACAGCGTCACACTTTCCACAGGCATAGCAAAATTATCCATAAGATTAGCGAATCCTGCCTGACGATTTTTCCCCCCACTCTCTAATGTTCTTCCATACCTGTATTTTGATGGAGCAGCACCATGGCAATTGCAATTGGCCTCGATTTTGGCAGTGACTCGGTACGCGCCCTGGCAGTGGAGTGCACAACCGGTCAGGAGATAGCGACAAGCGTGGAGTGGTATCCGCGCTGGCAAGAGGGGCGTTATTGCGATGCGCCGAACAACCAGTTTCGTCATCACCCCCGTGACTACATCGAGTCGATGGAAGCGGCGATCAAAACCGTACTCGCCGGGCTGAGTGCGGACCAGCGTAGCCAGATTGTGGGCATTGGCGTGGACAGCACCGGCTCGACCCCCGCCCCCATTGATGCCGACGGCCACGTTCTGGCGCTGCGCCCTGAATTTGCCGATAACCCGAATGCTATGTTCGTGCTCTGGAAAGACCATACCGCAGTTGAAGAAGCCGAGGCCATCACCCGTTTGTGCCATCAGCCGGGTAAGAGCGATTACTCACGTTATATCGGCGGTATTTATTCCAGCGAGTGGTTCTGGGCCAAAATCCTGCACGTGACCCGCCAGGATCCCCGCGTTGCCCAGACAGCAGTGTCGTGGATCGAGTTATGCGACTGGGTTCCGGCCCTGCTGTCTGGCACCACCCGCCCGCAGGATATTCGCCGCGGCCGCTGTAGCGCCGGGCACAAATCCTTGTGGCACGAAAGCTGGGGCGGTCTGCCACCCGCGACCTTCTTTGACGAGCTCGATCCCATCATCAATCAGCATCTCGACTACCCGCTGTTTACCGATACCTGGACCGCAGACGTGCCAGTAGGCAACCTCTGCGCCGAGTGGGCTGAACGTCTTGGTCTGCCAGAAACCGTAGCGATCGCCGGCGGCGCGTTTGACTGCCATATGGGTGCCGTGGGCGCAGGTGCGCAGCCAAACACCCTGGTGAAAGTCATCGGCACTTCGACCTGCGACATCCTGACCGCCGATAAAGCCAGCGTCGGCGAGCGTGCGGTAAAAGGTATTTGCGGCCAGGTTGATGGCAGCGTCGTCCCCGATTTTATCGGCCTGGAAGCAGGTCAGTCGGCGTTTGGCGATATCTATGCCTGGTTTGGCCGCGTGCTGGGCTGGCCGCTTGATCAACTGGCAGCGACCCATCCGGAACTGAAAACGCAGATTGCCGAGAGTAAAAAACAGCTGCTGGTGCAGCTCACCGATGCCTGGGCGAAAAATCCCTCCCTGGAGCATCTGCCGGTGGTGCTCGACTGGTTTAACGGCCGCCGTACCCCCTTCGCTAACCAGCGCCTGAAAGGGGTGATTACCGATCTTAACCTGGCGACAGATGCGCCGGCGCTGTTTGGCGGTCTGATTGCCGCTACCGCCTTTGGCGCACGCGCCATTATGGAGTGTTTCACGGAGCAAGGAATTGCCGTCAACAACGTGATGGCGCTGGGCGGTATTGCCCGTAAGAATCCGGTGATCATGCAGGCCTGCTGCGACGTGCTGAATCGCCCGCTGCAGATTGTCGCCTCCGATCAGTGCTGCGCGCTCGGTGCCGCCATCTTTGCCGCCGTGGCCGCTGGGGTCCATGCCGATATTCCTGCTGCGCAGCAGCATATGGCCAGCGCCGTGGAAAACACCCTTCAGCCGCGTACCGCCCAGGCGCAACGCTTTGAACAACTTTATCAGCGCTACCAGCAGTGGGCGAAAAGCGCTGAGCTTCACTATCTCCCTGTCGCCGCACCGGCAAAAAACAGCCCGGAATCCACGGCAACCCTGACACATTAAGGACACGATAATGACGATTTTTAATAATTATGAAGTGTGGTTTGTGATTGGTAGCCAACACCTCTACGGGCCGGAAGCCCTGCGCCAGGTGACGCAACACGCTGAACATGTGGTCAATGCCCTGAATGCCGAGGCCAAACTGCCGTGCAAACTGGTGTTGAAACCGCTGGGCACCTCCCCGGACGAGATCACCCATATCTGCCGCGACGCAAACTACGACGATAAATGCGCAGGCATGGTGGTGTGGCTGCACACCTTCTCCCCGGCAAAAATGTGGATCAACGGCCTGTCCATTCTCAATAAGCCGCTGCTTCAGTTCCATACCCAGTTCAACGCGGCCCTGCCGTGGGACAGCATCGACATGGACTTTATGAACCTGAACCAGACCGCTCACGGCGGCCGCGAGTTCGGCTTCATTGGCGCGCGTATGCGTCAGCAGCATGCCGTGGTCACGGGCCACTGGCAGGATGCTCAGGCACACAAACGCATTGGCGCCTGGATGCGTCAGGCGGTCTCTAAACAAGATACCCGTCAGCTGAAAGTAGTGCGCTTCGGCGACAACATGCGCGAAGTGGCCGTTACCGACGGCGACAAAGTGGCTGCGCAGATTAAATTTGGTTTCTCCGTGAACACCTGGGCCGTGGGCGACCTGGTACAGGTGGTGAATGAAGTTGCCGACGGCGACGTTAGCGCGCTGGTGGACGAGTATGAGAGCAGCTACCGCCTGACGGCCGCCGCGCAGATTAACGGCGACAAACGTCAGAACGTGCTGGATGCCGCGCGAATCGAACTGGGGATGAAACGCTTCCTTGAACAAGGCGGCTTCCATGCCTTTACCACCACCTTCGAAGATCTTCACGGCCTGAAACAGTTACCAGGCCTGGCGGTTCAACGTCTGATGCAGCAGGGTTACGGCTTTGCGGGCGAAGGCGACTGGAAAACTGCCGCTCTGCTTCGCATCATGAAAGTGATGTCAACCGGTCTGCAGGGCGGCACCTCCTTTATGGAGGATTACACCTACCACTTCGAAAACGGCAACGATCTGGTGCTGGGCTCACACATGCTGGAAGTATGCCCAACCATCGCCGTGGAAGAGAAACCGACCCTCGACGTGCAGTATCTGGGCATTGGCGGTAAAGCAGATCCGGCACGCCTGATCTTCAATACCCGTACCGGCCCGGCCATCAACGCCAGCCTGATCGACCTGGGCGATCGTTTCCGTCTGCTGGTGAACTGCGTGGATGCGGTCGAAACCCCACACGCCCTGCCGAAGCTGCCGGTAGCCAACGCCCTGTGGAAAGCACAGCCAGACCTGGCGACCGCCTCCGAAGCCTGGATCGTGGCGGGCGGTGCCCACCATACCGTCTTTAGCCATGCGCTGGATCTGAGCGACATGCGTCAGTTCGCTGAACTGCACGACATTGAAATTGCCGTCATTGATAACGACACCCGCCTGCCAGCCTTTAAAGACGCACTGCGCTGGAACGAAGTCTACTACGGCTCAAAACGTTAACAGGGGAACCTTTGGCCTGCCGCAGGGCGGGCCTCTTTTTCCTGGAGGAATGCATGTTAGAAGATCTGAAACGTCAGGTGCTGGAAGCGAATCTGGCGCTGCCGAAGCACAATCTCGTTACCCTCACATGGGGTAACGTCAGCGCTGTCGACCGTGAGCAAGGTGTCTTTGTCATCAAACCCTCAGGGGTGGATTACAGCGTCATGACCGCTGAAGACATGGTGGTGGTCAACATTGCCACCGGCGAAGTGGTGGAGGGGACCAAAAAGCCCTCTTCCGATACGCCAACCCACCGCCTGCTTTATCAATCATTCCCGTCGATTGGCGGCATTGTGCATACCCACTCACGTCATGCCACCATCTGGGCTCAGGCCGGTCAGTCTATTCCCGCCACCGGAACCACCCATGCGGACTACTTTTACGGCACCATCCCCTGCACCCGTCTGATGACCGATGCCGAAATTAACGGCGAATACGAATGGGAAACAGGTAACGTCATTGTCGAAACCTTCGAGAAACAGGGGATCGACGCGGCGCAGATGCCGGGGGTGTTAGTTCACTCCCACGGCCCGTTTGCCTGGGGTAAAAACGCCGAGGATGCGGTTCATAACGCCATCGTGCTGGAAGAGGTGGCTTATATGGGCATCTTCTGCCGCCAGCTGGCGCCGCAATTACCCGATATGCAGCAAACATTGCTGGATAAGCACTACCTGCGTAAGCACGGCGCAAAAGCTTATTACGGGCAGTGAGCACCGCCTCTCCCCTATAGGGAGAGGGGTAAGCCGAGGCCTTCCGGCCGAACACACCTGTATAAAACCCCAGCAAAAGCCCTTCAACCAGGCTATAATCACGCCTGGTTTTGTTTGATGGGATAATGGCGTGACGCAGGCGCGAGAAGGCTTTTTACTGACCCGACACTGGCGAGACACGCCGCAAGGTACCGAGGTGGCGTTCTGGCTGGCTACGGACGAGGGTCCGCTGCATGTTACGCTACCGCCGCAGGAATCGGTGGCCTTTATTCCCGAGCCTCATGTTGAAAAGACCCGAACGTTGCTGCGCGACGAAAACGGCTGGCGCCTTACGCCGCTTGCATTAAAAGATTTCCAGCGCCGCACGGTGTATGGCCTTTACTGTCGCGGTCACCGCCAGCTTATGCGCTTTGAAAAAGTGCTGCGCGAGGCGGGCGTTACCCTCTACGAGGCCGATATCCGGCCGCCTGAGCGTTTTTTAATGGAGCGCTTTATCACCGCCCCCGTCTGGGTCGATGGCACCCTGCAGGGCAACCGGCTGGTCAATGCGCGGCTAAAACCAAATCCTCACTATCGCCCGTCGCTAAAATGGGCCTCGCTGGATATCGAAACCACTCGTCACGGTGAGCTCTACTGCATTGGCATTGAGGGGTGTGGCCAGCGGGTTGTCTATATGCTCGGGCCGCCGAATGGCGAGGCTTCTGGCCTCGATTTCCAGCTGGAATATGTTTCAAGCCGCCCCCAGCTTCTCGAAAAACTCAACGCCTGGTTTGCCCAGCACGATCCCGATGTGCTCATCGGCTGGAATGTGGTGCAGTTCGATCTGCGCGTTTTGCAAAAGCATGCGGAACGCTATCGCGTCCCCCTGCTTCTGGGGCGCGACAACAGCGAGCTGGAGTGGCGCGAGCACGGCTTCAAGAATGGGGTCTTCTTTGCGCAGGCCAATGGACGCCTGATTATCGACGGCATCGAAGCGCTGAAATCCGCCTTCTGGAATTTCTCGTCATTTTCCCTCGAAGCGGTGGCCCAGGAGCTGCTCGGCGAAGGAAAAGCAATCGATAACCCCTGGGACAGGATGGACGAAATTGACCGCCGTTTCGCCGAAAACAAACCGGCGCTCGCTACCTATAACCTGAAAGATTGCGAGCTGGTGACCCAGATTTTCCATAAAACAGAGATCATGCCCTTTTTACTGGAGCGCGCCACGGTCAACGGCCTGGCGGTGGATCGTCACGGGGGCTCGGTAGCGGCCTTTAGCCATCTCTATTTTCCTCGCATGCACCGGGCGGGCTATGTGGCCCCTAATCTCGGCGATGTGCCGCCGCAGGCAAGCCCTGGAGGCTACGTGATGGACTCCAGGCCAGGGCTGTATGACTCGGTGCTGGTGTTGGATTACAAAAGCCTTTATCCCTCTATCATCCGCACCTTTTTGATTGATCCTGTGGGTCTGGTAGAGGGGATGGTGCAGCCAGATAACACTCACAGCACCGAAGGCTTTCTCGGGGCCCATTTTTCCCGTCAGAAACACTGCCTGCCCGAGATCGTCAGCCAGATCTGGCATGGCCGCGACGAAGCAAAGCGTCACGGCAATTCGCCTCTCTCTCAGGCACTGAAGATCATCATGAACGCCTTCTATGGCGTGCTCGGCACCAGCGCCTGCCGCTTTTTCGATCCCAGACTGGCCTCGTCGATCACCATGCGTGGACATGAGATCATGCGCCAGACGAAGGCGTTAATCGAATCCCAGGGCTATGAGGTGATTTACGGCGATACGGACTCGACCTTTGTCTGGCTAAAAGGCCAGCAGAGCGAAGACCAGGCCATGGCCATTGGCAAACGGCTGGTCGCCTACGTCAATGACTGGTGGCAAAACCATTTGCAAAAAGAGCGGTTAACCAGCGCGCTGGAGCTGGAGTATGAAACCCATTTCTGTCGTTTCTTAATGCCCACTATTCGGGGTACCGACCAGGGCAGCAAAAAACGCTACGCAGGGCTGATTCAGCAGGGCGATGACCAGCGCATGGTGTTTAAAGGGCTGGAGACGGTGCGTACCGACTGGACGCCGCTGGCCCAGCGTTTCCAGCAAGAGCTTTACCTGAAAATCTTCCGCAATGAGCCCTACCAGGACTATGTCCGGGAGACCATTGCCAGCCTGATGGCGGGCGAACTGGATACACAGCTGGTCTACCGTAAGCGGCTGCGTCGGCCGCTGGCGGAATACCAGCGCAATGTGCCGCCGCACGTGCGTGCTGCAAGGCTTGCCGATGAAGAGAATGTCCGTCTGGGGCGCGCGCAGCAGTATCAGAACCGCGGCACAATCAAATACGTCTGGACCACCAGCGGGCCTGAGCCGGTGGACTATCAGCGCTCGCCGCTTGACTATGATCACTACCTCACAAAACAACTTCAGCCCGTGGCGGACGGAATTTTACCCTTCCTGGACGACGATTTTGCTACACTGATGACTGGGCAGATGGGGCTATTTTGACAGGTGACGAAATCGCTGCCATCCAGTACCATAGCGCCCTTTCCATTCCCGGACCCATATTTTAATGACTGTCGATCTTCGACGGTGGTTGAACTATTGCCTGCAATTTAAAGAGTAGAGCCGAACATATATGCCTTTTACACTTGGTCAACGCTGGATCAGCGATACAGAAAGCGAACTTGGATTAGGAACGGTTGTGGCGCTGGATGCGCGAATGGTGACTCTCCTCTTCCCCGCTACCGGTGAAAACCGTCTGTACGCTCGCAATGACTCCCCTGTTACCCGCGTCATGTTCAACCCGGGCGACACCGTGACCAGCCATGAAGGCTGGCAGCTAAAGATTGAAGACGTAAAAGAAGAGAATGGACTGCTTGCCTATATTGGCACGCGCCTCGACACGGACGAGAGCGATGTGATGCTGCGCGAGGTGCTGCTTGATAGCAAACTGGTCTTCAGCAAACCTCAGGATCGTCTGTTCGCCGGTCAGATTGACCGTATGGACCGTTTCGCCCTGCGTTATCGCGCGCGTAAATTCCAGAGCGAACAGTACCGCATGCCCTGGAGCGGCCTGCGTGGCCAGCGCACCAGCCTGATTCCGCATCAGCTCAACATTGCCCATGACGTAGGCCGTCGCCACGCACCGCGCGTACTGCTGGCAGATGAGGTTGGCCTGGGTAAAACCATCGAAGCGGGCATGATCCTGCATCAACAGCTGCTCTCCGGCGCCGCCGAGCGCGTGCTGATTATCGTCCCGGAAACCCTGCAACACCAGTGGTTGGTGGAGATGCTGCGTCGCTTCAATCTGCGTTTTGCGCTGTTTGACGACGAGCGTTACGCCGAAGCCCAGCACGATGCAGATAACCCCTTCGAAACCGAACAGCTGGTGATCTGCTCGCTGGACTTCGTCCGCCGGAGCAAACAGCGCCTCGAACACCTCTGCGACGCGGAATGGGATCTGATGGTGGTGGATGAAGCGCACCATCTGGTCTGGAGCGTCGATGCGCCAAGCCGCGAATATATGGCTATCGAACAGCTGGCCGAGCGCGTGCCGGGCGTATTGCTGTTGACCGCTACGCCAGAACAGCTGGGGCTGGAAAGCCACTTTGCCCGCCTGCGCCTGCTCGATCCGAGCCGTTTCCACGATTTCGAGCAGTTCGTCGAAGAGCAAAAAAATTATCGTCCGGTTGCCGATGCAGTAGCGCTGCTGCTGGCAGGCAAACATCTTTCTAATGATGAGCTTAATACTCTGAGCGATCTGATTGGCGAGCAGGATATCGAGCCGCTGCTGCAGACGGCCAACAGCGGGCATGACGGTGCAGAAGCTGCCCGCCAGGAGCTGGTCTCTATGCTAATGGACCGCCACGGCACCAGCCGCGTGCTGTTCCGTAATACTCGCCATGGTGTGAAAGGCTTCCCGAAACGCGAGCTGCACACCATTAAGCTGCCGCTGCCGACCCAGTATCAGACGGCCATTAAGGTCTCCGGCATTATGGGCGCGCGTAAAAGCGCTGAAGATCGCGCCCGTGACATGCTCTATCCCGAGCAGATCTATCAGGAATTCGAAGGGGATACCGGTACCTGGTGGAACTTCGACCCGCGCGTTGAGTGGCTGATGGGCTACCTGACCGCGCATCGCTCCCAGAAGGTGCTGGTGATTTGCGCCAAAGCCGCCACTGCGCTGCAGCTGGAGCAGGTGCTGCGCGAGCGCGAAGGTATCCGCGCCGCCGTGTTCCACGAAGGGATGTCCATTATCGAGCGCGACCGCGCTGCCGCCTGGTTTGGCGAAGAGGATAGCGGCGCTCAGGTACTGCTCTGTTCCGAGATCGGTTCTGAAGGGCGTAACTTCCAGTTCGCCAGCAACCTGGTGATGTTTGACCTGCCGTTTAACCCGGACCTGCTGGAGCAGCGTATTGGCCGTCTGGACCGTATTGGGCAGGCGCACGATATTCAGATCCATGTGCCTTACCTGGAAAAAACGGCTCAGAGCGTGCTGGTGCGCTGGTTCCACGAGGGTCTGGACGCGTTTGAACATACCTGCCCGACCGGTCGCACTATTTACGATCAGGTGCATGGCGATCTGATTGGTTACCTGGCCGCGCCGGAAGAGACCGAAGGCTTTGACGAGCTGATCAAATCTTGCCGTGAAAAACATGATGCGCTTAAAGCGCAGCTGGAACAGGGCCGCGATCGCCTGCTGGAGATCCACTCCAATGGCGGCGAAAAAGCACAGCGCCTGGCCGAAAGCATTGAAGAGCAGGATGACGATACCAGTCTGATCAGCTTCTCTATGAATCTGTTCGATATCGTGGGCATTAACCAGGACGATCGTGGCGAAAACCTGATTGTGCTGACGCCTTCCGATCATATGCTGGTGCCGGATTTCCCGGGCCTGCCGGAAGACGGGTGCACCATCACCTTTGAACGTGATGTGGCCCTCTCACGCGAGGATGCGCAGTTTATCACCTGGGAACATCCGCTGATCCGCAACGGTCTGGATCTCATTCTCTCCGGCGATACCGGCAGCAGTACCATCTCGCTGCTGAAAAACAAGGCCCTGCCGGTGGGTACCCTGCTGGTAGAACTTATCTACGTGGTTGAGGCCCAGGCGCCAAAACAGCTGCAGCTTAACCGCTTCCTGCCCGCGACGCCGGTACGCCTGCTGCTGGATAAAAACGGCACCAATCTTGCCGCGCAGGTCGAGTTCGAAAGCTTTAACCGTCAGCTCAGCGCGGTAAACCGCCATACCGGCAGCAAACTGGTGAATGCGGTACAACAGGACGTTCATGCCATCCTGCAACTGGGTGAAACGCAGATTGAGAAAGCGGCTCAGGCATTGATTGACGCGGCGCGCAGCGAAGCGGATGAAAAACTCTCTGCCGAGCTCTCTCGCCTCGAAGCCTTGCGTGCAGTGAACCCGAACATCCGTGATGATGAGCTGGCGGCGATTGAGAGCAACCGTCAGCAGGTGCTGGAAAGCTTGCAGCAGGCTGGCTGGCGTCTGGATGCGCTGCGCCTGATCGTCGTGACGCATCAGTAACCGGAGCGCAGCATGCAAATGGAGCCCTACAATCCGCCGCAGGATCCCTGGCTGGTTATCCTGTATCAGGATGAACATATCATGGTGGTCAACAAGCCGAGCGGTCTGTTATCCGTACCGGGCCGTCTGGATGAACACAAAGACAGCGTGATGACGCGCATTCAGCGCGATTATCCGCTGGCAGAGTCGGTTCATCGTCTGGATATGGCCACCAGCGGCGTGATTGTGGTGGCGCTGACCAAAGCGGCGGAGCGGGAGCTTAAACGCCAGTTCCGCGAGCGTGAGCCCAAAAAAGAGTATGTTGCCCGCGTCTGGGGGCACCCGGAGAAAGCCGAAGGGCTGGTGGATCTGCCCCTGATTTGCGACTGGCCTAACCGTCCGAAGCAGATGGTCTGCTATGAGACAGGCAAACCGGCGCAGACTGAGTATGAAGTGCTGGAGTACGCGCCGGATAATACGGCGCGGGTCCTGCTAAAACCGATTACCGGCCGTTCACACCAGCTGCGCGTGCATATGCTGGCATTGGGGCATCCGATTCTTGGGGATCGCTTCTATGCGCCACCGGAGGCGCGCGCGCTGGCGCCTCGCCTGCAGCTGCATGCCCGGATGCTGACCATCACCCATCCCGCTTTCGGGAATGCGATGACCTTTAAAGCCCCGGTCGACTTCTAAAATAACGCCCGGCTATACCGGGCGTATCTTATTTAAAGCCTTTCTGATCTTTTATGAGCTCATACGCTTTCTGAATCTCCTGCGCTTTCTGCTTCGCCATCTCCATCATTTCTGGCGGTAACCCTTTCGCCACCAGCTTATCCGGATGATGTTCGCTCATCAGTCGACGATAGGCGCGCTTAATGGTTGGGCCATCGTCCGTTGGCTTCACACCTAGCACGTTACAGGCATCTTCCAGCGTCGGGCCACGTTGCGCCTGCTGCCAGCCGCCGCCAGAAGATTGCTGCTGTTGGTAACCGCCACCGAACTGCGCTCCGCCCTGCATCATGCGCAGGAACTGGTCAAACTGCATTCGTGAGATACCGAGCTCTTCCGCAATGACATACAGCACGTCGCGTTCGTTCGGATGAAGCGAACCATCGGCAAAGGCTGCCTGAATCTGGATCTCAAGGAACATACGAATCAAATCAAAACGACCGAAACAGACGCTGCGGAACTGACGCATCTTTTCACGCAGGGGATAGTTATCCGCCTTACCTACGCGAAATGCATGTTGCGCCGCCGCACGCGAATCCCCGTGCAGGTTCATTCGGTCCATAAACTGGCTGGCGACGTGAATGTCCGCCTCTGTCACGCGCCCTTTTGATTTAGTCAGATGCCCCATCACTTCGAAGGTCGTCGCAAAAAAGAGGGCCTGACGCTGTTGCTGATTGGCGAACCAGGCCATCTTACGACTGCGAGCTTTATCAAACATATGGCCGATAATCAGCCCCAGAATGATGCCCCAGAAGCCTGCGCCCATCATTAATGCGAACGCCACGCCGATAATTTTTCCCCAATACTGCATATACTCCCCAAATGGTGATGGATCTGATCCTGTGCAATGCCATCATTCCTGTGGTCTCGCCACGGTCAATTGAAGGACATCGCCTATAATTTGCATTATCATACTCGTCATTCAATAGCGAGCCTATCACCACGGCTCGCAAACGGGCAGGATTAACGCTGGCACTGCGATGATGAGTAAGATAGTCTCTGACCGTTTGCCAGCGTATAGCCACTGATGACGGAACAACAAATAAAACGTATGAAAAAACGTATCCCCACCCTTCTGGCCACAATGATTGGCACTGCCCTCTATACTCAACAGGGACTGGCAGCCGATCTCGCCTCGCAATGTATGCTGGGTGTTCCCAGCTATAATCGCCCGTTGGTTCAGGGTGATACGAACGACTTACCGGTCACCATCACTGCGGATAACGCAAAAGGTAATTACCCTGACAATGCCGTTTTCCACGGCAATGTCGATATTGCACAGGGTAATAGCCGTCTGCAGGCCGATGAGGTTCAGCTTCATCAAAAGCAGCCTGACGGTGCCGCCGAACCGGTGCGAACTGTTGATGCGCTGGGTAATGTGCACTATGACGATAATCAGGTCATTCTGAAAGGTCCGAAAGGTTGGGCAAATCTTAATACCAAAGATACCAACGTCTGGGAAGGCGATTACCAGATGGTGGGTCGTCAGGGTCGCGGTAACGCCGATCTGATGAAACAGCGCGGTGAAAACCGCTATACCATTCTGGAAAACGGCACCTTCACCTCCTGTCTGCCCGGCTCTAATACCTGGAGCGTCGTGGGAAGCGAAGTGATCCATGACCGCGAAGAGCAAGTTGCAGAGATCTGGAACGCCCGCTTTAAGCTCGGCCCGGTGCCTATCTTCTACAGCCCTTACCTGCAGCTGCCGGTTGGCGATAAGCGCCGTTCAGGTTTCCTGATCCCGAATGCGAAATACAGCACCAGTAACTACTTCGAGTTTTACCTGCCGTACTACTGGAACATCGCGCCAAACATGGATGCCACGATTACGCCGCACTATATCCATAAGCGCGGCAATATCATGTGGGAGAATGAGTTCCGCTATCTGTCGCAGGCGGGCGCGGGTATTATGGAGCTGGATTATCTGCCTTCAGATAAAGTCTATGAAGATGAGCATCCCACCGAAGGCGATCGCCATCGCTGGTTGTACTACTGGCAACACTCCGGGGTAATGGATCAGGTGTGGCGTTTTAACGTCAACTACACCAAGGTCAGCGACTCGAACTACTTTAACGATTTCGATTCCAAATACGGTTCCAGTACCGATGGCTACGCGACGCAGATTTTCAGCGCCGGCTATGCGGTACAAAACTTCAACGCGACGGTCTCTACCAAGCAGTTCCAGGTCTTCAGCAACCAGACTCGCAGCACCTATGCTGCCGAGCCACAGCTTGATGTTAACTGGTATCAAAATGATGTCGGTCCGTTCGATACCCGCGTTTATGCGCAGGCGGTGCACTTCGTTAACACCAATGACGATATGCCGGAATCCACGCGTGTGCACATTGAACCGACTATCAACCTGCCGTGGTCGAATAACTGGGCAAGCCTGGATACCGAAGCCAAGCTGATGGCAACCCACTATCAGCAGGAGAACCTGGATTGGTATAACAATCGTTATGGCACCGATCTGAAAGATTCTGTTAACCGTACCCTTCCGCAATTTAAGATGGACGGTAAGCTGATTCTTGAACGCGACATGAACCTGGCGAACGGCTACACCCAGACGCTTGAGCCGCGCATTCAGTATCTTTACGTCCCTTATCGCGATCAGAGCAACATCCAGAACTACGACTCGTCCTTCCTGCAGTCTGACTACAGCGGCCTGTTCCGTGACCGTACCTACGGCGGTCTGGACCGCATTGCTTCTGCTAACCAGCTGACGACCGGGGTAACAACCCGCATCTTTGATGATGCTCAGGTTGAACGTTTTAACGTTTCTGTTGGTCAAATCTACTATTTCACCGAGTCTCGTACCGGTGATGACGATATCAACTGGGAAGAAGACAACAAAACGGGCTCCCTGGTCTGGGCCGGAGACACTTACTGGCGCATGACCGATCGTTGGGGCCTGCGCGGCGGCGTACAGTACGATACCCGTCTGAACAACGTCTCCACCGGCAGCGGCTCCATCGAGTATCGTCGTGATGAAGACCGTCTGGTGCAGTTGAGCTACCGTTATGCCAGCCCGGAATACATCCAGGCGACATTGCCGAGCTTCGCTACGGCGCAGCAGTACAAAGAGGGCATTTCGCAGGTGGGTGGCACAGCAAGCTGGCCGATCGCCGATCGCTGGTCCATCGTGGGTGCGTACTACTTTGACACCAACACCAGCAAGCCGGCCGATCAGATGGTGGGGCTGCAGTATAACTCCTGCTGCTACGCTATCACTGTCGGCTACGAACGTAAGCTGAACGGTTGGGATACAACTCGCCAGCAGAGCGAATACGATAAAGTTATCGGCTTTAACATCGAACTGCGTGGCCTGAGTTCGAATTACGGCCTGGGTACTCAGCAGATGCTGCGTTCTAACATTCTGCCGTACCAAAATTCTCTGTGATGTACTTGAATGACAACGTAATCCGCATTTGCGGTTAATTGAAATGGAAAAAGTATGAAGAACTGGAAAACGCTGCTGCTCGGTATCGCCATGGTTGCGAATACCAGCTTCGCGGCCCCACAGGTTGTCGATAAAGTCGCAGCCGTTGTGAACAACGGTGTAGTACTTGAGAGCGACGTTGATGGTTTAATGCAGTCTGTGAAGCTCAACGCGGGTCAGGCAGGTCAGCAACTTCCGGATGATGCCACGCTGCGTCATCAGATCCTTGAACGTCTGATCATGGATCAGATCGTTCTGCAGATGGGTCAAAAAATGGGTGTGAAGATCTCTGACGAACAGCTCGATCAGGCGATCGCGAACATCGCTAAACAGAACAACATGTCTGCAGATCAGATGCGCAGTCGTCTGGCCTATGACGGTATTAGCTACTCAACCTATCGTAATCAGATTCGCAAAGAGATGCTGATTTCTGAGGTGCGTAACAACGAAGTCCGTCGTCGTGTCACCATCCTGCCTCAGGAAGTGGATCAGTTGGCGAAACAGGTGGGTAACCAGAACGATGCCAGTACAGAGCTGAACCTGAGCCACATCTTGATCCCACTGCCGGAAAATCCGTCCTCCGATCAGGTTGCTGATGCGGAAAACCAGGCGCGTTCCATCGTCGATCAGGCGAAAAACGGCGGTGATTTTGGCAAACTGGCAATCACTTACTCTGCCGACCAGCAGGCGCTGAAAGGCGGCCAGATGGGTTGGGGCCGTATCCAGGAGCTGCCGTCTATCTTCGCTCAGGCTTTGAGCACCGCGAAGAAAGGTGACGTCATTGGTCCGATCCGCTCGGGCGTTGGCTTCCACATCCTGAAAGTGAACGACCTGCGCGGCCAGAGCCAGAGCATCTCTGTCACGGAAGTGCATGCCCGTCATATCTTGCTGAAGCCATCACCGATCATGAACGACGATCAGGCACGCGTGAAGCTGGAGCAGATTGCGGCAGATATTCGTAGCGGAAAAACCTCTTTCGCCAATGCGGCAAAAGAGTTCTCTCAGGATCCAGGCTCTGCTAACCAGGGCGGCGATCTGGGCTGGGCGGCAGCCGATATCTACGATCCGGCCTTCCGTGATGCGCTGATGAAGCTGAACAAGGGCCAGATGAGCGCGCCGGTTCACTCCACCTTTGGCTGGCACCTGATCGAACTGATGGATACCCGCAGCGTGGATAAGACCGATGCGGCGCAGAAAGATCGCGCGTATCGCATGCTGTTCAATCGTAAATTCTCGGAAGAAGCGGCGACCTGGATGCAGGAGCAACGCGCCAGCGCTTACGTGAAAGTATTGAGCAACTAATGAAACACCACCGTGTTGTCATCACTCCCGGCGAACCCGCCGGGATTGGTCCGGACCTCGTTGTCCAGCTCGCGCAATGCAGTTGGCCGGTAGAGCTGGTCATCTGTGCTGACGCCACACTGTTACAAGACCGGGCGGCACTGCTCGGTCTGCCTTTATCTCTCCTCCCCTATGATGCCGCCCTGCAGCCGGTTCCCCAGCAAGCGGGGACCGTAACCCTGCTCAATGTCCCGCTGCGCGCACCCGTGATTCCCGGTCAGCTCAGCACCGAAAATGGTCACTACGTGGTAGAGACCCTGGCGCGTGCCTGCGATGGCTGTCTGAACGGCGAATTTGCGGCGCTGATTACCGGTCCGGTGCACAAGGGGGTGATCAACGACGCAGGTATTGCTTTTACAGGGCATACCGAATTCTTTGAAGAGCGCTCGCATAGCCCGAAAGTGGTGATGATGTTGGCCACTGAAGAGATGCGCGTGGCGCTGGTCACCACCCACCTGCCCATTAAGGCGATTTCTGATGCCATTACCCCGGCACTTTTGCGGGAAATTATCGGGATTCTGCATCATGATTTGCAGACTAAATTCGGTATTGAGCAACCGCACGTACTGGTCTGCGGCCTGAATCCCCATGCCGGGGAAGGCGGGCACATGGGTACAGAAGAGATCGACATCATTATCCCGGTCCTCAACGAGATGCGTGCGAAAGGGATGAATCTCAGCGGGCCACTGCCTGCCGATACCCTTTTCCAGCCCAAATATCTTGAGAATGCCGATGCCGTGCTGGCGATGTACCACGATCAGGGCCTTCCCGTGCTAAAATACCAGGGATTTGGCCGCGGCGTGAACATCACCCTCGGTTTACCCTTTATTCGAACGTCCGTTGACCACGGTACTGCACTTGATTTAGCAGGCCTGGGCCAGGCAGATGTCGGCAGTTTTATTACGGCGCTTAATCTCGCCATCAAAATGATTGTTAATACTCAATGAATAATCGCGTCCATCAGGGCCACTTAGCCCGTAAACGTTTCGGGCAAAACTTCCTCAACGATCAGTTTGTGATCGAAAGTATTGTTTCGGCTATCAATCCACAGAAAGGCCAGGCGATGGTCGAGATCGGCCCAGGTCTTGCTGCGTTGACTGAACCGGTCGGTGAGCGTCTTGACGCGCTGACGGTTATCGAGCTGGACCGCGATCTGGCGGCGCGCCTGCAAACGCACCCCTTCCTCGGGCCGAAGCTGACTATCTATCAGCAGGATGCGATGACCATGAACTTTGGCGAATTGTCAGAGAAGATGGGCCAGCCGCTGCGCGTATTTGGTAACCTGCCGTACAACATCTCGACGCCGCTGATGTTCCACCTGTTTAGCTATACTGATGCCATCGCCGACATGCACTTTATGTTGCAGAAAGAGGTGGTGAATCGACTGGTTGCAGGGCCGAACAGTAAAGCGTATGGTCGACTGAGTGTAATGGCGCAATATTATTGCAACGTCATCCCGGTACTTGAAGTGCCGCCGACGGCCTTTACGCCACCGCCAAAGGTAGACTCTGCGGTGGTGCGTCTGGTTCCTCATACCACGATGCCTTATCCAGTAAAAGATCTGCGCGTACTGAGCCGCATTACGACGGAAGCCTTTAATCAGCGCCGGAAAACGATCCGCAACAGCCTGAGTAACTCGTTTACCGTTGAGGTGTTATCTGAGCTGGGCATCGATCCGGCAATGCGTGCGGAAAATATTTCTGTCGAGCAGTACTGCAAGCTGGCTAATTACATCAGCGATAATACGCCGCCGAAGGAGAGCTAAGCCATGATTGATTCGCCCCGCGTATGTGTTCAGGTGCAAAGTCTCTATATCGAATCGCAATCCACGCCGGATGAAGAGCGTTATGTCTTTGCCTATACCGTCACCATCCGTAACCTGGGGCGAACGCCTGTGCAACTGCTTGGGCGCTACTGGCTGATCACCAATGGCAACGGCCGTGAAATCGAAGTCCAGGGGGAAGGCGTCGTTGGTGAACAACCGCATATCGCCCCTGGCGAAGAGTATCAATACACCAGCGGTGCGGTCATCGAAACGCCGCTGGGCACCATGCAGGGCCATTACGAAATGGTCGATGCCGACGGCAATACCTTCCGTATTGCCATTCCTGTTTTCCGTCTGGCTGTCCCAACACTCATTCACTAAAACATGTCTACATACCTTATTGGCGACGTTCACGGTTGCTACGATGAACTGATCGCGTTGTTAAAGCAGGTGGAGTTTACACCGGGCAAAGACACGCTGTGGCTGACGGGCGATCTGGTCGCGCGCGGCCCAGGCTCGCTGGAAGTGTTACGCTACGTTAAATCACTCGGCGATAGCGTTCGCGTCGTGCTGGGCAACCACGATCTCCATCTGCTGGCGGTCTATGCCGGCATCAGCCGTAACAAGCCAAAAGATCGTATCACTCCGCTGCTGGATGCGCCGGATGCCGATGAACTCATCAACTGGTTACGCCGTCAGCCGCTGCTGCAAATCGATGAAGAGAAGAAGCTGGTGATGGCCCACGCGGGGATTACGCCGCAGTGGGATCTGCAAACCGCTAAAGAGTGCGCGCGTGATGTAGAAGCGGTGCTGACCAGCGACTCTTACCCCTTCTTCCTCGATGCCATGTACGGCGACATGCCGAATAACTGGAGCCTTGAGCTGAGCGGTCTGGCACGCCTGCGATTTATCTCCAACGCCTTTACCCGCATGCGTTACTGCTTCCCGAACGGTCAGCTGGATATGTACTGCAAGGATGTTCCCGAAAGTGCGCCTGCGCCGCTCAAGCCCTGGTTTGCTATCCCCGGGCCGGTGACGGAAAGCTATAGCGTGGCCTTTGGTCACTGGGCATCACTGGAGGGGAAAGGCACGCCAGAGGGCATTTATGCTCTGGATACCGGCTGTTGCTGGGGAGGTGACCTCACCTGCCTGCGCTGGGAAGATAAAGCCTGGTTTATTCAACCATCGAATCGTCAGCCGGATTTAGGCGACGACGAGGCGGTAGCCTCTTAAGAAAAGTACGCACCTCTCGTCAAAAAGAGGTGCGTAACGCAGTTAGCGACGCTCAAGGATCTCAAAGCAGTAGCTGTGCGAGTTTTGTGCGTCCGCATCGTGAAACTCACTGAAGACCGACTCCCATTCATCCGGATCGTAATCCGGGAAATGGGTATCGCCTTCCACTTCCGCATCGATATGGGTCAGGTAGAGTTTCTGGGCTTTTGGCAGGAACTGCTCGTAAACACGGCCGCCGCCAATCACCATAATTTCTTCCGCGTCGCCACAGGCGACGATAGCTTCATCGACAGATTTAACCCACTCAACGCGATCATCGGTCCCTGGCTGGCTACTGATGACAATGTTCTTACGGCCAGGTAAAGGGCGACCAATTGACTCCCAGGTCAGGCGGCCCATCACTACTGGCTTGTTCAGCGTGGTACGTTTAAACCATGCGAGATCGGCAGGCAGGTTCCATGGCATGGCGTTTTCCATACCGATAACGCGATCTACCGCCAGCGCTGCAATCAGACTGATCATTGAAAAATTTCCCGGATATAAAAATTGCCGCCACTATACGTAAAGCTTAATCTTTCGTCGACGGGCGGCAGAGTAAAGAAGCGGAAATATTTAAATATTGCTGTCGAGGCCTCTTCAGGTCATAGGTTTACTCTCTGGCTCATCCGCAGGGTTGCCCGTATGCTTACCCTCTTCGGTCCCTTGCCATCCATGACGCTGAATCAGTGAAAGATGATTACGATCTTCGCTGATGATTTCAGTCAGCATCGCGCTGGTACGTTTGACGACCGCGGCACGCGACGACGCGTCACTTTCGGTCATTGCGGCCATCTCTTCCACCATCTCAATGTTAAAGCGGCGGAACAGATCGGCACGCTCTCGCGCCTCGTAGGCACCCAGCCCCAGCTTTTCCAGCGCCAGACGCCCTGATTTCAGCGCCCCTTCGAAGGTTTCACGCTCGGGAGCTTCAACACCGGCCTGCCGTAGCTGGATGTAATGGTCCACATCGCGCGCACGAGAGATGATCTTCAGGTGTGGGAAATGTTCCTGAGCCAGCTTCGCCAGCTGCAGGCTGGTTTCAGGATCGTCGATGGCGTTGATCAGCACTTCGGCCTTACTGGCACCCGCCGATTCAAGCAGATCGACCCGCGTGGCATCGCCATAGAATACCTTCATATCAAATTTACGCAGCGTTTCGATATGGTCCGGATCGTGATCAAGTATGACCATCTTTACGCCACTCGACAGCAGTAAGCGGCCAGTAATCTGACCAAAGCGGCCAAACCCGGCGATAATCACGCGAGGTTGTTCTTCATCAATCTCATCAGCCTCACGCTCGTGGCCGCTGCCCGCATTTTCCAGGCGAGTTAAGAGCACCAGCAAGAGTGGCGTAACCGCCATCGAGAGCGCCACCGCCAGGGTTAAGGCTTTTGCCCATTCAGGATCCAGTACGTTCGCCATCTGCGCCGCGCCAAAAACCACGAAGGCAAATTCACTCCCCTGCCCCAGCAATACGGCAAACCAGCGACGCTGTTGATTAGGCACGTTCAGCGGACGGGCAACAAGCCATAACACCGCCATCTTGATGACCAGGAAACCGACCAGTAGCACCAGGATCCGCAGCGGATGCGTCACCAGCGTACCAAAGTCGACCGACATCCCAACGCCAATAAAGAACAGCCCAAGCAACAAGCCTTTAAATGGCTCAATATCACTTTCCAGCGCATGACGATATTCCGAGCTGGCCAGCAGTACCCCGGCCAGGAATGCCCCCATCGCCATCGATAATCCGGCCTCTTCCAGCAGCAAACCGAAGCCAAAGACCAGGAACAATGCCACGGCGCTGAAGACTTCACGCAGGCCAGAGCGCGCGACAAAGCGCAGCAGCGGCCGGGTAACATAGCGTCCCAGCAGGATCACCAGCGCCAGTGCGCCCGCAACTTTCAGTGCCGAGAGCGCAAACGCCCCCAGCGTTGTCGAGGCACCAGAGGCTGCCAGGAGGGGGATCATTGCCACCAAAGGAATGGCGGCAATATCCTGGAACAGCAGCACCGAGAACGTGCTGCGCCCCATTTGCGAAACAGTCAGATTACGTTCGTTCATCGCCTGCATGGCAATGGCGGTAGAGGAGAGCGCCAGCGTCATGCCGATCAACTCCGCCACTTTCCACTCCATACCCAGCAGCATACAGAACCCACCCAGCAGCAGGCCGCAGGCAATCATCTGTAGCGCCCCGCCGCCAAATACCGATGCCCGTAGCGTCCATAAACGACGCGGATCCAGCTCCAGACCGATAACAAACAGCATCAGCACTACGCCGATTTCCGCAAAATGCAGGATCGACTCGGCATCTGTTACTAAGCGCAATCCCCAGGGGCCAATGACACAGCCAGCGATGAGATAACCGAGAACCGATCCCAGCCCCAGCCGTACAGCAACCGGCACGATCAGTGCCGCCGCGCCTAAATAGATCAGCGCCTGAATCAGCGTATGGCTATCCATGGTGCTTCTCCTGCCAGTCGAGTAAACGTTGTTTATAGTGACGCGCCTGCGCTTGCAGCGTTTCATCGTCGCAAACGAAGGTGCAGTGCATCGCGAAAGGCGGGAGCCAATGTAATCCACAATAGAGCGCGGTCGCCTGAAGTGGCTGCGCCAGCACATCAAAGCCCGGGAAGTCGCCGATATCGAAGTGGCTCTCCCCCCCGCCGGTGGTCACCGCCCAGAGCAGACTTTTGCCCCGCAGCGCTTGACCGTTATGACCATACGCCCAGCCGTGCAAGAAGACTTTATCGATCCAAAGTTTTAACAGAGGTGGCGTGCTGTACCACTGCATAGGATGTTGCCAGACGATGAGATCGGCACGAGATAGCGCTTCCTGTTCGGCGGCGATATCGATATTGAAATCGGGATAGAGTTGATAGAGCGAGCGTACTTCTACGCCGTCGAGATTCCTTACCTGCTCCAGCATCCGCTTATTCGCATGCGAGTGCTGCGGATAAGGGTGAGCATAAATAATTAAGATCATGTATTAGCCTGTTGATTTACTGCTCTCTTTTAAGGAAAGAGTGTAGTCAGTAATCTAACAGGCTAATAGTGAATAATATTGACGAGCTAAATGGGTAAATCTGAACTAGTTATCCAGTTCGCCCATTGATTTTACCTGATCGCGGTTAATCTGCTCTGTCTGCCCGGTTTCAGCATTTTTGTAAGAAACCAGACCCGTATCATCATCCACCTGCGGTTTGCCGTCGGTGACAATAGTTTTACCGTCAGTCGTTTTTACTGACTGGTTAGAAGAGCAGCCGGCAACGGTAAACAGAGCAGCGGCAGCAAAAATGGAGGTCATCAGCAGTTTGTTGTTCATTGTATTCTCCCTGGGTCAGTCAAGACGTGTCGTCTAGCGTAATACTATAGTGGAATATTCCGCCTTCAGGGGTAAATACAGAACACTCTTAGCTTTTTACCGGCAGACCCTCTTTATAGATCACCGTCTTCACCACTTTGCCGTTGGCATCATAGGTCTTCGCCTCTCCGTTAGCCTCACTCTCTTTAAAGGTGATGGTCGAATGCAGTTTGCCGTCCTGGGTGTAGCCCTGAGAAACCCCGTTGGCTTTGCAATTGACCAGCGGCGTATGGCTTCTTAACACGCCATTGGGATAGTAGACATCGATGTACTCATCAAAACAGCGGTTTTTGACCATGGTTTCAAACTTCTTGCTGCCATTGTCGTACTTCTCTACCAGCTTGCCTTCCGGCACGTTGTCCGCCACCTTCACCTCAGGTGTCGTGAGCTTTTTCTGCCCCTCCAGATCCTCTTTCAACCCTTTGGCATAGTCGGGCGTCATACCCATGCTATCGATGGTATTGGTAACAGAGGAGGCGAAATCCGCGCATCCAGAGAGCAACGCCACCAGCGAGATCAACGCAATTGTACGATTCACAAGAAACTCCTTTTAAGATGAGTGCGCTAACCATGCGGCCACTACTCTGTAAGCGCAACCGCCAATATTGGTCGTAAAGGCAATAAAAAACCCGCCGAAGCGGGTTTTAAGAGCATTCTGATGCTTACTTCGCGATTTGCGCGTGCATTTCCTGCACTGAAATCACCTTCTCTGTAGCGTCTGCATTCAGCGCCATCGCGGTGGCGAAACCGCCATTCAGCGTGGTGTCATAATGCACTTTATACTGCAGCGCACTGCGGCGAATCAGCTTGGAGTCTTCAATCGCCTGACGGCCCGCCGTGGTGTTGATGATGTAGGTGTATTCGCCATTCTTGATACGGTCCTGAATGTGCGGACGGCCTTCATGCACCTTGTTCACCAGACGAGGGTTGATGCCCGCTTCACCCAGTACAATCGCCGTACCGTGAGTTGCATCCAGCTCGAAGCCGTACTTCAGCAGCTTAGCGGCCAGGTCGACCACACGCTCTTTGTCGCCTTCGCGTACGGAGAGCAACGCACGCCCCTGTTTCTTCATGGTGGAGTTGCTGCCCAGCTGTGCTTTGGCGAACGCTTCCGCGAAGGTGCGGCCCACGCCCATCACTTCCCCGGTAGAGCGCATTTCAGGCCCTAACAGCGGGTCAACGCCCGGGAATTTGTTGAACGGCAGCACCACTTCTTTCACCGAGTAGTACGGCGGGATGATTTCTTTAGTCACGCCCTGCTGCGCCAGCGTCTGTCCGGCCATCACGCGCGCCGCTACTTTCGCCAGCGGTACACCGGTGGCTTTAGAGACGAACGGTACTGTACGTGCCGCACGCGGGTTCACCTCAATCAGGTAAACTTCGTTGTCTTTCACCGCGAACTGGACGTTCATCAGGCCGCGAACCTGCAGCTCAAAGGCCAGCTTCTGCACCTGCTGACGCATCACGTCCTGAATTTCCTGACTCAGGGTGTAGGCTGGCAGAGAACAGGCGGAGTCACCGGAGTGCACGCCCGCCTGCTCGATGTGCTCCATGATGCCGCCAATTAGCACCATTTCGCCATCGCAGATCGCATCCACATCGACCTCTACCGCGTCATCCAGGAAGCGGTCGAGCAGAACCGGCGCATCGTTAGAGACGCTCACCGCCGTCTGGAAGTAACGGCGCAGGTCGGCTTCGTCGTAGACGATCTCCATCGCGCGGCCGCCCAGTACGTAGGATGGACGCACCACCAGCGGGTAACCAATCTCTTTCGCCTTCTCCACCGCCATTTCAATCGCGGTCACGGTGGCGTTCGCCGGCTGCTTCAACTTCAGACGGTCAACCGCCTGCTGGAAACGTTCGCGGTCTTCGGCGCGGTCAATCGCATCCGGGCTGGTGCCGATAACCGGTACGCCTGCTGCTTCCAGCGCGCGCGCCAGCTTCAGCGGGGTCTGGCCGCCGTACTGCACGATGACGCCCTTCGGCTTCTCGATGCGCACGATTTCCAGCACGTCTTCCAGGGTAACCGGCTCGAAGTAGAGGCGGTCAGAGGTGTCGTAGTCGGTCGAGACGGTTTCCGGGTTACAGTTGACCATGATGGTCTCGTAACCGTCTTCGCGCAGCGCCAGCGAGGCGTGGACGCAGCAGTAGTCAAACTCAATGCCCTGGCCGATACGGTTAGGACCGCCGCCCAGTACCATGATTTTGTCGCGGTCGACGGACGGATTCGCTTCGCACTCGTCTTCATAGGTGGAGTACATGTAGGCGGTGTCGGTGGAGAACTCCGCCGCGCAGGTATCCACGCGCTTGTAGACCGGGTGCAGGTCATACTGGTCGCGCAGCTTGCGGATTTCCGCTTCGCGCACGCCAGCCAGCTTAGCCAGACGCGCATCGGCGAAGCCTTTACGCTTCAGGACGCGCAGGAAGTCAGCGTCCAGGCCGTTGATGCCCAGCTCTGCCACTTTCTCTTCCAGACGCACCAGCTCTTCAATCTGCACCAGGAACCAGCGGTCAATGTTGGTCAGGTTGAACACGCCGTCAACCGAGAGGCCAGCACGGAAGGCATCGGCGATGTACCAGATACGCTCAGCGCCCGCGTCTTTCAGCTCGCGGCGAATTTTGGTCAGCGCTTCCGGATCATCCAGGCTCACTTTCGGGTCAAAGCCGGTGGCGCCCACTTCGAGGCCACGCAGCGCTTTCTGCAGGGATTCCTGCTGGGTGCGGCCAATCGCCATCACTTCACCGACAGATTTCATCTGGGTAGTCAGACGGTCGTTCGCGCCGGCAAATTTCTCGAAGTTGAAGCGTGGAATTTTGGTCACAACGTAGTCGATAGACGGTTCGAAAGACGCTGGCGTGCGGCCGCCGGTGATGTCGTTCATCAGCTCGTCGAGGGTGTAACCTACCGCCAGTTTCGCCGCCACTTTCGCAATCGGGAAGCCGGTGGCCTTAGAGGCCAGCGCAGAGGAACGGGAAACACGCGGGTTCATTTCAATAACAATCAGACGACCGTTTTTCGGGTTGACCGAGAACTGGACGTTAGAGCCGCCGGTTTCTACGCCAATCTCACGCAGTACCGCCATCGAGGCGTTACGCATGATTTGGTACTCTTTGTCGGTCAGGGTCTGGGCCGGGGCCACGGTGATGGAGTCACCGGTGTGGATGCCCATCGCATCGAAGTTTTCGATAGAGCAGACGATGATGCAGTTGTCGTTTTTATCACGCACCACCTCCATCTCGTACTCTTTCCAGCCAATCAACGATTCGTCAATCAGCAGTTCGTTGGTTGGAGAGAGATCCAGGCCACGCGCACAAATCTCTTCAAACTCTTCCCGGTTGTAAGCGATACCGCCGCCGGTGCCGCCCATGGTAAAGGAAGGACGGATAATGCACGGATAACCCACATCAGCCGCGACGGCCAGCGCCTCTTCCATATTGTGCGCAATACCGGAACGCGCAGTATCGAGGCCGATTTTCTTCATGGCAACGTCGAAGCGACGGCGATCTTCCGCTTTATCAATCGCATCGGCGGTGGCGCCAATCATGGTTACGCCGAACTCTTCCAGTACGCCCTGACGCTCCAGCTCCAGCGCACAGTTCAGCGCGGTCTGCCCGCCCATGGTTGGCAGAACCGCGTCCGGGCGCTCTTTCTCAATAATTTTGCGTACGACTTCCCAGTGAATCGGCTCGATGTAAGTCGCATCGGCCATTTCCGGGTCGGTCATGATGGTGGCCGGGTTGGAGTTCACCAGGATAACGCGGTAACCCTCTTCACGCAGGGCTTTACACGCCTGCGCACCGGAGTAGTCGAATTCACAGGCCTGACCGATAACAATCGGGCCAGCGCCAAGGATCAGGATGCTTTTTATGTCTGTACGTTTTGGCATGGTCTTCTCGGCTCCTGATTATTTAGCGGTCTTACGGTATTGCTCGATGAGTTCGATAAAGTGATCGAACAGCGGTGCGGCATCGTGCGGGCCAGGGCTGGCTTCCGGGTGACCCTGGAAGCTGAACGCGGGCTTATCGGTGCGATGAATCCCCTGCAGGGTATGGTCAAACAGCGACTTGTGCGTCACGCGCAGGTTCGCAGGCATAGAAGCTTCATCGACGGCAAAGCCGTGGTTTTGCGCGGTAATCATCACCGTGTTGTTGTCGATATCTTTTACCGGGTGGTTACCACCGTGGTGCCCGAACTTCATCTTCACGGTTTTGGCACCGCTCGCCAGCGCCAGGAGCTGATGGCCCAGGCAGATGCCGAAGACCGGGATATCGGTTTCGAGGAAAGCTTTGATCGCGTCGATAGCGTAATCGCACGGCGCCGGGTCACCGGGACCGTTTGAGAGGAAGATGCCGTCCGGGTTCATTTTCAAGACTTCATCAGCCGGGGTTTTCGCCGGAACAACCGTCAGGCGACAGCCGCGATCCACCAGCATGCGCAGGATATTGCGCTTGGCGCCGTAATCGTAGGCCACCACGTGGAAAGGCAGTTCACTCTCTTTTTTGGCTTCTGGCAGGTCGCCAGCCAGCGTCCAGCTACCCTGCGTCCAGCTATAAGCTTCTGCGGTAGTGACTTCTTTCGCCAGGTCCATGCCGTTGAGGCCGGGGAAGGCTTTTGCTTTTTCCAGCGCCAGCGCCGCATCGAGGTTGTCCCCTGCGATAATGCAGCCGTTCTGTGCACCTTTTTCGCGCAGAATCCGGGTCAGCTTACGGGTATCGATATCGGCGATTGCCACAATGTTATGGCGCTTCAGGTATGAAGAGAGGTCTTCAGTGTTGCGGTAGTTGCTGGCAATCAGCGGCAGGTCACGAATGACGAGGCCTTGTGCATGTACCTGGGAAGATTCTTCATCGGCGGCATTGGTGCCGACATTGCCGATATGGGGATAAGTAAGGGTGACGATTTGGCGGGAATAGGAAGGATCAGTGAGGATTTCTTGATAACCGGTCATTGAAGTATTGAAAACGACTTCCCCAACCGCCGAACCTGTTGCCCCTATGGCCCGACCGATAAACTGGGTTCCGTCTTCCAGAACCAATAGCGCTGACTTAATCAAAACACCCTCCAGAGAATATTCACTCACTTTATCTGCATATTAATTCACAACCATGTTGCGGATCAATGCAAATTTGTTGCCTGTGGATTTTCGGCAAACGGCGGCATTCTGGAGATTTCGGGGGGGAAAGTCAACTTAAAACGCGTATTTTATTTGTTGTTTTGCGTCACTGGTGGCGAAGAGAGGTTTTAAGCGCTGAAAAGATCAAATAAATCACACAGGAAATCGCTTGCGGAGGGGTTTAATTAACAATTATCAATGAGGAGGGCCTAAAAGTGGACCAGATGGTCAAATTTTACAAAAAAGCAACGATAAATACGCAGATAATTGTTAATAACAACGGCTTTAAAGCAATAACTAGACATAAAACCTAAAATAAAGGGGCAATAAAATATTGCCCCGTGCAATCAAGTGCTTATGACTGCCATAACCACATCACGAAGGGTAATAATCATCATAAATTGTTGAGATCGAGTACATCTCGCATATCAAAAAGACCTTTATCCTTACCTTTTAACCACAAACCCGAACGAATCGCCCCGTTGGCGAATGTCATACGACTCGAAGCCTTATGGGTAATCTCTACGCGCTCGCCGATATCGGCAAACATAGCAGTATGCTCGCCTACAATGTCGCCTGCGCGAACGGTAGCAAAACCGATAGTACCTGGCACACGTTCGCCTGTATGCCCTTCACGAGAGTACACCGCGCAGGACTTCAGATCTTTATCCATGGCCTGAGCAATGGCTTCGCCCATTGCCAGCGCTGTCCCGGATGGGGCATCCACTTTGTAACGGTGATGCGCTTCGACAATTTCTATATCGGTGTAATCACCCATGACTTTTGCCGCCTTCTCCAGCAGCTTGAGCATCACATTGACGCCGACGCTGAAGTTGGCCGCAAAAACGATAGCGATCTCTCCAGACGCGTCCTGAATGGCCTGCTTACCCGCGTCATCAAACCCGGTAGTCCCAATGACCATTCCCTTGCCGTGCTGACGGCAAAACGCCAGGTGATGCAGTGTGCCCTCTGGACGCGTGAAGTCGATGAAGACATCGAAATCCTCTTTTACCGCCTCAAGGCTGCTCTGAACGGTGACGCCAGTTTTCGCGGTTCCTGCCAGTTCACCGGCATCAACCCCCAGCAGAGAAGAGCCTTCGCGCTCCAGTGCGGCACCCAGCGCAACGCCATCCATCTGGAGCGTAGCCTGAATCAACTGACGGCCCATACGGCCGCCTGCGCCCGCGATTGCGACACGGACCTGTGCATCATGCATAGTTATTCTCTTACGTTAAAATGATGTAAATCGTTTTCAGATTAACCAGCCTCCGCCGAAGCCGCCATCTGAAAACGTCGATAATTAGAATTTAATGATAAACAGCAGGAACTATCAGTAAAAGACATGATTTACCGCACTGGGCGGTAAAACAAAAAAGCCAGCAATGAATTGCTGGCTTTGGAAGGATTACTCCACTTCTCGTGCGTCGATTCGCAGCTCTTTAGGGACTTCGAAGACAATATTCTCTTCGCGCCCTTCCAGCGGTATCGCCTCGCCGCCGCCCAGTTCCTGCAGACGGGAAATGACGTTCTGCACCAGGATATCCGGCGCGGAAGCTCCGGCCGTTACGCCAACGCAGGCTGCGTTTTTCACCCATGCTTCCTGAATATCCGTAGCGTCGTCGATCAGAAACGCCGCTTTCCCCATACGCTGGGCCAGCTCGGCCAGGCGATTGGAGTTTGAGGAGTTTTTCGATCCGACCACCAGCACCACATCCGCCTGTTCAGCCAGCGCACGCACGGCTTCCTGACGGTTGGTGGTGGCGTAGCAGATGTCGTCTTTACGCGGCCCGACGATTTTCGGGAAGCGCTGGCGCAATGCGTCGATTACATCAGAGGTGTCATCAACGGAGAGCGTGGTCTGGGTCATAAACGACAGCTTCGCTTCGTTTTTCACGTTCAGCGTTATTACATCTTCCGGCGACTCAACCAGATACATCCCCCCTTCCGGGTTACTGTACTGGCCCATCGTGCCTTCGACTTCCGGGTGGCCTGCGTGACCAATCAGAATAGATTCTTCACCACGACGGCTGGCACGCGCGACTTCCATATGTACTTTTGTCACCAGCGGACAGGTGGCATCAAACACAGTCAGATCGCGGCTTTTCGCCTCGTTACGTACCGCCTGGGAGACGCCGTGGGCGGAGAAGATGAGGATCGCCCCGTCCGGCACTTCACTGAGCTGTTCAATGAAAATGGCGCCGCGCTCGCGCAGGCTGTCGACCACGTAGCGGTTATGCACCACTTCATGACGCACGTAAATAGGGGCGCCGTAAATTTCCAGCGCATTTTCAACAATGCTGATAGCGCGGTCTACACCGGCGCAGAAACCGCGCGGGTTAGCCAACAGGATCTGCATTTCACGCCTCCAGTGCCGGATCGATCTCCAGCACTTCGATATCAAAATGGACCGTACGCCCGGCAAGGGGATGGTTGAAATCGACGGTAATAGAGTCACCGTTAATTTCGCGGATCACGCCAGGCATTTCGCTGCCATCCATTGCGGTAAAGAGCATAATTGCCCCAATCTCAGGTTCACCCGCATCCATAAATTCACGGCGCGAGAAATACTGGATCAGGTCCGGGGTCGGCACGCCAAATGCCGCGTCCGGCTCCAGAGAAAAGGCTTTTGTCTCACCCTCTTTCAACCCCAGAAGCTGCTGCTCCAGGCCTTCAGAAAGCGAGGTATCACCAAGACGAAACAGCGCAGGCTTACCATTATTGCGGGTAGACTCAGCCGTGGAACCATCATCAAGTTTCAGGGTGAAGTGAACGAGGATCGCGCTGTTGCTCTGTACGGATTTAGACATGCAAGTTGCTCGCTGGTTTTGCCCGGTGACGCTACACCACCGGGCGAGTATGTTACGCCTGCTCTTTTGCGGCCGGTTTCGGCAAGAAGCCTTCCAGCACGATTAACACCGCGCCTACGCAAATTGCGCTATCGGCCAGGTTAAAGGTGGCGAAGTGCCAGTTGCCGACATAGAAGTCGATCATATCGACCACAAAGCCGTGCCACAGACGGTCAAACAGGTTGCCCAGCGCGCCGCCAATGATCAGCGCGTAAGCGATATTGTTAAGCTTCTGCGTCGCCTTAGCGCGGTACATCAGCACTGCCAGCACCACACAGATACCGAAAGCGATACCCGCAAAGAACCAGCGCTGCCAGCCGCCGCTGTCGGCGAGGAAGCTAAAAGCCGCACCGTAGTTGCGCGCATAATGCAGATTAAGCGACGGGAACAGCGGGACCGTATCCCCCAGAGCGAAATTCTGGAGGATCAGGAACTTGCTACCCAAATCGATAATCAGCACAACCACGACCAGCCACAGCCAGCGCAGTCCCGTTGAACTCAGAGATTTACTCATCAGGCAAACTTACGTTTTTCGCCATCACCGGCGACGTTGCTGACACAGCGTCCGCAGATATCTGCGTGTTCCGCCACCTGGCCAACATCGGTGGTGTAGTGCCAGCAGCGCGGGCACTTCTCACCGTCGGCTTTGCTCAGCGCGACTTTCAGTCCTTTGAGCAGTTCACTCTGCTGAGCATCAGCAGAAGCGTCAGCATAATCCGCAACTTTCGCACCGGAGGTCAACAGGACAAATCGCAATTCATCGCCCAGCGCCGTCAGTTTTGCCGCCAGCTCAGGTTCCGCGTACAGGGTGACTGCCGCTTCCAGTGAGCCGCCGACTTTCTTGTCAGCACGCGCCTGCTCAATCACCTTGTTCACTTCGCCACGCACTTTCAGCAGCGCGTCCCAGTAAGTATGGTTCATCGCTTCAGTGCTGGAGAGATCAAACAGACCTTCATACCACTCACCGGTGAAGACATACTTCTCGCGATCGCCCGGCAGGTAGCCCCAGATTTCATCTGCGGTGAAGGACATGATCGGTGCCATCCAGCGTACCAGCGCTTCTGCAATGTGATAAAGCGCGGTCTGGCAGCTACGACGCGCCACGCTGTCCGCTTTCGCGGTGTACTGACGGTCTTTGATGATGTCGAGGTAGAACGAGCCCATTTCGATGGAGCAGAAGCGCATCAGGCGCTGCACCACTTCGTGGAAGTCGTAAGACTCGTAAGCTTTTACGATGTCTTCCTGCGCCGCTTTGGCACAGCCTACCGCCCAACGGTCCAGCACAACCATCTCTTCCGGTTTCACCATGTCTTTTGCCGGATCAAACCCGTTAAGGTTCGCCAGCAGGAAGCGCGCGGTGTTACGGATACGACGATAGCTGTCGGCGGCACGCTTCAGGATTTCATCAGAAACGGCCATTTCGCCGGTGTAGTCGGTAGAGGCAACCCACAGACGCAGAATGTCCGCGCCCAGTTTGTTCATCACGTCCTGCGGAGAGACGGTGTTGCCGATAGATTTGGACATCTTACGGCCCTGACCATCAACGGTGAAACCGTGGGTCAGTACCTGGCGGTATGGCGCTTTACCTTTCATGGCGGTGGAGATCATCAGCGATGACATGAACCAACCGCGGTGTTGGTCAGACCCTTCCAGATACATATCGGCGGCGTGACCGGCAAACTCAGGGCGCACATCCACAACGGAAGAGTGGGTAGAACCGGAGTCAAACCACACGTCCAGGGTGTCGGGCACTTTCTCGTAGTTGTCTGCGTCCGCGCCCAGGATGTCGCGGACGTCGAGATCCCACCACGCCTGAATGCCGTCAACTTCGACGCGCTTCGCCACTTCTTCCATCAGCTCCAGCGAGTTCGGATGCAGCTCTTGCGTCTCTTTATGGACGAACAGAGACATCGGCACGCCCCAGGTACGCTGACGGGAGATACACCAGTCAGGACGGTTAGCCACCATGGATTCGATACGCGCCTGGCCCCAGTCCGGGATCCACTGCACGCCTTTGATCTCTTTCAGCGACTGCGCGCGCAGACCTTTCTGATCCATGCTGATGAACCACTGCGGGGTCGCACGGAAAATGATCGGTGATTTGTGACGCCAGCAGCACGGATAGCTGTGCTGCATTTTCTCAACGTGCAGCAGCGCGCCGCTGATGCGCAGGATGTCAACGATGATGTCGTTGGCTTTAAAGACGTTGATACCGTCCAGCGCCGGGTAAGTGCCAGGCAGGTAAGAGCCGTCCGGACCCACTGGGTTCGCGATTTCCAGACCGTATTTCAGGCTGATGTTGTAGTCGTCAGGACCGTGGCCACCGGCGGTGTGAACCGCACCGGTACCCGCGTCCAGCGTCACGTGGTCACCCAGGATGGCCGGAACGTCGAAGTCCAGGAACGGGTGTTTAAAGCGCATCAGCTCCAGGGCGTCACCTTTGACGGTGCCCAGAATGCTGTAGTCGGTGATGTTCGCGCGTTTCAGTACGCTCTCGACCAGATCTTTCGCCAGGATAACCGCGCGGCCTTCAATCTGCACCAGCGCGTATTCAAACTCGCTGGAGAGGGAGATTGCACGGTTGGCTGGCAGGGTCCACGGGGTGGTGGTCCAGATCACCAGAGAGATCGGGCCATTTACGCCAGGCAGACCAAATTTACCTTTGACTGCATCCTGATCGACCGCTTCGAAAGCAACGTCGATAGATGGCGAGGTTTTGTCGTAATACTCAACTTCCGCTTCTGCCAGCGCAGAACGGCAGTCCACGCACCAGTGCACCGGCTTCGCGCCTTTATGCAGGTGGCCGTTACCGATGATTTTGCCCAGCGCACGGATGATGTTGGCTTCGGTTTTGAAATCCATGGTCAGGTACGGGTGCGACCAGTCGCCCAGCACGCCCAGACGGATAAAGTCTTTACGCTGACCATCAACCTGCTGTGCTGCGTATTCGCGGCATTTTGCACGGAACTCGGCCGCGGTGAACTTCTCACCCGGTTTGCCATATTCCTGCTCTACTTTCAGCTCGATTGGCAGACCATGGCAGTCCCAGCCCGGTACGTAAGGCGAGTCATATCCCGCAAGTCCTTTGGACTTCACGATAATGTCTTTCAGAATCTTGTTTACAGAGTGACCAATATGAATGCTGCCATTCGCATATGGAGGGCCATCATGCAGAATGAAGGTTTTTTTGCCTTTCTTGGCTGCACGGATGATGCCGTACAGGTCATCATCGGTCCAACGCGCCAGCATTCCCGGTTCGCGCTTGGCGAGATCGCCGCGCATTGGGAACCCTGTTTCCGGCAAATTCAGGGTTGATTTATAGTCACTCATCAGATTCTCGGTTCCGTATTTATCACTCAGGCGTTACGCCGGGTTTGAAAGCCCAAAAAATTCCCGGGCCGTTAACTCATCTCTCGCGATTTGCGCTTTCAACTCATCAAGCGAAGCAAATCGCTGCTCATTGCGTATTTTTTTACGCAGGATTACATCTATATGGCGACCGTAGAGGTCCATTACAACGTCCAGCAGATGCACTTCCAGTTGCTGACGTACGCCAGCAACTGTCGGACGGGTGCCAATATTGGCCACGCCCGGCAAGGGCTTATCGCCCAGTCCTGTCACTTCTACCGCATAGACCCCTTTTACCGGGGAGACCTGACGACGCAGCGGTAAGTTCGCCGTCGGAAAACCAATGGTGCGGCCCAGCTCATCACCATGCACGACGCGTCCGGAAATAGTAAACGGACGCCCTAGCAGGTTCTCTGCCGCGTCGAGTTTATCTTCCGCCAGCGCTTGCCGCACAGCCGTGCTGCTGACGCGCACTCCGCCTTCACAGAAAGTTTGCGTGCTGGTCACGTCAAAGCCGTACTCGAGGCCAGCCTTCTGTAATAGCAAGAAATCCCCCTGACGACCAGCGCCAAAGCGGAAATCATCACCCACGGCGAGAAACTGTACGCCAAGTCGTTTCACCAACAGGTCGCCAACAAAATTTTGCGCCGTCAGTGCGGCAAAACGTCTGTCAAAACGCACGCACAGCACGTAGTCGACGCCGCATTGCGCCAGATAGCGCAATTTCTCGCGCAGGCGAGTCAGACGCGCAGGGGCTTTTTCGCTGGCAAACAGCTCCAGCGGTTGTGGTTCAAATATCATGACCACTACCGGCAGGCCACGCGCCCGCCCCTCTTCGCGTAATCCTTGCAACAGCGCCTGATGCCCACGATGCACGCCGTCGAAATTACCAATAGTCAGCACACACCCGTGCGGGGCCTGACTGAGATTATGTATGCCGCGTATCAGCTTCATGACTGGCTCAAAACAGTGAAAATCGCCCGAGTATACCTTGTACAGCGATTAAGGTTAACCGACGATTGTCGCCGTAAAAGAGAAAGCCGTAATGATTTCATCACGCTTGCCTTTCAAAGCGAAAAAATCTGCCTGTGTTAGACGTTTTTTGTGCCGAAAAGCTGTATTCAGCCCTCACAAGCTGGTAGAATCCTGCGCCATCAATACGTAACGAGCGTTGTCACACTAACGGCGCTTATTTGCACAAATCCATTGACAAAAGAAGGCTAAGAGGTCATATTCCTCGGCCTTTGAATTGTCCACATAGATCATATTTGGGAGTTGGACCTTGGCTAATATCAAATCAGCTAAGAAACGTGCCGTTCAGTCTGAAAAGGCTCGTAAGCACAATGCAAGCCGTCGCTCTATGATGCGTACTTTCATCAAGAAAGTATACGCAGCTATCGAAGCAGGCGACAAAGCTGCTGCACTGAAAGCATTTAACGAAATGCAACCAATCGTGGATCGTCAGGCTGCTAAAGGTCTGATCCACAAAAACAAAGCAGCGCGTCATAAAGCAAACCTGACCGCGCAGATCAACAAACTGGCTTAATCGTCGCTTGTTGTTGCTTGTTTTAAAAGAACCCGCTTAACGCGGGTTTTTTTATGCCCTTAGCGCACAGGTGGCGTAAACAGCGATGCGTAGTTCTGATTACAGATGCGCTGCACCGCCGGGTGCTGGATCATTCGTTCAGCAAAAATGGCGTGGTACTCTTCCATCACATTGTCCACTCTGCCAATCTCGGTCACTCTGTCGTCGGTATAGAGATCGTGCGCATAAAGCGTCGGTGCCACGAAGATAGCGTTGTGCGCCTCGCCGAAAGCTTTCATTAGTGCGGCATCATCAAACTCACCCAGAATCTCAACGTTAAGCCCCTGTGAGGTAAACCAGTTCAGCAGCTTGCGTCCTAACATAGAACGACGGCCTGGCACCAGCAGGCGACGCTCTTCAAGACAGGCGGGGAAGGGTTTTTCCGGCGGAGGGTTGATGCACCAGAAACTGACACCGCATTCGCCGATTTTTACCGAGAACAGCCCCTCCTGCTGCGTGGAATCAATGGGGCAGTCGGAGATAATAATATCCAGCTTATGCTGGCTCAGTTGCTCCAGCAGCATCTCGTGTGTCGATTCAAAACAGCGCAAGTGAATTTGCTCGTCTGCCACCACCGCCGCATCCAGCACGCCGCTCACCAACCGTTTTGAGAGCGCATCCGCCACCCCCACATCGAAGAGCAAGTTCGACTCTTTGCGGTAGTTAACGATATCCAGCATCTCCTGGCTCAGGGTGAACATTTTATCGGCGTAGCGGAACACCAGCTCGCCCAGTTCGCTTGGTTCAATGCCCCGCCCTTTACGCTTAAAGAGTTTGCCTTGCAGGCGTTCTTCAAGCGCTTTGATCTGCCCGGTAATGGTCTGGGGCGTGAGATAGAGCGCCTCAGCAGCCCCTACCACCGAGCCCTCTTTATAGACGTGCCAGAAGTAGTACAGATGGTTGTAATTAATATGAGACATGCGTGCTTCTCTCCCTGCTAATTTTGACGGGAGGGCACCCTTGCCCTCCCCCGATTCTCTTTAGGCCGGATGCTGCTGCTCCGGTAGTTTCATCTTCAGTAAGGTGTAGCCCACAAACGCGGCCAACAACGAGCCTGTTAAAATGCCCAGCTTAGCCCAGACGATAAGCTCCGGGGCATGCGAGCCAAACGCCAGCGTCGAAATGAAAATCGACATTGTAAAACCGATACCACATAGCACGCCGACCGCCATAATTTGTCGACCGGTGGTGCCGTGCGGCAGCGATGCCAGCTTCAGTTTCAGCGCCAGCCAGCAGAACAGGCTAATCCCCAGCGGCTTACCAATAAACAGCCCGGCGATGATCCCCAGCGGCAGCATGGAGGTCAGGCCCGCCAGCGTCACACCGTCCAGCGATACCCCCGCGTTCGCAAAAGCAAACAGCGGCAGGATCAAAAAGGCGACCCACGGGTGTAAAACATGCTCGAGCTGTTTCGCCGGAGATTTACCCTCCTGCTGCTTCAGGGGGACGAAGAAACCGACGATGACCCCGGCCAGGGTCGCATGGACCCCCGATTTCAGTACCGCCGTCCATAAGACCATGCCCACCAGCACATAGATGCCCACCCGGCGCACGTTACAGATATTCAAAAGTGCCAGTACCGCAATCGCGGCCGCCGCGACGCCCAGAGAGAGCATCGACAGATCGCTGGTGTAGAACAGTGCGATGATTATAATCGCGCCCAGATCATCGATGATCGCCAGCGCCATCAGGAAGATTTTAAGCGCCATGGGCACGCGATTGCCGAGCAGTGCCAGCACCCCAAGGGCAAACGCAATATCGGTCGCAGCCGGTATCGCCCAGCCGTGACGCGCAACAGGATCCTGGTAGTTAAACGCCAGGTAAATCAACGCTGGCACCACCATACCGCCAAGGGCGGCAATCACCGGAAAGGCTGCACGCTGCCGGCTGGCCAACGATCCCAGCACCAGTTCGCGCTTCACCTCCAGGCCCACTAGCAGGAAGAAGACCGCCATCAACGCGTCGTTAATCCACAGCAGCATGTTTTTATTGATCTCCAGAACCCCGACTTTTAACTCGACGGGGGTTTCCAGAAAAGCGTGATACATGCTCTGAGTGACATTCAGGTTCGCCAGCATCATTGCCAGCGCCGCGGCAATAATCAGAATGATGCCGCTGGACGCTTCGCTATTAAAGAAACGCTGTAATAATTTCATTTAAGTTCTCTCTTACCACAATACCTCGATAAAACCATAATACCAAGCCACACATATCGGTAAAAACAGATATATATTGCCAATACATTCAGTTTTACCGAGCAATCCCTGCAAAAACAAAAAGCCCGGAATCGCTTCCGGGCTTTCAGAGACAGGCTTCTGCTAAGTGATTAGCGAGTCAGGTCATCAAAGAATTTTTTGACGCCATCGAAGAAGCTTTTAGAACGCGGGCTATTCTTTTCACCCGTCGGACCGCCGAAGCTCTCCTGCAACTCTTTCAGCAGCTGTTTCTGTTTATCGTTCAGGCCGACCGGGGTCTCTACTACCACGCGACACAGCAGGTCACCCTGTGCACCACCGCGGACAGATTTCACGCCTTTACCGCGCATACGGAACAGCTTGCCGGTCTGAGTTTCACCTGGCACTTTCAGGTTCACGCGCCCATCCAGCGTCGGCACTTCGATTTCACCACCCAGCGCAGCCATGGCGAAGTTGATCGGCACTTCGCAGTAAAGGTTATTGCCTTCACGCTCAAAGATAGCGTGCTGCTTCACCTGAACCTGAACGTACAGATCGCCTGCCGGTGCACCGTGCTCACCCGCTTCGCCTTCGCCAGCCAGACGGATACGATCGCCCGTATCCACACCTGCCGGGATTTTAACCGACAGCGTTTTGGTTTTCTCGACGCGACCGTGGCCATGACACTTGTTGCAAGGGTCTTTAATCAGCGTACCGCGACCATGACAGTGTGGACACGCCTGCTGTACCGCGAAGAAGCCCTGACGCATCTGTACCTGGCCGGAACCGTGACAGGTCGGACAGGTTTGCGGCTGCGTACCCGCTTTGGCACCGCTACCATGGCAGATGTCGCACTCTTCCAGAGTCGGAATGCGGATCTCTTTAGTCACACCGCGAACGGCTTCTTCAAGAGACAGCTCCATGTTGTAGCGCAGATCGGCACCGCGCGCCGCGCGCTGACGACCACGGCCGCCGCCAAAGATATCGCCAAATACGTCGCCAAAGATATCGCTGAAGTCCGCACCGCCGCCGCCGAAGCCACCGCCGTATCCGCCCCCACCGCCTTGTTCAAACGCGGCGTGGCCATACTGATCGTAGGCAGCACGTTTTTGGGCGTCGGTCAGGATCTCATACGCTTCTTTAATCTCTTTAAATTTCGCTTCGGCCTCTTTGTCACCCTGGTTACGGTCCGGGTGAAACTTCATGGCCAGGCGCTTGTAGGCCTTTTTGATTTCACGCTCTTCCGCACTTTTCGGAACGCCTAAAATCTCGTAATAGTCTTGCTTTGCCATTGTTTTTTTTAAGCCCCTTAACATGCAAGCACGGGCGGAGAGGAAACCTCTTCGCCCGTGCCGGTTAATTACCCTGCATCAGGGCGATTATTTTTTGTCTTTAACTTCTTCGAACTCAGCGTCGACAACGTCGTCGTCTTTTGCGTTGTTCTGGGAAGCGTCAGCACCCGCGCCAGCCTGCTGCTGAGCGTGTTGCTGCTGAGCGATTTCCATCAGTTTCTGGGAAACCTGCGCCAGCTCCTGCATCTTCGCTTCGATATCTGCTTTATCTTCGCCTTTCAGAGACGTTTGCAGTGCAGTCAGCGCCGCTTCGATTGCAGTTTTGTCGTCAGCTGGCAGCTGTTCGCCTGCTTCTTCAACCTGCTTACGGGTGCTGTGCAGCAGATGGTCGCCCTGGTTACGGGTCTGTACCAGCTCTTCAAACTTACGGTCGGATTCGGCGTTTGCTTCCGCTTCCTGAACCATTTTCTGGATCTCTTCTTCATTCAGACCGGAAGAGGCCTTGATGGTGATCTTCTGCTCTTTACCGCTGTTTTTGTCTTTCGCGGAAACGTGCAGGATACCATCAGCATCGATATCGAAGGTCACTTCGATCTGCGGCATGCCGCGCGGTGCCGGGTTGATACCATCGAGGTTAAACTGACCCAGAGATTTGTTATCGCCGGCACGTTTACGCTCACCCTGCAGCACATGGATGGTTACCGCAGACTGGTTGTCTTCAGCGGTAGAGAACACCTGGCTGTGCTTGGTCGGGATGGTGGTGTTTTTGTTGATCAGCGCAGTCATCACGCCGCCCATGGTTTCGATACCCAGAGAGAGCGGGGTAACGTCCAGCAGCAGTACGTCTTTCACTTCACCAGTCAATACACCACCCTGAACGGCAGCACCGATAGCAACGGCTTCGTCCGGGTTAACGTCTTTACGCGGCTCTTTACCAAAGAATTCAGCGACTTTCTTCTGAACCATTGGCATACGAGTCTGACCACCGACCAGGATAACGTCCTGGATGTCAGACACGGACAGGCCAGCGTCCTGCAGTGCAACTTTCAGCGGCTCGATAGAACGGTTAACCAGATCTTCTACCAGGCTTTCCAGTTTCGCACGGGTCACTTTGATGTTCATGTGTTTAGGACCGGTCGCGTCTGCAGTGATGTACGGCAGGTTCACGTCGGTCTGCTGAGCGGAAGAGAGTTCAATCTTCGCTTTCTCAGCGGCTTCTTTCAGGCGCTGCATCGCCAGCGGATCGTTACGCAGGTCGATGCCCTGATCTTTCTTGAATTCGTCAACGAGGTAGTTGATCAGACGGGTATCGAAGTCTTCACCACCCAGGTGGGTATCACCGTTGGTTGCCAGAACTTCGAAGGTTTTTTCGCCATCAACTTCGTCGATTTCGATAACAGAGATATCGAAGGTACCACCACCCAGGTCGTAAACCGCGATAGTACGGTTGCCCACTTCTTTATCCAGACCGTAAGCCAGTGCAGCTGCGGTTGGTTCGTTGATGATACGCTTAACTTCCAGACCTGCGATACGGCCAGCATCTTTGGTTGCCTGACGCTGAGCATCGTTGAAGTATGCAGGAACGGTAATAACTGCTTCAGTTACCGGTTCGCCCAGGTAATCTTCCGCCGTTTTCTTCATTTTCTTCAGCACTTCTGCAGAGATCTGCGGTGGTGCGGTTTTGGTGCCTTTCACATCAAGCCATGCGTCGCCGTTATCGGCAGCAATGATTTTGTACGGCATGATGGAAACGTCACGCTGCACTTCTTCGTCCTGGAAGCGGCGGCCAATCAGGCGTTTGATCGCAAACAGGGTGTTTTGCGGGTTTGTCACTGCCTGACGTTTAGCCGGCTGACCAACCAGAGTTTCACCATCCTGGGTATAAGCAATGATAGAAGGCGTGGTGCGATCGCCCTCGGCGTTCTCCAGCACACGTGCAGTAGTGCCGTCCATAATCGCTACACAAGAGTTGGTAGTACCCAGGTCGATACCAATAATTTTACCCATCTAAACGTCTCCACTAAAAATTCGATCAACATGTGGTTGTGTACCTGTAATAAGGGCAGAAGGTGCTTTTTCAACTGCCCAGATCTGTTTTTTTTCAGGTCCACTCACTGCGGTTGACTACAAGATGGGGTCGCCACGGCATCCATCAAGGGGGAAGGATAAAAAATATTTTAATTTCACCCTGATCAGATCATAGACGGCATCGATAGCGCCCATTATGATGCCGCGCCCCGTCAGGGAGAATTGACGCGGGATTCACCATTTCACCATATTAATGATGATTTTTTTGAGGACTTATGGGCAACACTAAGTTGGCTAATCCGGCTCCGCTGGGCCTGATGGGTTTTGGCATGACCACCATCCTGCTGAACCTGCATAACATCGGGCTCTTCCCGATGGATGGCATTATCCTGGCGATGGGCATTTTTTACGGCGGTATCGCGCAAATCTTCGCGGGCCTGCTGGAATATAAGAAAGGCAATACCTTCGGTTTAACGGCATTTACCTCCTACGGTTCGTTCTGGCTGACGCTGGTCGCAATTCTGCTGATGCCTAAAATGGGTCTGACAGAAGCGGCGAACGGCCACTTCCTGGGTGTCTACCTGGGCCTGTGGGGCGTCTTCACCCTGTTCATGTTCTTCGGTACGCTGACCAGCAACCGCGCGTTGCAGTTTGTGTTCCTGAGCCTGACCGTCCTGTTTGCCCTGCTGGCAATCGGCCATCTCGTGGATAACGAAGGCATCGTTCATGTCGCGGGCTGGATTGGCCTGGTTTGCGGCGCAAGCGCTATCTACCTGGCGATGGGTGAAGTGCTGAATGAGCAGTTTGGTCGTACCGTGCTGCCTATTGGTGAAAAACACTAATCCGCTCTTTAACGTGCCTGCCCTCGCAGGCACGTCTCCTCTCCCGCTTACTTTTCCAGCAAAACCCAAACAATTAATCAATGAAAGAGCAATAACTCCATCATTGAATTGATAAGCATTATCACTTTGCATACCCTCCCCCGGTATCTCCCGGATAATGGATATCAGGCAGCACGACCAACAGGAAGGTGGGAGACAGACGATTTTGTTGTGTTGCTTAAGGTTATCCAATGAATTCCAGCCTTGCCGCCGCCGTAAAGCCTGACGAAACGACCGTTGCCGCCCACTATCGCCGGGTGGTGCTACGCCGCTACGCACTCGCGGGCGTGCTTCTGCTATTTATACTCTGCTCGCTGCTGCTTGATTTCACCCTTGGCCCTTCGGGCATGTCGGTATCAACGCTCTGGCATACGCTATTCCATGCCGATGCCGCCGATGCAGGTACGCGCGTTATCGTCTGGGATATCCGTCTTCCCTTCGCTCTGATGGCGATCGTCGTCGGGATGGCGCTGGGACTGGCGGGCGCAGAGATGCAAACCATCCTGAATAACCCCCTTGCCAGCCCCTTTACGCTGGGCGTTTCGTCGGCCGCCTCGTTTGGCGCCGCGCTGGCAATCGTGCTTGGTCTTGGCATCCCCGGCGTACCGGATCAATGGTTTATCTCAGTCAACGCCTTCGTCTTTGCCCTGATGGCCTGTTTTATTCTCGATGGTATTAGCCGTTGGACGCGCGTGGCGACCTCCGGGGTGGTGCTCTTCGGCATCGCCCTCGTCTTTACCTTTAATGCGCTGATCTCAATTTTGCAATTTGTTGCCAGCGAAGACACGTTACAAGGGCTGGTTTTCTGGACCATGGGCAGCCTCGCCCGCGCTTCATGGGATAAGCTTGGCATCATGACACTGGTCCTGCTTGTCGTCGCGCCGCTGTCATTGAAAAACGCCTGGAAGCTCACCGCCCTGCGCCTTGGTGAAGATCGTGCCGTGAGCTTTGGCATTAATGTTCGTCAGCTACGCCTGACAACCTTGCTGCGCATCAGCATCATTTCAGCGTTGACCGTGGCCTTTGTCGGCCCGGTAGGCTTTATCGGCCTGGTGGCCCCTCATATTTCACGCATGATGTTTGGCGAGGATCACCGTTTCTATCTGCCGGGCAGCATGTTTATTGGTGCGCTGGTGTTGTCACTGGCGTCGGTGATGTCTAAAAATATCGTCCCTGGCGTCATCATTCCTGTGGGCATTGTCACCTCCCTGGTCGGCGTACCCTTCTTCCTGAGCATTATCATTCGCCACCGGGGTACGCTGTGATGGACGGCCTGCTGATTCGCGATCTTCATACGGGCTACCGTAAAAAGAACATTATCGAGGGACTCACTACCCCACTTCTGCCGCGCGGCAAAATCACTGCCCTGCTGGGGCCCAATGGCTCAGGCAAATCCACGCTGTTGCGCGCGCTGGCCGATCTTAATCCGGCCGAAGGCAGCATTGAACTCAACGGCGAAAACCTGATGCACTTGTCGGGCGCTGAGCGCGCGCAAAAAGTCGTTTATCTGCCCCAGTCGCTGCCTGCAGGAGTGCATTTGCACGCGCTTGAGTCGGTGATGGTGGCGCGCCGCGCCAGCGGATATCAGCAGCAGGGTAATGCCGAGCAAGAGGCCTTTGCGATCCTCGACAAGCTGGGGGTTGCTCACCTGGCCATGAGCTTCCTCGACCAACTCTCCGGCGGACAGAAACAGCTGATTGGTCTGGCGCAGTCGCTGATCCGCCAGCCCGATCTGCTGCTGCTGGATGAACCCTTAAGCGCTCTCGATCTCAATTATCAGTTCCACGTCATGGATATCGTCGCACGGGAAACGCGCCTGCGAAATATCGTCACCCTGGTGGTTATCCATGACATCAACATCGCGCTGCGCCACGCCGAGTACGCCACGATGTTAAAAAACGGCGCGCTCATTGCCAGCGGCAGGCCCGACGAGGTCGTTACGCCCGCCAATCTGGCGACGGTATATGGCGTAGAAGGCCGGGTGGAATATTGTTCGCAAGGGCTGCCACACGTGGTAGTGGATGGTTTAACGATATAACTAGAATCTGCAGACAGGGGAAATCATGGCAATAAAGAAAGCACTTCTTGGCGTAGCGCTACTGCTCTCGCCACTACTGGCGCTGGCACAAACCTGGCCCGTTACCGTAAAAGATATTGATAACCGCACGGTGACCATTCCACAGGAGCCGCAGCGCATCATATTGCAGGATGGTCGGGATATCCTCACCCTGGCAATGCTGGAACCTAAAGACCCCTTCGCCAAAGTTGTGGCCTGGAACAATCTGCCCAAAAAACAGGACACCGAAACCTGGAACGTTTTGAAACGCAAATGGCCGGAGGCTGAGCGGATCCTCGACATGAAATTCTCCGACCAGGGCAATGTGGATCTGGAAACTGTCATATCGCGTAAGCCGGATCTGATGATTGCTCAACTGCGGGCCAAACCCGCTCTGACCCAGAGCGGAGTCTTAACACAGCTTGAGGCCCTGCATGTGCCCGTGGTGTTTGTGGATTACGAGTTACATCCCGTTGAAAACACTCGCCCCAGCATTTCTCTGTTAGGCAAGGTGCTGGGCCAGCCCGAGCGGGCGCAGGCTTATGTCGACTTCTATCAACAGCGCCTGGACCAGATCCATCAACGCCTGGCCAAAGCCGGGAAAAAACCGCTGGTATTTATTGAGCCCATAGCCGGTGTTGCGGGGCTCGACAACGGCTGCTGCTTTACCCATGCGCGAAACGGCTGGGGCGGCCTGGTCGAGGCTGCTGGTGGAGAAAATATCGGTTCTGCCCTGCTGCCGGGCGCGACGGGGACAGTCTCGGTAGAAAAGATCATTTCAATGAACCCTGACTATTACCTGATGACCGGCTCCAAACGCCCGGGCAAAGGCACCGCCATCATTCCGTTTGGCTACAACGTACAGGCGAATGCGGTGCAATCGGCCTTCACGGCGTTACTGGCGCGACAGGGGGTTAGCAGTATCCCGGCGGTAGAGAAAGGCCATACCGGGGCGCTGTATCATCATTTCTACAACAACCCCTACAACATCATTGCCATCGAAGCGTTGAGTAAAATTTTCTACCCAACGCTGTTTGCCGACGTGGATCCGCTGGCGGATTATCATCTGCTTATCACACGCTTCACTCAGATTCCGGATGACAACATTATTTTGAGCTATACCCCTCATTAACCGGCGCAGGCGCCATCAACTGATGGCGCTCACCGCGTAACCAGAGACCAATTCCCAATCCCATCAATGAGAGCGCCAGCACGTACCAGGCGGGTGCCATCGGCGATACGCCCATTAACAGCGTAACGGCGATGGGGGTTAAGCCACCGAAGATGGCGTACGAGACGTTATAAGAGAATGAGATGCCGGTGAAACGTACCTCTGGCGGGAAGGCGCGAACCATCACGTAGGGCACTGCCCCCACGACACCCACGCAAAGCCCCACCGTGCCATACAACAGGAACAGCTGTTCTGGATGGGCTCCCGCCAGATGATAGAAAGTCCAACTGGAGCCGGCCAGCAAAAGGCTTCCGATAATAAAGGTCACGCTGGAGCCAAAACGATCCACCACCAGGCCGGCAATCAGGCAACCGAAGCAGAGCATAATCGTGGCGATGCTGTTGGCCTGCAGGGTTACCGCCGGCGCGAAGCCATACTGTTTTTGCAGCCAGACGGGCGACATCAGGATCACGACCACGATACCGGCGGAGAGCAGCCAGGTCAGCAGCATGGAGACCACGACGGCTCGCTTATGACGTACCACTACCGCCTTCACCGGCAACTCTTGCGCCAGCGCTTTACGCTGCTGCATCTCCAGGAAGATGGGGGTTTCTTGCAGCCAGCGGCGCAGATACATCGCCACCAGGCCAAATGCACCGCCCAGCAGGAACGGGATACGCCAACCCCAGTCATGCACAGCCTGTTGCGTCATGCTGGTATTGATAAGGGTAGCGACCACCGAGCCGAGCAGGATCCCTATGGTTAACCCGGCGGTTAAGGTTCCGCAGGCGATACCAATGCGGCGTGCCGGAACGTGTTCCGCCACAAACACCCAGGCGCCGGGGACTTCGCCACCAATGGCCGCGCCCTGCAGCAGGCGCATCAGCAGCAGCAACAGCGGAGCAACGATACCCATTGAGGCATAGGTTGGCAGCAGACCGATCGCCAGTGTCGGTACTGCCATCAACAGAATACTGAGCGTAAACATCTTCTTACGCCCCACCAGATCGCCAAAATGCGCCATAATAATGCCGCCCAACGGACGCGCCAGATAGCCTGCAGCAAAAATGCCGAAGGTCTGAACCTGACGCAGCCATTCCGGGATATCAGCCGGGAAGAAGAGCTCTCCTACCACAGCCGCAAAAAAGACGAAGATGATGAAGTCGTAAAACTCCAGCGCGCCACCTAAAGCAGCGAGCGTAAGCGTTTTATAATCCTGACGATTCAGAGGCCGGGTGTAATGTGACATAGCGAACCTGTTTATCTGTGTTGTTGATTTATTTTTACAGCGATCGTAAAGAAAAAATTACTATACCGAAAAACCAACCGCACGCTATCAGCGCTGCAGCTTATGTCACAAAAGCACTAATTTCAGGAGATTGTTTCGCGTCGCGCGCTTTTAGGACGAAAAGCTGCTATCACCTGCGGATCGGTTTCGACGTAAGGACCATCCAGCAGCTGTATACAATACGGTACACTTGCAAAAATACCGGCGACGACCACTTTTCCATCTTCCTCTTTTACCCCTTCCAGCGTCTCTTTAATCGACTTTGGCTGGCCTGGCAGGTTAAGGATCAGTGCTTGCTTACGAATCACTCCAACCTGTCGAGAGAGAATAGCCGTCGGCACAAAGTGCAGGCTAATTTGTCGCATCTGCTCGCCGAAGCCCGGCATTTCGCGATCGGCGATGGCGAGGGTGGCATCCGGTGTCACGTCGCGCCGTGCAGGGCCGGTGCCGCCGGTGGTTAATACCAGGTGGCAGCTCATCTCATCCACCAGCTCGCACAGTGTCTGTTCGATGATGGCCTGTTCGTCGGGGATCAGCCGGGTCTCTATTTCAAATGGGGTTGTCAGTGCGCTGCCCAGCCACGCTTCTAGCGCAGGCAGGCCTTTATCCTGATAAACACCGCTGGAGGCGCGGTCAGAGATCGAGACTAAGCCGATGCGTAAGGTATTCATATTCATTCCATTCAAACAATACTGATTGAAGTGAATGATACACGCAGAGGAGGAATTCAGACAGGAGACAAAAGAAGACGCGTGACCGGGAGCCCGGTCACGCAGAGTGATTACAGCAGATCGCCGATCATTTTTTCCAGTTTTTCCTGGTCGATAGCAAACTTACGGATACCATCCGCCAGCTTGTCTACAGCCATTGGATCCTGGTTGTGCTGCCACAGGAACTCAGACTCGGTAATGCGCTCTGGACGCGCTTTCACTTCGCCGGTGTAAGAGAGTTTACGCTCAATGGCACCTTCGCTCTCTGCCAGCTCTTTCAGCAGCGCAGGGGCGATGGTCAGGCGGTCACAGCCAGCCAGTTCGATGATCTCACCAACGTTACGGAAGCTTGCGCCCATAACGACGGTCTCGTAACCGTGCTGTTTGTAGTATTCGTAGATCTCAGAAACAGAAACCACGCCCGGATCTTCAGCAGCGGCATACTCTTTCTTGTCGGTGTTGGCTTTGTACCAGTCCAGAATACGGCCCACGAACGGAGAGATCAGGTACACGCCTGCTTCCGCACATGCACGCGCCTGCGCGAAGGAGAACAGCAGAGTCAGGTTACAGTTGATACCGTCTTTTTCCAGCTGCTCGGCAGCACGGATACCCTGCCAGGTAGAAGCCAGTTTGATCAGGATACGGTCATTGCTGATACCCGCATCGTTGTACAGTTTGATCAGACGTTTTGCTTTGGTAATTGACGCTTCGGTGTCGTAGGACAGGCGGGCATCAACTTCAGTAGAGATACGACCTGGAACCAGTTTCAGGATTTCCAGACCGATGTTAACAGCCAGTTTATCAGTGGCATCCACAACCTGCTGCGCACGGTCGTTGCTCTGCGCTTTCGCCCAGGTAACAGCGTCGTCGATCAGCTTGCGGTATTCAGGGATCTGGGCGGCGTTAAGGATCAGAGAAGGGTTGGTGGTGGCATCCTGCGGCTGATACAACTTCATTGCCGCGATATCTCCGGTGTCAGCTACGACAGTGGTGAACTGACGAAGGGAGGTCAATTTATCCGTCATGATAGTGTTTCTCTTTACTTGCCCTGGATAATTCGCGTAACCGGCAGGATGCCAGAAACGGAAAAATGACAGGTTTACTTGTTAGGGGGATGTAACCGGTCTGCCCTGATGATAACACGACGGAATGACAGCGCAACCGCAGACAATGCGCTTACGGAGAGTATGATAAACTCAAGAGATTATCTGCTCGCCAATGGCCTGGTTGTTCAATCAGTCATAGCCCTTATCTATGCACTTCGGCATCAACAAGAGGGACGTTAATGCCTGATTTCTTATCCTTTATTAATGAAATTCTCTGGGGTTCGGTGATGATCTACCTGCTTTCTGCGGCAGGTATCTGGTTCACCTTTCGATGCGGTTTTATTCAATTTCGCGCCTTTCGCTACCTCGGAAAAAGTCTGAAAAACAGCCTCTCCCCGCAGCCGGGGGGATTAACCTCATTTCAGGCACTCTGTACGAGCCTGGCGGCGCGCGTCGGCAGCGGTAATCTTACCGGCGTGGCGCTGGCCATCAGCGTCGGTGGCCCTGGCGCCGTTTTCTGGATGTGGGTCACCGCGCTCTTCGGGATGGCCACCGCCTTTGCCGAATGCTCGCTGGCTCAGTTGTATAAAGAGCCGGACAAGCAGGGACAGTTTCGCGGCGGCCCGGCCTGGTATATGGCTCGCGGCCTGGGTATGCGCTGGATGGGCGTGCTGTTCTCCATCTTTCTCCTCATCGCCTATGGGCTGATTTTTAACACCGTACAGGCTAACTCAGTCTCCCACGCCCTGCGCTTTGCCTTTGATTGCCCGGAAATTCTCACCGGCAGCGTGATGGCAATGGCGACGTTGCTGGTGATTGTCACCGGTATTAAAGGGGTTGGCCGCATAATGCAGTGGATGGTGCCGGTCATGGCGCTGCTGTGGGTAGCGGCCAGCCTGGTGGTGAGCGCGCTCAATATTGAGCAACTACCCGATATCTTCACGCTTATCATGAACAGCGCCTTCGGCTGGCGCGAAGCGGGCGCCGGAGTAATGGGCTATACCCTGAGCCAGGCGCTGGCTGCGGGTTTCCAGCGCGGCATGTTTTCAAACGAGGCCGGGATGGGATCTACCCCCAATGCCGCTGCGGCTGCCGCCTCCTGGCCACCGCATCCGGCTGCGCAAGGGATCGTGCAGATGATTGGCGTTGTTGTGGATACCCTGGTTATCTGTACCGCCAGCGCAATGATTGTGTTGTTGGCCGGGCCTGTTGATGATGAGCAGAACGTGGCTGGTATCCAGTTGGTACAGCAGGCGCTCATGAACCTCGCCGGCGGCTGGGGCGCTGGTTTCGTGGCGCTGATTGTCATCCTCTTCGCCTTTAGCTCCATCGTGGTGAATTATATCTATGCGGAGAATAACTTAATCTTTCTCCACCCCACGGCCGGCAAATCGCGCTGGCTGCTGCGCGGCAGTGTAGTCGCCATGGTGGTGATGGGATCGTTACTGAGCCTGCCACTGGTCTGGCAGCTGGCTGACGTGATCATGGCGCTGATGGCGATCACCAACCTGACCGCTATCCTCCTGCTCTCGCCGGTAGTGCTGCTCATCGCCCGGGATTATCTGCGCCAGCGGAAGCTTGGCATCCAGCCCGTCTTTGATGCAGCCCGCTACCCGGACATCGAGGCGCAAATCGCCCCCGGTGCCTGGGATGATTTGCCGCGTCAATAACAGCTATTGATCAACCGTAACGGTTTATTTGATAAAATCGCACCAAATTTCCCGCAAGGACTGGATATGCTGATTCTGATTTCACCTGCCAAAACGCTCGATTACCAGAGCCCGCTTGCCACCGAGCGCTATACCCAGCCTGAGCTGTTGGATTACTCACAACAACTGATTCGCGAAGCGCGCAAACTCAATGCCCCGCAAATCGCGAAGCTGATGAGTATCAGCGATAAACTGGCGGATTTAAATGCTACCCGCTTCCACGACTGGCATCCCGATTTCACACCGGCTAACGCCCGCCAGGCGATTCTCGCCTTTAAAGGTGACGTTTACACCAGTCTGCAGGCGGAAACATTTAGCGAAGCTGACTTCGATTTTGCACAGAAGCACCTGCGCATGCTCTCGGGTCTGTATGGCGTGCTGCGCCCGTTGGATCTGATGCAGCCCTACCGTCTGGAGATGGGTATTCGTCTGGAGAATGCGAAAGGCAAAGATCTTTACCATTTCTGGGGCGAGACCATTACCCAGACGCTGAATGACGCGCTTAAAGAGCAAGGCGATAACGTCGTCATTAACCTGGCCTCTGACGAATACTATAAATCAGTGAAGCCAAAACTACTGAATGCCGGGATCATCAAACCGGTCTTCCTTGATGAGAAGAACGGCAAGTTTAAAGTCATTAGCTTCTACGCCAAAAAAGCCCGTGGGCTGATGACCCGTTACATCATTGAAAATCGCCTGACACAACCGGAACAGCTGACCGCGTTTAATAGCGAAGGGTACTTCTTCGATGAAGAAACTTCAGAAAACGGTGAGTTAGTCTTTAAGCGTCACGAGCAGTAATAACAAACCCCGCCATCAGGCGGGGTTCTTGTTAGTGGTGCTTCCAGCCCGGTCCCGGACGGCGATCGTCCCGGTGGTCATGGTGGTCATGGCGGTCATGATGAGCGTCATGGGCGCGCCAGCGGTTATCACGCCATTCGTAATGTGACTTCCACCAGCTATGGTCGCGCCAGTGGCCGCCATCCCAGTAGTGTCCGTGATTATCCCGATCGCCAATCTGCAGTTTTACCGCAGGTAACAGCGTGATTTCCGATGCCTGTACCGCCATGGGAGCGACCAGCATCAGTGAAAGTGCGATGAGAGCAGGTTTCAGTGTAGACATGGGTGACTCCTTATTCAGCTTGCCCAGCGTGGGCCGATGTAAGGAGATTACGCGAGGAGTTAAGAGGGCGTTATTCTCTGCAATCCTATTCTGTAAGTTACCGCATTTATTGGGAATTTCTGCTTTTTTACTGCTATTTTTCTCCATAATTTCTTCACAAAAAAGCCCGGCGGCGATCTCGCCTTTCCGGGCCTGTGTCACTGCTAAGGGCTTTTACGCGCGCGTCATCATCAACTTACGCAGCTCGGCAAAGTCTGCCGGCAGCGTGTGGGAGAGCAGCGGTAAATCGGCACGATCCGCCAGCTCTTTTGGCAACGGCAGCGATTCACCCAGAATTTCATCCACGCTCTCCTTAAACTTCGCCGGATGCGCCGTGCCAAGGAACAGACCATATTCACCCGGGTTCAGTTGATCGCGCAGGGCGCGATATGCCACCGCCGCGTGCGGCTCGGAGGTGTATCCCAGTTGCTTCAGTGCGCGCATGGTCTCTTTAGTGGTTTCATCGGTGACAGAGGCGTAGCCCAGGTCGCCCAGACGCCAGATCTTGCGACGGAACAGCTCTTCCACGCGTGGCCAGTTGTTAGGCTGGGAAACGTCCATCGCATTCGAGAGCGTCGCCTGCGTCGCGTTTGGCGTCCATTTGCCCTCTTTCAGGAAGCGCGGCACCGTATCGTTGGCGTTGGTGGCGGCGATAAAGCGCTTCACCGGCAGCCCGAGCGATTTTGCCAGCAGGCCTGCCGTCAGGTCGCCGAAGTTACCGCTCGGAACAGAGACCACGAGCTGATTACGCGCTTCCTGCGGCAGCTGCGCCACGGCTTCGAAGTAGTAACAGATCTGCGCCAGCAGACGGCTGATGTTGATGGAGTTTGCCGAGTTCAGGCCCAGCGCCGTTTTCAGCTCTTCGTCATCGAAGGCCTGTTTTACCAGCGCCTGACAGGCATCGAAATCCCCGTCGATAGCAACGGTTTCAATATTGCCGCCGAGGGTGCAGAACAGTTTTTCCTGCAGTGGGCTGATTTTACCCTGTGGATAGAGAATGACTACGCGGACGTTTTTCAGACCATAAAACGCATGCGCCACGGCCGCACCGGTATCACCGGAGGTCGCGGTCAGGATGGTTACCGGCTTGTCGCCGCTGATGTGCGTCAGCATCTGGGCCATAAAACGGCCGCCAAAATCTTTGAATGCCAGGGTCGGGCCGTGGAACAGCTCCAGGCACCCTACGTCCGGCTCCACCTGGCTCACCGGCGCCGGGAAGGCAAACGCCGCGCGAACGCGCTCTTCCAGCAGCTCCTGCGGAATTTCGTCGCCAATAAACGCGGAGAGAATTTTGGTGCTGCGGCTGACAAAATCCATCTCCAGCATCGCATCAATATCGGTCAGGCTAAATTCCGGCAGATCGTGCGGAAAGAAGAGCCCCTGGTTTTTACCCAGCCCCTGAGTCACCGCCTGCGCGAAGCTGACCTGCTCATTGTGATCTTTAAGATTGTAGAGTTTCATCGATTATCCCAGTACTCGTGCGCCCGCCGTGTCCAGACGGCAAATATGAACAAAGCCTTCCTGATTTTGCAGGTAATTTTTACCCAGCCACTCCGCGACGCGCTGCGCGGTATCCGGCTTATCGCACAGTGCGAACAGCGTCGGACCGGAGCCGGAAATACCGCACGCGACCGCGCCGATCTCCAGGGCGGCGCTACGCGCCTCGTTAAACCCTGGTAGCAGCCTGGTGCGGTACGGCTCGGCTATTACGTCTTTCATCAATTTCGCCGCCAGTTGAGGCTGACGGGTATAACAGGCATGAATGAAGCCTGCCAGGTGACGACCATGCGCGATACAGTCCTGGCGACGATACTGCGCCGGCAGAATGGCACGCGCTTCGGCGGTCGAAACTTTAATGCCCGGATAGGCCAGCACCCATAGCCACTCATCAAAGCCGGGGACCTGCTGACTGATGATGCCATTCTCTTCAATCATCAACTGCATGCCGCCCAGGAAGCAAGGGGCCACGTTGTCGTAATGAATGCTGCCAGAGATGCGTCCTTCCAGCTCGCCCATCAGCGCCAGCAGACGGTTGTTATTCAGCGGTTTGCCGCAGTGTTCGTTCATCGCGACCAGGGCCGCAACGACGGAGCAGGCGCTGGAGCCCAGACCTGAGCCAATCGGCATCCCCTTTTCAAGGGTCATGGCCACCGGAACGGTTTTCCCTATCTCCTGACAAAAACGTTCCCAGCACTGGTAAACAATGTTTTCACGCGGTTCCGTTGGCAGCTTGCTGGCAAAACGCCCTACATTTTGCAGGCTAAACGTCTGAGCCGCTTCGACAGTGACGATATCGCCCAACAGAGAGCCCTCGGTTGGCGTAACAGCCGCCCCCAGAACATCAAACCCGACGCTCATATTGGCGCTGGAAGCCGGGGCATAAACTTTAACCATCTTAAACTCCTAACTTCCATGACAGGGTACGCAACAGATCGGCAAACACCCCCGCCGCTGTCACATCATTCCCTGCGCCATAACCGCGAAGCACTAACGGCAATGGCTGATAATAGTGACTGTAAAATGCCAGCGCATTTTCGCCGTTTTTAACTTTGAACAGCGGATCGTTACCGTCCACTTCTGCAATCTTCACGCGACAGACGCCGTCCTCTTCGATATTGCCAACATAGCGCAATACGCAACCTTCATCACGGGCTTTCGCTACGCGAGCAGCAAAGAGATCGTCCAGCTGCGACAACCGGCTCATAAAGTCAGCCACGTCGCCCTTGTCATCGAAGGATGCGGGTAGCACAGGTTCGATCACTATGTCGCTCAACTCCAGTTCACGCCCGGTTTCACGGGCAAGGATCAGCAGCTTACGCGCCACATCCATACCAGAAAGATCATCACGCGGATCCGGCTCGGTGTAGCCCATCTCACGGGCTAATCGGGTAGCTTCAGAGAGGCTCATGCCCTCGTCGAGTTTACCGAAAATGAACGAGAGCGAGCCTGAGAGGATCCCGGAGAAACGTTGCAGTTCATCGCCGGCATTCAGCAAGTTTTGCAGGTTTTCGATAACCGGCAGCCCTGCCCCGACGTTGGTATCGTAAAGGAATTTGCGTCGCGATTTTGCCGCTGCGTGGCGCAGTTGATGGTAATAGGCCATCGACGAAGTGTTGGCTTTTTTGTTCGGGGTGACCACATGGAAGCCTTCGCGCAGGAAGTCGGCGTACTGATCGGCGACGACCTGGTTCGACGTACAGTCGACAATGACCGGGTTCAGCAGATGGTACTCTTTCACCAGGCGGATCAGGCGCCCAAGGTTAAAGGGCTCTTTGGCTTCGGCCAGTTCAGTCTGCCAGTTTTCCAGATTCAGGCCATGCACGTTGGTCAGCAGCGCTTTTGAGTTCGCCACGCCACAGATGCGCAGATCGATATGTTTGTTCTTCAGCCACGTCTGCTGGCGCTTGACCTGCTCCAACAGCGCGCTGCCGACGCCGCCTACACCGATCAGGAACACTTCGATCACCTGGTCGGTGTTGAAAAGCATCTGGTGGGTAACGCGCACACCGGTCGTCGCATCGTCATTATCCACCACCACGGAGATTGAACGCTCAGAAGAGCCCTGCGCAATGGCCACGATGTTGATATTGGCGCGAGCCAGTGCGGCAAAGAACTTCGCGGAGATGCCGCGCAGGGTACGCATGCCATCGCCTACAACCGAGATAACGGCCAGACGCTCCTGAATGGAGAGCGGCTCAAGCAACTCCTCTTTCAGCTCCAGATAGAACTCCTCTTCCAGCGCCCGGCGTGCACGCAGACAGTCGCTCTGAGGGACGCAAAAACTGATGCTGTACTCAGAAGAGGATTGGGTGATCAGTACCACCGAGATGCCATTGCGCGACATGGCGGCAAACACGCGGGCCGCCATCCCGACCATACCTTTCATTCCGGGGCCAGAGACGCTGAACATCGCCATGTTGTTCAGGTTAGAAATGCCTTTCACCGGCAGGCCATCTTCATCGCTGCTCGCCCCAATCAGCGTGCCAGGTGCCTGCGGATTACCCGTATTTTTAATCAGGCAGGGGATCTGGAATTGGGCAATCGGAGAGATGGTACGCGGGTGGAGCACTTTGGCGCCGAAGTAGGAGAGCTCCATCGCCTCCTGGTAAGACATTGACTTCAGCAGGCGCGCATCCGGCACCTGGCGCGGATCGCAAGTATAGACCCCATCGACGTCAGTCCAGATCTCACAACAGTCGGCGCGCAGGCAGGCGGCCAGTACCGCGGCAGAGTAATCAGAACCATTACGCCCCAGCACGACGAGCTCGCCTTTCTCATTTCCGGCGGTGAAGCCCGCCATCAGGATCATGTGGTCGGCAGGAATTTTCCCTGCTGCGATACGACGGGTTGATTCGGCAATATCAACGGTAGATTCGAGGTAGTGACCTACGGCGAGAAGCTTTTCCACCGGATCGATCACGGTGACGTTATGGCCACGCGCTTCCAGTACGCCTGCCATGATAGCGATAGAGAGTTTTTCACCGCGGCAGATGAGCGCCGCATTGATGCTGTCCGGGCATTGCCCTAACAGGCTGATACCATGCAGTACGTGTTTGATCTGCGCGAACTCTTGCTCAACAAACGCTTTCAGTTGCGCGAGGGGAAAACCGGGCTGGGCATCGGCCAGGCCCTGCAACAGCTCGGCGAAAATGCGTTCGGCGTCGCTGATATTCGCCAGCGCGTCCTGGCCACCGATGGTTTTTTCAATCATCGCCACCAGATGGTTAGTAATTTTGGCCGGGGCAGAGAGCACCGTTGCTACCTGCCCCTGCCTGGCATTGCTTTCCAGGATGTCGGCAACCCGCAGAAAACGTTCTGCATTTGCCACTGATGTACCGCCGAACTTCAACACTCGCATGGTATTACCTCATGATCTTTGGCCGAAAAAAAAGCCCGCACTGTTCAGGTGCGGGCTTTTTTCTGTTTTTCCTGTACGCGTCAGCCCGCATCGTTACCTGTGGTAATGATGGTGGTTGTAGTAATGGTGGTGATGCTGATGCGTTTCATGGATGTTGTGTACTCTGTAATTATTATCTGTCTGTGCTGTATCCCTATATTGGTTAAAGTATCCGGGCGGCTAAGTCAACGAATTTCTATTTTAAGCCCCTGACAGGGAGCTTTTACGTCTCGCTGCTGAGGGGTTTATTTCATTCCGGATCGGACCGAAATACCTCCCCAAACCCGGAGCTTTATCCATAACAAAAAGTGATAACAGAATTTTACTCTGCCAGTTTTTTTTCAATATCGTGCAGCAATCGGTGCAACATTGCCGTGTCTCGTTGCTCAAGCAAGCCAATGCGCTGGGCTATCCAGTCAGCCATTTTTTGATCATCTGCCACATTCAGCGTCGATAAAAGACGTTCTACCCTGGCACGCAATGCCTGAAGCTGATTTTCATCTGCCTGGTCGATAGGCGCTGCGGGAATTTGCATTAGGGAAGCTAATTGATAACAGTAAACCATCACCGCCTGCCCCAAATTGAGTGAAGGATAATCGGCCACCATAGGCACCCCTGTCAGCACATCGGCGAGCGCCAGTTCTTCATTAGTGAGACCCGAATCCTCCCTTCCAAAGACCAGCGCCGCCCGATTTATCCATTGGCTTTTTTCCTGCATCAGCGGCACCAGTTCGGCGGGCGTCGCATAGTAATGGAATTTTGAACGACTGCGTGCGGTGGTCGCGACGGTAAAGGAAACATCGTGCAGCGCGGCTTCAAGCGTTTCGTAAGTAGTTATATTATCGAGTATTTCCCCCGAACCATGGGCAACGCGACGGGCACCCTCTGCCAGGTGCGCTTCGCTGGCTACGATGCGCAGATCGGTAAACCCCATGGTCTTCATAGCGCGTGCGGCAGCGCCGATATTTTCCGCTCTTGCCGGGGCGACCAGCACGATAGACAAATGCATTAATGCTCTCTTTTTAGGCAGTTAGCGCGTAAAATTGTGATGTCCATCAACATATTACGCAGCACGAATTTACAAAATTGCAACACGAATCACCGAAATAGCGTTTCATAACAAATTAAAATCGCTAAACTATTTATGAACGAAACTTCAGCGATAATGTTAAAAAAAGCTGGTTATCCTCATGTTTATTAATGATAATATCATTACAAGATGTTGCAGGACATTGGATTCGCCTCGTTTATCAATCAATCAGCGCAACTAGTTGGTTTATTGAAAATTTGTGACAAAGGCTAGCAATCCGCTACGAGGATTTCATCAAACTGTTAACGTGCTACAATTGAACTTGATATATGTCAACGAAGCGTAGTTTTATTGGGTGTCCGGTGTCACTTAGCCTGTTATGTTGCTGTTAAAATGGTTAGGATGACAGCCGTTTTTGACACTGTCGGGTCCAGAGGGAAAGCACCCACGACCAAGCTAATGATGTTGTTGACGTTGATGGAAAGTGCATCAAGAACGCAATTACGTACTTTAGTCACGTTACGCCGGTCATGTTAATTTGCGACATGTATCAGGCAGGTCAGGGACTTTTGTACTTCCTGTTTCGATTTAGTTGGCAATTTAGGTAGCAAACATGCAGACCCCGCACATTCTTATCGTTGAAGACGAGTTGGTAACACGCAACACGTTAAAGAGCATTTTCGAAGCAGAAGGCTACGATGTCTTTGAAGCGACCGATGGCGCAGAGATGCATCAGATCCTTTCTGAAAATGATATCAACCTGGTTATTATGGACATCAACCTGCCCGGGAAAAACGGCCTTCTGCTGGCGCGCGAATTGCGTGAGCAGGCGAACGTGGCGCTGATGTTCCTGACAGGCCGCGACAATGAAGTGGATAAAATCCTCGGCCTGGAGATCGGTGCGGATGACTACATCACCAAACCTTTCAACCCTCGCGAGCTGACCATTCGTGCGCGCAACCTGCTGTCCCGTACCATGAACCTGGGCACAATCAGCGAAGAGCGCCGCAGCGTAGACAGCTACAAGTTCAACGGTTGGGAATTAGATATCAATAGCCGCTCCCTGGTTAGCCCGAATGGCGATCAGTATAAACTGCCACGCAGTGAGTTCCGCGCTATGCTGCACTTCTGCGAAAATCCGGGCAAAATTCAGTCTCGTGCAGAACTGCTGAAGAAAATGACCGGCCGTGAGCTGAAGCCGCACGACCGTACCGTCGATGTCACTATTCGTCGCATTCGTAAACATTTCGAATCCACGCCGGATACCCCGGAAATCATCGCCACTATCCACGGTGAAGGTTACCGTTTCTGCGGTGATTTGCAGGAATAATCCAGCCAAAGACGTAAAAACGGCGCACCTAGCGCCGTTTTTTTTATTTCCATAGCCGCATTGAATTCTCATCTGGCTCACGCGGTTTTACGGTTGAAAACGCATACCAGTCCAGATGACGCGTCAGGTACATCACCGCAAACAGCGCCAGCACCAGTACGCCTGAACCCAGTAGCAGCGCGCTATCTTCAGAACGCAGCAGGAACCACATCACCGTATCCAGCATCAATAACGCGATGACGAAAACGACGCCGCGCCTCCAGCTTTTGAGCACCGCCTGTAAGTAAATGCCGTTCATCATTGCTCCCAGCAGGCTGGCAATGACCCATGCCGGCGTGAATCCTACATGCTCTGAGCAGGCCAGCAAAACCAGGTAAAAGAGCACTAGCGACAGGCCAACCAGCAGATACTGCATCGGATGCAGACGCAGCCTGGTCAGGGTTTCGTAGACGAAAAAGGCCATAAACGTCAGGGTAATAAGCAAAATCGCATATTTGATGGCACGGTCCGTCAGCTGATATTGATCCGCCGGCGTCGCCACCGTGACGCTAAACGCAGGGACGTTGTGCCATTCGGGGAGGGCTTTCTCGCTGAACAGGCTTTCAAGGTTGTTCGCAAACCAGCTACTTTCCCAGTGTGCCTGGAACCCCGAGGCAGTGATGTCACGCTTTACGGGCAGGTAGTCACCCATAAAGCCGGGATGCGGCCAGTTACTCGTCAGGTTAAGCTGGCTATTGCGCCCCACGGGCACCACCGAGAAGCTTCCTGTACCGTTCAGACTGAGTGACATCTCCAGGGCGATCGTTTTCTCTTCCAGAATTTTACCGCTCAAGGGAATATGAATGCCCGGCAGCTGCCCGGCCACACCCGAGCCGGGTTCAACGGTGAGCGTTTCGCCGTTGACGGGCGATACTTTCACCGCGCTAATACCTCGGGCATCCCCTACGCCGACCACAATAAACGGCTGCCCCAATGTCAGCGTTTCGCCTGTCAGTTGCGCCAGTTTTTCGGTGTTATACCGCGCCTGAAGCTTAAGATCGGTATGCCAAATCTGACCGTCATAAATGCCGATACTCCGGGACTCAACCTGTTGATTTCCGTCAACCACCAGGGATTCCGGCAGCAAAAAATGGAGGAAGCTGCGCTTATGCTCAACTTTTTTATCCTCCTCGTATTTGTAAAAGACCTCGGTAACCGGTATAGCGATCAACGGTCCAACCAGCTGCTGTGAACCACTGGTACTCTGGCGCAGCGCACTCTCCACCTCCTCGCGATAGCTGGCGCGCTCATCGGTCAGGTTACTGACCATTAGCAAGGGAACGAGCAGCAGCATAATGCAGCCGATAAGGGTAGTAACTTTCCAGAACAGGGGGGATTTTTTCATGACCTTCTCCTTTGTGATGGAGAAAGCGTACGGCAGCTCTGTGCGGGTAATTTGAAGTTATGTGAAGGGACGGTGAAGTTCCAGTACGGCCTCTACCCCACCCTCTTTGCGGTTGTGAAGATGGATCTCTCCCTGATGAAGGCGCGCCACTTCCTGCACAAAGGCCAGCCCCAGCCCACTGCTCTTAAGGCCGTTTTCCCGCGGTAAGGAGTAAAAGCGCTCGAATACGCGCTGCAGGGCGTAGTCAGGGATCCCACTGCCGCTGTCCGTCACGCACAGCATAACCCGCTGATGCGCTTCGCGGGCCGTAAGCGCAAGGGTTCCTTCTGGCGGCGAGAAATCCATCGCGTTATCCAGCAAATTCCCCAGCGCCTGCTCCAGCAACTCCTCATCACCCTGAACCATCAGCGATGATGTCGGGCAGATGACGTTAAGCTTTTTCGCCTGAATCTGTGCAGCACGGGCATCAAGGAGGCGGCGGAACAGTGCATCCACCGAAACAGCCGTAGCGCTGATTTCGATACGGTTTTCCAGCCGCGCCTGCGCCAGCAGCTTTTCGACCAGCGTCTGCATCCGCGCATTTTGCACAAGGATATTATCCGTAAAGCGCGCAGCGACATCCGGCGGGGGCAATTCCCGTAAGATTTCTGCCGCGCCGCGTATGGCGGCAAGGGGACTCTTCAGCTCATGGGTCAGAGCGTGAACGTACTGCTCTATGTAATTTTTACCTTCCAGACGCATACGCATATTCTCCAGCGCCTGCGCCAGTTTGCGAAGCTCGCTACTTCCGGGATCGGGCAGCGGTAGCGGGTTGTCGCCGCTGACGGAATCGGCATAGCGTGACAGCGCGCTTATCGAACGGTTAATCCACCAGGCCACCGCCAGGCCAATCATCAGGGCAATACCCAGCAAAGCGCCACCGGCCCACAGAATACGGCGCTCACTGCGCTTGATCACCGGTGCCATCGCGCTATTGGGTTTGCCAACGCTCAGTACGCCAATAATTTTGCCGTTCTCCGTTACCGGAGCGGCCACATACATTACTGTGCTTTCGGGATCTGCGGGGTTGCTCTGCGTGCTCCGGGCACCGTATTCACCGCGAAGCGTCAGCCAGACATCATTCCAACGCGAATAATCCTGCCCCACGGCTTTGCCAGCGGAGTCAAACACCACTCGCCCCTGGGCATCGGTCATGTAGACGTGATACTCGTTACGGACTTTATGAATCCCGCCAATATCGGCGCGAAACGGGCGCGCAGCGAGCCGGGAAAATGCCTGGGCCAGCTTGCCGTTTAGCGGGTCGCCCGACAGCAGGTCGTCGCGCCCGACTTCGGCCAGTAACGTGGCGGTATCGATGAGCGTCCCTTCGGTGGCGCGGCGCACCCCGGGTTTGACCTCTTGTACGAAGATGGAGAGCACAAACCAGGCGGCGATCGCCACAATCAAAAAATAACCCAGCAATAACCGCATCCCGATGCGCATTAATTCAGACCCAGACTGTAGCCGAGCCCACGATGGGTGCAAATGGGTGACAAGTCGCCATTGATAGCCCGCAGCTTGGCGCGCAAGGTTTTGATGTGAGTATCTACGGTGCGGTCAAAACTGTCGCCCTCATCTCCCCAGACCATGTCCATCAGTTGCTGCCGTGAGTAGACGCGTCCTGGGGCACGCAGCAGCGTCTTCAAGAGTAAAAATTCATAGCGGGTCAGCTGCAGCGGTTTGCCGCACCAGCTGATGTGCGCCGCGGGCTCATTAAGCGCAAACTGTCCGATGTGTACGATCTCTGCAGGTGTGGAAGATTTCTGCAAGCGCCGCAGAATAGTCCGGACCCGGGCGCACACTTCACGTGGTGAGAAGGGCTTCGCCACATAGTCATCGGCCCCCATCTCCAGACCCAGCAGCTTATCCACCTCATCACTGCGGGCAGTGAGAAATAACACCGGCAGCAGAGGATGCTGCGCCAGCAGCTGGCGGCACAGCTCAAAACCGCTGATATCAGGCAAACCAACGTCAAGGATTGCCAGCGCCGGAAGTTGATGCCGGGCTTCCTCCAGCGCAGGCAGACCCCTGGCAAACGCTTTGACCCTAAACCCCTCCTGCGAAAGCATGTAAATGAGGGTGTCGGCAATGCTGGCTTCATCCTCAACCAGCCATATCAACGGTTGCTGCATGCTGCGTCCTTATATTAATGCCACGGCATAATTGGCACCGCGCTGAGCGCGTTTTTCGGCGATCCTTCTACCACTTTATCGGAGTAGGCCAGGTAGGCCAGGGTGTTGCGCTTTGCATCGTAAAAACGCACGACCTGCAGTTTTTTGAAGACCAATGACGTGCGTTTCTGGAAGACCACATCCCCTTCTGTCTTGCCCTTTTTGATCTTGTCGCTGAGCTCAATAGGGCCCACCTGCTGACAAGAAATGGCCGCATCGGAGGTATCTTCAGCCAGCCCCAGGCCACCCTTGATGCCGCCCGTCTTCGCCCGACTGATATAGCAAGTCACATTCTTCACATCAGGATCGTCGAAGGCTTCAACCACGATTTTGTGGTCAGGGCCAAAGACTTTAAAAACGGTGTCAACGGAACCAATTTGCTCGGCCTGCGCGGCATGAGCGCCAGCAAAAAGGAGCGTGAAAGCGATCAAACTCTTGTATTTCATATTGTTACCATATCAGAAAATTGCGTTGCGTAATTATTCAACACGTGAGTAGAAAAAGGTAGCAAGATCACAGGATTAGAAAATAGTTCTCATATCCACTGGTCAAAACGCATCAATGCGCAAAAAAAACACCGAATGCTTAAACATCAAAAAATGCTATTATCCGCTAACCTGTTAGCAGGGCTCTTGCTGTTTTAAGGATGAGGATAGTATATGGATCAGTCTGGAATTATTCGCGATCTGCTTACCTGGCTGGAAGGCCACCTGGACCAACCTTTGTCACTTGATAATGTGGCGGCAAAAGCGGGTTATTCCAAGTGGCATTTACAACGGATGTTCAAAGATGTCACCGGCCACGCTATCGGTGCCTATATCCGCGCTCGTCGGCTCTCTAAATCAGCCGTCGCGCTTCGCCTTACCGCGCGTCCGATTCTGGACATCGCGCTGCAATACCGTTTCGACTCGCAGCAAACCTTTACCCGAGCCTTTAAAAAGCAGTTCTCGCTCACGCCGGCGCTCTATCGCCGCTCGCCGGACTGGAACTCCTTTGGGATGCGACCACCGCTGCGCATGGGTGAATTCACTATGCCTAAGCATGAATTCATTACCCTGCCTGAAACGCACCTTATCGGCACCACGCAGAGCTACTCCTGCTCACTGGAGCAGATTTCAGAGTTTCGTCATCAGATGCGCGTACAGTTCTGGCGTGACTTCCTGAGCCATGCCCCGGCCATCCCGCCGCTGCTGTATGGCCTGAACGAAACGCGTCCGAGCCAGGAAAAAGATGACGAACAAGAGGTGTTCTACACTACCGCGCTGACGCCAGAGATGGCCAACGGCCATGTCCATGATGCCAAACCGGTGGTAGTGGAAGGCGGTGAGTATGTGATGTTCACCTATGAAGGGCTGGGAACCGGGGTGCAGGATTTCATTCTGACGGTTTACGGCACCTGCATGCCTATGCTCAATCTGAACCGCCGTAAAGGGCAGGACATTGAGCGTTACTACCCGGCCACCGATGTGAAGCCGGACGAACGCCCAATCGACCTACGCTGCGAATACCTGATTCCGATTCGTCGTTAACGCTGCAGTTCGTCCAGTGCAGGGGCATCCAGATGCGAAATGTCCCCTGCCATCTCCACTACCCATCCCGACGCCAGCCACGGGCTTTCCTGATAGTCGATACGGGAAAGCGAGCAGTTGCGCAGACGCAGGCGGCGCTCAGCGTAGGCCGGCAGTCCAAGAATGGTACTCACCAGGCAGCCCAGCGCCATACCATGGCTTACCAGCAAAGGACGACTCCCCTCCGGCAGCTTCAGGCACTCTGCCAGCGCCGCGTGCATACGCTGGCTCAGCTCAAGCATGGACTCACCTTCAGGAATACGTCCATCTTCCGTACCGTTAACCAGCGTTCGACGCCAGCTCTCCTCTTCTTCTGTCAGGGAGGCGACGTGACGCTGCTCCAGCACACCCATGTCCAGTTCGCGCAGGCGAGAGTCCAGGGTGATCTCGCATCCGCAGGCATCTGCGATAATGCGCGCCGTTTGTTGAGTGCGGCCCAGGTCGCTGGCAATGACGTGGGTGATCCCCAACGTTCTTGCACGCTCCGCCACTTGCCACGCTTGTTCCACCCCTTTAGAGGTGAGAGGACTGTCTGACTGGCCTTGAATACGTCGCTCGGCGTTCCACTGCGTTTCACCGTGGCGAACAAGGTAAACCTGTAACATGTTATTTTCCGTTATACTGCGATGAGTTTTTTTTGAATCGAGTTCAATTATGCACCATGTTGTCTCTGCTACCACTAATCCTGCCAAAATTCAGGCAATTCTAAAGGCTTTTGAAGAGATCTACGGCGAAAGATCGTGCCACATTGACGCCGTCAGCGTCGAGAGCGGCGTCCCGGAACAGCCTTTTGGCAGTGAAGAAACACGGGCTGGCGCACGTAATCGCATTGCCAATGCCAAAGCCGCGGTACCGGATGCCGATTTTTGGGTCGCCATTGAAGCCGGTATCGACGAAGGGGCGACATTCAGTTGGGTGGTGATCGAAAGCCGGGATCAGCGCGGCGAAGCCCGCTCGGCAACCCTGCCGTTACCCGAGAAGATTTTAAGAAAAGTGCAAGAAGGTGAAGCGCTCGGGCCGGTGATGTCGCACTACACCGGCATCGATGAGATTGGTCGTAAAGAGGGGGCGATCGGTGTCTTTACTGCCGGGGCACTCACGCGCGCGAGCGTCTATCACCAGGCGGTGATCCTGGCGTTGAGTCCGTTCCACAACGCTATCTATCGCTGATCGCCCAGTAGAACAGAGTCGAGCCAGTGACGAAGCTCTACGGGAGCCGATTTCAGGCTGTTTGAGCCTCGGGTGATGGTGGCAATACCGGCGCCAAGTTCGCTTTTCAGCTCGCGCTGGCTCATTTCACCGCGCAGAAGCTCTTCGATAATACGCACCCGCGTGCCCAGCGCTTCGCGCTCGTCGGGGGTGAGCATTAACTGCAGCAGCGGTAAGTGCAAGTCTTGCTCATAAGATTGACGAAGCAGCTCCACAAAACGAAGCCACTCCTGGTTGCGTTGTTCGGCCATTGCCGAGGAATACGGGGAATGCTGGGTCATGTTATGCCGCCTGTTGTACTCTTAAACGAGTACAAGCATAACATAACCCACCGCGATCAGTAACGTCGCTGCCACTCACTCTCACTCAACAGGGTATCTTTCTGCCCCATGAAGTGACGATAGTAGGCATCATAAGCCAGCACGTTTTTCACATAGCCGCGGGTTTCAGAGAACGGAATGCTTTCAACGAAGGCGACCGCGTCGATACGCCCTGCGCTGTTATTCAGCCAGGTGCGTACGCGTCCAGGACCGGCATTATAGGCCGCTGAGGCGAAGATACGGTTGTTACCAAACTGCTCATAAACATGCTGCAGATAGCTGGTGCCGATATTGATATTCATCTCCGGCTCCAACAGTTGCGCAGAGCTACTGTAACCCGGGATATTAAACATCTTCACCGTATGCGTCGCCGTGGCGGGCATCACCTGCATCAGGCCACTGGCACCTACCGGCGAACGTACTTTTGGATTCCAGGCGCTCTCCTGGCGGGCGATCGCCATCGCGTAGCTCTGCGGGATCGCTTTGCCAGTGACGTACTGCGCAAAGAGATCGTTATAGGCCAGCGGGAAACGCTCCTCGAGATGATCCCACAGCTTGCCGGCGATCGTGGCCTGTACGCTAAGATCCCACCAGTGATTGTTAAAGGCATAGCGGGCCAGCTGCGCTTTTTCATCCTGGGTACGACTGGTCACCAGATTGGCCCACTCACTGCGCGCGGTATTATCCAGGTTCCAGTACATTAACTCGCGTACGCGCGCCATCTCTGGCCCCTGCACCAGCGACGGGTCGATCGTTGTCGGCGCTTTATCGATCTTGTAGGTGTACTCTTCACCAAGACGCTGAGCGGAGATCATCGGATAGAAACCGCGCTGCTGCATCAGGGAATGCAGGATCGTCTTCGCCTCTTCCTCCCGGCCACGCTCCAGCAGCAGATCGGCCTGCCAATAACGCCACTCGTCTTTCTCTTTCGCATCCATTGGCAGACGCGCCAGCCAGGTATTCAACCCCCGGCGATCGCCGCTTCCCAGCGCCATACGGACACGGCGCTCCACCAGCGAGGTAGAGTTCGAGCGCATGATGGCATCATCACGCCAGCGTGCCTGTTCATCGGTAACATCATTGCCCATCAAACGCCAGGCGACGATGTCCCGTAGCGCTTGCGTCTGCTCCTCGTTGAGCTGCTGTGCCTCTGCCAGCGACGGGATCATCAGGCGGGCGTTTTCCGCATCCTCCCGCGCCACGCTGGTGAAGGCCACCTCCGCCATCTGACGCGTGAAATCGGTCGCGCCGGTCGTGCGGGCAAAATCCATCACCGTGTCTGGATTGTTCGCTAACTGGATAACGGCAGAGGAGATAGTTTGATACTCCGACGGCATCTGCCCGGCAAGGGTGGTCACCAGACGGGTGTTGCCAGCTTTCATTGCCAGGCGAATGCGTTCGAGCCAGGCCAGCGGATCTTGTTTGCCGGAGGCACGCCAGGCGCCGAAGAGGGAATCACAGGCGTTTGGCTGGCTTTTTCCGGACAGCCACAGCGCTTTCGCTCCTGCCCAGGCCTCGTCCTGCTGACCGGTAACCCATTTGGCGTAGTAGTAGTTGCACTGTGCTTCTGTGGTGCCCGGTTTTTCCGGGCTGAAGGCCAACAACCCGCGCCAGTCTTCCCGGCGCGCCAGTTCATTCACAAAACGTGACTGCAGGGTACGCGCAGGCGGCAACGTTGGGTTGGCCTGGATGAAATTGGCGACGGCGACGGTCGGCTGGTTCATCAAATCGTCAGTCAGCTGACGATATTCCAGGTAGGGGTACAGCGGATAGTCTTTGAGGCTGGGCATCAGCGCCTGGACGGTGTCCATCTGGCGGCTGTCCCAGGCCTGCTTGATCTGCGCATAGCGGTTACGTTGTTCATCCAGTGAATCGGCGCGAGCCACGTGGTTTATCGTCATCACGCATACGCTGGCAGCCAGCAGACGCCAGACCACCTGTTTGGCTTTTTCCACAAGCTCTTCCTCTTGATTCATCATTAAATGCAGCATCTTGCCGCGTAAAAGCGTCACTCACTTATGCTAACCAGGCATCCGGCAGCGCGCCACGTTACGGACACTTTTTTACCTTTTCTGCGCGTTTTAACACTCCAGGCGTCGGTGGCTGGGATTAGGGCGGGAAAAAGGCTACACTTCGCAGCTATTCTCATCACGATAAAAGAGGCGAAGTCCAACGTGGCTCAATTCGTTTATACCATGCATCGTGTCGGCAAAGTCGTACCGCCGAAACGTCATATTCTCAAAAATATCTCGCTGAGCTTCTTCCCGGGCGCGAAAATCGGGGTTCTGGGTCTCAACGGTGCCGGTAAGTCCACCCTGCTGCGCATCATGGCCGGCATTGATACAGACATCGAAGGCGAAGCCCGTCCGCAGCCTGGCATCAAGATCGGCTACCTGCCGCAGGAGCCGCAGCTGAATCCGGAACACACCGTACGTGAATCCGTGGAAGAGGCGGTTGCCGAAGTGGTTAACGCTCTCAAAGGGCTGGACGAGGTGTACGCAAAATACGCCGAGCCCGATGCGGACTTCGACAAGCTGGCTGCTCAGCAGGGCAAGTACGAAGAGATCATTCAGGCGCACGACGGCCATAACCTGAACGTGCAGCTGGAGCGCGCGGCGGATGCCCTGCGTCTGCCAGACTGGGATGCGAAGGTCGAGAAGCTTTCCGGTGGTGAACGCCGCCGCGTGGCGCTGTGCCGCCTGCTGCTGGAAAAACCAGACATGCTGCTGCTCGACGAACCAACTAACCACCTGGATGCAGAATCCGTGGCCTGGCTGGAACGCTTCCTGCACGACTTCGAAGGTACCGTCGTGGCCATTACCCACGACCGTTACTTCCTCGACAACGTGGCGGGCTGGATCCTGGAACTGGACCGTGGCGAAGGTATTCCATGGGAAGGTAACTACTCCTCCTGGCTGGAGCAGAAAGACCAGCGTCTGGCTCAGGAAGCCTCTGCTGAAGCGGCGCGTCGCAAGTCTATCGAGAAAGAGCTGGAGTGGGTACGTCAGGGTGCGAAAGGCCGTCAGTCTAAGGGTAAAGCCCGTCTGGCACGCTTCGAAGAGCTGAACAACACCGAATACCAGAAACGTAACGAAACCAACGAACTCTTTATTCCACCTGGAGCACGTCTGGGGGATAAAGTGGTGGAAGTCAGCAACCTGCGTAAATCCTACGGCGACCGCCTGCTGATTGACGATCTGAGCTTCTCCGTGCCGAAAGGGGCGATCGTCGGCATCATCGGTCCGAACGGCGCGGGTAAATCCACCCTGTTCCGCATGATGTCCGGTCAGGAACAGCCTGACAGCGGCTCTATCACCCTGGGTGAGACCGTGAAGCTGGCCTCCGTTGACCAGTTCCGTGACGCGATGGATAACAGTAAAACCGTGTGGGAGGAAGTCTCCGGCGGTCTGGATATCATGCGTATCGGCAACACCGAGATGCCAAGCCGCGCCTACGTTGGCCGCTTTAACTTCAAAGGCACCGACCAGGGTAAACGCGTGGGCGAGCTCTCCGGTGGTGAGCGTGGTCGTCTGCACCTGGCGAAACTGCTGCAGGTAGGCGGAAACGTGCTGCTGCTCGATGAACCGACCAACGACCTGGATATCGAAACCCTGCGCGCGCTGGAAAACGCCCTGCTGGAGTTCCCGGGCTGCGCGATGGTTATCTCGCACGACCGTTGGTTCCTCGACCGTATCGCAACCCACATTCTGGACTACCAGGACGAGGGTAAAGTGGAATTCTTCGAAGGTAACTTCACCGAATACGAAGAGTACAAGAAACGCACGCTGGGCGCTGATGCGCTGGAGCCAAAGCGTATCAAGTACAAGCGTATCGCGAAATAAAAGCAAAACGGCAACTTCGGTTGCCGTTTTTTATATTTGTTCCGGCTCCCCGTGGGAAGGGCATCAGGCCGTCTTTTCACACTCCCACGTAAAACCGCTTCACCTCATCAAACTGCATTGCAAACTCGATATAACTCATTAGCGCAGGCGAGTTCAGTTTGCGGCTCGGATAGGCCAGCCACAGGTCGTTCCCCTCGACGTTCCACTCCGGCAGCACTTTTACCAGCGCCCCTGTCTCAATCTTATCTTCCAGCAGGAACGCGGGGAGCAGCGTGATCCCGGCCCCGGCGATAGCACACTCCCGGGCGTAGACCAGGTTATCGGTCAGATGGGCATTATCCGGCAGATAACGGTAATCCTCGTTCTCGCTTTGCAGCAACCACTCTGACCAGGCTTTATGAGTAATACAGCGGTGCTCTACAAGCAGGCTGGGATGGGTGAGCGGAGCCCGACTCGCCAGATAGTCCGGCGAGGCCAGCATGTAACGAGGACAGTGGCCAATCATGCGGCCAATCAGGGAGGAGTCCTGTGGCTTGCCGGTGCGCAACGCGACGTCAAAGCCCGACTCAACCAAATCCACCACGTCGTCAGAGATGGACACATCCAGCGAAACGTCCGGATAGCGGCGCTGAAATTCGGCATTCAAATGGGCCAGCAACGTCGCGCCGAGACCTGCCGGGCAGGTGATACGCAGCCGCCCGCTGGGGTTATCCCGTAGCCGCTGAATGGCATACTCGGCGCGTTCACTGGCGGCAAGCATCTCCCGACAGTGAATCAGGTAATGCTCCCCGGCAAACGTCAGATTGAGTTTGCGGGTCGTTCGGTTGAGCAGGCGGATCCCTACCTGCTGCTCAAGCTGGCTAATGCGCTGACTGACGCTCGACTTCGGCAGACCCGCCTTTAGCGCAGCCGAGGTAAAGCTGCCCAGTTCCGCCACCAGCGCAAAGAGCGCCATATCCTGCAGCTGTTTAAACATGATTGTTCACCTTATGCGAACACTGCGTTCTTGATTGTCCATCTTATCACGCAACTGATGGCTTAATAGACTAGCCTCAACACTGCGCATTCCAATGAGGAGATCACCATGTCAGTTAAAGCCATTGCCGTTAACCCAGCGAACCCCGCCGCTTTTATTGAAATCACCCCGCCGATGCCGCAGCCGGGTGAGCACGATCTCCTGGTTGAAGTGAAGGCCGTCTCCATTAACCCGGTCGATACCAAAGTCCATGCCGGGATAGCTAAAAACGGCCTACAGGAACCGCGTATTCTCGGCTGGGATGCCAGCGGCATAGTCAAAGCCGCAGGAAGCGCCGTCACGGGTTTTAAAGAAGGTGATGAGGTCTGGTATGCCGGCGATATTACCCGCCCAGGCAGCAACACTACGCACCAGCTGATTGATGCACGCATTGTCGGCCATAAACCCACCCGCCTCGACTGGGCCGCTGCTGCCGCCCTGCCCCTGACGGCACTCACCGCCTGGGAGGGACTGTTTGAACGACTCAACGTACAGGATGCCGACGCGGATAAAACCCTGCTGATTATCGGTGGCGCGGGCGGGGTCGGCTCGCTGGCGATCCCGTTTGCGAAGCACAACAGCAAGGTGAAGGTGATTGCCACCGCATCGCGTGAGGATTCCGCGCAGTGGTGTCGGGATCGCGGTGCGGATATGGTGGTGAACTACCGCGATCTAAAAGGTGAGCTGGCGAAACAGGGGATTAACTTCGTCGATTACATCTTTATTCTTAATGATACCGATGGCCACTGGGATGCAGTCAGTGAGCTGATTGCGCCGCAGGGGCATATCTGTACCATCGTTGAGAACGCGCATCCGTTGAATCAGGACAAGCTGAAGTCCAAATCCGCTGCTCTGCACTGGGAGTTTATGTATACCCGCAGCATGTACCAGACTGCAGATATGGCACGTCAGGGCGAGATTTTAAACGCAGTGGCGAAGCTGGTGGATGAAGGTGTGGTGGAGAGTTCCCTCAGCGAAACGCTGCATGGTCTGAGCGTAGAGAGCATCACCGAGGCGCACCGTAAAGTGCTGGAAGGGCATATGCGCGGAAAAGTGGTTGTGGCGTATTGAGCGGTCTGCTGCCCTCACCCCGACCCTCTCCCAGAGGGAGAGGGAGGTGATAGGCTACTCACCCTGTAAGCGAAGGTGAAAAGACAACTCTGAACGATCCCCTCTCCCTGTGGGAGAGGGTTAGGGTGAGGGGTGGCAATCTACCCCTGCTCCCCCATCATCGCCTTCACCAGCTCTACGCAGCGCAGGAAACGGGTGTCGTAATCCGACGCTTCAACGTGCACAAACTCAACGTTATTCTCATTAAGCATCTCCACCAGCATGGTCTGGAACTCTTTCCTGTCCACGGAACTGCCGAGGCTACGCATACCGTCTGCAACCCACGGCGTGTTGTTCTCCAGCAGGATCACCAGGTCGAAGCGATACTCATCAATCAGCGCCTGCACGAACGGGTGCTCGCGCCCTTCGTACTTCTTACAAAACGCCTGAGTAGTAACGAAATCGGTATCGATGAAAGCGACCTTATTGGCATATTTCACCGCGAAATCAATGTACTGGGCATGCCCAAGCGCAATTTTATCGTAATCAGAATACTGCAGCGCCATCTCATCACCGCCCAGATGTGAGAAGACGTAATCCCGCCCGTACTCCCATGCGCTGGTAGTGTTAAAGATGTTTGCCAGCTTGTTCACCAGCGTCGATTTACCGCTCGACTCACCGCCCAGAATCGCCACGGTACGCACGAAGAATGGCTTAACCTCGGTGGGAATGTACTCCCAGTAGCGGAACGGGTTTTCGCGGATCTGCGCGCCGCTGATGTTCATGAACGTCCGTTTAGGATCGATAAGCACCGTTTCGGTTCCCAGATGCTGCAGATACTGGGATGCGTCAGACTCTTCAGAGGTGTAGATCGAGTTCGGCTGAATCCCCTTCTCTTCCATAAACGCCCGGATGCCATTACTCCAGACGTCCCAGCCGTGGGGATACGGCTCCATCCCCTCTTCGTTGAAAGCGTGGATGCGGATATTTTTTTGATACTTAAAGGTCTGCAGCAGCCAGCGCAGACGATCCGACACCGTCGGCTGCTGGGACATCGCACTCGCCTCAAACAGCTCACGGTCGCGTTTATCATCGTAGCCCATGATGATGTGCAGCTCATCCACCTGGCTACAGGCGCGCTGAATCAGATAGATATGGCCCGTATGCAGGGGGTAAAACTTGCCGAACACCACCCCGATGTTCTTCTGAAGGCGCGGGAATTCGAGCCCCAGAAAACGGTGCAGCGCTTCAAGTTTTTGCGCACTGGGGCTTTTGATTTTGGCGTTAAGCAGTTGGCTTAGGTAGCCTTTGGTCATGCCGCTGGCTTCCGCCACCTGCTGTAACGTACAGCCCTTCTGGCGAATCGCGGTCTTGATATAGTCAAATGACGACATAAATTACGGTGCCTCCTGCAACATCGAATGCATAATTATAAGTCGTCAAAAACACTTAACGCATCAGAGAGTTTTTTAACCGGGAAGACTTTCATCCCTTCAGGCAATTTTTTCGGTACGTTGGCTGCCGGCACAATGGCCCGACGGAAGCCATGTTTTGCAGCCTCGGAGATACGCTCCTGGCCGCTCGGTACGGGGCGAATCTCCCCGGCCAGACCCACTTCACCAAAGACCACCAGATCCTGCGGCAGCGGCCTGTCGCGCAGGCTCGAGACCATCGCCAGCAACAATGCCAGGTCAGCGCTGGTCTCAGTGACCTTCACGCCGCCCACGACGTTGACAAAGACATCCTGATCCGCCATCTGCAAGCCACCGTGACGGTGCAGCACCGCCAGAAGAATGGCCAGGCGGTTTTGCTCAAGCCCCACCGCCACGCGGCGCGGGTTGCCCATCATGGAGTGATCCACCAGCGCCTGAATCTCTACCAGCAGCGGACGGGTCCCTTCCCAGACCACCATCACCGAACTGCCAGAGGTTACTTCATCGCCGCGGCTTAAGAAGATGGCCGACGGGTTGCTCACTTCACGCAGCCCCTGTTCGGTCATGGCAAAGACCCCCAGCTCATTGACCGCGCCAAAGCGGTTTTTATGGCTGCGCAGAGTACGGAAACGGGAATCGGCGTCGCCATCCAGCAGTACCGAACAGTCGATACAGTGCTCAAGCACTTTTGGGCCGGCCAGCGAGCCATCTTTGGTCACGTGGCCCACCATCACAATGGCCACACCCCGCGTTTTGGCAAAGCGCGTCAGGTAGGCTGCAGTTTCACGCACCTGGGCCACGCTGCCCGGCGAGGATTGGACATCGGCCATGTGCATCACCTGAATGGAGTCGATCACCATCAGTTTCGGCTGCTCTTCATCAGCGATCATGCAGATCTGCTCGATGCTGGTTTCCGACAGCATGTTCAGGTTGCCGGTGGGCAGACCCAGACGGTGGGCGCGCATTGCCACCTGCTGCAGCGACTCTTCCCCGGTGACGTACAGGGTTTTCATCTGTTCGCTCAGTTTGCACAGCGTCTGTAACAGCAGCGTGGATTTCCCGGCGCCCGGGCTCCCGCCAATCAGAATGGCGCTTCCCGGCACAACGCCGCCGCCCAGCACGCGGTCAAACTCTTTGAAACCGGTAGAGAAACGCGGCAGCGCTTCCAGGCTGATTTCAGACAGCTTCTGGACCTTCGAAACGCCCGCATTACCCGCATAGCCCGTCAGGCGCTCGTTGCGGGCAACGGTTGGCGAAGCGGCCACACGCACTTCGGTGATGGTGTTCCAGGCATGACAGGCGCTGCACTGCCCCTGCCAGCGCGGATAATCCGCACCACATTCATTACAGACAAATGCGCGTTTTGGAGCTTTCGCCACGGTTTACCTCGTTATTTCTGATTCAGGCTACCGGAGAGGATGCAGAACACCCCCATCAGGTCAGCATGACGGATAGTCACTTCCGTCTTTTCATTAACTTTTGGCTTGGCATGGTATGCCACGCCCAGCCCTGCCGCTTTAATCATTGGCAGATCGTTCGCGCCGTCGCCGATAGCCACGGTTTGCTCGAAGGGTATGGCGTATTTCTCTGCCAGACTCAGCAAGGTGTTCGCTTTGTACTGGGCATCCACGATATCGCCGATCACCTGGCCGGTGAGTTTACCGTCCCGGATCTCCAGTTCGTTCGCCACCACCGCGTCAAGACGCAGTTTATCGCGCAGATAGTCAGCGAAGAAGGTAAAGCCGCCAGAAGCGATAGCCACTTTCCAGCCGAGCGTCTCCAGCTTGAGCACTAACTGCGCCAACCCTGGCATCAGCGGCAGCGTTTCACGCACCTGCATCAGGATATTGGCATCGGCATCTTTCAGGGTGGCTACGCGCTGTTTCAGGCTGGCGGTAAAGTCCAGCTCACCGCGCATCGCGCGCTCAGTGACTTCTGCCACCATTTCGCCGGTCCCCGCCAGTTTGGCGATCTCGTCGATACACTCAATCTGGATAGCCGTTGAATCCATATCCATCACCAGCAGGCCCGGCGTTTTCAGATGCGGGATTTTCCCCAGCGGCGCAACGTCCATCCCGGCATCATGTGCCAGGCGCGTGGCGCGCTGCGTTAAGGAGCCCGCCAGACGGATGACCTGATAATCTTCTACGCACCAGGCCGCAACGATAACCATCGCTGCGCCCAGCTTGCGCTGATATTTCGTCAGTTGCTGTTTATCCAGGCCGCGTCCGTACAGCAGCCAGCCGCTACGGCCAGCGTGGTAATCCAGTGGCATTACCTCATCGCCACTGAGAGAGAGCGGCAATCCTGGCCAGAGAGAGACATCATTAGGCAGGTCGCACCAGGTAATGTTTGGCATTAAAGCTCCTGTAAAATCGTTCGCGCCGGGAATCATCCAGGGGGAAAATAACGCATGAGGCTACCTTGTAACCATCACTTCTGGCAACATTAAGCCGAAAATTTTCAGCAGGTGGAATATGGCTCGCGCAAAACTGAAATTCCGGCTTCACCGTGCCGTGATCGTCCTCTCCTGTCTCGCCCTGTTAGTGGCGTTGATGCAGGGAGCGTCGTGGTTCAGCCAGAACCACCAACGACAACGGAATCCCCAGCTTGAAGAGCTGGCCCGCACGCTGGCGCGACAGGTTTCACTGAATGTCGCCCCGATGATGCGTACCGAAACGCCCGATGAAAAACGCATCAGCCAGGTGTTGCGGGTGTTAACCGAAGAGAGCCGCATCCTGGATGCCAGCATTTACGACGAATCTGGCGAACTGGTTGCCCGCTCCGGCGAGCACGTCGAGGTGCGTGACCGACTGGCGCTGGATGGCAAAAAAGCGGGCGGATATTTTAACCAGCAGATTGTTGAGCCGATCCAGGGCAAAAACGGTCCGCTGGGTTACCTGCGCCTGACCCTCGATACCCACACGCTGGCAACCGAGGCCAAGCAGGTGGATAACACCACTAACATTCTGCGCCTCATGTTGCTGCTGTCGCTGGCAATCGGCGTGGTGCTGACGCGAACCCTGTTGCAAGGGAAACGTACCCGCTGGCAACAATCGCCCTTCCTGCTGACCGCCAGTAAATCGGTGCCGGAAGAGGAAGAGAGCGAAAAGAAAGAGTAGTGGTACAGTTGACTCCCCTTTCAGAAAAGGAAATCTGCATGTCTACATTACGCCTGCTTATCTCAGATTCATATGATCCCTGGTTTAACCTTGCGGTGGAAGAGTGCATCTTCCGCCAGATGCCCGCCACCCAGCGCGTGCTGTTCCTGTGGCGTAACGCCGATACGGTAGTCATTGGTCGGGCGCAGAACCCCTGGAAGGAGTGCAACACCCGGCGCATGGAAGAGGACAACGTGCGCCTGGCGCGCCGGAGCAGCGGCGGCGGCGCGGTGTTTCACGACCTGGGTAACACCTGCTTTACCTTTATGGCGGGTAAACCGGAGTATGACAAAACGATCTCGACCGCCATTGTGCTCAATGCGCTCAATTCGCTGGGCGTGACAGCAGAAGCCTCGGGTCGTAACGATCTGGTGGTGAAAACCGCGGAGGGCGACCGAAAAGTGTCCGGCTCTGCCTACCGGGAGACCAAAGATCGGGGCTTCCACCACGGCACGCTGCTATTGAATGCCGATCTGAGCCGTCTGGCAAATTACCTCAATCCGGACAAGAAAAAGCTACAGGCTAAGGGGATTACCTCGGTGCGTGGCCGCGTGGCGAATCTGGTGGAGCTGCTGCCGGGGATCACTCATCAGCAGATTTGCGACGCCGTGCGCGAGGCCTTTTTCGCCTATTACGGCGAGCGCGTGGAAGCAGAGGTGATCTCACCGGACAAAACGCCGGATCTGCCCAATTTCGCTGAGACTTTTGCCCGCCAGAGCAGCTGGGAATGGAATTTCGGTCAGGCGCCGGCATTCTCCCATCTGCTGGATGAGCGCTTTACCTGGGGCGGCGTGGAGCTGCATTTCGATGTTGAAAAAGGGCATATTACCCGCACGCAGGTCTTTACCGATAGCCTGAATCCGGCCCCGCTGGAAGCATTGGCGGCGCGTTTACAGGGCTGTCTGTACCGGGCCGATATCCTGCAGCAAGCGTGCGATGCGTTGTTAGGGGATTTCCCGGAGCAAGAGAAAGAGTTGCGGGAGTTATCGACGTGGATTGCGCGGGCAGTACGATAACGGGCGGTATGATAACCGCATTCCAGCCCTCTCCCAGAGGGAGAGGGAGGACGAGATGATTAGGCTTTATCGCCCAGCAGAACGGATTCCAGCGCGATTTTAATCATGTCATTAAAGGTGGTCTGACGCTCAGCGGCAGTGGTCTGCTCGTGGGTACGGATGTGGTCAGACACGGTGCAGATGGTCAGCGCTTTGGCACCGAACTCCGCCGCGACACCGTAGATGCCCGCCGCTTCCATTTCCACGCCCAGAATGCCGTACTTCTCCATCACGTCGAACATTTCACCGTCCGGAGAGTAGAACAGGTCTGCGGAGAAGATGTTGCCCACGCGCGCATCCACACCCAGGTTTTTCGCCGCGTCTACCGCGTTACGCACCATATCGAAGTCCGCGATGGCGGCAAAGTCGTGATCTTTGAAACGCATACGGTTGACTTTGGAGTCGGTGCAGGCACCCATACCGATCACGATATCGCGCAGCTTAACGTCCATACGCACTGCGCCGCAGGAGCCCACACGGATGATCTTCTTCACGCCGAAATCGGTGATCAGCTCTTTGGTGTAGATGGAGCAGGATGGGATGCCCATACCGTGACCCATAACAGAGATTTTGCGGCCCTTATAGGTACCGGTGAAGCCCAGCATGCCGCGAACGTTGTTCACTTCACGCACATCTTCCAGGAAAGTTTCAGCAATGTGCTTAGCGCGCAGCGGGTCGCCCGGCATCAATACGACGTCAGCGAAATCACCCATTTCTGCATTAATGTGAGGAGTTGCCATCTTTCAGTTCCTTTTCATTGAGATTTTCCCTCTCCCTGTGGGAGAGGGTTGGGTTGAGGGCATCAGACCGCACCCTTGTTTATTATGTGAGAGGGCCGGGGTGCCGGCATCAGGCCGCACCCCTGTCACATCAGAACATGGCCTTGCCATATTCCATGTCGGACGTACCAAAGTATTTCGCGATGGTCTGGCCAATATCCGCGAAGGTTTCACGGTGCCCCAGAGAGCCTGGTTTCACTTTCGGACCGTACACCAGCACCGGAATGTGCTCACGGGTGTGGTCGGTACCGGTCCAGGTTGGGTCACAGCCGTGGTCAGCGGTCAGGATCAGAATGTCGTCCTCACCCACCAGCTCCATCAGCTCAGGCAGACGACGGTCGAATAACTCCAGCCCACCGGCGTAGCCTGCAACGTCGCGACGGTGGCCCCAGGAGGAGTCAAAGTCTACGAAGTTAGTGAAGACAATGGTTTTATCGCCCGCCTCTTTCATCTCTTTGATGGTGGCATCAAACAGCGCGTCCAGACCGGTGGCTTTCACTTTTTTGGTGATGCCGCAGTTGGCGTAGATATCCGCGATTTTACCCACGGAAACCACCTGGCCGTCTTTCTCGTCGACCAGTTTTTGCAGCACGGTCGGTGCCGGTGGCTCAACGGCCAGATCGTGACGGTTGCCGGTACGCTGGAAGTTACCCGCTTTGTCGCCGATAAACGGACGCGCGATGACGCGGCCAATGTTGTAGCCGCCTTCGGTCAGCTCTTCTCGGGCGATTTCGCACAGCTCGTAAAGTTTATCCAGGCCAAACGTCTCTTCGTGGCAGGCAATCTGGAACACGGAGTCAGCGGAGGTATAGAAAATCGGCTTACCGGTTTTCATATGCTCTTCGCCAAGCTGGTCCAGAATCACGGTACCGGAGGAGTGGCAGTTACCGAGGTAACCCGGCAGGTTAGCGCGCTTAACCAGTTTATCCAGCAGCTCCTGCGGGAAGCTGTTTTCGTGATCGGAGAAATAGCCCCAGTCGAACAGAACTGGCACACCGGCGATTTCCCAGTGGCCTGACGGGGTATCTTTACCGGAAGAGAGCTCGTGCGCCCAGGCGTAGGCGCCCACCACTTCCGCGTTACCGTCCATACCGGCGGCGATTTTACCCGTCGCGCCTTCGTGGGCCTTCACCAGGCCCAGGCGGGTCAGGTTTGGCAGAGTCAGAGGGCCTTTACGACCGTTGTCCGCTTCGCCTTTTGCGCAGGCTTCAGCGATGTGACCCAGGGTATCGGAACCCACGTCACCAAAACGTTCTGCATCTTCGGTTGCGCCGATGCCGAATGAGTCCAGCACCATAATAAATGCACGTTTCATAATTGTTCTCCGTACGTAGTGCTTCAAAAATGAGTGATCAGATCAGTATACCGCTATTCAGTGACACGGCGATAGACCGTCGGGGTGGTTTCCGGCGCTTTATCGTCAAGGGAAATTGCCGCTTTCACCGCCTTCGCCGCTTCCTGCCAGCTGGCTTCATCTTTCGCGTGGATCACCGCCAGCGGACGCTGCCCGTCAACGCTGTCACCCAGGCGGGCCATGTCGGTGAAACCGACGCTGTAATCAATAGTGTCCGAGGCCTGACGGCGACCGCCACCCATCGAGACGACCGCCATGCCAAGCGCGCGGGTGTCCATCGCTGAGACGAAGCCTTCGGTATCCGCATACACGGCTTTGTTGAGCGTCGCCGTCGGCAGGTATTTGGCATAGTTTTCGACGAAGTCGGTTGGCCCTTTTTGCGCGGCAACCATCCGGCCAAAGATCTCGGCCGCTTTGCCGTTGTCCAGCACCGCCTGCAGCTTCGCCCGCGCCTCTGCATCGTCTTTGGCAAGCTTGCCGGAGATTAACATCTCGACGCACAGCGCCATGGTCACGTCGAGCAGACGTGGGTTACGGTACTCTCCGGTCAGGAACTGCACCGCTTCACGCACTTCGACGGCGTTACCCGCGCTGGAGGCCAGCACCTGGTTCATATCGGTCAGCAGTGCGGTGGTGCGCACGCCCGCGCCGTTGGAGACGCCAACGATCGCTTCGGCAAGCGCTTCAGAGAGCTCATAGGTTGGCATAAAGGCGCCGCTACCCACCTTCACGTCCATCACCAGCGCATCCAGCCCTTCCGCCAGCTTTTTCGCCAGAATAGAGGCGGTAATCAGCGGGATGGAGTCCACGGTGGCGGTAATATCGCGGGTGGCGTAGAAACGCTTGTCCGCTGGCGCAAGCGAACTGGTCTGGCCGATAATCGCCACGCCAACGTCTTTAATAATATCGCGGAAGCGATTGTCATCCGGGAAGATATCGAAGCCCGGAATGGCTTCCAGTTTGTCGAGCGTACCGCCGGTATGACCCAGGCCACGCCCGGAGATCATCGGGATGTAACCGCCGCAGGCTGCCACCATCGGGCCCAGCATCAGGGAGGTGACGTCACCGACTCCGCCGGTGGAATGTTTATCGACGATCGGGCCGTTAAGGTTAAGACTTTTCCAGTCCAGCACCGTTCCTGAATCCCGCATCGCCATGGTCAGCGACACGCGCTCAGGCATAGACATATCGTGGAAGAAGATGGTCATCGCGAGGGCGGCAATCTGCCCTTCAGAGATGGTGTTATCGCGAATGCCGTTGATAAAGAAGCGGATCTCTTCGTCGCTTAAGGCCTGACCATCACGTTTTTTACGAATAATTTCTTGTGCGAGAAACACGGTAACCTCCCGGAAATAGGCCGGGAGCGCAACGCGTCACCCGGCAATTCATACTTAGTAGCTGCTGGCGCTCTTACCGTCGCCATGACCCAGCGCTTTCAGCAGGCTTGCCAGCAGGCTGGATGCGCCGAAACGGTAGTGACGGGAATCCGCCCACTCTGCGCCAAAGAGTTCATCGGCAATGGCGAGGAACTGCTGGGCGTCTTCTGCGGTACGCACGCCGCCAGCCGGTTTGAAGCCGACGGTTTTTTCCACGCCCATGTCGCGGATCACTTCCATCATGATGCGCGCGCTTTCCGGGGTTGCGTTCACCGGCACTTTACCGGTAGAGGTTTTGATGAAATCGGCGCCCGCTTTGATCGCGATTTCAGACGCTTTACGAATCAGCGCCTCTTCTTTCAGCTCGCCGGTTTCGATGATCACTTTCAGCAGCACGTTTGCCGCGGCACAGGCCTCTTTACAGGCTTTCACCAGGTCAAAACCGACCTGCTCGTTGCCAGCAATCAGCGCGCGATACGGGAAGACCACATCCACTTCGTCAGCACCGTAGGCAATGGCGGCGCGGGTTTCGGCCAGCGCGATCTCAATATCGTCGTTCCCGTGCGGGAAGTTGGTAACGGTCGCAATGCGAACTTCCGGCGTGCCCTGCTCTTTCAGCGTTTTACGCGCAATCGGGATAAAACGTGGATAGATACAGACGGCAGCGGTAGTCCCCACCGGGGTTTTGGCCTGGTGACACAGGGCGATCACTTTTTCATTAGTGTCGTCGTCATTCAGGGTAGTCAGATCCATCAGTTTCAACGCGCGCAGGCTGCTTGCGGTTAAATCGGTCATATCAGTCTCCAACGGCTTTGCCGTAAAATTTCACCTTGCGGGTCTGTGAATATTCTAACATCCACCCGCACACACACTTCGACATTCATCACAGTTAATGAAAACTGCATACAAATTTGCATTACTGTAATGAGATCCAGTTCAAATAATCTCACCCTGACGGCTGAGGATGACCTCAGGCAGACGCGTAGGTTTACAAGCCAGATGCCGCACGCTCTCTCCAGGTGGCTCATGCCAGACCGTAGTGCGAATTGTTATAATTCTAACACAAGAGGAAATTGAGCGTCGCGTAAAACAAATCTGCCGTCATCGCTATCGCGCTCGGCCTGAAGCCTTTTTGTAAGTGTATATCTGCCTGAAAGATGTGCACGTCACACGCACGAATGTATGCGCAGACGTAGAGTGGAAGGAGACTGAGACAATTTTAACGTTGATTTATTATGTGCAGATGACGCCGGAAGGTTCGCTGCTGAAGTTGGCAAAAGATATTTGCCTGTGCAGAAAATTTTACCTTTGCATCACATCGATGAATGATAAAATTTTCACAAATAGCGTTATTTTGTGGTCAGTTGTGACAACACACTGCCGCTGACCAGGATATCGGCGCAAGCGGGGATCATAACGATCCCTCAGGCACAATCTTCAGAGCGGCAGTTCAAAGAGCGCGCGGGTATTATCCAGCAGCGCCCCGGCGATCACCTCTGGGGGTTCATTACGCAGTTCGCAGAGAGTGGCAAAGACCCGGGCCGCCTGCTCGGGGCGATTCGGTTGCCCCTGAAAACCGTTAAGCGGCATGTCAGGCGCATCGGTCTCCAGCAATAGCGCGGAGAGTGGCAGCTGCGCCATCACATCACGCGTTTTACTGGCACGCGGATAGGTAATGGTGCCGCCGACGCCAATTTTGTAACCCATGTCGATAAACCGCTGCGCCTGCTGCAGGCTGCCGGCAAAGCCGTGCACCACCCCGGTACGCGGAAGATCCTGCCGCTTAAGGTGCATAGCCAGCTTATCGTGAGTACGGCGGGAGTGAAGAATCACCGGTAGCTCATAGCGTTTTGCCAGTTTTAACTGGGCCTCGAGGATCGCTTCCTGACGCGCAAACTGGGGATCAGCGCGATACAGATCGAGGCCGATCTCGCCGATGGCCACCAGCTTTTCAGGCCTGGCCTGAAGCGCCGCTTCCAGCGCCTCCAGATCGCGCTCCTGATGGGTTTCGATCACGATAGGATGCAGGCCGAGGGCAGCATACAGAGCCGGATGCTCGCCTACTAATTGCAGTACCTGCTCAAAGCGCGCAGCCTGAATAGCGGGCACGATGATCGCCTCCACACCCACCTTTGCCGCCCTCTCGATGCTGGCCGTCTCATCGCCAGTAAACGGAGGGAAATCGAAATGGCAATGGGTGTCTACAAAGCGGTAACTCACGCTAAATCCTCGTTATCAAACAGCGTATCGTTCGCCTGGGGAATATCCACCAGCGGCGTGGTAACGGCATCGTTGGCCACGGTTGCAGGCGGTACCACCACCGTAGCCGGGGGGATAAGCCGCGTATGGCGGCGCAGCGGTGGACTTTCCGCCAGCAGCTTGCCGAGGGTTGCCAGGAAATAACGCCCGCACTGGCGCCCTGTTTTGTAATCTTCCCGCAGCGCGGGCAGACGACTGCCCAGCGCCATACTGCTCAAAGGCCTGGGCGGATAGATTTCGATGACGCGCACCTTTCCCGGCGGCTTATCGATGAATTGCTGGATCGCGTGATAGGTCGTCTCATGATGATGTACGAGGTTCATCAGCGGCTGCAGGCTGCTCTCCCCAAGCCAGCGCTCCATGCGCTTAAACCACTGGGGGGTGTAGTACATCTGGGAGGGAACCGTGCGGATCACCACGATTGTCTGTGCTCCACGCCGGGCCGCCTCCTGCACCGGAATGGCATCGCTAACGCCGCCGTCCAGATAGTTAATGCCATCCAGTGTGGCGCCGTTACGATAGAAACCCGGTATGGCGCTCGAGGCGCGGATAATATCCAGCCAGTTCTCTTTCAGCGGGGAAAAATAGCCCGGCGTATAGTCATCGCTGCGACTTGCGCACATCCAGAAAGATTTACCGGTATCAAACAGCCTCGCGGCGGTGTCCATCGCCAGCGGCATTTGACGAGAGGTAGAGTCCAGTAGCCAGTCGAGGTCGATCAGGTTTCCTCCCCGCACAAAACGTACCGGGTCAAAAAACTCCCGCGAGGTGGTGTAGCGCATAATGACCTTGCGGGCATAACCGGGCTGATTACAGACATAGGCAGAGAGATTTTGCGCACCCGCAGAGGTGCCGAAATAGAGATCGAAGGGGTTAAATTGCGCGCGCATAAACTCATCCAGCACCCCTGCTGTGAAGATGCCACGCTGCCCCCCACCTTCGCAGACTAATGCTATCTGCCCGGGGCGAAAGGGTTTTATCGCCAGCGGCGCAATATTGCCGAGCGTAACGGGAATTCGCTGACCCACCTCTGCCTTCCTGTTTTTAATTATTGTGTCAGGACACAGTAACGCAAACGTGGCCTGTTCCTCAAACGGGAAAAGCCAGTCGCAAGGACTGGCTTTTAAGATGCTCCGGTATATCCGTGTTACGGATTAGCTGTTGCTACGGACGGCGTCGTCCGGTGAACAGGCTGACCAGGAACAGAACAATACCGACAACGAAGACAATTTTCGCCGCGCCAGCCGCGGTACCCGCCAGTCCGCCAAAACCAAGAGCGGCGGCAATTAACGCGATAACCAGAAATATAATGCCCCAACGAAACATAAGCCTCTCCTTTACCATAGTTAATGTCGACCGCTAAATCTGAGCGCTCAGATGCTCACGCGATATCTACAGGTGTAATTCTGATCTCGCCTTCTGGCCTCAGCCAGAAGGGCGAATTTAGATTTTTTATTTCGATTTCAGGTCGTTTTTAACGCTTTTCACGCCATCAACCGCTTTCGCGATGCTTTCAGCGCGGTCTACCTGCGCCTGAGAGTCAACCGTACCGGAGAGCTGAACTACGCCATCGGTAGTTTCAACTTTCACTTTACGTGACGGAACGATGTCATCTGCTAACAGTTTAGCTTTGATTTCGCTGGTGGTTGCAGTATCGCCTGCATAGCCTTTAACGCCCTGCTCTTTACCATCACGTACATGCAGTTTGTCGCTGACTGAGGAGACACCCTCAACCTCTTTCGCCACTTTCACAGCCTGTTCGGCTTGTGCCTGGCTTTCAACGAAGCCACTCAGGGTGACGACAGCTTTTTCCGTTTTCACGGAGATATCGGTGCTCTTGATATTATCGTGATCCACCAATGCCGCTTTAACTTTAGCCGTGATAGCACTGTCATCCATGAAATTACCGACTTTATTCATAGAGCTATCGATTTTTTCACCTGCGCTGCTCGCGCTGTTTTGCGCCTTGTCCGTGGTGGTCTCTTCCGCCAGCGCGGAACCACTTACCAGGGCACTGCCCAACATAACGGCCAGCAGGGTTTTTGAAATCTTCACACTTTTCATATTCATCGATGTACTCCTGTTATCTACTCGTTATTCGAGCGACGAATATCCCTTAGATTCAGTCTTTAATATTGTGAGAGAACACAGGGTGAGGATGAGAGACTTATCAACACGCATTGAACAGAGCTTTCATCCACACCCGGTGTTAAACACTGAGTTAAATATAGATCACAATTTTAACGCCGCTTTCAGAATCGAGGAAAAAATGAACAACCAAAAGCAAATCGCGGTGATTTAAGAACATTCCGCAAGGAGTTAATAAGGCAGGGAATTAAGCAGAGCACGGCGACAGCCGTGCTCTGAGAGGGGATTAGTGCTCGCGGGTTTTACGGAACTGTACGTCAGGATAACGTTCTTGAGTGAGGTTCAGGTTCACCATAGTTGGCGCGATATAGGTGAGGTTATCACCCCCATCCAGCGCCAGTTGAACTTCGTTTTTGCGCTTGAACTCTTCGAATTTCTTCACATCGGCACATTCTACCCAACGGGCGGTCGCGACGTTGACCGATTCGTAAATCGCTTCCACGTTGTACTCGCTCTTCAGACGGGCAACCACCACGTCGAACTGCAGTACACCCACCGCCCCTACGATCAGATCGTTGTTGGCGATAGGGCGGAATACCTGTACCGCACCCTCTTCGGAGAGCTGGACCAGCCCTTTGAGCAGCTGTTTCTGCTTCAGCGGATCGCGCAGACGAATACGGCGGAACAGTTCCGGAGCGAAGTTCGGAATACCGGTGAACTTCATCATTTCACCCTGGGTGAAGGTATCGCCAATCTGGATAGTACCGTGGTTGTGCAGACCAATGATGTCACCCGGATACGCCTCTTCTACATGCGAACGGTCGCCCGCCATGAAGGTCAGGGCGTCGGAGATCACCACGTCTTTACCGATACGTACCTGGCGCAGTTTCATGCCCTTTTCGTACTTGCCGGACACCACGCGCATAAAGGCGACGCGGTCACGGTGTTTCGGATCCATGTTGGCCTGAATTTTAAATACGAAGCCGGTGAATTTCTCCTCCTGCGCTTCCACTTCACGGGTGTCGGTTTTACGTGGCATCGGCTTCGGCGCCCACTCCACCAGGCCGTCGAGCATATGGTCTACGCCAAAGTTACCCAGCGCGGTACCAAAGAAGACCGGGGTGATATCCCCGCTCAGGAACAGCTCTTTATCGAACTCGTGAGAAGCACCTTTGACCAGCTCAAGCTCATCACGCAGCTGCGCCGCCAGCTCTTCGCCAACCGCCGCGTCCAGATCCGGGTTATCCAGCCCCTTCACGATACGGACTTCCTGGATGGTGTGGCCTTTACCGGTCTGATAGAGGTAGGTTTCGTCTTTATAGAGGTGATACACCCCTTTGAACAGCTTCCCGCAGCCAATCGGCCAGGTGATAGGCGCACAGGCGATCTTCAGCTCGTTCTCCACTTCATCCATCAGCTCCATCGGATCGCGGATGTCACGGTCGAGTTTGTTCATGAAAGTAAGGATCGGCGTATCGCGCAGACGGGTCACTTCCATCAGCTTACGGGTCCTGTCTTCAACACCTTTCGCGGCGTCAATCACCATCAGACAACAGTCCACCGCCGTCAAAGTACGATAAGTATCTTCGGAGAAGTCTTCGTGGCCCGGGGTGTCCAGCAGGTTGACCAGGCAGTCGTGATACGGGAACTGCATCACGGAGGTGGTAATAGAGATACCACGCTGCTTTTCCATCTCCATCCAGTCAGATTTTGCATGCTGGCTAGAGCCGCGACCTTTTACGGTACCGGCGGTCTGGATCGCCTGTCCGAACAGCAGCACCTTTTCGGTGATGGTGGTTTTACCGGCATCCGGGTGAGAAATAATGGCAAAAGTGCGGCGCTTGGCCACCTCCTGCAAATAAGGAGACAACGTCATAATTAATCTTCTAAGTAAGCACGGCGAAGCGCCACGCATGATGAATACGAAAAATTGCGGCTATTTTACCCATCAACGGGGGGGAGGCAATCAGTGTTTACACAGGAGCTGCTCCAGTTCGCTCAACGAGGTAACGGTCCAGGTCGGTTCGATGCCTTCAGGCAGCGCGCGACCGTGCGCATTTAGCCAGCAGGTAGCCAGCCCGGCGTTCATGCCGCCGCGAATATCAGACTCTGCGGTATCGCCCACCATCAGTACGCGGGCGCGATCCGGATTACCGGCAAGCTCCAGCGCATAGTCAAAAATACGCGGATCCGGTTTTGGTACACCGACCTCTTCTGAGATCACCAGCGCATCAAAGTAGTCACGCAGACCCGTGCGTTCGAGGCGGATCTGCTGCAGTGCCGTAAAGCCGTTGGTGATAATCCCCAGCTTCGCTTTGCCTTTCAATGAGTCCAGCAAAGAGACGGCACCCGGCAGCGGAGCGCAGATTTCAGCCATCGCATTAAGGAAGGCATCATTCAGTACGCCAGGGCTGACGTTCAGGCGGCCGGCCCAGAGGTCAAAACGCTGATGTTGCAGCTGTAACGCAGTGATGGCGCCATTCTGGTAATCGACCCACAAAGGTTTGTTCACCGCCTGGTAATCCTGAAAATCCTCAGCGGTAAAGGTGATGCTGTAATCCAGAAACATCCGCTGTAAGCCGCCAAACGAATCGAAAGTAAACAGCGTTTCGTCGGCATCAAAGAAAATCCAGTCCCAGTTCATTTTACAACCTTTTTAGTTATCCAAGCGGTACAGCCATGATGATGGCGTCTTCACGTCCTTCTGCAGTGGGGTAATAGTTACGGCGAATCGTCGCCTCGTTGAAGCCTAAGCTTTCATACAGGGCGATGGCGGCGACGTTCGATGCACGTACTTCCAGCCACAGCGTGAATACGTCTCGTGTTTCCAGCTCGCGAATAAGGTGCTCAAGCAGCGCCCTGCCCAGGCCACGGCGCTGGAAAGCAGGATCGACTGCAATGTTAAACAGCGTCGCTTCATCCAGAACAACCTGCGTGATGGCGAAAGCCGCCATAGTGCTATCGACATCCATGCGATAGTTCAGATACCGCTCACCCTGGTTGCTGGCGAAGGTTTTTTCACTCCACGGAAAGGCGTGGGCGCGTTTTTCAATGGCAAACGCCTGCGCTAAATCAGTCGTCGTGAGGGAAGAAATTGTGTTCATGTTCGCAGATTTGTTGCCACAGCGCGCTGAGGGCGGCCGGGTTGGCTTTAAGTTCGTCCAGCGCTGGGGTAGCAAGATTGCTGCCGTTAAGCGCCATCGCTTCCGTCACGCCGAGCTGCCAGCTGTTACAGCGACTCCCTTCTGGCAACATCGCCACGCGCTCCGGGGTGAGCTGTAGCACCTCATCGGGCGTCAGCTTCAGGGCGCGAAGGACATCGGTCACGAAAGGCTCGCTCAGCGCGGGCAGGTTATTTGCCACCATCACCAGGCGCACATGCGCAGGGAGGGAGATGGCGATTTCGCCCTGCAATGCCGCCGGGCGGCGCAGCGCCCACTGGGTAATGCCCAGCTGCTGTAATTGCCTGTCTCGTCGGGATGTCATTGCGAAAACTCCTGTCTGTCAGGCGCGCAAATATACCAAACTCGTCGAATCTGCGCCAACAAACAACTATAATCGCCGCCACTGATTATTGAGGAACAACTATGTCTGCATTTACCCCGGCAAGTGAAGTCTTGCTGCGTCACAGTGATGATTTCGAACAAAGCCGTATTCTGTTTGCCGGAGATATGCAGGATGACCTGCCTGCCCGTTTCGATTGTGCCGACAGCCGTGCGCACACTCAGCAGTATCACCACTGGCAGGTTTTAAGCCGTCAGATGGGCGAGCGTGCGCGCTTTAGCCTGGTCGCGGAGCAGAACGATGTGGCTGACTGCGACACCCTGATCTACTACTGGCCAAAGAATAAGCCGGAAGCCCAGTTCCAGTTGATGAACCTGCTCTCACTGCTTCCGGTGGGCTGCGATATCTTCATCGTCGGCGAGAACCGCAGCGGCGTGCGTAGCGCCGAACCGATGCTGGAAGAGTACGTCACGCTGACCAAAGTCGACAGCGCCCGTCGTTGCGGCCTCTATCATGGCCGTCTGGACAAAAAACCGGCGTTCGATGCCGAAAAATATTGGGGGGAATACGCCCTCGATACGCTTACCATCAAAACCCTGCCGGGCGTCTTCAGCCGTGACGATCTGGACGTAGGAAGCAAACTGCTGCTTTCAACCCTGACGCCACATACCAAAGGTAAAGTGCTGGACATGGGCTGCGGTGCAGGGGTGCTCTCCGCGGTGCTTGCCAGCCATTCGCCGAAGGTGCGCTTAACCCTGTGTGACGTGAGCGCGCCGGCCATTGAAGCCAGCCGTGCGACGCTTGCCGCCAATGGTATTGAAGGTGAAGTGTTCGCCAGCAACGTCTTCTCGGACGTGAATGGTCGTTTCGATATGATCATCTCAAATCCGCCTTTCCACGATGGTATCGAAACCAGTCTTGAAGCGGCCCAGACCCTGATTCGTGGTGCGGTGCGCCATCTGAACAGCGGCGGCGAACTGCGCATCGTCGCGAACGCCTTCCTGCCTTACCCAAAAATCCTGGATGAAACCTTTGGCTTCCATGAAGTGTTAGCCCAGACCGGCCGGTTTAAAATTTATCGCGCCATCATGACCCGCCAGGCGAAAAAATAACGTCTCCTGCCCGGCGTAAGCCGGGCACCGTTAAAGCCCATTTTTGCACCGTTCACGCTGCCCCTACGCATTTTTCTGTTGACGTCCTTCTTAAAACATCTAGAATGCGCCTCCGTGGTTACGATACTTTTAAAGTATCGATGGTTTGCGAAGGTGGCGGAATTGGTAGACGCGCTAGCTTCAGGTGTTAGTGTCCTTTGGATGTGGGGGTTCGAGTCCCCCCCCTCGCACCATAAATCACGTTGATATTGCTCGCACTGGGCGAAGGTGGCGGAATTGGTAGACGCGCTAGCTTCAGGTGTTAGTGTCCTTAGGATGTGGGGGTTCGAGTCCCCCCCCTCGCACCAACGAGGCGATATCAAAAAAAGTAAGATGACTGTGCGAAGGTGGCGGAATTGGTAGACGCGCTAGCTTCAGGTGTTAGTGTCCTTAGGATGTGGGGGTTCGAGTCCCCCCCCTCGCACCAAATCTTACCTTCTCTCTTGCAGTACCCTTCACTTCAGATTCATCATCAGCACCAACATCCCACTGATTAGCGCAACACACGATGGCAGCAACACAAAGTGCCGTAATGTTTTATGCCAGATCATGACCGATGTCAGCAGTAACCCAGTGACGATAATCCCTTTCCAGATCACCATAGGCAGATCGACAAAGGCCAGCGTGGCGATAATCATCGCCGGCAGTAATATCCCCCACCCACTCCCTAATGCTTTGCTTAACATAGTCTGTCCCGCACACTGATAATGATAACCAATATCATATGGTAATATTTCTCATTTGTCAGCACGGGCGGGAGTAAAATCCCTTGCGATCGGTTTTATCTATAGTTAGGATTGGCAATCATTATCATTTAGATTTTTATCCAATCCGCTTATGGCCATACAGTCCGCACAAGCCGTTGAAAATATTCTCTGGCGCGCACCTCTCCCTACCGGGAGGTCGGCGCTTGCGGATGCGTTGCACAACACCATCGCCCAGACGCGTGAACATCTGCTGGAGTTCATTAAACTGGATGAAGCTCCCCCGCACAGCAGTATGACGCTGGCGCAGTGGCGCCGTCCGGTTGAGCTGCAATCGCTGCTGGCTGCCTATTCGGATCACATCTACCGTAATCAACCCAGCCTGACGCGCGAAAACAAGCCGCTCCTCTCTTTGTGGGCGCAGTGGTATGTCGGACTGATGGTGCCGCCGCTGATGTTAGCGCTGCTTGCGCAGGATACGGCGCTGGATGTCTCTCCCGAACATTTCCATGTGGAATTCCATGAAACCGGGCGTGCCGCCTGCTTCTGGATCGACGTCCATGAGGATAAGCAGACGTCGCGGCTTTCAGCTCAGCAGCGAATGGAAGTGTTGATTACGCGGGCGCTGGTTCCGGTCATTGAGGCGCTGGAAGAGACCGGGCAGATAAACGCGAAACTCATCTGGAGCAATACCGGTTACCTGATCAACTGGTATCTGAATGAGATGAAACCGCTGCTGGGGGAAGAGAAAATTGACGCACTGCGTCACGCCTGTTTCATGGACCGCTCGCTTTCTGATGGCAGCGATAACCCCCTTTTCCGCACCGTTGTTCTGCGCGACGGTTTGCTGGTGCGCCGTACATGCTGTCAGCGTAACCGCCTGCCCGATGTGCAGCAGTGCGGCGATTGCACGCTGAAGTAGGTTTTTGAGGGCGGATGCCCTTCCCCACGGCCCCGCAACGAAATCGATGCTTCGCACTGCGCTCACCTCCTGACCGCCTGCCTGCGGTCGGCTCAACTCGACATCCCTGTCTCGCTTCGCCTCTGGCCGCCATCCATGGCGTCCAGCCCTTGTCATCCGGTCTCCGGTTCGCCGATTTCAGCGGGGAGTCAACACCCGTGCACCGGTCAGGCCGCAGAGGAACCGGCATAAAGCAGAGATGCCTTAGTGAACGGAACGATTCCACCGTGCTTAACCGATCGGCATTATAACCTCAGTTGCCGGTTTGCTTTTACCTAAGCCACCTGCTGGCTCTCCTCTTCCGCGCGCTGCGCCTCTTCAGCCTCCTGCGCGAGAAGCTGTTTCTCGTACACCTTGAAGAACGGGTAATAAATAATGGCAGAAACCAGCGCCAGCAGTATCACCAGTACGGCGGCCCTGAAATCCCAGCCCAGTGCCCATGCCGCGCCAACCGGAGCCGGGGCCGTCCAGGGGACCACCGATATCACGCGTCCAATCAGATCCAGTTTCATTGCCGCCCATGCCAGTACCGCATTGACCATAGGTGCCAGCAGGAAGGGGATAAAGAAAACGGGGTTCATTACGATAGGGGTGCCAAAGATCACCGGTTCGTTAATGTTGAAGATACTTGGCACCACGCTCAGACGCCCAATAGAGCGTAAATGCGCAGACCGGCTACGTAAGTAGCAGAAGACCAGCCCCATGGTTGCGCCCGAGCCGCCAATCACGATAAAGAAGGTCCAGAACGCCTCCATAAAGATGTGCGGCAGCGGTGCGCTCTGTGCCAGCGCCGTCTGGTTCATCCCGAGGTTAGTGAGCCAGAACATCTGCAGCATGCCAGAGACGATGGCAGCCCCATGGATCCCTGCAAACCAGAGCAGGTGCCCAATCAGCACCGCCAGCAGAATAGCTGGCAGAGAATCGGCAGCCGACACCAGCGGTTTGAAGATAGCCATAATGGCCTGCGGGATGAGCATATCGAACTGCGACTGAATAAACAGGCTCAGCGGATAGAGGGTTAGCACCACCACCAGGACGGGAATCAGCAGATCGAAGGAGTTTTTGATCATTGGCGGCACCTGGTCAGGCAGGCGAATACCAATGTTGTGCGCTTTCAGGAAACGCATCATCTCCACGCAGTAAATCGCGACAAGGATGGCCGTAAAAATCCCCGTCCCGCCGAGGCTGTCTACCGGCATCGCCCCTTTCGTTTTAGGCGCGGCGATGAGTAAAAACGCCATTAAGGAGAGCATGGCGCACATGAACGGGTCAAGCTGATGCGAGTTAACGTAATGCTTGCCCAGGTTGTAGGCAATGGCCGCGCAGATGTAAATGGACATAATGCCCATGGTCATATCAAACGGGGTCAGGATTTGGCCTTCAAACTGTTTTGCCATATCAAGCCAGGCGCGGGCAAAGCCCCAGGTGGTATCTGGCGAGAATGGCGGATAGGCAAACACCAGCAGGAACGAACCCACAATCATAAACGGCATGGCTGAGATAAAGCCGTCGCGGATGGCCATAACGTGGCGTTGGGCAGAGATACGCCCGGCAACAGGACTGACATAATTTTCGACAAAACGGAATATCAGGTTAAACGCAGCATGGTTGGCAGACATAACGGCTCTCCTGTCACAGGTTCGTTTCGGGCGCCTGCGCGCCGCACGGTGTTCCATAAACCACTTTCACCACCTTGCTGGTTCGTCTACCAGCGGTACTGCTCAAACGGATAGGTTTCATAGTCGACTCTTATTATTGGATACAGGGGGAGTTACGTATTCAGTATTAATCTCTGCATACGGCAACTGCAACCGGTTACTGTAACCGGTTTCCGTGAATGTGAAGGCGATCCAGAAATCACTGATACGGGATTTTTGTTACTTAAGGGATATTTACAGAGCATAATTTGATATGAAAGATTACGCAGACTATTTCGCAGGAGAAAACAATGAGTTTGCAGTCTGTAAGGCAATTTTTTGCCGACAATGCCCCGGACATTGAAGTCATCGAGCTCAGCCAGAGTACCGCTACCGTTGCGCTGGCTGCGGCGGCACACAACGTTGCCCCCGGCCAGATCGCCAAAACCCTTTCACTAAAGGTTAAAAACGAGGTGATTTTAGTGGTGGCAAAAGGTGACGCCCGCCTGGATAACAAAAAATTAAAAGAGGCCTTTGGCGCCAAAGCACGCATGCTCAGCAGCGACGAAGTCGTGACCGTAACCGGCCATCCTGTAGGCGGCGTTTGCCCTTTTGGGCTGGAAAATCCGCTGGCAGTCTACTGCGATGTCTCTCTGCGGGAGTTTGAAGAGGTGTTACCCGCTGCGGGGGCCATTCACAGTGCCGTTCGCATTTCACCGGAGAGAATGGCCACGCTGACGGATGCCACCTGGGTGGACGTCTGTCAGTAAGCAGGGCGCCAGAGAAACCTCTGGCGTCATGTTCAGGAGTGATAAAGCATAAAGTTTTGTGGATTACGACGATCCGGCATCGGGAAGTGGCTCAGGATGTCGGCAGCATTCAGCAATCCCATGTCGGAGTGAACACCCAACTTAACCATGGCGTTAAACTTATGTGCGCGAATGGTTTTGATATTGCGATCCAGACGCGTGGCAATCTCCGGGATTGAATATCCGCTGGACATAAATTGCAGAATGGCGCGCTCTGTCGGGCTCAGTAAGCGTCCACGATGCAGGTTCCAGTGATTATGAATACTGTCACTGCTCCGCCGCGTTTCGCTTAACAGCGCACCTAACTGCTCCTGTAACGCTTTGACCGATTCCGATTTAATCACAATACCGTGCAAATGCGACGGGGAGAGATGGTTTATAAGACTGGCCTCTTTGGTATCAGACGCCAGAACAATACGCTGAATATGGCTATGATTGGCGGCCAGCGACTTTAAACATTCCAGACAATAACGGCGCTCATTTCGCGAATCGGAAAGCGAATAGATAAGTGCTGAAAATGGAATAGTCTCAAGTGCTTCATTAAATTGCGCAATATCGCTGAAAATAGAGGGATGATAATTTTTAAGAGTCGGGCTGGAAAACAGATGTTCCAGACCAACGGCACTCATTGTGCACTTTTCGACGATAGCGATAGGTCTCTTAACGGCGCTCTTTTCCATTCGTCCTGTTCTCCATAGGCTGAAAAAAGATTCAGCTCTTTCATTCCCTTGTTACTGTTAATCCACGCGTACATTTCGGCATTACTGCGTAATGACAGTCGCCTCATGGCGCTATTTTTTTGGGCACTGACCGTTTTGTTGCTTTTTTTAAGCAAGGCGGCAATTTGATTTATGCCCCAGCCTTTTCCAAGCAGGCGTAACACCTTGCGTTCAGAGTGAGTCAACATCACCTCATCCCGACTTTCGTCGAGTTCCTCCAGCTCCGGTTTTAGCAGCGTCTGGCTAATGCGTTCTGCACTCTGGCTTCCGCCACGAATGGCGTTAATCACGCCCTCAATGGGCTCGATATCTGAAAGCAATGAACTCTCTGGTCGTAACAGAAGCTCTACCGCACAGGGATAGACCCGGCGTGAAACTAAAAATATCCAGTGAATATCACGGTAATGATTCTGCAAAGAATAATATTCTTCGCAAATTCGACGCGGGTTACGTTGATCCCCGGAGATATCGGCAATAACAACATTCGCCCGACGTAATTGAAGAAGTGTAAGCTCTTCCTGAGAGCGGCAATAGGAAACTTCATAATCAGGCAAATTACGTGAGATAATACAACCTAAGCCCGTTTGCATTACCGGTAATTTACTGATAATAATTGCGTGCTGACAACTTATTGGCGTCATTTTTGTTTTGAGTCCTTTCCTGACGTTGATCAAACGCCGTTATCTTTATCGCATCCTCGATAAAGTAGTGCATCCTGTTTTTATACACCGCAAAAGTCGCTTACAATATCGCACACCCTGCCGAATTTGATAATGTACTATCACTGATCATTTTAAAAAGGTGAAGTTAGAAATTCTAAATATAACAAAAAGCGGAATGGATAGATTAATCATATAAAAATCCAGAATTAATAACGCCATTAATAACGCGAAAAATAAAATACCGATAGCCGAAAGTTTGATCTGCCTCAGCACCGGCGTTACAGCGATGTGTTGTAAAAGTAACCATTACGGGCTTTCAGGCATCACCATCGTCAGGGTAATCCATGCAGGTAGATCAGTCATCGCAGCGCGCAACGACGCGGCTGTGTATTCAGTGCGGTCTGTTTTTATTACAGCACGGTGCGGAAAGCACGCTTGTTGAGGAGTTATCCACCCGCCTGGGGCTGGCGCTGGGCATGGACAGCGTCGAAAGCGCCATCTCCTCCAATGCCATTGTGCTGACCACTATCAAAGAGGGCCACTGCCTCACCTCTACGCGCAAAAATCACGATCGCGGAATTAACATGCACGTGGTGACCGAGGTACAACATATCGTCATCATGGCCGAGCACAAGCTGCTGGATGGCAAAGATGTTGAAAAGCGCTTTAACCAAATTAAACCACTCCGCTACCCCCGTTGGCTGGTAGTGCTGATGGTGGGGCTCTCCTGCGCCTGTTTCTGCGTGCTCAATAAAGGCGGCTGGGACGGGGCTGCCATTACCTTTGCCGCCAGCGCGCTGGCGATGTATGTGCGTCAGGTCCTTACCCACCGACAGATTCACCCGCAGATCAACTTCTGCATCACCGCCTTTGTGGCAACAACCGTCTCCGGCCTGCTGCTGCGGCTACCCGGCTTCGCCAGTACGCCCACTATCGCGATGGCCGCCAGCGTGCTTCTGCTGGTGCCTGGCTTTCCGCTGATCAACGCCGTGGCCGACATGTTCAAAGGCCATATCAATACCGGCCTTGCCCGTTGGGCTATCGCCAGCTTACTCACGCTTGCCACCTGTATTGGCGTCGTGACGGCCATGACCTTATGGGGGCTTCGCGGATGGGCGTAATCACGTTTTTACTGGCATTAGTGCAGGACATGCTGCTGGCGGCAATTCCGGCAGTGGGCTTTGCCATGGTCTTTAACGTTCCCCAGCGTGCGCTGGCCTGGTGCGCCTTACTGGGGGCTATCGGGCATGGTTCACGAATGGTGATGATGACAGCCGGACTCAATATTGAATGGGCAACCTTTATCGCCGCGATTCTGGTCGGCAGCATTGGCATCCAGTGGTCGCGCTGGTATCTGGCCCATCCGAAGGTGTTTACCGTCGCCGCGGTCATTCCGATGTTTCCCGGCATTTCGGCCTACACGGCGATGATCTCGGCGGTCAAAATTAGCCATCTCGGTTACAGCGAGCCCCAGATGATTATGCTGCTGACAAACTTCCTGAAGGCCTCCTCGATTGTCGGCGCGCTCTCCATTGGCCTGTCGATCCCCGGTTTGTGGTTATATCGAAAACGTCCTCGGGTATGAAATTTGTGTTCCCGGTCGGCCCCAGAGATAATCGCCTGACCCACCCGGCAATAAAAGGAAGCGATGTGGCATACCCTGACAGCGAAGCTGGCGAAATCACTGACGAATCCAGCCTGAAAGACAAAATTTTCCTCAGCGCCATCGCCCTGTTCGCCGAATACGGCCTGAACGGCGCGCGTATGGAGCAGATTGCCGAGAAGGCAGGTACCACCAAGCGCATGGTGGTTTACCATTATAAAAATAAAGAAAATCTCTATCTGCTGGTGCTGGAGTATGTCTATACCCAGATCCGCGCCAGTGAAAGACAGTTGAGCCTCGATGGCATGCCTCCCGTCGAAGCGCTGGTGCATCTGGTGGAGACCACCTTCGATTACCACGCCGATCACCCGGACTATATTCGCATCATCTGCATGGAGAATATGCAGCGTGGCCGCTTTATGCAGCAATCCAGCTATTTGCGGCAGGTCAACCGCAGCGCACTGGAGTTGCTGGAGGTCATCCTCACGCGCGGCAAAGCAAAACAGCTGTTTAACCAGAGCGTGGATGCCCGGGATCTGCACCGTTTGATCAGCAGTTTTAGCTTTCATTATGTGGCGAACAGTTACACCTTTACCCTACTCTTTGAAGAGGGGGCAGACGAGCAGGCCCAACGACAGCACTACCGTAAGATGGCGGTACAGGTCGCCCTGCGTTACACCTGCCCATAAAATCGCTTGCAATTAAATTGCGCACTACCTATATTGAAGACATGAAAACGACACCCACTGATAACACCGCTGCGCTGTTGCTGGATAACCAGCTCTGTTTCGCCCTCTATTCGGCGAACCTGGCGCTGAACAAGCTCTATCGGCAACTGCTGGCGCCGCTTAATCTCACCTACCCGCAATATCTGGTGATGCTGGTGTTGTGGGAGCAGGATGACATTACCGTGTCGGATATTGGTGAACGTCTCTTTCTGGATTCAGCCACCTTAACGCCGCTGTTAAAGCGTCTTGAGGTTGCGGGCTTAATCGTTCGCCAGCGTTCGCGCCAGGATGAGCGTCAGGTGGCCGTCACCCTTACTGAAGCAGGTACTGCCCTGCAACAGCAGGCGCTGGGTATTCCCAATGCTGTAGGCTGCGCAGCCCAGTGTGATGTCGACACGCTGTCCGTCCTGAAACAGCAGCTTGAACAATTACGTCATCAGCTTCACCGCGCGTGAAGCTATAGTTTATATGTTTGCCACACGTAACTAAATCGCTCGCTATTAAATAGCAAGCAAAACACAAGATAAGGAACCTGCCATGTCTTTAGAAAAAGTTGTCTACACCGCCAAAGCGACCGCTACCGGAGGCCGTGACGGCCGTGCTACCTCTTCCGATGGCGTTCTGGATGTTAAACTGGGCGTACCCAAAGAGATGGGCGGCGCGGGCGGCGAAGCCACCAACCCAGAGCAGCTGTTTGCTGCGGGTTACTCCGCCTGCTTCCTCGGTGCCATGAAGTTTGTTGCGGGTCGTGACAAAATCAGCATGCCGAAAGAGGCCTTTATTGAAGGCGAAGTGGGTATCGGTCCGCTGCCGACCGGTTTCGGGATTGAAGCCAAACTGAACATTCACCTGCCAGGTATGGATCAGGCAGAAGCGAAAAAACTGGTCGATGCGGCCCACATTGTCTGCCCTTACTCCAACGCAACGCGCGGCAACATTGATGTGACTCTCAACATCATCGCGTAATCCGCTGGCTGCCCTTATCCTCTGGATAAGGGCACATTCATCCCCCCTTCTCTCTGTGCTACTATGTGCTGCAATCACGCCCGCAGTAATCCAGTTGAGAAAGTGCTATGTCCTCCAGAATCCTGACAACCCGCGTCACTGGCCTTGATGCCCTCACGCACGATCCTCGTGGCGTGCTGGCCAATGCCGAAGGCGGCGCCATCGCGGTCTTTGTCGATAATGCGCCTGCTTTTTACGCCATTACCCCGGAACGTCTGGCGCAGTTGTTGGAAACCGAAGCGCGGGTTGCCCGCCCGGCCAGCGATGTCACCCTGGATACGCAATTTTTCGAAGAACCTACCAGCGCCCCGGTCGCCGTACCGATGGGCAAATTTGCCATGTATGCCGGCTGGCAGCCGGATCCCGATTTTCAGCGTCAGGCGGCCTTGTGGGGCATTGCCCTCACCCAACCCGTCACGCCGGAAGAGCTGGCGGCGTTTACAGCTTACTGGCAGGCTGAAGGCAAAGTTTTTCACCATATTCAATGGCAACAAAAACTGGCGCGCAGCGTACAGATCAACCGCGCCAGTAATGGCGGCCAGGCCAGACGCGATATCAATTCATTTTCAGAACCGGATAAACAGATCCCCCACGGATTCCGAGGTGCCAAATGAAAGAGTTCGGCGAACTGATGAAACGCCTGCAGAAGATCATGCCGGCGAACGTGAAACCGGCGTTTACCACCGGCGAAGAGCTTCTGGCGTGGCAAAAAGAGCAAGGTGAGATCCGCGCCGCGGCGCTGGCCCGCGAAAACCGGGCCATGAAAATGCAGCGCACCTTTAACCGCTCCGGCATTCGCCCGCTGCATCAGAACTGCTCGTTTGAAAACTACAAGGTAGAGAGCCAGGGGCAACTCGCGGCGCTAACGCAGGCGCGTCAGTACGTGGAAGAGTTCGACGGGAATATCGCGAGCTTTATCTTTAGCGGCAAACCCGGCACCGGCAAAAATCATCTTGCTGCGGCCATCTGCAACGAGTTGCTGCTGCGCGGTAAGTCGGTGCTGATCATCACCGTAGCCGATATTATGTCGGCAATGAAAGACACCTTCAGCAATCGCGAAACCAGTGAAGAGCAGTTACTCAACGATCTGAGCAACGTCGACCTGCTGGTCATTGATGAAATTGGCGTCCAGACCGAATCCCGTTATGAGAAAGTGATCATCAACCAGATTGTCGATCGCCGCTCCTCCTCCAAGCGCCCCACCGGCATGCTGACCAACCACAACATCGATGAGATGACCCGTCTGCTGGGTGAACGCGTTATGGATCGCATGAAGCTCGGCAACAGCCTGTACGTGATATTTGACTGGGAGAGTTACCGTAGCCGTGTCACCGGGAAGGAGTATTAAGAAATCTACCCGGGAAGTGTCTGGCCGTGGGGTTTATACTGGCCCCACTTCCGCCCCAACTCTTTGAGTAAGTCTTATGAAAACAGCATTTCTTCTCAGCGCCGTATTAAGCGCCACGTTAGTTCTGGGTTCCGCCCACGCCGCATCCTGGCAGGATTCGCTCTCCAGTGCCGCCAGCGAACTTTCCAAAAGCAGCGGTTCAGAAAGCGGCGGCCTCTCAGCCGGTACCCTGACCGGCCTGCTGGGCAACAGTAACCAGAGCCTGAGCGCGGGTACCATGAACAACGCCGCCGGGATCCTGGAGTATTGTGCGAAACAGAAACTGGCGTCGGTCACCGACACGCAGAATATTAAAAACCAGGTTCTGGGTAAGCTGGGTCTGGATACGCAAGAACAAAAAGAAGATACCAATTTTATGGACGGTATTCAGGGTCTACTGAATGCACAGAATGGTCAGCAGCTGAACCTGAACACGCTGGGCGACTCCGCGCTGGGTAAAAAGGTCAAAACCAAAGCCTGCGATTTAGTATTGAAGCAGGGACTTAACTTCCTCTCCTGATCCTCCCCCTTTTTGACGACTTCACGCCGCGATTAACAGCTTACGTTCACCTCGCGGCGTGCACGCTTTATTTCCCCTGCCTGACATTGCCTGAGCCCCCGTATCGAGGGATGAGACGGCGCTCAAAGTTTGCAATATCTAAACCAAATCCTAACAACAGCACAATTTGATGACACTAGAATTGCAGCTACATGGCATCGCAATTACATTGTATTACCCAAAAAATAGACAGTTGGTTTGTTAACCCGCGGCTGCAATCGTTGAGGATAAGCTGTTGTCAGAGTTACTTTCTTTTACCCTGTTTCTCGCTTCGGTAATGGTTTATGCCTGGAAAGCGGGTCGCAACACCTGGTGGTTTATTGCCACGCTGCTGGTGCTGGGGCTTTTTGTTGTTTTAAATATTACCCTGTACGCCAGCGATTACTTTACTGGCGATGGCATTAACGATGCCGTTCTTTATACCCTGACCAATAGTCTTACAGGCGCGGGAGTTAGTAAGTACATACTTCCCGGTATCGGGATCGCTACCACGCTGGTCCTGGTGTTTGGTCTGTTGGGCTGGGTGTTGCGCCGTCGTCGCCACCATCCGCACCATCTTGGCTATAGTCTGCTGGCGCTGATACTGGCATTGGGCTCTGTGGATGCCAGCCCGGCATTTAATCAGATTACCGAGCTGGTAAAATCCCAGTCTCGCGACGGTGACCCCGATTTTGCCGCCTGGTACAAAGAGCCCGCGAAAACCATCCCCAACCCCAAACTGAACCTCGTTTATATCTATGGTGAAAGCCTGGAGCGCACCTACTTTGACAACGACGCCTTCCCGAATCTGGCGCCGGAGTTAGGGGCGATCAAAAATGAAGGGATTGATTTCAGCCATACTGCTCAGCTGCCGGGTACCGATTACACCATTGCGGGCATGGTGGCCTCCCAGTGCGGTATCCCGCTGTTCGCCCCGTTTGAGGGCAATGCCTCGGCCTCGGTGTCGAGTTTCTTCCCGCAAAATATCTGCCTGGGCGACATCCTGAAAAACTCCGGCTATGAGAACTATTTTATGCAGGGCGCCAACCTGCGCTTTGCCGGGAAAGATGTCTTTTTGAAATCTCACGGTTTCGACCATCTCTACGGGGCCGAGGAGTTAAAAACCACCGTCGCCGACCCGAGCTATCGCAACGACTGGGGCTTTTACGATGATACGGTCCTGGACGAGACCTGGAAAAAATTCGAAGCGCTGTCCAGGTCCGGTAAGCGTTTCTCGCTATTCGCCCTGACGGTGGATACCCATCACCCGGATGGCTTTATCTCCCGCACCTGCCAGCGCAAGAGCTATGCCATTGATGGCAAACCGAACCAGTCGTTTAGTGCCGTTGGCTGTAGCCAGGAGCACATTGCAGCGCTGATCGAGAAAATCAAAGCCTCGCCGTACTTTAAAAACACGGTGATTGTGGTCTCTTCCGATCATCTGGCGATGAAAAATACCGCCTGGGACGAGCTGAATAAACAAGATCGCAGCAATCTGTTCTTCGTGCTGCGCGGCGATAAGCCGCAGCAGGAGACGCTCGCCGTGAAGCGCAACACCATGGATAACGGCGCCACGGTGCTGGATATTCTCGGCGGCGATAACTTCATCGGTCTGGGCCGCAGCAGTCTGTCAGGGCAATCCTTGTCAGAAATTTTCCTCAATATGAAAGAGAAAGTGCTGGCCTGGAAACCGGATGTCATCCGCCTGTGGAACTTCCCGAAAGAGCTAAAAGCGTTCACCGTCGATAGCGATAAAAATATGATGGCCTTCTCTGGCAGCCATTTCCGCCTGCCGCTGCTGCTGCGCGTTTCGGATAAGCGCGTCGAGCCGCTGCCAGAGAGCGAATACTCCGCACCGCTACGCTACCAGCTGGCAGATTTTGCTCCGCGCGATAACTTCGTCTGGGTCGATCGCTGTTACAAGATGGGCCAGCTCTGGTCACAGCCGCTGGCGCTCTCTACCGACTGGTGCGTCTCCCAGGGCCAGTTGGGCAGTGAGCAGAACATTCAGCGTGTGGACAAGCCTCAGTGGCAGGGTAAAACAGCGTTCAAGGATACGGTCATCAGCACCGATCGCTATAACCGCAACGTCGAGATGCTGAAGGTGGCCGATAACGACATTCGCTACAAAGCCGACAGCTTTGTCTTTAACGTCGCCGGTGCGCCAGAAGAGGTGAAGCAGTTCAGCGGCATCTCGCGTCCGGAATCCTGGGGCCGCTGGTCTAACGCCCAACTGGGCGACGAAGTGAAGATTGAATATAACCAGCCCCTGCCGGCGAAGTTTGACCTGGTCATCACCGCCAAGGCCTTTGGCCCCAATGCCAATCGCCCTATCCCGGTGAGGATTGGCCAGAGCGAGCAGACCCTGAAGCTCGGCAACGAGGTGACCACCACCACGCTGCATTTCGACAACCCTTCTCGCAGCAGCACCCTGGTCATTGTACCGCCGGATCCGCAGTCCACTAACGAGGGCAATATCCTCGGTCACTCTCCGCGCCAGTTGGGGATTGGAATGGTGGAGATCAAAATCGTCAACGCCGAAGGCTAACCGCAGGAGAGGGCTGCCTCTCCTGCGCGGCAATAAAAAAACAGCGCCCAACACCACCCCGGGCGCTGTATGGCAAGACGTTAAAAGGCAATCACCCCTTTAATCAGCTGACGATTATTGATCACCCCCGGTTCGTAACTCTCTGCCAGCTCGTGAAAAGCGTAGCGGTGCGTCAACATCATGTCTGCGCTCAGCTTGCCCTCCGCCATCAGCCTGCCGACCTTTGCAAAATCCTCTGCGGTGGCATTCCGGCTGCCCATCAGGGTGGTCTCTTTCTTGTGAAATTCGGGATCCGAAAAACAGAGATCGCCCTTAAACAGGCCGACAAAAACAATGCTCCCCCCGTGACGAATCAAGTTCACGCTGTTGTTCATGGCGTGCGGGTTGCCGGTAGCGTCGATCACCGTCTGCGCCAGCGCCCTGTCAAAGTGCGCCCGTAGCTGGTCGGTAAAGTCCGCCGCCGCAGGGTCAACCGTCGACAGGCCAAGAGATCCGGCAACATGTTCACGCCTGGAAATGCTGGTATCCGCAACGACCACCCGGGCGCCATCCGCATGGGCAATCGCCGCCGCCCCCAGCCCAATGGGCCCGGCCCCTACCACCAGCACCGCATCGCCGGGCTGTACGGCCGCACGGCGGACCGCATGGGCGCTGATGGCGAAAGGCTCAATCAACGCCGCCGCTTCGGGGTCGATACCCTCTGCCAGCAGCAAATTAGTAACGGGCACGGCGAGATACTCGCAGAAGCCGCCATCCTGATGCACGCCAATGACCGAAATCGCCTCGCAGCAGTTGGTCCTGCCGCTCAGGCAGGCGGGACAGCGCTGACAAGCCACATAGGGGATCACCGCCACCTGTTGCCCCGGGCGCAGCGTACGAATATTTTCCCCCACGCTAATGATCTCGCCACATATTTCATGGCCTAACACCCGGGGGTAATTAAAAAAGGGTTGATTCCCACCCCAGGCGTGAATATCGGTACCACAAATCCCGACGTTTTTTATTTTTATTAGCGCTTCGTTTTCGCCCGCTACGGGAATGTCTCGCTGCGCCCAAATAAGTTTTTTTGGTTCCTGACATACCAGCGTATTCATTGTTGCCATTTTTCTGCCTCCCGTTTTTTTGTGGATTCAGATATTGATGAAAATAAGAAATAACGGGCAGGCAAAAAGCTGAAATGTGAAATCACGCGCATAAAGCCGTTTTAAATAGGGTTTTAATGCCCTCCACCGGCAAAAGGAGCCCGTATGAGCCGCTCACAAAATTTGCGTCATAACGTGATCAATCAAGTCATCGACGATATGTCACGGGGGCATATTCCCTCGCCGCTGCCGTCGCAAAGCGCGCTGGCGGAGATGTATAACATCAGCCGCACCACCGTTCGCCACATCCAGTCTCACCTGTGCACCCGCGGCGTACTGGCCCAGGTGAACCATGACTATGTGATTATCCGTCAGCCCACCAGCGAGGATGGCTTCACCTGCGACGCGGCCCCGCTGGCCGAGCAAAACCGATTATTTGAGCAGGCGTTTTTTTCAATGATTAACCAGCGCCAGCTGCGCGCAGGCGAATCCTTTTCCGAGCTGCAACTTGCTCGCGCCGCCGGGGTCAGCCCTGTGGTAGTGAGGGAGTACTTACTTAAGTTCAGCCGCTACAACCTGATTGAGAGCGACAAACGCGGCCAGTGGAGTATGAAGCAGTTCGACCAGTCCTATGCCGAGCAGCTGTTTGAACTGCGCGAGATGCTGGAAACCCACGCCCTGCAGCACTTTCTGAACCTGCCAGACAACGATCCGCGCTGGCTACAGGCGAAAACCCTGCTGGAGGAGCACCGCGCCCTGCGCGACAGTATTGGCGACAGTTTTCGCACGTTTTCCCTGCTGGATCGCGACTTTCACTCGCTGCTGCTCAGCGCCGCCAATAACATCTTTTTCAACCAGTCGCTGGAGATCATCTCCGTGATCTTCCATTTCCACTACCAGTGGGATGAAAGCGACCTCAAACAGCGCAACATCATCGCCATTGACGAGCACATGACCATTCTCAGCGCGCTTATCTGCCGCAATGATCTGGATGCCAACCTGGCGTTGCGTAACCACCTCTCCACCGCAAAACAGTCCATGATCCGCTCCCTGCAACAGAGCGCGACGGTCTTTTATTAAGTACCGATTAAAAACGACAAACTATTAAGGGCAGCACGCTTCCGATAAAAGGCCCGCGCGAGAAAAAAAAGGCTGCCTATGCTCACGAGAAGTCGACCTGGTGTTATTTCCCGTGAGTGACAGTGAATTTAAATTTACATCACTTGTCGTTATCAATATTCCTCTTATTTATAAAAAAAGAGAAATAATCAAAAATATTTCAGGAGTCAGGTGTGGAAAAAAACAATATTACTCTCGACCCGCAAACCACCTTCGACAAAGAAAAAACGCGGGATATTCCCGTGCCGCCGGTGGGTGCCGTAGCGCGTTCTCCGCGTATTAAACGCATTCAGACGACCGCCATGCTGTTATTATTTTTTGCGGCGGTGATTAACTACCTTGACCGCAGCTCGCTGTCGGTGGCAAACCTCACCATTCGCGAAGAGCTGGGGCTAAACGCGACCGAAATCGGCGCCCTGCTCTCCATTTTCTCGCTGGCCTACGGTATCGCACAGTTACCCTGCGGCCCGCTGCTGGACCGCAAGGGCCCACGGCTTATGCTGGGGATAGGGATGTTTTTCTGGTCGCTCTTCCAGGCGCTCTCCGGCATGGTGCAGAACTTTACCCAGTTTGTGCTGGTACGCATCGGGATGGGGATTGGCGAAGCGCCCATGAACCCCTGCGGCGTTAAAGTGATTAACGACTGGTTTAACATCAACGAGCGTGGCCGCCCTATGGGCATCTTCAATGCCGCATCCACTATCGGCGTGGCCATGAGCCCACCTATCCTGGCCGCGATGATGCTGGTCATGGGCTGGCGCGGTATGTTTATCACTATCGGCGTGCTGGGGATTTTCCTCGCCATCGGCTGGTACATGCTCTATCGCAACCGTGAAGAGTTATCGCTGAGCGGCCAGGAAGAGGCTTACCTGAACGCGGGCAGTGTCAACGCCCGGCGCGATCCGCTCACTTTCGCTGAGTGGCGGAGCCTGTTCCGCAACCGCACCATGTGGGGGATGATGCTCGGCTTCAGCGGCATCAACTATACCGCCTGGCTCTACCTCGCCTGGCTGCCAGGTTACCTGCAAACGGCTTATAACCTCGATCTGAAAAGCACCGGTCTGATGGCGGCCATTCCGTTTATCTTTGGGGCGGCAGGGATGTTAACTAACGGCTTCGCCACCGACTGGCTGGTCAAGCGGGGGATGGCGCCGGTGCGGAGCCGTAAAATCAGTATTGTTATCGGTATGCTCTGCTCAGCGGCCTTTACCTTTGTGGTACCGCAGGCAACCACACCGATGAGTGCTGTTTTGTTGATTGGGATGGCGCTGTTCTGCATCCACTTTGCGGGTACATCGTGCTGGGGATTGATTCATGTCGCCGTCGCTTCGCGCATGACGGCCTCGGTAGGTAGCATTCAAAACTTTGCCAGCTTTATCTGTGCGTCCTTTGCGCCCATCGTGACCGGATTTATCGTGGATACGACCCACTCCTTCCGCCTGGCACTTATCATCTGCGGCTGCGTCACCGCACTGGGGGCGCTGGCCTATATCTTCCTGGTTCGCAAACCGATCGACGATCCTCGTCAGGCGTAAGTCAGAAATACGCGCCCCGGAACGGGGCGCGTGGTTTATCAGAAGGTTTCCCAGTTGTCGCCAGCATCAGCGGTTGCGGTTTTACGCGCCATCGCCGGGGCAGCAACAGGTTTCAGCGACGCGTTAGCGCGCGCTTTCTGCTGCTCCTGCTGAATGCGGAAGACCGCTACGGCCTGCGTCAGACGGCTCGCCTGCTCTTCCAGCGCGGCGGCGGCGGCGGCGGACTCCTCCACCAGCGAGGCGTTCTGCTGAGTCACGCGATCCATCTCCGCAACGGCCAGACCTACCTGGTCGATACCGCGGCTCTGCTCATCAGAGGCCGAAGCAATTTCGCCCATGATGTCCGTAACGCGGGTCACGGCATTAACGATTTCACCCATGGTTTCACCGGCGCTCTCTACCAGGGTAGAGCCCAGATCCACGCGGCTCACGGAGTCTTCAATCAGACTCTTAATCTCACGCGCGGCCTGAGCACTGCGCTGAGCCAGGTTACGTACTTCGCCAGCAACAACCGCAAAACCACGACCCTGCTCGCCCGCACGCGCCGCTTCAACGGCGGCGTTGAGCGCCAGGATGTTAGTCTGGAAGGCAATGCCGTCGATCACGCTAATGATGTCGGCAATTTTTTGCGAACTGCCGGCAATATCACGCATGGTCTGCACCACGTTATCCACCACTTTGCCGCCTTTCTGCGCGGTTTCAGAGGCGCTTAATGCCAGATGGCTCGCCTGACGGGCGTTCTCGGCGTTCTGCTTCACGGTGGCGGTCAGCTCTTCCATGCTGGCGGCGGTCTCTTCCAGAGAAGCGGCCTGCTGTTCAGTACGGGAAGAGAGATCGTTGTTACCCATGGAGATTTCGCTCGCGCCGCTGTAAATCGCGTTCGCGCCATTACGCACGTCGCCGACGGTACGCACCAGCTCACCCTGCATATGACGCAGCGTTTCAGCCAGCTGACCCATCTCGTTAGTCCCTTCCACATCGATGCGCTTCACCAGATCGCCGCTGGCGATATGACGAATGCTGTCGATCAGACGGTTCATCGGAGAGATCAGGGCCTGACGGATACCCAGCCACACGCCAACAATCACCACCAACACCGCAACCAGAATGCTAATCAGCACCCAAATCGCCTGGCTGTAAGAGCTGTTGCTGTCATCCACCGCAGTCTGATACAGCTTGTCGTTCTGCTGCAGGTAGTTAACGTACTCTTTCTCGAAAGCGTCCTGATAACCCTGAGTCGGCTGGTCAAAGAATTCGTTAATTTTACCCGCGCCCAGCAGCTGGATCAGCTCGGCCAGTGCGCCATGATAGATATCGTAGTTACGTTTAATTTCCAGCGCTGCGGCGTCGTTCTGACGCGGGTCGCGCGGCAGAGCTTCGTAGTCAGCCCAGCTTTTTTCCGCCTGCTTCAGGGAAGCCGCAGCAATCTGCATCAGATCGTTAACGGTCGCACCGCTGCCGATATTATTCTGATCCATCATGTAGCGGATACCCGCACGGTTCAGGGTATTACGGGTTTGCAGCAACGCGACCCAACTGCCGTTAAGCGTGGATTGTTGCTGACGAATGGTTTGCAGAACGGTGAAGTTTTCTTTGTCATGCTTCAGGGCATTAAAGAAAAGACCACCGGATGTGAGTTGTAAAAGGCCAAAAATAGCTAACACTATCAACAAGCTAGTAACAATCTTAATACGATTTAACATTTTTTCTCTTTCCACCAGACAGATAACAGAATTTTCGGCCTGGTAAGGGAAAACTTTACGAAAATCGTCCTGATCGTTTGCAGAATTTACTCTTCATCCTGCCTGGCGGAGCGCTGCTGACCCAGCGCAATAAACTCCCGCAGTAGTCCGGTCAACTGCTGCATCTTCTCTGCGGTAAATTCCGCCTCGATCTGCTGATACACCTCTTCCACTTCGGCCTGGGCGTGGGCGTACAGCGCCTGCCCCTCTTTGGTAAGCGAAACATAGAGTTTGCGCTGGTCATTCACCGGTTTTAATCGCAACACCAGCCCTACGCTCTCCATCCGGGTGAGGATGCCGGTCAGGCTGGGGCGCAGAATGCAGGTTCGAAAGGCGAGATCGTGGAAATCCATATTCGGGTTTTCAGCCAGCACGCGCACGATGCGCCACTGCTGCTCCGTCAGATTATGGCGTTTGACGATGGGGCGAAACCAGGCCATCGCCGCTTCCCTGGCCTGAAGCAAAGCAATGGTGAGTGAGTCGTGCATAGCACCTCCCTTAAAATCATTAACAAGCTAACAATCGTCTCCGACGGACTCTGACTGCCTCCTTCACGTGAAGAAAAAAGTCTAACAGAAAACAGATAAAATCATTAACTCACTGTATATAAACACAATTATTATAAACATGTAAATTTATTGTTATTGGTATCACAAATATTTCACTTCCGTTTGCCAATGTCCGAACGAAAGCCTAAAACCTATTCATTAATATATTAACGAACTCAAAACCGGGCAACAGAGCCTGAGGAGAGAGCAATGAAAGGTACGGTTTTCGCAGTCGCCCTCAACCACCGCAGCCAGCTTGCCGCCTGGCAAGAGGCATTTGGACAGCCCCCCTACAACACACCGCCTAAAACAGCGGTATGGTTTATCAAACCGCACAATACGGTGATTCAGGCCGGTGAGCCGATCCCCCACCCCGCCGGTGAAAAGGTGCTGAGCGGGGCGACGGTTGCGTTGATTGTGGGCAAAACCGCCAGCCGCGTGCGGGTAGACGAGGCGCAGCACTACATTGCCGGTTACGCGCTGGCGAACGACGTGAGCCTGCCGGAAGAGAGCTTTTACCGCCCGGCCATCAAGGCGAAATGCCGCGACGGCTTTTGCCCGCTCGGGGAACTGGCCGCCGTTGATAATATCGATAACCTGAACATCATCACCGAAATCAATGGCCGCGAAGCTGACCACTGGAACACCGGCGATCTCGAGCGCAATGCCGCCGAACTGCTGAGCGCCCTGAGCGAATTCGCCACCCTCCAGCCCGGTGACGCCATTCTGCTGGGTACCCCACACACCCGCGCCGAGATCCGTCCCGGCGATCGCGTGCGCATTCTGGCTGAAGGTTTCCCGCCGCTGGAAAACCCGGTAGTGGATGATCACGACGTCGCCATTACACCGGCCACACCCCCGCACGCCACGCTGTTTGCCCTCGGGCTGAATTACGCCGATCACGCCAGCGAACTGGCCTTCACTCCGCCCACCGAGCCGCTGGTGTTTATTAAAGCGCCGAACACCCTTAACGGTGATAACCAGACGTCGGTGCGCCCGAACAACGTCGAGTACATGCACTATGAGGCGGAGCTGGTGGTGGTCATCGGCAAAACCGCGCGTAAGGTCAGTGAGGCCGACGCGATGGACGTTGTTGCGGGCTACACCCTCTGCAACGATTACGCCATCCGCGACTATCTCGAAAACTACTACCGCCCCAACCTGCGGGTGAAAAGCCGCGACGGGCTAACGCCGATCGGCCCGAACATCGTGCCGAAAGCTGCCATTCCCGATCCGCACAACCTCACCCTGCGCACCTTCGTTAACGGCGAACTGCGACAGGAAGGCACGACGGCAGACCTCATCTTCAGTATCCCGTTCCTGATCGCGTATCTGAGTGAATTTATGACCCTGCAGCCGGGCGACATGATCGCCACCGGCACGCCGAAGGGGCTCTCCGACGTGGTCCCGGGCGATGAAGTGGTGGTGGAAGTGGAAGGCGTAGGTCGCCTGGTCAACCGGATTGTCAGCGAGGAGACGACAAAATGAAAAAGATAAACCATTGGATCAACGGCAAAAACGTGGCGGGTAGCGACTACTTCCACACCACCAACCCGGCCTCCGGGGAGGTCTTAGCGGAAGTGGCCTCCGGCGGTGAAGCGGAGATCCATCAGGCGGTCGCCGCCGCGAAAGAAGCCTTCCCGAAATGGGCCAACCTGCCGATGAAAGAGCGCGCGCGCCTGATGCGCCGGCTGGGGGAGCTGATCGACGAGAACGTCCCGGCGATCGCTGCCATGGAGACCGCCGACACCGGCCTGCCGATCCACCAGACCAAAAACGTGCTGATCCCGCGCGCCTCGCACAACTTCGAGTTCTTCGCCGAGGTGTGCCAGCAGATGAACGGCAAAACCTACCCGGTCGACGACACCATGCTCAACTACACCCTGGTGCAGCCGGTGGGCGTTTGCGCGCTGGTCTCACCGTGGAACGTGCCCTTTATGACCGCCACCTGGAAGGTCGCGCCGTGCCTGGCGCTGGGTAACACTGCGGTACTGAAGATGTCTGAACTCTCCCCGCTGACCGCCGACCGCTTAGGCGAGCTGGCGCTGGAGGCGGGTATCCCGGCGGGGGTGCTGAACGTGGTGCAGGGCTATGGCGCGACGGCCGGTGATGCGCTGGTGCGTCATCACGACGTGCGTGCCGTCTCGTTCACTGGCGGCACCGCCACCGGGCGCAACATCATGAAAAACGCCGGGCTGAAAAAATACTCAATGGAGCTGGGCGGCAAATCGCCGGTGCTGATTTTTGAGGATGCCGACATCGAACGCGCCCTGGACGCTGCCCTGTTCACCATCTTCTCCATCAACGGCGAGCGCTGCACCGCCGGTTCGCGCATTTTCATTCAGCAGAGCATCTACCCGGAATTCGTCAAACGCTTCGCCGAACGCGCCAGCCGCCTGCGGGTGGGCGACCCGACCGATCCCAACACTCAGGTTGGCGCGCTGATCAGCGCCCAGCACTGGGAAAAAGTCTCCGGCTATATCCGCCTCGGTATTGAGGAAGGGGCGACCCTGCTGGCGGGCGGGCCGGATAAACCCACCGATCTGCCTGCGCACCTGAAAGGCGGCAACTTCCTGCGCCCGACGGTGCTGGCGGATGTCGATAACCGGATGCGCGTGGCCCAGGAGGAGATCTTCGGGCCGGTAGCCTGCCTGCTGCCGTTTAAGGACGAAGCGGAAGGCCTGCGCCTGGCGAACGACGTGGAGTACGGCCTGGCGTCGTATATCTGGACCCAGGACGTCAGCAAAGTGCTGCGCCTGGCACGCAACATCGAAGCGGGCATGGTGTTTGTCAACACCCAGAACGTGCGCGACCTGCGCCAGCCGTTTGGCGGCGTGAAGGCCTCCGGCACCGGGCGCGAGGGCGGCGAGTACAGCTTTGAAGTGTTCGCCGAGATGAAAAACGTCTGCATCTCGATGGGCAACCATCCGATTCCAAAGTGGGGTATCTGATATGGGCACCTTAGCGTTAGCGGCAAAAATCACCCACGTGCCGTCGATGTACCTTTCCGAACTGCCGGGCAAAAACCACGGCTGCCGCCAGTCGGCCATTGACGGGCATAAAGAGATCAGCAAGCGCTGCCGCGAGCTGGGGGTCGATACCATTATCGTCTTCGACACCCACTGGCTGGTGAACAGCGCCTATCACATTAACTGTGCGGACCATTTTTCCGGCGTCTACACCAGTAACGAGCTGCCGCACTTTATCCGCGACATGACCTACGACTACGACGGCAACCCGGAACTCGGGCAGTTGATCGCCGACGAGGCGGTGAAGCTCGGCGTGCGCGCCAAAGCGCACAACATCCCGAGCCTGAAGCTGGAGTACGGCACCCTGGTGCCAATGCGCTACATGAACGCGGATAAGCACTTCAAAGTGGTTTCCATTTCGGCGTTCTGCACCGTTCACGATTTCGCCGACAGCCGCAGGCTCGGCGAGGCCATCGTCAGCGCCATCGAAAAATATGACGGCACCGTAGCGGTGCTCGCCAGCGGCTCGCTTTCGCACCGCTTTATCGACGACCAGCGCGCGGAAGAAGGGATGAACAGCTACACCCGCGAGTTTGACCGTCAGATGGACGAGCGCGTGGTCAAGCTGTGGCGCGAGGGCCAGTTCAAAGAGTTTTGCAGCATGCTGCCGGAGTACGCCGACTACTGCTACGGCGAGGGCAACATGCACGACACGGTGATGCTGCTGGGGATGCTCGGCTGGGACAAATACGACGGCAAAGTGGAGTTCCTCACCGAGCTGTTCGCCAGCTCCGGTACCGGTCAGGTTAACGCCGTTTTCCCGCTGCCCGCGTAAGGAGCCATCATGCCGCACTTTATTGCTGAATGTACCGACAACATCCGCGAGCAGGCCGACCTGCCGGGGCTGTTTGCCAGGGTGAACGCGGCGCTGGCCGCCACGGGTATCTTTCCGATCGGCGGTATCCGCAGCCGCGCCCACTGGCTGGATACCTGGCAGATGGCCGACGGGAAACACGATTATGCCTTCGTGCACATGACGCTGAAGATTGGCGCGGGGCGCAGCCTGGAGAGCCGTCAGCAGGTGGGCGAGATGCTGTTTGCGCTGATTAAAGATCATTTCGCCGGGCTGATAGACGCACGCTATCTGGCGCTGTCGTTTGAAATCGAAGAGCTGCATCCGACGCTCAATTACAAGCAAAACAACGTGCACGCGTTGTTTAAGTAGTACCTCTCGATCTGTCCCCTCTCCCTTTGGGAGAGGGTTAGGGTGAGGGAAATCTCTGCGGCCTGACTGACGCCCTCACCCCGGCCCTCTCCCACAGGGAGAGGGAGAAAACAATACAACAGGATATCGCCATGCTCGACAAACATACCCACACCCTGATCGCCCACCGCCTGCATCAGGCGGAACAGTCCCGGGAGCAGATCCGCGCGATCTCGCTGGAGTATCCGGAGATCACCATAGAAGACGCCTACGCTGTTCAGCGCGAATGGGTGAGCCTGAAAATTGCCGAGGGCCGCGTGCTGAAGGGCCATAAGATCGGCCTGACCTCCAAAGCGATGCAGGCCAGTTCGCAGATTAGCGAGCCGGACTATGGCGCGCTGCTGGACGATATGTTCTTCCACGATGGCAGCGACATCCCCGTCGATCGCTTTATCGTCCCGCGCATCGAAGTGGAGCTGGCCTTCGTGCTGGCAAAACCCCTGCGCGGCCCAAACTGCACGATCTTCGACGTCTACAACGCCACGGACTATGTGATCCCCGCCCTGGAACTGATCGACGCTCGCTGTCACAACGTTGATCCTGAAACCCAGCGCCCGCGCAAGGTGTTCGACACCATCTCCGATAACGCCGCCAACGCGGGGGTGATCCTCGGCGGCCGCCCGATTAAGCCCGACGAACTGGATCTGCGCTGGATCTCCGCCCTGCTCTATCGCAACGGCGTCATCGAAGAGACCGGCGTCGCCGCGGGCGTGCTTAACCACCCGGCGAACGGCGTGGCGTGGCTGGCGAACAAGCTTGCGCCGTACGACGTTCAGCTTGAGCCCGGCCAGATCATCCTCGGCGGCTCCTTTACCCGCCCGGTTGCCGCCAGCCGGGGCGACACCTTCCACGTGGACTACGGCAACATGGGGTCCATCAGCTGCCGCTTTGTCTAGGAGACGACCATGCAAAACGCATTCAAAACGGCACTGAAAGCCGGAACACCGCAAATCGGTTTGTGGCTGGGACTGACCAGCAGCTACAGCGCGGAACTGCTGGCGGGCGCAGGCTTCGACTGGCTGCTGATCGACGGAGAGCACGCCCCGAACAGCGTGCAGACAGTCTTAACCCAGCTGCAGGCCATCGCCCCCTATGCCAGCCAGCCGGTGGTGCGCCCGTCATGGAACGATCCGGTGCAGATCAAACAGCTGCTGGACGTGGGCGCGCAAACGCTGCTGGTGCCGATGGTGCAGAACGCCGACGAAGCGCGTCTGGCGGTGAGCGCTACCCGCTATCCGCCTGCGGGTATCCGTGGGGTCGGCAGCGCGCTGGCGCGGGCATCACGCTGGAACCGCATCCCGGATTACCTGCAACAGGCCAACGACGCCATGTGCGTACTGGTGCAAATTGAAACTCGCGAGGCGCTGAAAAACCTGCCGCAGATCCTCGACGTGGAAGGCGTCGACGGCGTGTTTATTGGCCCGGCGGATCTCAGTGCCGATATGGGATTTGCCGGTAACCCGCAACATCCCGAGGTGCAGGCCGCCATCGAACGGGCCATCACGCAAATCCGCGAGGCGGGGAAAGCCCCCGGCATTCTGATGGCGAACGAAGCGCTGGCGAAACGCTATCTCGAGCTCGGGGCGCTGTTCGTCGCGGTTGGCGTCGACACTACTCTACTCGCCCGCAGCGCCGAAGCGCTGGCCGCACGCTTTATCGATAAACCGGTTACGTCAGTAAATAACAATAAATCCGTCTACTAAAGGTAAGATCAGGAGCGCAGCATGACGACCTCTACCCTGCAAGATGAAAAAGCCGTTGAACATCGTGCCATTAACAAGCTGTTCCGTCGTTTGATCGTGTTTCTCTTTATTCTGTTTGTCTTTTCCTTCCTTGACCGCATCAACATCGGCTTTGCCGGGCTGACAATGGGCAAGGATCTGGGCCTGACCTCTACCATGTTTGGCCTGGCCGCCACGCTGTTTTACGTTACCTATGTTCTGTGCGGGATCCCGAGCAACATTATGCTGGCGAAGGTGGGTGCGCGCCGCTGGATCGCCAGCATCATGGTGGTATGGGGCATCGCCTCCACCTGTACGATGTTCGCCACCAGCCCGGAAACGCTCTACGTTCTGCGCATGCTGGTGGGGATTGCCGAAGCCGGCTTCCTGCCGGGGATCCTGGTCTATCTTACCTGGTGGTTCCCGGCATACCATCGCGCCCGCGCCAACGCGCTGTTTATGATCGCTATGCCGGTCACCATGATGCTCGGCTCGATCCTCTCCGGCTATATTCTGGCGATGGACGGCTTGTGGAACCTGAAAGGCTGGCAGTGGCTGTTCCTGCTGGAGGGGCTGCCCTCCGTGGTGCTCGGGGTGGTGACCTGGTTTTATCTTAACGACACACCGGACCAGGCGAGCTGGCTGGACGAGGACGAAAAGCGGGCGCTGAAAACAATGATCGCCCGCGAACAGGAGCTGGCTATCGCGCGCCCCTCCACGCCGCGCTCAACGCTGCGCGAGGTGTTAACCCCGGCGGTGCTGCTCTACACGCTGGCCTACTTCTGTCTGACCAACACCCTGAGCGCCATCAACATCTGGACGCCGCAGATCCTCCAGAGCTTCAACACTGGCAGCAGCAATATCGTGATCGGCCTGCTGGCGGCGATCCCGCAATTCTGTACCATCCTCGGGATGATCTGGTGGAGTCGCCGCTCCGACAGGCTAAAAGAGCGAAAAAAGCACACCATCCTGCCGTACCTGTTCGCCGCGGCGGGCTGGATGCTGGCCTCCGCAACGGATCACGGCCTGATCCAGCTGCTTGGCATCATTATGGCCTCAACCGGAGCCTTTACCGCTATGGCGATCTTCTGGACCACCCCGGATCGGGTCATTAGCCTGCAGTCCCGGGCGGTGGCGCTGGCGGTGATCAACGCCATCGGTAACGTCGGATCGGCCGTCAGTCCGCTGCTGATCGGCATTCTGCGCGACGCGACCGGCAGCTTCAGCTCAGGTTTGTGGTTTGTCGCCGGGCTGCTGGTGGTTGGCGCGCTCGTGCTGACCCGTATTCCGATGACGCAGCAGGATCAACAGAGGAACGACCATGTGCCAGAGCCCTATCGCCAACATTGATATCAGCAAAGAGTATGACGAAAGCCTGGGCACCGACGATGTGCACTATCAGTCGTTTTCTCGCATGGCGGCCTTCTTTGGCCGCGACATGCAGGCGCACCGGCACGACCAGTATTTTCAGATGCACTTTCTCGATACCGGACAGATTGAGCTGCAACTTGACGATCACCGCTACTCGGTGCAGGCCCCGCTGTTTGTCCTCACGCCGCCGTCGGTGCCACACGCGTTCATCACCGAATCGGACAGCGACGGCCACGTGCTGACGGTACGCGAGGATCTGATCTGGCCGCTGCTGGAGGTGCTCTATCCCGGCACCCGGGAGGCGTTCGGCCTGCCGGGGATCTGCCTCTCGCTGGCCGATAAACCGGACGAGCTTTTGGCGCTAAAACACTACTGGCAGCTGATAAAGCGCGAATCCACCGCGCAGCTGCCCGGCCGCGAGCATACGCTGGTACTTTTAGCCCAGGCGGTCTTTACGTTGCTGCTGCGCAACGCGAAGCTCGACGACCATGCTTCAAGCGGCATGCGGGGCGAGCTAAAGCTTTTCCAGCGCTTTACCCAGCTGATTGACGCGCATTACCACCAGCACTGGACGGTGCCAGAATATGCCAGCGAGCTGCATCTCACCGAATCGCGCCTGACGGATATCTGCCGCCGCTTCGCCAACCGCCCGCCAAAACGGCTGATCTTCGACCGTCAGCTGCGCGAGGCCAGACGGCTGCTGCTTTTTTCCGACAGCGCGGTGAACGAGGTGGCCTGGAAGCTCGGCTTTAAAGACCCGGCCTATTTTGCCCGCTTTTTTAACCGGTTAGTGGGGTGTTCACCGAGCGCGTATCGGGCGCAGAAAGTACCGGTTACCCCTCACCCCGGCCCTCTCCCCAAAGGGGGGAGGGTGTAACTATTCCCTCTCCCCTTTGGGGAGAGGGTTAGGGTGAGGGGACAGCGATCACAAAACCCGATCTCACCCGAAAAGTACCCGCCGTTGTCCCAATCGTCCCTTCACGTTCCCTTCCTCTCAAGCTTCAATTAAACAACAAAAACAAAACATAAATTTAACAATCATCTTCCGATACGAGGTCCCTATGAAGCCTGAAGATTTCCGCGCCGATGCCAAACGCCCGCTCACCGGCGAAGAGTATTTAAAAAGCCTGCAGGATGGCCGCGAGATTTATATCTACGGCGAACGCGTTAAAGACGTCACCACCCATCCGGCATTTCGTAACGCGGCGGCGTCCATCGCGCAGATGTACGACGCGCTGCACAAGCCGGACATGCAGGACACCCTCTGCTGGGGCACCGATACCGGCAGCGGCGGTTACACCCACAAATTCTTCCGGGTGGCGAAAAGCGCCGATGACCTGCGCCAGCAGCGTGATGCCATCGCTGAGTGGTCCCGCCTGAGCTACGGCTGGATGGGCCGAACGCCTGACTACAAAGCGGCTTTCGGCTGCGCGCTGGGGGCTAACCCGGCGTTCTACGGCCAGTTTGAGCAGAACGCCCGTAACTGGTACACCCGCATTCAGGAGACCGGCCTGTACTTTAACCACGCCATCGTCAACCCGCCGATCGACCGCCACAAACCGGCGGACGAGGTCAAAGATGTCTACATCAAGCTGGAGAAAGAGACCGACGCCGGGATCATCGTCAGCGGCGCGAAAGTGGTGGCAACCAACTCGGCGCTGACCCACTACAACATGATCGGCTTTGGCTCCGCGCAGGTGATGGGCGAAAACCCGGACTTCGCGCTGATGTTCGTCGCGCCGATGGATGCCGAGGGCGTGAAGCTGATCTCCCGCGCCTCCTACGAGATGGTGGCCGGTGCCACCGGCTCGCCGTATGACTATCCACTCTCCAGCCGCTTCGACGAGAACGATGCGATCCTGGTGATGGATCATGTGCTGATCCCGTGGGAGAACGTGCTGATCTACCGCGATTTCGATCGCTGCCGCCGCTGGACCATGGAGGGAGGATTTGCCCGCATGTACCCGCTGCAGGCCTGCGTACGTCTGGCGGTGAAGCTCGATTTCATCACCGCCCTGCTGAAAAAATCGCTGGAGTGTACCGGTACCCTGGAGTTTCGCGGCGTGCAGGCCGATCTTGGCGAAGTGGTGGCCTGGCGCAACATGTTCTGGGCATTGAGCGACTCCATGTGCTCGGAGGCGACCCCGTGGGTCAACGGTGCGTACCTGCCGGACCACGCGGCGCTCCAGACCTACCGCGTGATGGCCCCAATGGCCTACGCCAAAATCAAAAATATTATTGAGCGCAACGTTACCAGCGGCCTGATCTACCTGCCGTCCAGCGCCCGGGATCTGAACAACCCGCAGATCGACCAGTATCTGGCGAAGTACGTGCGCGGCTCCAACGGCATGGATCACGTCGAGCGCATCAAAATCCTGAAACTGATGTGGGATGCCATCGGCAGCGAGTTCGGTGGCCGCCACGAGCTGTATGAGATCAACTACTCCGGCAGCCAGGATGAGATCCGCCTGCAGTGCCTGCGACAGGCGCAAAGCTCCGGCAACATGGACAAGATGATGGCGATGGTCGACCGCTGCATGTCCGAGTACGACCAGCACGGCTGGACCGTGCCGCACCTGCACAACAACACCGATATCAACATGCTGGACAAGCTGCTGAAATAACGCAGCGGGAGGTTTCAATGCAATTAGATGAACAACGCCTGCGTTTTCGCGACGCGATGGCCAGCCTGTCGGCGGCGGTCAACATTGTCACTACTGAGGGTGAGGCGGGACGCTGTGGCATTACCGCGACGGCGGTTTGCTCGGTTACTGATACGCCACCGTCCGTGATGGTGTGCCTCAATGCCAACAGCGCCATGAACCCGGTCTTTCAGGGTAACGGCAAACTGTGCATTAACGTGCTAAACCATGAACAGGAGCTGATGGCCCGCCACTTCGCCGGGATGACTGGCATGGCGATGGAAGAGCGGTTCAGCCTCTCCTGCTGGCAGAAAGGGCTGCTGGGTCAGCCGCTACTAAAAGGGGCGCTGGCAAGCCTTGAAGGCGAAATCAGCCAGGTACAGACCATCGGTACCCATCTGGTCTATCTGGTGGCGATCAAAAATATTGTCCTGGCTGAAGAGGGCCACGGGCTCATCTACTTTAAACGCCGTTTCCACCCGGTCATGATGGCACTGGAAGCCGCGCTTTAACCCTCTCTGCGCTGGCATTCTTTGATGACCAGCGCAAAATTTCCTCTCTTTTCCTCTCCTGCACAAAAAGCATTAATGTTTATCGCAAATCACGCCGTTATATATATCCATAAGAGAAATTTTCATGTCATTGACACGGCTGACATATTTTGTCAGCAGCGTGGGCATAATTCACAGCAATGCTTTAGTTTACGGGAACTTTATTATGACAATTCCGAGCAGGAGTCGGTCAGCGGAGAGGCTGGTCGATATTCTGATGGAGCTGCATTTACACGGTGTGGTTAGCCGACATGCCCTGATGCACAAATTTAATATTACCGAGCGGACAGTCTATCGGGACCTCAATGCGCTCTCCCCTATTGTTGAACATACCGGAGGCGGACAATACCGCTTAATCCACGCAGTACAAAACTCGGCCGGACAGGGGTTGCACCATACCATTGCTAACTTCCTGAATGCCGATAGCTTTTTCCCGGACAGAGGCACGGAGTTCTGGCAAAAACTGGAGTCACGCGTCGACGAGAGTTATATTCAAATCCTTAACAATGATGCCGAACATTCGGTCGAAAACGATATCCGTCGATATTTACCGTCGATTGAGAAATCGATTAAAAATCGTAATGTTTGCAAGATCGTTTATAAAGACAAAAATCGTACTGTTCACCCCTATAAACTGATTAACAAAAAGAACATCTGGTATTTGCAGGCGACTGAAAATGGCCGTTTGAAATCGTTTTCTTTAAGCCAGATTAAATGGCTCGATATTCAGAATGCCACTTTTAGCCCTGAAGAACACGCGATAGCGCTGCTGGAAAAGAACCTTAGCCCGTGGGTTTCGGAAGATACTTTCGAAGTGAAAATATTTATTAACAATACTATCTCGCACTACTTTCGCCGCCGCAATTTGCTGCCGCAGCAAGAGATTCTGGAAGATCACGCTCACGGCACCACTATTCGCTGCATGGCGGCACACGAGAATCAGATCCTGCCGCTGATTTTCTACTGGCTGCCCAATATTCAGGTACTGGAGCCCGCGTGGCTTAAGCAAAAGATGGTCAAAACGCTGGAGAGCTATCTGACGCCCGAAACCTGACCCGCAGGCCGCGTGATCCTTATCACACTCTCTCCTTCCCGCACGGCGAGCCTCAACCGCTCGCCCTCTTTTTTGACCGTTCATCGCCCCATTTAACCACTCACGCATTTACCGTCCTTTACGCGCGCGGGGATCTGGCACGATCGCCGTAGCATTACTCACTACATCTACAACATACCCTGACCCTTTTTTCAGCTAAAAAACCAGGTCTTATTATGGATACCAAAAAACTACTTAAGCACGTGCCCTGGGCGCTCCTCGGGATCCTCGGCGCTTTCTGTCTGGCAGTGGTTGCACTACGCCGGGGCGAGCACGTTAGCGCCCTGTGGATCGTGGTCGCCTCCGTCTCTGTCTATTTAGTGGCCTACCGCTACTACAGCTTATACATCGCGCAGAAGGTCATGAAGCTCGACCCTACGCGCGCTACCCCGGCGGTCATTAATAATGACGGCCTGAACTACGTGCCAACTAACCGCTACGTGCTGTTTGGCCACCACTTTGCCGCGATCGCCGGCGCGGGTCCGCTGGTCGGCCCGGTACTGGCCGCGCAGATGGGGTACTTGCCGGGTACCCTCTGGCTGCTCGCAGGCGTAGTGCTGGCAGGCGCGGTGCAGGACTTTATGGTGCTGTTTATCTCCTCGCGCCGTAACGGCTCCTCGCTGGGTGAGATGATCAAAGAAGAGATGGGCCGCGTGCCGGGGACTATCGCCCTGTTCGGCTGCTTCCTGATTATGATCATCATCCTCGCGGTGCTGGCCCTGATCGTGGTGAAAGCGCTGGCTGAAAGTCCGTGGGGCGTCTTTACCGTCTGCTCTACCGTACCGATTGCGCTCTTTATGGGCATTTACATGCGCTTCCTGCGCCCTGGCCGCGTAGGCGAGGTGTCGGTGATTGGTATCGTGCTGCTGGTGGCCTCAATCTATTTTGGCGGCATCATCGCCCACGACCCTTACTGGGGCCCGGCGCTGACCTTCAAAGACACCACCATCACCTTTGCGCTGATTGGCTATGCGTTCATCTCCGCCCTGCTGCCGGTCTGGCTGATTCTGGCCCCGCGTGACTATCTAGCCACCTTCCTGAAAATCGGCGTTATCGTGGGCCTGGCCATCGGGATTGTGATCATCAACCCTGAGCTGAAAATGCCGGCGGTCACCCAGTACATCGATGGTACCGGTCCGCTGTGGAAGGGGGCGCTGTTCCCGTTCCTGTTTATCACCATCGCCTGTGGCGCCGTGTCTGGCTTCCACGCACTCATCGCTTCCGGCACCACGCCGAAGCTGATGGCTAACGAAACTGACGCGCGCTTTATCGGTTATGGCGCGATGCTGATGGAGTCCTTTGTGGCGATCATGGCGCTGGTTGCAGCCTCCATTATCGAACCGGGTCTCTACTTTGCGATGAACACCCCGCCAGCCGGTCTGGGCATCACCATGCCAAACCTGCATGAGATGGGCGGCGAAAATACCGCAATGATCATGGCGCAGCTGAGAGAGGCCAGCGCACATGCGGCGGCAACCGTCAGCTCGTGGGGCTTTGTGATCTCGCCTGAGCAGATCATGCAGACCGCGAAAGACATCGGCGAACCATCGGTACTGAACCGTGCTGGCGGCGCACCGACGCTGGCTGTGGGTATCGCCCACGTGTTCCACAAAGTGCTGCCGTGGGCGGACATGGGCTTCTGGTACCACTTCGGTATTCTGTTTGAAGCGCTGTTTATCCTCACCGCGCTGGACGCGGGTACCCGTGCGGGCCGCTTTATGCTGCAGGATTTACTCGGCAACTTCGTGCCGTTCCTGAAGAAAACCGATTCCCTGGTGGCGGGCGTTCTGGGTACCGCGGGCTGCGTCGGTCTGTGGGGTTACCTGCTGTATCAGGGCGTGGTCGATCCGCTGGGCGGCGTGAAGAGCCTGTGGCCGCTGTTCGGTATCTCTAACCAGATGCTGGCGGCCGTGGCGCTGGTACTTGGCACCGTGGTACTGGTGAAGATGAAACGCACCAAATACATCTGGGTGACGGTAGTACCGGCCTGCTGGCTGCTGCTCTGCACGACCTGGGCGCTGGGCCTGAAGCTCTTCAGCGCCAATCCACAGCTGGAAGGCTTCTTCTTTATGGCTAACCAGTACAAAGAGAAGATTGCCGCTGGCGGCGCGGATCTGACCGCGCAGCAGATTGCCAACATGAACCATATCGTGGTGAACAACTACACCAACGCAGGTCTGAGTATTCTGTTCCTGGTGGTGGTGTATAGCATTATCTTCTACGGCATCAAAACCTGGATGAAAGTGCGTAATACCGACGGTCGTACGGATAAAGAGACCCCATACGTGCCGGTACCGGAAGGCGGCGTGAAGACCTCTTCACACCATTAAACCTTCCCCCTCACCCTAACCCTCTCCCTCAAGGGAGAGGGGACTGCCCGGCGCGCTCTTTTCTCCCTCGCCGGGCTTTTTTGTCTGGGAGGCATAATGTTTGGTAATTTAGGCGAAGCAAAAAAATACCTCGGTCAGGCGGCGAAAATGCTGATTGGCATTCCGGACTATGACAACTACGTTGAACATATGAAGACCAACCACCCGGATAAGCCGTACATGACCTACACCGAATTCTTCCGCGAGCGACAAGAAGCGCGCTACGGCGGAAGTGGAAAAGGCGGCGTTCGCTGCTGCTAAAGGAGAGACCATGACCCCGATTGCCGTTACCCTGCTCACCGGCTTTCTTGGCGCCGGTAAAACGACCCTGCTGCGCCACATCCTCAACGAACAGCACGGTTTCAAAATCGCCGTCATCGAAAACGAATTTGGTGAAGTGTCCGTTGACGATCAGCTGATTGGCGATCGCGCCACCCAGATCAAAACCCTTACCAACGGCTGCATCTGCTGCACCCGCTCTAATGAACTCGAAGACGCCCTGCTGGATCTACTCGATAGCCGCGATCGCGGGGAGATCGACTTCGACCGCCTGGTGATTGAGTGCACCGGCATGGCCGATCCCGGCCCGATTATCCAGACCTTCTTCTCGCATGAGATCCTCTGCCAGCGCTATCTGCTCGACGGGGTGATCGCTCTGGTGGATGCAGTGCATGCCGACGAGCAGATGAACCAGTTCACCATCGCCCAGTCGCAGGTAGGCTACGCGGACCGTATCCTGCTCACCAAAACCGACGTGGCAGGCGACAGCGAGAAACTGCGCGAGCGGTTGACGCGCATTAACTCACGCGCCCCGATTTACACCGTGACGCACGGCGATATTGACCTGGCACAACTGTTCAACACCAACGGCTTTATGCTGGAAGAGAACGTCACCTCAAAACCGCGCTTTCACTTTATGGGCGACAAGCAAAATGACGTCTCGTCGATTGTGGTGGAGCTGGATTACCCGGTAGATATCAGCGAAGTCTCCCGGGTGATGGAGAACCTGCTGTTGTCGTTCGCAGACAAGCTGCTGCGCTATAAAGGCATGCTATGGATCGACGGGGAGCCGAACCGTCTGCTGTTCCAGGGCGTGCAGCGGCTCTATAGCGCCGACTGGGACAGACCCTGGGGCGAAGAAGTGCCGCACAGCGTGATGGTGTTTATTGGCATTGCGCTGCCGGAAGAAGAGATTCGGGCGGCATTTGCGGGGCTGCGTAAGTAAACACACTAGTGCCCTTCTCCCTTTGCAGAGGGGCACTAGCTTATACATTGAGCGTTCCACCTATCGCGATAGATAATATTGCCTTCCGTATACTTCCAGGTTATCGACTCATAACGTAATTCCAGCGTCTCCAGATGCGTGCTGCTCAGACCATTAGGCGACAGGTACGGCGAAACCGTTATCAGCTTTACGTTATCCAGCGTGATAGTGAAATATTCGGCCTCAATGCCGGACTCAAGAATACGGTACATCCTGAAGATTGCTCTCTTCAACGTGCGCCCCTCACACACCGCGCGATAAAGGATCGGGGTTGTCTGGTCGAACTCTTTGACGACGATAATAGGGCTGTGAACCCGTGTACTGGTGAGCTTGCCCCAGTTGGGATCAACGGGAATGGTTACGCTGTGAGAGAAAGACTTTAATTCAATGGAGCCTAAGCGCAGAGGCATTAAACAGCTACCGACAATGGGAGAGCCGTTTTCATCTTCTAGCCATAAGTGTGCGGGGGCAGACATATTATTTCCTTAGTAAAATTTTGAAGGTTAACGCTTTACCACTTTACATAACGTGCAAATATATAAATTATTAAAATCGCAAAGAGACCAATAGGCCAGAGTGGGCCCTCGCGAAAAAAATGTATATATGACAATGCAAACACGATCACACATAATTGTGGCGCATATAATGCAAACAGTTGTCGAACTAACCAAAGGAGCATTCTTTTAATGTATATCATTGTCCTACCGAATCATCCTTACAATGATATCTGCAATTTCCTCGTCTGAAACCCAATGTGCTTTTAATGCGCCCGCACGCTGAAATAGAGGTTCAATCAAGAAATACATCATTTCTAACTCTTGCGTATATAATGTCGCGTAATAAGCAGGATAAGAGAATTCGAGTCTACGAGCGCTATCGGCGGCCTTTTGAACAATGCCATATAGACTCACCCCCACTGTAGCTATACCAGCTATACGTCCTACAAGGACACTCATTTCAAGTCGAAGACCCATGCCCACAGCAACGGAGGTTGCCGTAGCTAATGCGAACCCGACTCTGGAAAGAGAGCTAGCAGCAATATGAACATTCGCAGCCATCAACATCTTTTTGATTCTGTCTAATTGTTCAGCTGTTTTATTTTTAAATATTTCCTCAAAATATACTTTGAGCAATTCATAAACAACATCTTTTCGTTGCAAAAGATTAACTACTCCATATAAAAATCTCCGGTCTTCAGTTTGCTGTCTTTTACACACATCCTGATACTCATCCGTAAAACATGAGGTGTAATATAATGCCCGCGTTGCACCGGCACCCATTGTTTCGATTTGATTCGTTACCGCCATCTTTACGCCTGCAACCGCATGATCAAGTTTCACTGCGAGAATCTTATTAGACTGCAAATAACTGATGACGTCGTTCCGGTAATACATGGACGCTCCTTGCCAATAATGACATCCTGCAAAAAGTGTATGTACTGCCTGTTTTCGAGTAAATGGATAAGGAGAGTTTCATTTGCGATCGCGATCAGAATTTAAAAAGACAATAAACCGGCTTACACTACCTAAGACTCACAAACGTTTTACACGCAATTTTTGGCCAAATGAAATCTGCGTCCAATATTCGCACTATCTATACGTAGAGGTGACAAAATAGTGAGTTGATTTTAACCAAAGAAATGTAAACTTACGTTGTTATCTATGACAAATGAAACACTTTAGTGAAATTATTAGCGGCTTAATTAATGCGTCCCGAATCACTATTCCTTCCCTGTTCAATGTCCGTTTAGAAAAAAATTAAACCTGGACTAAACGCCGAACCATTACGCATTGACGCCAGAACAAACCAATCTTTTACAAACACAAAAAGGTTAATCCATTAACAAAACCAGCATAAAACCTCGATCCTCATCACATTTGCAGTCATAAACATCGCTTGCTAAGGTGCCCTCAGATTAATTTGATGACGAGGAAAACCACATGAAAAAACTGAATATCTTTATTCTTGCCGCGCTGACTGCGGTATCGGGTTCCGCACTGGCGATGGGCGGCAGCATTGAGCAGGGTAAAAACTACACCAACCTCAATCTGGAAATGGGTAAATCCTCGTCCGGCCTCTATGCCGAAAGCAACTGGCTGAAAAACACTGACGACGGCACCCAGACCGGCGGCGTAGGTGCAGGTTATAACCTGGAACTGGGTCCGGTCATGCTGAACGCAGGCGCAAAAGCGATCTACATCGGCCCGAAAAAAGGCGATAACGGCGTTGCGTTCCCGATTGGCGGTGGCGTAAACGTGGCGCTGACTGACAGCATCCACGTTTTCGGTGAAGGGTATGCCGCACCGGAAGGGCTGAACAACAGCGTGAAGAACTACGTTGAAGCCAACGGTGGCGTAAGCTGGACGCCAATCAAACCCGTAACGCTGAAAGTGGGCTATCGCCACGTGAGCGTTGACGGCAAAGATGGCCGCCCTGGCCACACCCTGATCGACGGTGCTTATGTCGGCGGCGGCGTGAGCTTCTAAAGCGCCCTAAAAACAAAAAACCTGCCAGATGGCAGGTTTTTTTTGGCTGATGCCTTACCGGCGTATGACCACCAGCTTCTGGTTCACAAACTCTTTGATCCCCAGGTCCGACAGCTCGCGTCCGTAACCGGAACGCTTCACGCCACCAAACGGCAGCTCGGCGGCGGTATCGGTGAGCCAGTTGATCCACACCATCCCGGTTTCGATACGCGAAGCCATCTTTTTAGCGCGCTCGGTGTCTTTGCTGAACACCGCTCCGCCCAGGCCGTAGTGGGAATCGTTGGCGAGGGCAACCGCCTCGTCGTCGTTTTTCACCACGTAAATCTGCGCCACCGGGCCGAAGAACTCTTCAAAGTACGCCGGGTTATCGCGGGTGATATTGGTCAGGATCGTCGGCTCGAAGAAACAGCCCTCGCGCGAAACGGGCTTACCGCCCAGATGCAGCGTCGCGCCATTTTTCACCGCCTCGTCCACCTGTTTGGTCAGGGTTTCCAGCGCGTCTTTGGACGACAGCGGCCCCAGGGTGGTGCTCTCGTCAAGCGGGTCGCCAACCTTCAGCTGTTTGAAGGCCTCGGTATATTTTTGCAGGAACTGCTCAGCGATGCCTTCGTGCAGGATAAAGCGTTTTGCAGCGGTACAGACCTGCCCGGCGTTAGCGATACGGGCGTTAACCCCGATTTTCACCGCCTTCTCCACATCCGCATCGTCCAGTACCACGAACACGTCATTACCGCCCAGTTCGAGGGTCGATTTTTTGATGTGCTTCGCCGCCTGAGCGGCCACCACGCTACCGGCCTTTTCCGAGCCCGTCAGCGCTGCGCCCTGCACGCGATCGTCGGCGATGATGTTCGCCACCTGATCTGAAGAGATAAAGAGGTTAGTCCATGCCCCTTCCGGCGCACCGGCTTCGCGCACCAGGTGGGCAAAGGCTTCGGCACAGTGCGGCACAATGCTGGCATGTTTGGCAAGCACCGGGTTACCGGCCGCCAGGTTCGGCGCCAGCACGCGCATCAGCTGGTAGAACGGGAAGTTCCACGGCTCCACGGCCATCACCACGCCAATCGGGTGATGCTCAACCCAGGCTTCGCCCATCTCGGAAGGGTATTTCACCGGTGCAAGAAATTGCTTCGCGTTATCAGCGTAGTAGCGGGCAATTTGCGCACAGAGCTTCACCTCGCCGCGACTCTGCTCTATGAGTTTACCCATCTCCGTACTGGCAATCTTCGCCAGCTCTTCGGTTCGCGCATCGATCAGATCCGCCAGTTTATGCAGCACCGGCAGGCGTTTATCGATACTGCCTTTCGCCCACTCGGAGTGATAAAGCGCGTCCGCCGTCTTTAGCGCCGCTTCGATATCGGCATCGGTATGGGAGGGGTATTCCTTGATGAGCTTGCTGGTAGCAGGATTCACTGTTTGATAAGCCATTATTGCCTCCTTTTTTAACGCAGAGGCTTATAAGGGTAGTCAAAATGGCTGGGGTTGAAGGTAAAGTTCGGTATATTCGCAGCGCTACATCGAGGTGGCGTGGGTTATTTTGGCCAGCATCGCTTCGCGTAAACCCGGGTTTGGTACCCTTTCCTGGGACCTTTTAACCACGCTCTGATCTGCGCATCGATACACACCGAGGCCTGCGTGATTAACGGCCTCGCAAATCCCAAAGCGTTCTCGCAAAAATATCCGGCTGGCAACGCCAGAGAACAAGGGACAGCAGGACACCTCCCCCCTCCCATGCTATAACTCCCCTCTACGCCCCCGCACAGGCACCCTTTATGACTCAGACTCGCCACGTCAATCAGACCTTCCTCCGCCGGCCCGGCGTTGAGCTGCGCAGCACCTGGCAGAGCACCCTGGCCTATAAAAGTCACAGCCATGCGCAACTCTCCATTGGCGCCATCCTTGAAGGGCAGACCTGCTGCACGTGCGAGGGTGAAGCGTTAATCCTTCAGCCTGGCGATTTGATTGTCATCCCCGCCCATATGCCGCACAGTTGCAATCCGCTGGCGGGACAGCCTCGCAGCTACCACATGCTCTATCTTGATACCGACATCCAGCCACGGCAGCAGGTGATCCGCAGCGACGCGCTGTTCAGCCTCTATCTCGAGATCGTCAATACGCTATCGCCCACGGCCATTACGCGCCTGCTAACAACCCTTGCCACACAGCCCACCGCCTGCGGATCCCTGCGCCCTACCAGCCTTGCGTTGCAAGACGCATTGCGCCACAGCCTGCACGCCCCGCCCTCGCTGGACGCCTTCGCCCGGCGCTTTTCGCTACGCAAAGAGACCTTAATCAGAACCTTTAAGCAAGATACCGGACTGACGCCCGGCGCCTTTCTGAACGTTTCACGTATTGAGTTCGCTAAAGCGCGGCTGCGTGCCGGAGATGACATTGCCGACGTCAGCTACCAGAGCGGTTTTGCCGATCAGAGTCATTTCCATAAAACCTTTGTCCGCTATACCGCCGCCACGCCGCGCCAGTACGCGACGGGTCGATCAATATCTGACAATAATTAACTCGCGCCTCACTCCAGGATGACCTTAGTATTTATTGATGAGGTCATGATGGAACTGCTTAGCACACTTTTTCCCTCCGCGTTTCTCGCCCTGGCGCTGGCCCATTTCGTGGCGCTGTTAAGCCCGGGTCCTGATTTCTTTTTACTGATAGGGTTTGCCGCCCGCCACCGCCTGCGCGGTAGCGCCGGGTTATGCGTAGGCATCGCCGCAGGCAATGGGCTGTACATACTGCTGGTGATTTTGGGATCCCACGCGCTGCGTCAGTTCACGCTGCTCTTTACGCTGATTGAGCTACTGGGCGCGCTTTATCTGCTGTGGCTCGGCTGGCTGCTGGTGCGTAGCCCGGCGAGGCCACTCAGGTTAGCCAGCACAGCGCAACGCTACCCCTCCTGGTGCAGGCAGCTCCTGCTGGGGCTGGGGTCGGCGCTGTTAAATCCGAAAAATGCCCTTTTCTACCTGGCACTCATGACCGCCCTGTTGGGGCCAGATGTTACCCTGGTGCAGCAGTCGGTGAGCGGTATCTGGATGGTCATGGTGGTGCTGACGTGGGATCTGGCCCTGGTCTCCTGTCTCGCCCTGCCTGCGGTACAAGCGCGTCTGTGCAACAACGTATGGAAAATCGAGCGTACGGCGGGCGCGATACTGCTGCTCTTCGGCGCCGGGATTATCGTCCGATTTTTGCATCTTCTTCCCGCTTCACTCTATCCTTAACCCTATGGAAAAATTAGCTGAACTCAAACGCGCCAAGCTGCTGGCGCTGTCGCTGCTGCTGATCGCCGCCGCGACCTTTATCGCCACCCTCTTTTTGCCGCAAACTTTCTGGGTGCGCGGCGTCAAAGCCATTGCTGAAGCGGCGATGGTGGGGGCGCTGGCAGACTGGTTTGCGGTCGTCGCTCTGTTTCGCCGGGTGCCCATTCCGTTTATTGCCCGCCATACGGCGATTATTCCGCGCAATAAGGACCGGATCGGCGACAATCTCGGGCAGTTCGTGCAGGAGAAGTTTCTCGATACCCAGTCGCTCATCACCCTCATTCGCCGTCACGAACCGGCCCTGTTGATTGGCAACTGGTTCAGCCAGCCGGATAACGCGCAGCGCGTGGGGCTGCATATCATGCAGGTGATGAGCGGATTTCTGGAACTGACCGATGATGGGCGCATTCAGCGAATGCTCAAACGCGCCGTCCATAAGGCGCTCGATAAGGTCGATTTCAGCGAAACCAGCGCCGCCATGCTGGAGAGCATGACGAAGAATGGCCGCCACCAGGTGCTGCTGGATGCGGTGATTAATCGCCTGATCACCCTGTTACAGCGCGACAGCACCCGAGATTTCATCGCCGCGCAAATTGTCCACTGGCTGAAGACCGAACACCCACGCAAAGCAATGGTTCTCCCTACCGAGTGGCTGGGAGATCAGAGCGCCGAAGTGGTGTCGAACGCGGTCAATGCCATTCTGGATGACGTGAGCCACGACCGCACCCACCAGATCCGCCAGGCCTTTGATCGGGCGGTGCTGAAGCTGGTTGAAAACCTGAAAAACGACCCGGAAACCGCCGCTAAAGCCGAGAACATCAAAACCTATCTCAAGAACGACGAGGCCTTTAACCGCTACCTGGGTGAGATGTGGGGCGACCTGCGTCAGTGGCTGAAGAGCGACATGCAGAGCGAGGACTCCCGGGTTAAACAGCGCATCGCCAACGCCGGACTGTGGTTTGGTGAGACCCTGGTTGCCGATAGCAACCTGCGTAACTCGCTCAATGAGCATCTGGAACAGGCCGCGCACCGCGTGGCGCCAGAGTTCGCCACCTTCCTTACCCGCCATATCAGCGACACGGTAAAAGGCTGGGATGCCAAAGACATGTCGCACCAGATTGAGTTAAACATCGGCAAAGATCTGCAGTTTATCCGCGTCAACGGCACCCTGGTGGGCGGGACCATTGGTCTTATCCTGTTCCTTCTCTCGCAAATACCGACGTTTATCCATTAAGCGCCCTGAGGATCAGCGCGCGCATACTGCTCACCGCGGCATTGGCGGATCGGTCGCACGTATGCAGCGCCATTTCCAGCTCTCCGGCGTCGGGCAGCAGACCGCGGTCGGTCTGTAGCGCGTCAGGCAGGCCGATACCTGTGCGAAGCGTCACGCCAAGCCCGGCGTTAACGCCCGCCCAGAGTCCGCTCAGGCTGTGGCTGGTAAAGGCGATGCGCCAGGGGATCCCCGCGGCGTCGAGGGCGGCAATTGCCCTGCTGCGCAACAGGCACGGCGCGTCAAACACCACCAGCGGTAGCGGCTCGCCTCTGAGCAGAAACGCCTCCAGCTCTTCTCTGGTGCGGCACACCCACCTCAGCGGTTCACTGCGCACCACCTCGCCGCCTCGCTCCTCTTGCCAGACCAGCGCGAGATCAAGCTCGCCCTGGGCGACGCCCCGCAGCAGCGCCTGATTACGGTCTACGCGCGCGGTGATGCGCAGGCCCGGATGCTGCTGGCTGAAGCGGCCCAGCACCCCCGGCATCAGCGACTCCCCGAAATCCTCCTGCATGCCCAGACGCACCTCTCCCTGCAGCAGCTCCCCCTTGATAGCACGCAGCGCCTCATCGTTCAGCGCCAGCATCCGGCGGGCATAGCTCAGCAGGATCTCTCCGGCCGGGGTCAACGCCAGCGTACGGCCCTGCCGCACGGTTAGCGGGCTGCCGCACTGCTGCTCCAGCTTTTTTAACTGCGCGCTAATGGCCGAGGTAGAGCGGCACAGCCTCTCTGCCGCCTCGGCAAAGCTGGCCGAATCGGTACCTTCAACAAAACTACGCAGCGCATCCAGATCGAGGGCTAACAGACGCTTATCCATACCATCCTTATTTTCAGGACGTTTCATCCCAAAGGTTGTGATTTTCTTTATGGTGACAGCCTGAGAAAGTGAAATCCAGACAAACGGAGGACACCATGACCCAATCCCTGAACCGCGACACCCTTGCTCAGATTGCCCCCAGGCTGGCGGAGCTTAGCCAGCAGGTACTTTTTGATGACATCTGGCAACGCCCCCAGCTTCCCACGCGCGAGCGCAGCCTGATTACCCTGGCGGCGCTGGCTGCACTTGGACGAACAGCACAGCTTCCGTGGCATATCGCCTTTGCCCAACAAAATGGCGTGACGCGGGATGAGATAGCCGAAGCCTTTACCCATCTGGCCTTTTACGCCGGCTGGCCGGCAGCGGTCAGCGCGCTAAGCTGCCTGGCAGAGGAGAACACCTAATGCCATTTGTGCGCATCATGACGGGTACGAGCTACAACGAAACGCAAAAGCGGGACATCTCCACGCTGTTGCAGCGGGCATTAAACGAGACCTTTGCCGTTCCTGCGCAGGATCGCTTCCATTTTTTTGAAAGCTTTGCGCCAGGGGATCGCTACATCGACCCTGACTATCTCAGCGCAGGGCGAACGGAGAAGGCGCTATTGTTTAATATCGTGGCGGGAAAACCGCGAAGTGAGGCGCAAAAAGCCGCCTTTTATCGCCGGCTGGCCTCAGAGCTGAGCCAGCAGATGGGCATTGCAGAAGCCGACGTGATGGTCGTGATACAGTTTACGGCCGCTGAAGACTGGAGCTTCAGCGGCGGCATACTGTATCAACCCTGAATCACGTAGCGGGTGGGGGCGAAACAGTTCAGAACCCGGTGCACCAGAAAGACCAGCGTCAGGGTCACCACCAGCGCCACGGTCACCGAGACGATGCGGTAGAGGTCGCTGAAGACCAGATCGCTATCCGGGTGCATGTTCTGACCAAACATAATGCCGATGGTGGTGGTAATGGAGAAACCGACCCCCGCCCCCACCTTCTCCATCACGTGCAGCCGGGCGCCAAACGCCAGCCCAAGGGCAATCAGCGGCATCATCAACAGCATATGGCTGCTGTGATCGTACAGCACCAGCTGCACCACCAGAATGTACAGACACCCCATTACAACGCCCACCACGCGCCAGATGGAGCTCATCACCGCGCCGCGATAGTTCATCGGAAAGAGGATCAAGATACCCGCCATCAGCGCGGAGAGAGAGTCGCTAAGGTCACTGATCTGAAACACCACAAAAATCAGGGTCGCCACGGTGCCGGAAAGCAAAGACTCATGGCGCACGCGGGCGTCGTCTTTCTCGATCAGCGGTGGCGGCTTGCGTGGCTCAACGTCCGGCAGCAGGTAGTTCATCAGCGCGCTCAGGCACACCGCCATCACGCTGGCCTCGATGTTGGAAAAGAGCAGCGTATGCCAGTCCGTGGTGGGATAGCTCATAAAGTTGAGCATCACGCTCTGGCACACCACGCCCATTGAGCCAAACAGGAACAGCGGCCCCTTACTCATAAAGCGAAATCGCATCACATACAGCGCAAAGACGACCGCGGTCATGATCAGCGGCCATTGTGATAGATAGCCGATAATCAGGACCATTTCGATGCAGTTTAGCGAGGCGCTGAAGATAAATTGTTTCGCAACGTGGCGATTAAAGACCGGCACCAACGACAACAACATGATCGGGTAGACCACAAAAAAGACGCCATAGCTGGTGTTGTAAAAGCTCGACACGCTAAGGGCAATCACCCCCGCCAGCACGACGCGTAGCGTCTGACGAAAATCATTAGCGGTGTAAACGATGTTGCCGTGCGGGGTGAACACCCGCGCGAGGGTATTAATAGACATAGTGCAGCAAGCTTACCAGGTGAATCTGCACGCCAGAGAAGAAGCGCGCAAACGGCCCTTCGCTGTTATAAAGCTGCACGGTAGCACGCGCGCCGGTGGGCAGATGCTTTGGCAAGGCCTCGTCCAGCGCCACGTGAATACGCATACGTTGCGCGTCGCGAACCCAGCGGTTAGAGGTCTCCGGCGCGGAAAGCTCACCGTTAACTGCCTCCTGCCCCGCCAGAATACCGGCATCGCTGCTGGTTACGTGGGCGCGGAACACCTGCCCCGGAAAGGCATCGAACACCACTGCGGCATCGGTCCCTTGGTGGGTATGACGCAGGCTTTTCTCGCGAAAATCGGCCACGATATCGGTCTGGTTGTTGACCAGCGCCAGCGCCGCCGAGCCGGACGAGGCGTAATACCCCGGACTTAGCTGCAGGTTGCTGACGGTCCCGTCGTTTTCCGCGTAGACCTTCGTCCAGCCAAGGTTAAGCTCGGCCTCTTCCAGTGCGTTACGGTACTTTTGCAGCGTCACGTTGCGGGCCTCATCGCGTTCGCCGCGCTCAATGCGCAGCTGATGGAGGGTGGCTTCAAGATTGGCAACCGACTGCTCGCTGCTCTGCCAGGTGGTGCGCACTTTATCGAGATCCGACTGCGACACATTCTGCATGCTACTCAGCCGCTGATAACGATCGAAGGTCACCTTGTCGTTACGCGCAGTGAGCTGCGCCGTTTTCAGGCTGGCCTGGGCGGCGACAATTTGTGCATCCAGCTGCTGATTAGCAAGGCGGGCCTGCTCCAGCGCAATCTGCGCCGCTTCCACTTTATTGCGGAACGGCGTTGGGTCGAGTTCAAACAGCAGATCGCCTCTCTTCACCTGGCTGTTGTTGTGGACATGCACCGCCGCCACGTAGCCCGGGACGCGGGCAGAGACCGGCGTCACCACGCGCATCACGGTGGAGTCTGGCGTCAGCGGGATCCAGATATCCGCCACGATGAAATAGACAAACATCAGCAGGAAAGAGGCAATACTCACCCTTACCCAGCGGGCAAACTTTTGTTCAGGAGTCATTATTTTTCAGTCTTGTTATCTTCTTCGCGGATTGTCCGCAAATTGCAGGCGATTTGGTTCAGTGTGGCGCTGAAAATGTCGAGATGTTCTGGCGCAATGTTCTGTGACACGCGCGCCTGAAAGGTTTCGATCACCTGGCTGAGCGTGACCAGAACCGCTTTCCCCTCGGGTGTCAGCGTCAGTAGCCGGATGCGCTTGTCATAAGGCGATGTGACGCGCAGCAGATAACCCTGCTTCTCCAGCTGTGTGAGGGTGCGCATGAGCGGCGGCAGTTCAATGCCCTGGACCTCCGCCAGTTCGCTTACCGAGACGTTATCCCCCAGCTGTTTTAGCTGCATCATTACCGTCCAGCTTGACTGGGTTAACCCGGTCTCGAGAATGGCATCGTCAATCACTGCGCGCCATTGACGCACAATCATGGCCATGCGCATGCCCATAGGCCGACGGCAGAACAGATCTTCTTCACTCATGGGGGAACCTCGCTTCACACCGCGCCACGATAATGGTTATCAGGGTAAGTATCAAGAAACGAGGTTGATAAGCGCAGGAATTGCGAACCGGTGATAGCGATTCAGGGAGTTACGGCGTCATAAGCCGTTGCCGGTGGCGTGCAATCTGTGCCGCAATAAAGTCGTAGGTTTGTGCGGCCTCATCGGGGGAGGCAAAAATGCGCTCAGGTATCACTACGCATTGATTACTTCTCAAATGGATGAAAATAAAGCCCCCTTTTCTATAGCTCTCCTTGATATTTTCCCAGTAGGTTTTGCCGCTCGCCACCCGGGTAATATGTTCGATGAAATAGCGGTTTAGCTTAACCTTATGCTGGGTTTCGTCATCTTCCTGCTCCTGCGGCTCACGGCTGGCCATGATTTTGTTAATGAGCAGTTCATAAATTTTCAGTAACAGGCCCCCGGTGCAGAAAAGGCCGAGAAGCACCATGCTGCTGTGTCTCATCCTTTCCATAAATGCTGTGTCTGGTGAGCGAGTTATACTGAGCGTGATAAGCAGAAGAAGCGTCAATAGCGCGGCGGCAGCCAGCAGCAGTATCGCCGCCCGCTTAATAAGAAAAATGCGGTCATAGGGCAAAATCAGTTCGTCTTTATGCGCGTTAATGAGCTGACTGGCGCGGGTCCGTTCTAAAACGGACAGCGAAAAAGAAAATGCCATTCTGCTTTTAATCATCTCTCCCCCTCTGCGTAATAACGATTTCCTACTGGCCTTAACTGCGCAAAGCCGGGGAGGATGATAGCACGCTGAAATGCAGGGGCGCGGGATAAACAGACGGGCATCTATCCTGCCCCTGGCGGGGGAAGCCCTTACCCCAAAATTGATTTCGGCTCCATATAGGCGCGTATTCCCCAGGTTCCCATCTCACGCCCTACGCCGGAGTGTTTAAACCCGCCGAAGGGGGCTTTGGGTTCATGGGTAAGGGTATTAACCAGCACCCGCCCCGCCTCTATTTGCTGCGCCACCGACCCGGCGCGCGCGCCGCCCAGCACCATCGCACTCAGGCCATAGTGCGTATCGTTGGCTATGGCGATCGCTTCAGCCTCATCGCGATAAGGAATAATGCAGAGCACCGGCCCGAAGATCTCCTCCTGGGCAATCGTCATCTGGTTATGAACGTCGCTAAACAGCGTCGGACGCACAAACCAGCCCTTTTCTGTTCCTTCCGGGCGTCCTTCACCGCCCACCAGCACCCTTGCCCCCTCATCAATGCCTTTGCGGATATACCCCTGCACCCGCAGCCACTGCTTTTCGCTCACCATCGGGCCGATTTCGGTATCGGGATGGCGCGGATCGCCAGATTTTACCGCTGCGACCGCCTGCGCCAGCGCGCTTTCGATCTCCGCTTTACGCGACGCGGGCACCAGGATACGCGTACCCGCCACGCAGGCCTGGCCGCTGTTCATAAACCCGGCCTGCACCGCCAGGGGGATCGCCTGCGCCAGATCCGCATCCTCCAGGATCAACGTTGGCGATTTGCCCCCCAGTTCCAGCGTCACCCGTTTAAAGCTGTCGGCCGCATTACGCAGGATCGCTTTGCCGGTCTGCGTCGATCCGGTAAAGGAGATTTTTGCCACGTCCGGGTGGCGGCTTATCGTGTCACCCACCGTGTCGCCGCGTCCGGTGACGATATTAAATACCCCCGGCGGCAGGCCGGCCTCGTGCAGGGCTTCGGTGACAATCTGCGTTTGCCAGGCGCTCATCTCGCTCGGCTTGATCACCGCCGTACAGCCAGCGGCCAGCGCCGCCGCCAGCTTGCCGCAGATAAATCCGGCGTCGCTGTTCCAGGGGGTGATCAGTCCTGCCACGCCAAGCGGCATCAGCTGTACGGTGGCCGCCCCGGCGCGGGTGGTAAAATCAATCGCCTCCAGCGCCTCGATGGCCTGGGCGATGACCTCCGCCGGGTAGCGCGCCATCCAGGCCGAGCGGGCGGCAGGGGCGCCATACTCCTCGATCACCGCCTCCAGCAGCGCCTCCTGTCGGGCCGCCACGGCGGCGTACATCCGCTGCAGAGCCGCAATTCGCGTCGCTTTAGGGGTGTTTGCCCACGCCGGAAACGCCGCTTTTGCCGCCGCAATGGCGCGTTCGGCATCCTGACTGTCCGCAAGCCGTACCTGCCCGAACACCCGGGCGGTGGCCGGGTTCCAGAGATCAAACCGTTCGCTGCCGTGCGGGGTCACAAACTCGCCGTTAATGTAGATCTGTTCGATGTTGCGCATAAAAACCTCCTCAGACGGTGTAGAGCCAGTCTGGCACGACTACGTCGTTTCGATAATCCACGCTATGCTGCAAAGGTTATTTCGATTTTCAGGATAATGTATGCATCGTTCAGGACTGACAGAGCTGGAAGTGGTGATGGCGGTTGTCCGTCGCGGCAGTTTTCGCGCGGCGGCGCAGGAGCTGGGGATGTCCGCCACGGCGGTAAGCAATGCGGTGGCCGGGCTGGAGAGCCGCCTGCAGACCCGCCTCTTCAACCGCACGACCCGCAGCGTGGCGCTTACCGACGCCGGGCAGCGCTATGTGGCGCGCATTGGCCCGGCGTTACAGGAAATTCGCCAGGCCAGCGAGGAGATCCACAGCGATACCGGTGAACCCGCCGGTACGTTGCGCCTGAACGTGCCGAACAACGTGGGCGCGTTGTTTCTTGATGCCCTGCTGATTGACTATATGCAGCGCTACCCGAAAATGCGGGTCGAAACGGTGAGTGAAGCGCGAATGATCGACATCGTGGCCGAGGGTTACGATGCCGGCATCCGCCTGGCGGAGTCGGTTCCCCAGGACATGATCGCTATCCCCCTTACCGCCGATATTCGCCAGGTGGTGACCGCCACGCCGGACTATTTCGCCCGCCACGGCACCCCTGGGGTGCCGGACGATCTATTGCGGCATCAGGGGATTGGTATGCGCATGGCCCACGGCGGGATCTATCGCTGGGAGTTGGCGCGACGCGGAGAACAGCTCGCCCTCGCAGTGCCGGCACGCTTCGCCACCTCGGATCTGTTTGCCTCGATCCGGGCGGTAAAAGCAGGGCTGGGGGTGGGATTTTTACCGGAACTCTATATTCAGCAAGAGCTGAACCGCGGTGAGCTGATCACCGCCCTAAACGACTGGACGCAGCCTTTCGCCGGGCTGCGTCTCTACTATCCCGGTCATCGCCATATCCCGCCGGGATTGCGGGCGCTGGTGGCGATGATCCGCGAACGCGGGGTTACAGGTTAGCCTTTTTCAGACCATAGGCCTCATCCAGCGCGCCGGGCACCATGCGGGAGGTGATGCCTAAGCGGTTCCAGGCATTGATGGCCACGATGGCGAAATTCAGTTCGGAAATCTCCACGTCAGAGAAGTGCTCCGCCACGCTGCGGTACAGCGCGTCGCTCACCCCGTGGGCGCTGATTTGGGTCAGCGCTTCGGTAAAGGCCAGCGCCGCTTTTTCGCGGGCGTTGAACAGCGGAGACTCACGCCAGGCGGCAAGGTGATAAAGGCGCAGTTCACGTTCACCGGCGATTTTCGCCTCCTTCGAGTGCATATCCAGACAGAACGTACAGCCGTTCAGCTGTGAAACACGAATATCAATCAGATGCTTCAGGGCCGGGTCGAGCGAGGTTTTGGCCACCGCCATGCTCAGATCGGACAGGGCTTTACTGAGGGCAGGTGTGGCTGTGTGATGATTAACGCGAGTGCTCATTTTCTTTCCTCTTTTTGGGACGGCATAGTCATTGCGATGAGGCAAATGTACGCCGTTTATGACATAGTCAAAAGATACAAAAACCGTTAAAAGAGGTAGGACATGAAGCCGGGATATCAGCAGATTTATACCCGCTACCGGGACAATATTACGCGCGGTATCCTGAAACCTGGCGATAAAGTTCCGGCTATCCGCGTACTGGCGGCAGAGCTCAGGGTGGCGCGTAAAACCGTTGAAACCGCCTACGCCATTTTAAGCGGCGAAGGGTATCTGGTAAGCCAGGGGGCACGCGGTACGCGGGTGAATCCGGATCTGATCCTGCCCGCCAGCCCGTCCCCGTCGTCAGAGGCCGTAACCGGCACGCTGCCGGCCTCGCTTATTGCCCAGCGCGAACGGGCCGGTTTTTTACGCCCCGGCATCCCGTCGCTGGACAGTTTTCCCTATAAAAAGTGGTTGCTGCTGGCAGGACAAGCGACCCGCGCCATGCGCCAGGAAGAGATGCTGAATCCGCCGGTGATGGGCTGGTATCCACTGCGCCAGGCGATTGCCAGCTATCTGAATATCTCCCGGGGACTCTCCTGCAGCGCCGAACAGGTGCTGATCACCAGCGGCTACAGCGGCAGCCTGCGTCTGATCCTCGACACGCTTGCCAGCCGTAGCGATAAGGTGCTGTTTGAGGATCCGGGCTATTTTATGGGCCAACAGCTACTAAAGCGTATTGTGCCAAACCTGCATACCGTACCGGTGGATCGCGCGGGCATGGATACCGATTATCTGCTGCGCCATCATGCGGATGCCCGCTTTGCTATCGTCACCCCCTCGCATCAAAGCCCGCTGGCGGTCACGCTGTCGCTGCCGCGCAAGCAGCAGTTACTCGACTGGGCGACCCGAAACGATGCCTGGATCATCGAAGATGACTACGACGGCGAGTTTCACTATACCCGCAAGGTGCTGCCCTCACTGAAGAGCCTTGATCGACACGATCGGGTGATCTTTATGGGCACGTTCAGCAAAACGGTGATGCCTTCGCTGCGTCTCGGTTACGTGGTGATGCCCACCAGTACGGTACCCGCCTTTACCGACTGCGCGGATATTGTCGCCAGCGGTCAGCCGGTGCTGACGCAGAAGATCCTCACCGCGTTTATTAGTGACGGCCATTTCTTCCGCCATCTGAAAAAGATGCGCGCCCTGTATCAACAGCGGCGCGACTGGATGATCGCGGCGTTGCAGGAGGTGTATGGCGATCGCTTTTTCACCGAGCAAAACGACGGCGGGATGCACATCGTGGCGTTCCTCACCGCAGGCAATAACGACCGCGAGATCGCCCGCTGCTGGCAAGAGCAGCAGCTGCAGGTGAATGCGTTGTCGGAGTGGTATCGCGGCTCGGGCAAGCGCTACGGCCTGGTGATGGGCTATAACAACGTGCGCTCCTGGGACGAGGCGGTGGCGTTAATTTCGCGGCCCAGGGCGCAAACACTCGAACTTTTAAAATAGCAACCCCCTGATTTCGCACCATTTTAAGGGGATGTCAGGCCTGTACATCACGGCGAAGGACTTTATAATCAGCGCGCAAAATAAACATTATCAAGGATTAAAAATGAAACAACTTCTGGGATTTGACTACCTGCTCACACCGCGCGTACTGGTCTTCTTCTACTGGATCGTCATGCTGTTCATCCTGATCGGCGGGCTCTACTCCATGTTCACCGGCAGCCTGATTGCCGGCTTTTTCGGCATGCTCTTTAGCCTGATCGGCTGCCGCGTCACGTTTGAACTGATTATGGTCGCGTTCAAAAATAACGAATACCTGCGCCGCATTGCTGAAAATACCGGTAAACCTACCGCCGAGTAATGCTGTGACCCGCCGGATGAGATGTCACTTCATCCGGCCATCCTGCCCATAACGTCCCAAATCCGCCCGCGACAGACCAATATCCCGCAGATGTTCATCACTCAGCCGGTTCAGAATGCGCCGCGTCTGGTTAATGCGATACCAGCGGACGAGCAACTTTCCCATCCAGATGAACAGGTAGAACGGTCTTTTTGCCCGGTTTTCATAGAATTCCATATTGCGCTCCTCAGGTTGTCAGAGCCGTTATCATCACGGATTTCACGCCCGACAATACAGATTCAAAAATAACTTTTGTTTAACATACAGATCCGTTAAAACAGGATCTGAATGGCAATTTTTGCCCCGATCTGTACTGCTATTGAATTCTGTATGGTGATAACAAAGGATACAGCTATGACGCGCTATCAACATCTGGCCAACCTGCTGGCAGAACGCATTGAACAAGGGCTGTATCGCAGCGGCGAGCGCCTGCCCTCGGTGCGTGCCCTGAGCCAGGAGCATGGCGTCAGTATCAGCACCGTGCAGCAGGCCTACCAGATCCTCGAAAATCTGCAGTTGATTACCCCCCAGCCGCGCTCAGGCTATTTTGTTGCCCACCGTAAAGCGCAGCCCCCGGTTCCGGCCATGTCTCGCCCGGTGCAGCGCCCGGTAGAGGTGACCCACTGGGATGAGATACTGACCCTGATGGAGGGGCGCACCAAAACAGGTATCACGGCGTTTGGCGGCGGGCAGCCGGATCTGAGCCAGCCAACCCTCAAACCTCTGTGGAAAGAGCTGAGCCGGGTCGTTCAGCACAACGTCAACGAGATCCTCAGCTACGACGAGCTACCGGGGCGTCGGGAACTGCGCGAGCAGATCGCACGGCTGATGCTGGATGCCGGATCGGTCGTGACCGCCGACGATCTGATCATCACCAGCGGATGCCATAGCGCGCTCTCCCTGGCGCTGCTGACGATCTGCAAGCCTGGCGATATCGTGGCCCTTGAATCTCCCTCGTTCTACGGCACGATGCAGATGCTGCGGGGACTCGGTATCAAAGCCATCGAGATCCCCACCGATCCCGGGACCGGGATCAGCGTTGAAGCGCTGGAGCTGGCCCTGGAGCAGTGGCCGATCAAAGGGGTGATTGTGGTGCCCAACTGCAACAATCCGCTCGGCTTTATCATGCCGGAGGCCCGTAAACGCCAGCTGCTGGCGCTGGCCCAGCGCCACGATATTGTTATTTTTGAAGATGATATATACGGCGAGCTGGCGTACGAGTACCCGCGCCCCAGCTCGATTCACTCTCTCGACATCGATGGCCGGGTACTGCTGTGCAACTCCTTTACCAAAACCGTGGCCCCAGGCTTGCGCGTGGGCTGGATTGCCCCCGGTCGCTATTACGATCGGGTGATGCACATGAAATATGCCGCGAGCGGCACCAATGTCCCCTCAAGCCAGCTGGCGCTGGCCGCCTTTATCCGCGAGGGGTACTACCATCGCCACGTGCGCCGGATGCGCCAGATTTATCAACAAAACATCGAGACCTACACCTGCTGGGTGCGGCAATTTTTCCCGTGCGGGATCTGCGTCACCCGGCCAAAAGGGAGCTATATGCTGTGGGTAGAGCTGCCAGAACACGTGGATATGGTCTGCGTCGCCCGCGAGCTTAGCCGGTTTAATATCCAGATTGCGGCAGGGTCGCTCTTTTCGGCGTCGGGTAAGTACCGTAACTGCCTGCGCATCAATTGCGCCCTGCCGCCGAACGAGAAGCATCGCATGGCGGTCGAGCAGATGGGTGAGACGGTGAATATGGCGATGGAGGAGTAAGCCCCATCCCTGGGGCTCAGATCGGTGCGTCAGGCGGTTAAAACTTCCAGGAGACGCTGCCCACAATGCTTCGCTCGGCGCCAAAGTAGCAATATGAGAGTGAGTTACAGGACGCCACGTAGTCTTCATCCGTCAGGTTATTGACGTTTAGCTGCGCGCTAAAGCCTTTTAACCCCAGCTTCGAGAAGTCGTAACCTACCGCCATATCCACCAGCGTATACGAGGGTAAGGTATGGGTGTTCAGACGGTCGCTGGTGACGCCATTCACATAGCGCACGCCAGAGCCGAGGGTCAGGCCATCCAGCGGGCCGCTTTTCACGTCATAGCTCAGCCATGTGCTGGCCATATTGCGTGGGGCGTAGACCGCGCGTTTGCCCTCCTCTTCCGGGCTGCTTTTCTTGTAGCGAATATCGGTGTAGGTATAAGCCGCCTGCAGGCGCAGGTTGTCGGTGATCTGCCCTACCGCTTCCAGTTCCACCCCTTCAGATTCGATCTCGCCGATGGAGCGGTACGGATCGGTCGGCTCCTCTTTGGTGGCGATATTTTTCTGATTGATGCGGAATACCGAGGCGCTGAACTGGCTGTTCATCCCCTCCGGCTCCACCTTCACACCCGCTTCCCACTGCTTGCCCTTCATCGGATCCAGCACGTTGCCGTTCTCGTCGGCAAAGCTGGTTGGGGTAAAGGCGGTGGAATAGCTAATGTACGGCGCAACACCGTTATCAAACAGGTACAGCAACGCCGCGCGGCTGCTGAAGTTGTTCTTATCCAGGTTGCTGCGGGTGTTGTTCAGCTTATCGATATTCGACACGCTCACCTGGTCGTAACGGCCCCCCAGGGTCAGGCGCCAGCGATCGAGGGAAATCTGATCCTGCAGGTAGTAGCCAGTCTGACGCAGCTTATGCTTCTCCTGGCTATACATGGAGATGTCAATCGGGCCCGCGCCATACACCGGATTAAAGGCGTCGATCGGCGGGAAGCTGCCATAGTAGCCGGTGGTATTGTTGCTGCGATCCTGATAGTCGAGACCAATCAATACGCGGTGGTTCAGCGCCCAGGTATCGAAGCTGCCGTCAACCTGGTTATCCAGGGTGATGGCGTTCATCTTCTCATCGGAGCCGGAGTAGCCGCGGTTCAGCTCGGTATCGTTCAGCCAGCCTGAGGCATAGACCTGATTCAGCTTCACTTTGGTGTGCAGATAACGCAGCTTCTGGCGCACTGTCCAGCCGTTATCAAACAGATGCTCAACGTTGTAGCCCACCATGTTCTCGCGGCGGTCGTACTTGTCGTAGTCGTCTTCACCCTCGAAGAAGGTGTTTGAGATGCGCTGGCCGGCGTGCGGCACCACGGTTCCGTCATAAGGCAGGCCGGAGTGGCTGCCCCCTTCCGGGTCGCGGTGGAGATAGGCCATCAGATCCAGACGGGTGTTATCGGTGATCCGCCAGGTCACGGACGGCATCAGCGCGTAACGCTCCTCTTTCAGCGGATCGAACTGGGAGTCGGCGTAGCGGGTCATTCCGCTCAGGCGCGCCGCCACGCGGTCGTTGTCGTCCAGGGGACCGGTGACGTCGAACATCGCCCCGCGCTGGTTATTGTTCCCGGCGAAGAGTTTCACCTCCCCACCTGTATCGAAGGAGGGTTTGCGTGAAGTGAGGGCGACAATCCCGCCCGGCGATGAACGACCATACAGCACCGATGCCGGGCCGCGCACCACTTCGATATTTTCAAGGAACCAGGGGTCGACCACCAGCGAGCTGTGGGAGTTGGTATCGCCCATCATCTTCAGCCCGTCGAGATAGACGTTATCCAGACTGCCGTCGGAGAAACCACGCAGCACGATGTAGTCGAAGCGGTTAGAGGCGCCAATCTGGTTGCTGTACACCCCCGGCGTGTAGCTCACCGCCTGACGCACGCTGGTGGCTCCCTGCTCTTCAAACTGTTCGCGGGTGACAATGGATACCGCCTGCGGGGTTTCGATATCCGGGGTCTCCAGTTTGGTAGCGCCGCTCTGCATTTGCGAGGTGACCACCACGGTATCGTTTTTCGGCGTCTCCTGAGCAAGTAAAGGGAAAGCAACGCTGCCGGTAACGCATCCCACCAGCAGGGCTAAGCGCGATTTAGCGAACATGAAAATCTCCAAAGGCATTTCTAATTGTTAATAAGAATTATTACCTTTTTCATCTCGCAAACAGCTATGCGCGCTGCCAGGTTATGTATGCGCAATGACAAAACGCACTTAAAGCGTTTGCGATTGGGAGAAAAGCGGATTAACAGCCGCTGCGCACACTGCCGGGGCAGATGCCGTAACGACGGCGGAAAGCGGTGGCGAAATTGGTGGCGTGCTGATAGCCGGACATCCACGCCGCCTGCTGCACGCTATGCCCTTCCAGCAGATAGCGACGCGCCAGCGCCAGGCGGCAGTCGCGCAGGTAGTCGAACACCGTGCAGCCATAGGTCTGGCGGAATTTGCTACGCAGGCTGCTGGGGCTCATTGCCGCCTGGTTAGCCAGGGCTGCGAGGGTATATTCCTGTTCGGGCGCCTGTTCAATGCGTCGGCGGACTTGCTCCAGTCGGGCCTGCTCCCCGTGCGTTGGCGCCTGGCCCACCCTTCCCTGCTGTTCCCGCAGGTGCAGGCCATGGCCCAGCAGTTGATACATCACCCCCTCCAGCAGCAGATGACGAGACAGGGAACTGCGTTCACGCTGCTGAGCATGCTGGATACCGGTCAGGACGAACTCAGGCACCTGCCAGACGAAAGCCGGCACGCTCAGGCGCGCCCACTGTTCCAGCAGCGAAGCCAGCAGGCTCTCGCGCAGGGCTTCATGGGGATAGACACCAAAAGAGAGCGTTTTGAGCGTAATATCAGCGTCGTGGCGGGCCGTCATCACCTGCTGTTCACTGAGCGTGGCACTAAAGGCCATGCCGGGGCTCAGGCTAAAAATCTCATCGTTGAGACGCAGGGTCACGCACCCTTCCAGCACCACCAGGACATACAGCGGGCTGCTGTGGCGGGAGGTGGTTTCATAAGGTTGCAGTACGCGCACATCAGAGTGGGTAAGAGAGATACCGGACGGCAAGACCATCTCTTCCACGTTTCCATGCAGGACAGGGCTGGCGCTGGCGCTGACGTCGGTCAGAAGGGGGAAGTGGTAGTCAATGCCATAGCGCTCGCCAAAGACGTTAAAGTCGGCAACGGAAAATGTTTTTCCCCCTACCGGGCCTGGGCTCTTGAGCGTTGTTTTCGACATACCTGCGCCTGAAGGAAGATAATAAAGTAAAACAGTATCACTCCTTCAACGTAACGGCAATGCAGGCCGATTTTGACAGCTTATAAAATATATTAAGCCCCGGTAGTAAACCGGGGCTAAAATATCACACTGGCGTGCGAGGTATTAATTAAGCTTCTTGCCAGCCGGCAAAGACCGCTTTATGATCCTGGGTCAGGACGACTTTATTATCATCCACTTTCGCTACCCACTCCAGCGGAATGTAATGGTGTTTACCACCGGATTCCGGGTCGCTTTTTGCCAGTTTAATACGCTCGCCGTCGAGATGGTCCACTACGCCTACGTGGGTACCACAGCTGGCGACAACCTGTGCATGATCCTTGATTTCGCTCTTATTTACCATTCTGAATTCTCCTCATCATGTTTATGCGGGTTGTGTCACGCTAATAACTGTAGACCATAAAAACGGTATTAACAGCGCCATTAGCATCTCGAAACAATATTCCACCTCAGCAAGATAAGAATTCCCTGATAAATATTTTAGGCAGGTGATTATGTCGCATAATTAATTACTCGCACACGACATGGAGACATATATGGTAATTGAGCAGAATCGTACCGAAATATCCCTGGCGCTTGGCGAAGCGGTAATCGATGTCGTACAAAAAAACCAGGAGATCTCCCGGGCTAACCTGGCGCGAGCCATGCGGAGAAAAGCGGAGCAGGAGGACGATGACGATCGTCTCCTGAGTTACTGGAAGGCGTGTCATATCCTTGTGTAACCTGAGCGGCGGCGCAGCTTGCGCCGCCGGTGTCAAACGCCCGGTGGGGTTACTCGTCGAAGTACCAGTAACCCTGGTTAATCAACCCGGTCAGCTCGGCGATAAAGGCCGGGTTATGCAGCGCCTCTCCCAGCTCTTTTTTGCCGAACCCGGTATAGCGGCACAGGACATCAGCGGCTTTAGCATCGACGGTGTCCAGCTGTTCACTGTTAATAAAGAAACGGTCGGCGATATTCAGTACGCGCAGCCCGCTGAGACGGGTGAGGGTCTCGCCCCCCTGCAGCGCATCCAGCACCTCTTCCGGGGTGTAAGGCGGCTCTGCGGCGGCAATGTCCAGCTCATGGCGTGGCGTGGAGATAAAGCTGCCAAACCACTGGGTAAAATCATCCGGCCGGCTAATCATCTCGATCATCATCTGGCGCAGGCGTTCCAGTTCATAGGCTTCAACCCGGCCCGGGTGCTCGCGGCAGGTCAGATCTGGATCGCTATAGTGCTCCCCGCCCAGATCGTTCTCCAGGGCGTAATCGGCAAAGCTGCTGATCAGATCCCGACCGTTCGGCCCCCGGAAGCCTACCGAGTAGTTCAGCGCCGTTTCGTGAGTAAAACCGTCGTGCGGGAAGCCCGGCGGAATATAGAGGATATCGCCCGGGGCCAGATCTTCATCAATGATCGGCTCGAAAGGATCGACATGCAGCAGCGCCGGATGCGGACAGAACTGGCGCATCGGCAGTTTGTCGCCCACGCGCCAGCGGCGGCTGCCCATCCCCTGGATGATAAACACATCGTACTGATCGATATGCGGGCCCACGCCGCCGCCCGGCACCGAGAAGGAGATCATCAGGTCGTCCAGACGCCAGTCCGGCAACACGCGAAACGGTTGCACCAGCTCGGCGGCAGGCAGATGCCAGTGGTTAACCGCCTGCGCCAGCAGCGACCAGCCGGTTTCACCTAAGCCATCGAAGTGTTCAAAGGGGCCATTACTGGCGGTCCATTTTCCCTCTTTATGGCTCACCAGACGGCTGTCTACCTCCGGCTCCATGGCCAGCCCGGCCAGTTCATCCGGAGTAATCGGGTCGATAAAGTGGGGGAAAGCGTTCTTCAGAACGACGGGTTGTTTCTGCCAGTATTTTTCTAAAAATTCCGGCCAGTTCAGGTTGAGTTGGTAAGCCATGCGTCGCACCAGTGATAGACAAACGGGCCTGATTATAGGAAGAGGTGGCGGCTGGCTGCCTTGTCGTGGGTCAATGACGCACGAAACTCTGTGTCAGCCTTTTACATGACACATCCTGACAGCTTCACGCTTTATGGTTATCGCCCCCGTTTACCACGGCTTATATCGTTTAAAGATGCTTACGTTGTCAGGAGGTCTGAGATGAGTGATGTCACTGAAGTCGCCGTAACAGGTAGTGTGAAAACCACCATGCCAGTTTATGCCCGTCTGGGCACCCCCTCCGTCTATGCGCCGGTGGCCCTGGACCTCCCCGCAGGCAGCCGTATCGACGTATGCGCTGCGGTCGTGGGCGATGCGGTGGAAGGGAGCCCCCACTGGTACCGTATCGACGAGAATATCTTTGTCTGGGCGGGCGCCTGTACGCGGCTTGATCCCTGTCCGGATTTCCCGGAAAACACGAAAGTGAAGTGGATGGCGGTGGTGTTTGAGGTGCGCTAGCGCCTTATCATTCCGCTTTAGCCCCTTTGCTTAAAACGTCGTACACTTCCGCATCTACCCGCTGCGTACCCGGATGACTTATTGCTATGGATAACACAATGAAAACAACACTGATTGCCCCTGCCTTGCTCGCCTGCCTGGTCACCGCCGCGCCCGCCAGCGCGCTGGAAATCTGGCACTCAAACACCGTCTGGGCAAATCAGGGGATGTGCAGCGCCACCTTTATGCTGGATAGCGGCATGGAGGAGACAGGCCCGCTGGAGATAGGCGTCGAGCTGGTCAATGCAAAGGGGGTGGTCATCGCGTCCGATACGCTGAATGTGGATGCCTTCGGCGATGCCGAAGCCACCCGCTATCAGACGACCTTTCTGGAAGGTGAAGCCGTGTGTGAAGATGACCTCACCGTACGCTTCACCTCCCTGGCGCGGGTTTCTGGCCAGCAGAAACAACCGCTACCGCTGAGCGATCTGCAGATCCGCGATTTTAAGCCCTTCAGGCTTATCAATACGCAGGCGGATAAGCAGGGTTAATCCAGCTTCAGCTCATCAAAGTGGGTAATGATTTTACCCACGATGCCGTAATCGAGCGCTTCAGACGGCGACATCCAGAAGTTACGGTCGGTGTCCTTTTTCACCTTCTCCAGCGGCTGCCCGGTGGCATCGGCAATCAGCTTATTCACGCGCTCCAGCATGCGGATGATCTCCCGCGCTTCAATCTCGATATCCGTTGCCTGCCCACGTACTCCACCCAGCGGCTGGTGGATCATAAAGCGGGTATTGGGCAGGGTATAACGATGCTCTTTTTTAGCAGCGAGGAAGATGGTGATCCCCGCGCTGGCGACCCAGCCGGTGCCAATCACGTGCACTTCCGGGCGGATAAATTTAATGAAGTCGTGGATGGTATCTCCCGCCTCCACGTGGCCGCCCTGGCTGTTGATGTAGATCTTAATCGGATCGTTATTGATGCTTTGCAGCAGGATCAGCTGGCTCACCACTTTCTCGGCCAGCGCCTGGTTGATCTCCCCGGAGATCACGATCGAACGTGACGCCAACATCTTCTGCTGAATCAGCGCGCTGCTGCCGGTTTCGTTCTCTTTGGTCGTCTCATCATGATCTTTATTCTGTGCGTAATACATGGCTCTCTTCCTCGGCTTTTAGCGCTAAAAACTGAGTGTAGCCCGTTTCGTGTCGCATGGCATCAGGCGCTGACGATCCGCACCTCCTGCGCGGCAAACGCAGCGATGACGTCGCTATCCAGATCCGCCTCCACCACCAGCACGTCGATATCGCTGCATGTCGCCACCACAAAGCGCGCTACGCCCGGAATTTTATCGGTGGTGAGTGCCACCAGGGTCTGATTGCTCTGGGCGATCACCGCTTTTTTAAACGCACAATCCGCAAAATCGAAGCCGGTCAGCCCCATCTCCGGATCCATGGCGCAGCCGCCGATAAAAGCCTGATCGAAGATCATGCTCTGGATTTGGCGCGTGGCGGTACTGTCCACCGTTCCGCCAGAGGCGCGCTGGATCTGCCCGCCGGTGATAATCACCTCGCACAGGGGGTGGCGCAGCAGTTCGGCAGCAATGGCCGGGGAGTTGGTCACCACGGTCAGGGCCAGATCGGCCGGAAGGGCTCTGGCCAGCGCCAGATTGGTGGTACCCGTATCCATAAAGAGGCAGCTTCCCGCCTTCACCAGGGTTGCTGCTTTCTGCGCGATCTGCTCTTTTTTGGCATGATTCTGCTGCTCGCGGCTGATAAACGTGCCCGCGTCGGCCAGCTGTAATACCGCGCCGCCGTAAACCTTTTTACAGATCCCCTCTTTGCTAAGTTCGTGTAAATCCCGGCGAATCGTGTGCTCAGAGACCTTCATTTGCTTCGCCAGCTCGGCGCATACCACCCTGCCCTGTTGTTGCAGGATCTGGCGGATCCGATCTTGTCGTTGTTCCGGAAAAGCTGCATAATCGAGCATAAATAGCCTTGTTAATTTTTTAAATCAAGCAATAGTGAGCATGATGTTGCATAGAGGCTCACCCTGTCAATCACTGGAGCGTCACCATGAAGCGCGATGATGATTACCGTCAACAAGTGCCCGCCACCAGGCCGCACGATGGCTTCTTTTTTGAGCCTGCCGCCCCCGGTGCCCGCGCCGAACAGCGTGTAGGGAGCGACGCGTCCGGCTCCCCTTTTTTACGTAGCGCCAGCCCGGCCCTCCCCCGACCCAATAAGGATGTTAAATGAGTTTGCAGACCACAGGCCCGGTTCACCGCCTCGCCACCCGGATCGTCTTTTTTATTGCCGGCTACGTCACCGCCACCTGGGCGGTGCTGGTGCCCTATGCCAAAGCCAATACCGGCGTTAACGAAGCCACCCTGGGTTCCCTGCTGCTCTGCCTGGGGATGGGGGCGCTGGTGGCGATGCCGCTTACCGGGATGCTCACCAGCCGTTACGGCTGCCGCAAGGTGATCGTGACCGCGCTGGCTATGGTGATTCTGACCACGCCGCTGCTGGCGATGATCGCCAGTCCGCCGCTGCTGGCCGCCGCGCTGCTGCTGTTTGGCGTGGGGGTGGGGGTAACCGACTGCGCGATGAACATTCAGGCCATTATCGTTGAGCGCGACGCGCCTGGCCCGGTGATGTCGGGCTTTCACGGGATGTACAGCGTGGGCGGTATCGCCGGCGCCGGTGCGATGACTCTGCTGCTGACGCTCGGGGCCAGCGCGCCGCTCGCCTGCCTGATCATTATTCTGAGCGTGGCGATCATGCTCGCCGCCAGCCTGAAAGGGTTATTACCCTGGGCTAACCCGGCCTCTGGCCCGGCCTTTGCGATACCGCGTGGCGTGGTGTTACTGATTGGCGCCGTCTGCTTCGCGGTCTTTCTCGCCGAGGGGACGGTGCTCGACTGGAGCGCGGTCTACCTGACTGAAGTGCGTCGCGTACCGGAGTCGCTGGGTGGGCTGGGCTTTACCTGCTTCGCGGTGGCGATGACCCTGCTGCGTTTAACCGGGGATAAGCTCATTGCCCGCATTGGCGCACCGCGTGCGGTGGTGGGCGGCGCCCTCGTCGCGGCCCTCGGCTTCGCGATAGTGACTCTCGTGCCGGTGTGGCAGCTGGCGCTGCTGGGCTACGTGCTGATTGGCGCGGGCTGCGCCAATATTGTGCCGGTGATGTTCTCGGCCGTAGGCCGCCAGAACCGGATGCCGCAGTCGGTGGCGGTGCCAGCCATTACCACCCTGGGTTATCTCGGCGTCCTGGCCGGGCCGGCGGTGATTGGCTATGTTGCCCACGCCACCTCGTTAACTCAGGCCTTTATGATCATTATGGCCCTGATGCTGGTCGTGGCAGGGCTTTCCCTGACGGTCACCTCAGGTCAACACGCGCAACGTGAGGGATAAGATGAAAATTGCACATGTCGCACTCTGGACCCGCAACCTGGAGGCTCAGGTCGCCTTCTGGCAGCAGGTATTTAACGGGCGCAGCAACGACCGCTATCTCAGTAAAAACCGGCCGGGATTTGCCTCGCACTTTATCACTCTGGCCGACGGCCCCACCGTTGAGCTGATGACGGTGCCGGATCTGCCGGAGGCTCCGCCGCATGCGGAGTTTATCGGCTGGGCGCATATTGCCCTGAACGTGGGCAGCAAAGCCGATGTGGATCGGATGGCGGCGCAGGCGCGTCTTAACGGGACCCTGCTCAGCCCTCCGCGAATGACCGGCGACGGATTTTATGAAGCGGTTATCGCCGACCCGGACGGCAACAGAATTGAGCTGGTGGGGGAGTAATTCCCCCTTTTTTACACGCCAAAATTATCTCTTCCCCGACATTCATACGGTTATCATATTGTTAAATGATAATGATAATTAATGTGTTAAAATTAATGCGTTCATAAAACTGCCGCCTGACCAGCATCGATAAAGGCGCGGTTTTCACGCTGTACGAAATCCTCTCATCTTTATCAGGCTGAAACATTGGGGTTATTAATGGAACACATTGTCTACGTCGTCGATGATGATCATGCTGTCCGGCGGTCCGTGGTCGGGCTGCTGGAATCTGCCGGATTGAATGCGATCGCCTTCTCCTCGGCGGAATCTTTTCTGCAACACCCTTTCGAAGATCTCCCCTCCTGCGTGGTGCTGGATATGCAGATGCCCGCCATCAGCGGCTTTGAAGTGGCAGATGCCCTGAAGGCCAGCGGGCGCGAAATTCCGATTATTTATCTTACCGGCCATGGCACCATCCCGATGACCGTGAAGGCGATGAAAGGCGGGGCCTATGAGTTCCTCACCAAGCCGGTGGCATCGAACGACCTGCTGAATACGATTGGCGACGCGCTAAAGCTGGCGCAGGACAACGCGCTCCAGCTGCGCGAGCAGTACTCCCTGAAGCAGCGCCATCTCTCCCTTACCCCGCGCGAGCAAGAGGTGCTGCAGCTGGCCATCAGCGGCTTGCTGAACAAGCAGATTGCCGCCGAGCTGGGGGTGAGCGAAATCACGGTCAAAGTCCACCGCCGCCGGGTGATGGATAAGATGCAGGCCCGCTCGCTGGCAGACCTGGTCAGGGCCGCAGAGCGCCTGACCATAAGCCTGCCGTCAGAGTAACGCCTCGCCGCTTGCCAAGGGCAGCGTAAAGGCAAACACGCTGCCGTGGGGATCGCGGTGACGGGCCGTCAGCTTGCCCCGGTGGCGTTCAATAATGCTGTAGCTGATGGTCAACCCCATCCCCATCCCCTGCGCTTTTGTGGACCAGAATGAGTCGAAAATGCGCTCCATCAGCGCCGGTTCAATACCGGTCCCGCTGTCGGCAATTTCACATCTCACCAGCCCCTCCTCGGGGTTCGAGGTCGAGAGAACCAGGGTGCCCGGTCGCTCTGTGACGTCCGCCATCGCCTCCACGGCATTCATCACCAGGTTCAATAACACCTGCTGGATCTGCACGCTATCACCCATGATAAAGCTGTTTTCCGCCGCCAGTTCATAGCTGACGTTGATACGGCGCTGCTCCAGTTCGCTGCGCGACAGGGTGATGATATGGCGGATCGCATGGTGCAGATCGAGGCGGGCAAAGGTGGGATCTTGCCGGCGGGTAAGGGATTGCAGGCTGCGGATGATCTCCCCTGCCCGCTCCCCCTCGGAGATGATCTCCTCCAGCCCCATCCGCGCCTTATCCAGCCGGGCCGGATCGCGATTGAGCCAGCGCAGACTCGCCCCGGCGTTAGAGACGATAGACATCAGCGGCTGGTTGATCTCATGCGCGATAGATGAGGTCAATTGCCCGACGGTGGTGGCACGCGAGACGCGGGCTAAATCGGCCTGCGCCACGCGCATGGCGTCTTCGGCCATACGCTGGCTGGTGATATCGGTGATGATGCCGAAATATTCATTCACCTCGCTCCCCACGCCCACCGGATCGCCAATCCCCAGAATGGTGCGGGTGGCGCCGTCGGCGCGAATAATACGGAACTCGGCGCGCATGGTCAGACCGTCGCGCACGCTCTCGGTGACCAGGGTACTGATGCGCGGATAGTCATCCTGATGAACAAAGGTCAGGAACTCCGCCATCGAGATCATCTTCTGCTTTTCAGGCAGGCCGAGGATGCGCGCATACTCTTCGGACATAAACATCAGATCCTGCTGCAGCTCCCAGCGCCAGCTTCCGGTGTGGCTAATCTGCTCGCCGAGCATGAGTGAGGTCTGGCTGGCACGCAGCTCCTTCTCGACCCGGCGGCGCTGAATGTTCTCCTCCACCAGTTCGGCGTACAGGCGGGCAGTCTCCAGCGAGATGGCCGCATGCGCCCCCAGCAGGCTCACCACGCGGGAGTGTTCAACGGTAAAGACTTCCGGCATCAGGCGGTTTTCCAGGTACAACACCCCCACCAGCCGCGCCTGTTTAAACATCGGCACGCACATCACCGCCGCGCCAGAGGTGACCAGATAAGGATCCTGGCTAAAGGGGTGAAATGCTTCCGGCTTGCCGGTGTGGATCTCCTGGCCGGTGCGGATCACCGCCGCCAGCACCGTGAGTGGCATATCGGAGGCCGTCGGCACGTCTTTCATGATCCGCACCCGCACGCCGTCCGTCGAGGTGATGGCGCTGGCCTCGATCTCCGGAATGGTGTTCTCGCCCACGCGGATCAGCAAGCCGCGCTGGGCGCCAGCACGCTCCAGTAGAATGGTCATCAGGGTTTCGATCAGCCGTTCGAGGTTGATCTCCTCCGACAGCGCGCGCGACGCCTTGATCACGCTTTGCAGATCGCGGATCTCTTCATTGCGCGCAAAGGCCACCGTGTCCCAGGCGTTCGCCTGTCCGGAGGCGAGCAGATAGGGGAAATCCTGCTCCAGCTGACGCATTTTGGATTGCGCCCCGGCCCGACCCCAGGCCGTCAACGCGCCACGGAAGTGGGCGTCGGCGGCGGTCGGGTAACCGCAGGCGTGAGCAAATCGCCCTGCCAGCTCGTGGGCCATGGCGTTGTAAGGGCTGAAGCCCGCCTCGCGCGACAGGCGCACCGCCTTCTCATACTGCTCCAGGGCGATGCTGTTCATGCCATCAAGGCGTACGATCTCGGCGTAGATCAGCGCCTCTTTATCGGCAAAGGTGCCCGGATTGATGCGCGCCCAGAGGGCGATCTTGTCATAGTGAAGATGGATCTGGCGGCGAAGATCGGCCGAGAAGGTCTCCGGCGTCAGCTGCTGCGAGAGCGCCAGCGCGCTGTAGAGGTGGTAATCCAGCAGGTGAATATGCCCCGGCGCAGACCAGGCAAAATGCCCGGCCTTTTCGAGGTTTTCCGCCGCCTGCGGGTATTCGCGACAGGCGAAATGGGCCATACCCCGGTAGAGCCAGAACCAGAACAGCATGGTTGAGGTCTGTTCCGACGCCTGTCCCGGCGCGGCGGGCAGCAAAGATTCCGGCAAGACCTGCGCCGCGCTCCACTGCCCCTCCACCGGGGTGCGCAGATGTTCCACATAGTGGCGCTGAATCAGCAGGGTGGCCTCCACATCCTGGAAATGGGTTTTGCGCACGTAAGCGAGGCCACGCTCAATGCTGGTCACCACGGCGTCGAGGTGATCGCCCCGGGTCAGGAAGTTGATCACCTGATGGCAGGCGGCAAAGCAGGCCATCGTCATGTCACCGTGGGTCACGGCAGAGGTAAAGCAGGCTTTGGCGCACTCAATGGTGTAAGAGAGCGGCTGCGTCCACACGCTGAGCTGGTCCAGCGCCAGCAGGGTTTTGGCTTCAAAGGCGTCGTAGCCGTGACGGTTGACCAGCTCCCGCGCCAGGGTGCCGTACTGGAACCCGAGGCGATACTCCGCATAACGTTGGCCAATCAGCACGCCAAACCAGGCCATCGCCGTGGTAGAGGCGCCGGTGATACCGCGATCGAGCGTGAGCGCCATCATCCGGCACAGTAAAAGAAAGTGCAGGCGCGGGTGGGTAAAGCTGGCGAACAGGCTGGCGCTGTTGAGCAGGTTCATCACCGCGTCGGTTTCGTCGTCATCCCTGCGCGCCAGTCCACGAAAATGGCGATCCGGATTGTCCCCCACGCGGCGGCACAGGCTATGCCAGGCCTCGTCGCACTCGGCGTCATCGGGATAGCGGCTAACGTGAATACCAAAGACCGCCAGCCAGCAGAGCGCCGCCTCCAGCGCCAGCCGGTTGTCGGACTGACGCATATACACTTCCGCCAGCAGGTTGGCCGCCAGCGCTTTTTCCGTTAACCCGCCCGGGGCACCCAGAATGCGATCGCACAGCCTGCGGGTGATGTCGAGGTTGCCCAGGGCAAACTCGCACCCGGCCTCTTCGAGATCCAGCGCCACATCACGCACGCTCCCGGCGTTACCCAGCGCGCGGGCGGTCTGAATATAGCTCAGGGCCGACCGGTAATCGCCCGAGCGCCTGGCGCGGCGGGCAGCCAGCAGGCTCAGCTCACGGAACTTCTGCCGCTCGGGGGCGGGCTGAATGCAGTCCAGCGCCGCCGTGACGTGGTGGACTGCGCGGAACAGGATCTCGTTGCCTGCCGCCTGGCGTGCCGACTCCGCCAGCACGCAGGCGGTGGTCAGGTGCAGGCGGCTCTTCTCTTCGTTATCCAGCAGGGCAAACGCGGCCTCCTGGACCCGGTCGTGAATAAAGGCATAGTCCCCGTCGCTGAGGGCGATCAGCTGCGCGGTCACCGCCGGGTGCAGGGCATAGCGGATCTCCGCGACAGACATTCCCACTACGCGGCAGACCATCTCCAGCTCGCCGCTGCCGCCCAGGCAGGCGATACTCCCCAGCAGATGGCGGGTCTCTTCCGGCATCTCTTCCAACTGCTGTAACACCAGCGTGACCACGTTTTCGGTGTAGTGCCGGGCGCGGATGGCCTCAAGATCGTAGCACCACCGGTCCTGATACTTATTGTGCGTCACCAGCCCGTCATCAACGATGCGGCGGAAAAACTCATGTACAAACAGCGGATTACCGCCGGTTTTTTCGTGGATCAGCCCCGCCAGATCGGCGGTGCTGGCCGAGCGGGAATGGAAGATATCGGCCAGCCAGCGCGAGACCGCCTTCACCGACAGCGCCTCCGGGCGCAACTCGACGGTGTTGCGCGATGCGCGCTGCAAATTGGCCAGCGACGGCTCATGCGCGCTGTCATCCCGATACGCCACCACCATCAGCATGGGGAGGGTACTGCCGCTGGTCAGGAGGTCCTGCAGGATCTGCAGGCTGGCGGGATCTATCCAGTGGATATCATCCAGCAAGAGCACCAGCGGGCAGCCCTGGCTGGCAAAAGATTTCACCAGCGCCAGCACCATCTGGCTAAAGCGCGCCCGGGCATCGGTCGAGAAGGTATCGCTGGAGAAACGCGGTTTGTTATCCAGCAGCAGGCCCAGCTCCGGCACCAGGCCGACGGCTAAGGTTTCGTAGCCCTCCAGATCGCGCGACAGGCGAACTTTCCACTGGGCCACCTCCTCGGTGGACAAGCCCAGCAGATGGAGCGCCAGGGCGCGAAATGCCGAGGTGAGCGCCGCATAGGGTAGCGCGGGAGAAAACTGATCCACCTTGCCTACCGCCAGCAGCACGTTGCGGTGCTGGAGCGCCTTCAGCCCCGAGGCGATCAGCGACGATTTACCAATCCCCGACGGGCCGCTGATGGTCACCAGCCCGGCCAGGTTATCGCGGCACACCCGATCAAAGGCGTTAAGCAGCTCCGCCGCCTGGGGATGGGCATTGTAGAGGGTATCGGTCAGATAAAAGGCCGGAGAGCGATCCTGCAGGCCGGGGGTAAAGGCCGCGATATCCCCGTCGTCGCTCAGGGTCGCCTGGCAGCGGCGCAGATCGGCGATCAACCCGTCCACGGTCTGATAGCGATGCTCGGGTCTTTTCGCCAGCAACTTGAGGACGATAGCCGAGAGCATGGCCGGAATACCGGGCAAGATGGCCCCCGGCGCCCGGGGCTCAGAGGCGATGTGGTAGTGAGCCCACTTGCCCTGATCCTGGCCCCCCAGCTCAAAGGGCAGGCTGCCGGTCAGCAGTTCGTAGAGTACGACGCCGAGGCTATAGAGATCGCTGCGGCTATCCACCGCTCTGTGGGTGCGGGTGGTGTGCTCCGGTGACATATAGGCGGGGGTGCCGCCAGTCACCGACAGCCGCGTCTGGCTGAGATCGTCTGCGCCACCGGACGACAGGCCAAAGCCCCCCAACCGGCAGCGATGTTCGTCATCGATAAAAATATTGCCGGGCTTGATATCCCCGTGCACCAGGTTACGCAGGTGCATCAGGCGCAGGGGGAGGCAGATGCGGAGCGTCAGGTCGAGAAAGTGCTGCATGCCGGCCATCGGCGTGCCGACCCTGCGGGTCAGCAGCACAAAGGCGAAGGGGGCGTAAACCAGGGCAAAGCGTCCGTGATATTGCGTGCTGGCCACCGGGCGCACGGCCCAGTCGTCGCTCAGGTACTCACGCAGGGCAAACTCATTGCGCAGCAGGCGCGTTGCGCTGGCCTCTTCCTCATCGCTGACGGCGGTCGCGATGATAAACGCGCCGCCGGAGGCAGGCAGGCGTGCGTTCAGCCAGCAGAGGCTACCCTCCTGCCCCAGCGGCGTAAAAATGACGTCTTCTTTAAGCACAAAAGCCTGCCCCTCAGAGAGACTCTCAGGGGCAGGCAGCGATGGGTTGTTCATCCACGTTCCTTATTTTTCTTCATTAATGGTTCTCGTGGGGATGCGGTACAGGGTTGTCAGGTCTGCAGGGCGTGCGCGATGTGCGCCAGCAGAACATCAATGTTTATCGGTTTGGGCAGAAACGCCACGGCTCCTGAATGAATAGCGTAGCGCTGCATGTTGTCATCTGCATGACCAGAAATAAGAATGACAGGCGGCGGGACGGAGGCGATCAGCTGTAGCTTCTCTACCATTTCGATGCCGGTCATGCCCCGCAGCCGGATATCGGCAACCACCAGAGCGATCTCCGCCAGAATGGTGGGATGGCTGAGAAACCCCTCTGCGGAGTCAAAGGTCTCGGTGGCATACCCTTCAGACTGCAGCAGGTTGCTTAACCCGCTGCGGACAGAGCGTTCATCATCAATGATAGCTATGCGCTGCGGCATGCTCGCTTTCCTCAAACTGGACGTGATTATCCCTCGCTACCGTCGCCGGGACGCGGAGGAGGCGCAGTGCCGCTAATTTTGGGTACACACTCATGACGAAACCACGTCAACGTCAACTGACGACTCAGCAGACGACGGCCAATCGGGATCAGCTGTTCACCCACCAGCATGCCAAACAGCCCCATCAGCGCGACAACAGGGGGCGCCGGGGAGTGTACATCAATAGCGGCATAAATCACGCCTGCCAACATTCCACACAGCAGGGAAACAACCCAGGCTTTCATGACGAGGCTCCTGTTGAGAGGGTAACGGGCGCTTTTTGTGCCGTCTCATCGGCATGCAGAAAATGGCGGGTCGCCTGCTCGCCAGCCAGCATCCCCAGCAGGCCAATCAGCGCCAGCGCGGGCGGTGCGGGAGATCGCACTTTCAGCAGCGCGTAAAGCAGGCCGATAAGCACGCCTGCCGCGAGGGAAATTAACCCAGTACTCATGATGAACTCCAGAGAGGTCAGAAGCAGGCCGGATGAGGGCCCAGCCTGCCGCTGAAAACTTAGCGAACCGGAGCCGGTACTGGCGCCAGGGTTTCGTGCTCGCTCTTCTGGCGAGATGGCGCTTTGTGCACCATGGTGTAGGCGTAGTCCACGCCCATGCCGTAGGCGCCGGAGTGCTCACGCACGATATCCATCACCGCGTTGTAGGTCTCTTTACGCGCCCAGTCACGCTGCCACTCCAGCATCACCTGCTGCCAGGTTACCGGGATCACGCCGGCCTGGATCATGCGCTGCATCGCGAAGTCGTGCGCCTCTTTAGAGGTGCCGCCAGACGCGTCCGCCACCATATAAATCTCGTAGTCACCTTCCAGCATGGCGCACAGGGCGAAGGTGTTGTTGCACACTTCGGTCCACAGACCGGATACCACCACCTTCTTCTTGCCGTTAGCTTTCAGGGCATCACGCACTTTCTGGTCATCCCAGGAGTTCATGGAGGTACGCTCAAGGATCTCTTTCCCCGGGAAGACGTCCAGCAGCTCCGGGAAGGTGTTACCCGAGAAGCTTTCGGTTTCAACGGTAGTAATGATGGTCGGGATGTTGAACACTTTAGCCGACTTAGCCAGCCCTACTACGTTGTTTTTCAGAACCTGACGATCAATAGACTGCACGCCAAACGCCATCTGCGGCTGCTGGTCGATGAAGATCATCTGGCAGTTATCCGGGGTTAACACTTCGAGTTTTGAGTTAGACATAATGGTATCCAGTGAGGTTTGCAGGTGAAATCCGTCGCGATGTGACGGGAAGCTGGCTGCATCCTATTCCTCCCTCTCGTCTGGCGTAATTATCTCTTGGTATAACTACCCTTTCGTATAGCTATACGCGGGTATAGTTATACTTTGGTATACCTATCCCATTGTATAACTGGTTTTTTTCAGTAACTGGTTCCAATAATCCTGATATTTCCTCTCTCAGTCAGGAGCCGTTATGACTTCCTCTGCTAAAGCAGATTTGATTCTGGTCAATGGTCAGTTTCATACCGTCGATCGTGAAAACCCCCTCGCCGAAGCGGTCGCTATCCGCGATGGTAAATTCCTTGAAGTGGGAACCGTTGCCGAGGTGATGCAGTACCACGACGATGCCACCAAAGTGGTCGATCTGAAGGGCCACACCGCCATTCCCGGCCTGAACGATTCTCACCTGCACCTGATTCGCGGTGGCCTGAACTATAACCTCGAGCTGCGCTGGGAGGGGGTACCCTCGCTGGCGGATGCTCTGCGGATGTTAAAAGAGCAGGCCCTGCGCACGCCGTCGCCTCAGTGGGTGCGCGTGGTGGGCGGCTGGAGCGAGTTCCAGTTTGCCGAGCGCCGGATGCCGACCCTGGATGAGATCAACGAGGCCGCGCCGGACACCCCGGTCTTTATCCTGCACCTGTACGACCGCGCCCTGCTCAACCGCGCGGCGCTGAAGGTGGTGGGCTACACCAAAGATACCCCGAATCCGCCGGGGGGTGAGATCCAGCGCGACGCCAACGGCAACCCGACAGGGATGCTGATTGCCCGTCCGAACGCCATGATTTTGTACGCCACGCTGGCCAAAGGGCCAAAGCTGCCGCTGGATCAGCAGGTGAACTCCACCCGCCAGTTTATGCGCGAGCTCAACCGTCTGGGGCTGACCAGCGCCATCGACGCGGGCGGCGGTTTCCAGAACTACCCGGAAGACTACGAGGTGATCGCCGAGCTGCACGAGAAAAAGCAGATGACGATACGTATCGCCTACAACCTCTTTACCCAGCGTCCGGGCCACGAGCTGGAAGACTTTGAGAAATGGACCGATATGCTCAAGCCGGGCCAGGGCACCGACTTCTTCCGCCATAACGGCGCGGGGGAGATGCTGGTCTTCTCGGCGGCGGATTTCGAAGATTTTCTCGAACCGCGTCCGGATCTGGCCCCCGGCATGGAAGACGAACTGGAGCGCGTGGTACGCCACCTGGTCGAACACCGCTGGCCGTTCCGCCTGCACGCCACCTACGACGAGTCCATCAGCCGCATGCTGGACGTCTTCGAGAAGGTGAACCGTGACATCCCGTTCGATGGCCTGCACTGGTTCTTTGACCACGCCGAGACGGTGACCCAGCGCAACATCGATCGTATCAAAGCGCTGGGTGGCGGCATCGCCGTGCAGCACCGTATGGCCTTCCAGGGTGAGTATTTCGCCGAGCGTTACGGTATGGAAGCGGTGCGCCACACCCCGCCGGTGACCCGCATGCTGGAGACCGGCGTACCGGTGGGCCTGGGCACCGACGCCACCCGCGTGGCGAGCTACAACCCGTGGACCGCGCTCTACTGGCTGGTCTCTGGCCGTACCGTTGGCGGCATGCAGATGTACGATCACAGCGCCCGCCTCGATCGCGACACCGCCCTGATGCTCTGGACCCAGGGCAGCGCGTGGTTCTCGAACGAGCAGAACCAGAAAGGCCAGATCAAAACAGGCCAGCTCGCCGACCTGGCGGTGCTGAGCAAAGACTTCTTCCGCGTGCCGGAAGAGGAGATCAAGGGCATTGAGTCGGTGCTGACGGTGGTGGATGGCAATATCGTCTATGCCGCAGGTAGCTTCGGCCCACTGGCTCCGCCGGCTATCCCGGTCTTGCCAGAGTGGTCACCGGTGGTGAAGGTGCCGGGTCACTACCGCTCCGCGCCGCCGCAGGCGGCCCGCGTAGGGATGAGCGCTGTGCACCACTGCAGCGGCCCGTGCGGCGTGCACAACCACGCCCATGATTTTGCCCGCACCGCAGAGATGCCGGTGGCCGACGATAACGCATTCTGGGGGGCGCTGGGCTGCAGCTGCTTCGCGTTTTAATCATGATCAATTCAAAAACAGACACCCTGCCCCGGTTAGACCTGGGGCTGTTCTTCCTGCGCATCACCGCCAGCCTGCTGTTGCTCTATGTTCACGGCCTGCCGAAAGTGTTGCACTTCAGCGAAGAGCTGACGCGTATTGAAGATCCCTTTGGCTTTGGGCCCTATTTCAGCCTGATCCCGGCGATCGTGGCGGAAGTGATCTGCCCGATCCTGATCCTGTTCGGCGTGGCGACGCGCCTGGCCTGCCTGCCGATTATCGCCGTGCTGCTGGTGGCGATGCTGGTGGTGCATCCGGGCTGGTCGATTGCCGAGGGGCAATTCGGCTGGCTGCTGCTGATCATCTTCACCACGCTGGCGATCACCGGCCCTGGCGGCTGGCGGCTCCGCCCGCGCGTGAGCGAGAGGTTCGCATGACGCAGGTGACCGACGCGCACATTGAGCATCCGCCTGCCCCGACGATCTCCACCTGGCAGCCACTGCACCAGCGGGTCTTCCGCATGCTGTGGATCGCCACGGTGGTATCGAACGTCGGCTCATGGATGAGCGACGTGGGGGTCAACTGGAGCATGCTGACGCTGAGCGCCGATCCGCTGGATATCGCGCTGGTGCAGGCGGCGAGCAGCCTGCCGATGTTCCTCTTCGCCCTCCCCTCCGGGGTGATGGCCGATATCGTTGACCGGCGCAAATACCTGCTCTTTTCACAGCTGTGGGTGTTTATCGCGGCGGCGGGGCTGACAGTGCTGTCGTTTACCGGCCAGGTGACGCCGACCGTATTGCTGGTGGCGGCGTTTCTGCTGAGCGTCGGCAGCGCCATGAGTTCACCGCCGTTCCAGGCGGTAGTACCGGATCTGGTGAGCAAGGCCGAGCTGGGCCCGGCCATTGCGCTTAACTCGCTGGGGGTGAACATCAGTCGTGCCATTGGTCCGGCGCTGGGGGGCTTTTTGCTCTCGCTGGCCGGGCCGTGGATGGTGTTTCTCCTCAACGCCCTGTCGGTGCTGGGGGTGGCCTGGGTACTGTGGCGCTGGAAGCCTGCCGCCAGCGTGCAGCGTCTGCCGCCGGAGCACTTTTTCTCGGCGGTGCGCGCCGGGGTACGCTATGTCCATGCCGCTCCGGTGCTGCGTAACGTACTGATCCGCACCGTGGCCTTCTTCGTCTTTGCCAGCGCGGGCTGGGCGCTGCTGCCGCTGGTGGCACGTCGGGAGCTGGGCCTCGGCCCGGCGGGGTACGGCATTATGCTGGCCTGCATCGGGCTGGGGGCGATTGCCGGGGCGGTGCTGCTGCCGCGCCTGCGCCAGCGTCTGAACGCCGATCGGCTGATGGTGGCGGCAAGCCTGGTCTTCGCCCTCACCATGCTGGCGCTGGCCTTTGTGCGCCACTTCTGGCTGCTGAACCTGTTTGAGTTTTTCACCGGCTTTGCGTGGATTGCCGTGCTCTCGACCCTGAACCTGGGAGCGCAGCGCAGCGCCGCCCGCTGGGTAAAAGCCCGGGCGCTGGCGGTCTATCTAACGGTGTTCTTCGGCTCGATGACCGCAGGCAGCGCCATCTGGGGACAGATTGCTTCGCACACCAACACCGCCACGTCACTCTGCGTGGCGACAATCGGCATGCTGCTGGCGAGCGCCACGGTGCTGCGCTGGAAGCTGGAGAAAGATCCGAACCTGAACCTCGATACCAGCGGCCTGATTGCCGACGACGCGCGGGAACGTATTCCCAACGAACGCGGCCCGGTGCTGGTCTCCTGTGAATACCAGATCGATCCTGAAGCGGTAAGCGATTTCCTGCAGGCGGTCCACGAGCTGCGCCGGGTGCGCCGCCGCGCGGGCGCCATGAGCTGGGCCGTGTATGAGGATATCGACCGACCGGGCCTCTATATCGAGACCTGGCTGCTGGGCTCCTGGGTTGAACACCTGCGCCTGCAGGAGCGCCACACCATGAACGACCACCTGCTGCAAAGCCGCGTACTGGCTTTCCATCAGGGCGATACCCCTCCGGCGACCCGCTACCTGGTGGCGCCGGTATAAAAGACACAACCACACGTGAGGATAAGACTATGGCGACGATTAAAGCGAAAGATGGTACGCAGATTTACTACAAGGACTGGGGCGCGGGTAAACCGATTCTGTTCAGCCACGGCTGGCCGCTGGATGCGGATATGTGGGACAGCCAGCTGAACTATCTGGCCGAGCGTGGCTATCGCGCCATCGCCTTTGACCGTCGCGGCTTTGGCCGTTCGGATCAGCCGTGGACGGGTTATGATTACGATACCTTTGCATCGGATATCAACGACCTGATCACCGCGCTGGATCTGCGCGACGTGACGCTGGTGGGCTTCTCGATGGGCGGCGGCGACGTCAGCCGTTATATCGGCACTTACGGCACCGACCGCGTGGCCGGACTGGCGCTGCTGGGTGCCGTCACGCCGATCTTCGGTAAATCGGACTCTTACCCGCAGGGTGTGGATCAGTCAGTATTCGACGGTATTCGCGACGGACTGCGTAAAGATCGCGCCCAGTTTATCAGCGACTTCGCCACCCCGTTCTACGGCACCAACGCCGGCCAGACCGTCTCTCAGGGCGCCCTGACCCAGACGCTGAACATTGCGCTGCTGGCCTCCCTGAAAGGCACCATCGATTGCGTGACCGCTTTCGGCGAGACTGACTTCCGCGCCGATATGGCGAAAGTCGACGTGCCTACGCTGGTGATCCACGGCAGCAACGACCAGATCGTGCCGTTCGACACCACCGGTAAAGTGGCGGCAGAACTGATTAGCAATGCCCAGCTGAAAGTGTACGACAACGCCCCGCACGGCTTTGCCCTGACCCATCAGGATCAGCTGAACGAAGATCTGCTGGCGTTTGTGCAGTCGCTGTAAATTTGTTGAGGCCGGGTGATGCTGAGCGATCCCGGCCTGGCGATTTTGTCGGCCCGTGCAAGCGCAGCGCTGCCGGGCAAATTACCCGCGCCTTAAGATGATGTTTGCCATCAGGTAGCTGGCAGCGAAGGTCAGGTGGCTGCTGGCGTGGAACATGGGGAGTGGTCTTTTATAGAGGTTAGTGTTACTTCTTTAGCCTGCTTATTAACGTACAAATAAAAGCGATGTTTGCCCTCGTTGTTCGGCTGGCACCACACTTCCATTCCATGCAGCCTGCGCTGCTCTCTGACATACCCTAAACTTCCCAGGTAGGCTCGAAGCGGTTCGGGATGAGTAGCCTGTTTAAATATAATAGCATTTGATGGTGCGTTTCCGTCGCCGGGTTGAGATTCGAAATAATAATGTTGAGAAATTCTCGGTGCGTTTTTAATTTCCTTGTAGGTGAGAGAGTAATAATTATAACGCTCGGTTTCTTTATAAACAGTCGCCGTATTTATACTCGATGCGATGAGGTAGACAAATATCCCCCAAAAGAGTAACAGGGTGATAGAAAGAGTGATAATGAATTTATAAATACGGAGGAACATTATTTCATCCCTGTATATCCGAATGCTGTACCATTATTTGTAAGCACATTGACGGTGCCAGAGGTAAAATCGTCCCAGGGATACAACCATTTCATAAACATAGGAAGTTCAGCAAGGTATGGTTCATGCTTAACACAGGGATCCTTCGGGTCGGGAAAAATGATAGGTTTGAATCCTCTGTTTTTAAACGACCCAATAGCACCATAATAATCCCAACGACGTAACGCAGATTCATAGCTTACAGGCTTCACCTGGTCAGCATAAAAACCGGGCCTGATAGCACGATAGAACCCGAACAGATCAGAAACTAAGTCCTCCCCACTAAAGCCGCTATCAGTATACCAGGTAAATAGATTAAGGCTTTGTAAGTTTTCGAAAGACTGGGCGGTACTCATCATCATGGCCAACATTATACGATAGATATCATGTATATTACGGCCACGTTTGATTTCCCATCTGGCAAATCGTCCAAGACCCAGGCGAGAGCCGAATTTTACTATGTTCATATCCTGACGATACATTACGACATAATAATCCTGCCCGCTTCTCTCACCCATTATGAATTGCCTCATGAGCTCTTCAACATCATCACCACGTGCATGCCCCATATCTATCCATCCCAGTACATCGCTATAAATTAATCCTCTTAATGAATGTTCGAAGTCAGCACCATCCCTTATATCTTCCCTTGAGCTCACGATAAATGTCCTTATAAGCGTAAAGATCTGATGGTACTCAGGATAATTTATCTTTGTCTATGCCAGACTTGATGATTAGGATTTTAACCCGACACTGAATATAATAGTTAAATTGGAATTCCTGCTCAGAAGCGATTTCATTTCTACGTAATATAGCCATCACAAATAAAAAATATGGCGACAGGCTGCCCCTCGCCGGAAACTAAAACGATTAAAGAAGGGCAGTAACGACATATACGGACCGTTGATCCTTTCAAGGGGAAAGAAAATGATATTTCGTTCTGGGGTGTGGCATACAGAACAACAGCGGCACTAAACGGAGAATGAGGGACATCCCATTGCTCAGGGTTGCTGTAAGTGCTGACCGGGGCCCGGTTTCTTTTTTTTCCTGCCGCCCTCACACTTATCGCACCCGACGCCAGGTTTCCCGCCCCGCCCCCCTTACACTTAACGCTTTGAAAAGTTTCCCCGGAAGGTGACATGAACAGCACCGTCTTTGACGCATTCCGTTGTCTGAATCTGCTGGCGACGGGCAACCGTGCGTTTGGCATTCGCGAAATTGGCCGCGCGCTGGATCTGGATCCGGCAAAGATCTCCCGCCTGATGCAGACCCTGCTGGCGCTGGAGATGGTGCAGCAGGATGCCCGACGCAAGTACAGCCTGGGGATGGGCATTCACCGGCTTTCGGCGAATGCGATCCATAATTCTGCGTTTTACACCGCCGTGCTGGAGATGCTGGAGGAGACCGGCAGCCATTCGGTGTCGATTGTGGTGGGCGTGTTAAGCGGTAAAAACGTGGTCTATCTCATCCATACCCGCGGGGGAAAAAGCATTGCCCGCGCTATCGGAAACTATGAATCCTATCCGGTGCATGACTCGGTCATTGGCATCAAGCTGCTGTCGGCGATGAGTGATGAAGAGATTGTGGCGCGTCTTGGGGTGCATGACTATCAGCTGCTCAAACGCGACATCGAAGAGGCCCGGCGGCATCAGGTATTTGGTAAAACCTTCAATGAAACGGATTACCGGATGGCCTGCATTATTCCGGGTATGCAGGCCGCCATCGCCCTGTCCAACATTCAGGGCGATAAGCTGGATATCGACAAACTACGCCATTTTCTGATCTCCGCCGCGCGTAAAATCAGCGGCGCCTCACGGCCTGCTCTCTAGCCACCGCGCACAGCGCGCGGCCGTGGTGGTGACCGGCTGCCCCGGCCGGTAGAGCGCGCTGCCGATCCCCACGCTGTCGTAATAACGCAGGTAGGCGGCCGCATTGTCCATGTCCACACCCCCTACCGCTGAAAAGCGCACCGGCAACGATAGCGGTCCCTTGATCATCTGCGGATAGTTTTCCGGCACGGCGCTGGCCGGGAAGATCTTCAGCACGTCGGCTCCCGCCTCGCAGGCGGTGAAGATCTCGCTGGGGGTCATCACCCCGGCGCATACCGCAAGTCCCTGGCGTTTGGCCGCACCAATCACCCGCAGATCGAGGTTCGGGGTGAGGATAAATTTCGCCCCGGCGGCGGCGCAGGTATTCACATGCTCAGGGGTTAACACCGTGCCCGCCCCCACCGTGACCTCGTCGCCAAAGGCCTCGTCCAGCCGTTGCAGGCTGGTGACCCACTCCGGCGAATTGGTGGTGATTTCAACGGTGGAGATGCCGTGATCGCGCAGGCAGGCCACCTGCTCCACGCACTCCGCAGGGGTTATGCCGCGCAAAATGGCAATAATGCGCGCCTCAGCCATCATGACGAAATACCTCGTTCAGCCCGGCGATCAGCGCGGTTTCGGCTGCCAGCGCGGTACAGGGGAGCCCGGTCTGCTCACACGCCTGTTGGTAAAGGGGCAGCAAAGCGGAACTCCCGATAAAGCAGACAGGTTCGGTGACCGGATGACCGCGCAGGATCTCGTGACCAATCAGCAGGCCTGAGAGCCAGCTGGCGGCGAAGGCCGGATCAAGCTCGCCCAGAATGTAACGCCCCCGGCAGCGAAACAGCTCGCTGGCCAGCTCCGCCTGCCCGGCCTCAATCGTCTGCGCCACGGCCACACCCTCGCTGAAGGCGGTGGCGGAGGTTATCTGCGTCGGCAGCCCTTTGCCCACCACCGACTGGTTCAGGACCAAGTGATAGAGCTCGCCGGTCATCAGGGTACGCAGGCCCGTCACCTGCTGCTGCTGGCGGTTGAGGGTCATCCATTTGCTGTGGGTGCCCACGGCGGCAAAAGTGCTGGCATCCGTCAGGACAATGCCCCCGGCCAACTGCATCTCTTCGCCACGGCAGATTTCGTTCACCCGGGGATCGCTAATGCCGGGCCGCAGGGTGAGCGGATTGCTCAGGATGCCGGGTAACTCGCGCCCCTTGCCCAGCAGATCGCCAAAGCTGAGCGGCAACGTCATGTAGCCCGCATCGGCAATACCGATGTTGCTGCCGATCATGCCGCACAGCAGCACCGGCAGATGCGGGTCCCAGGCCTCCTCCAGCCGCTGTAACTGCTGGCGCAAAATCGCGGGCAGCGCGGCGCGCTCGCAGGTCGCCACGCCGCAACTCGCCTGCACCGTGCGGATTACCTTGCCATCACGCACGCTGATGGCCCGAAAGTTGCTGGTACCCCAGTCGACGGCGATGTAGTTCATACCCGCGCTCCAAAGACGGCCAGCGGCAGCGCGTCGGTGAGATCCTGGAGTTCATCCCGGGTGACCGCATCCAGCCCTTTGGCCGGTTCACGTACCACGTCTGTGGCGAAGATCCCCGCCCGGTAGAGCACGGTTTTATGAATGGCCACGCCAATCCCCGGCTGCACGCCATAGCGCAGGAAAGGCAGATAGCGGTAGAAGAGCGACTGCGCTTCCCGCGGGTCGTGCTGCCAGGCCTGCAAAATCATATTGATGACCTCCGGGAATTCACAGGCGGGCATGGTGCCGATCACCCCGCGCCGCAGCTCTTCATAGAGAAAACCGGCGTTCAGGCCGCCGAACAGCCCGACGCTATCCCCCAGCGCCTGCTTCAGGGCGGTGATTTTCAGCGTGGTGGGCGGTTGCTCCACCTTGATGTACTTGATGGCGGCAAACGACTGGCAGAGCGTCACCAGCGTTGGCACCGGGATGTTCACCCCGGTCATCAGCGGCGCGTCCTGGATCATGATGTCGATGTCGCAGGCCTCACAGATATCCCGGTAGAAATGGACAATCTCCTCGGGACCGGGCTTGACGACGGCAGGCGGGTTAACCATTGCCACCTGCGCCCCCCAGCGCTGCACCCGCGTAATCTCTTCGATAGCGACCGCCGAAGCGGCGCCCCCGGCGGCGGCCACCAGCGGCAGATCGCCGGTGAGATTTTTCACGCAGGCGAACAGCGCCTCTTTTTCGTCCTGGGTCAGGGCGTAGCCCTCGGAGGCGTTGCCAAACAGCGCCAGCCCATCGATGCCCTGTTGCAGCAGGAATTTCACCAGCCGCTCCATCGAAGTGAAATCCACGTTGCCCTGCGCATCAAACGCAGTGGCCAGAATTGGTACGTTGCCTTTTAACATGTCGCCTCCCTGACGGCGGTTTCATTGATGTCGATACCCAGCCCCGGCCCCTGCGGCAGCTGATACGCCCCCTGCTGGCAGCGCAGCGGCGTGGTAAGAAGTTGGTTGGCAATTTCAAAGACCGGAGGTTGATACTCCAGCATGTAGAGATTGGGGATAGCGGCCGCGACGTGCAGCGAGGCGGCGATGCACGGCGCCAGGCCCACGCTGAGATGCGGAGCGACCTTCAGGTTCCAGGTCTCTGCCAGCGAGGCGATGTGCATCAGTTCGCTAATACCGGTGCGACCCACGTCCGGCTGGAGGATGTCGGCGGCGCGCTGCTCGATAAAGGGTTTGAACTGGTAGCGGGTACGCTCGGTTTCACCCAGCGCAATCGCCACCGGGCTTTTGGCCCGCAGCTCCCGATGTCCGGCCACGTCTTCCGGTAACAAGGGCGCCTCGAGAAAACCGACGCCCAATTCACGCAGCGCCCCGGCCAGCTCGGCGGCCTCGGCCACGCTGTAGTTCCAGTGGGCATCGAGGAAGATCTGCGCCTCTGCACCCAGGGTTTCGCGGATCGCCCGCACGTTGGCGATGTCTTCCCGCACGCCGTAGCCCAGCGCCAGCTTCACCGCGTTAAAGCCCTTCTCCTGCCAGCGTTTCGCCAGCGCGCAGCGCGCGGGCAGATCCGGCTCCGGCAGCCCCGACACGTAGCAGGGAATGGTGTCGCGGTACGCGCCACCCAGCAGTTGCCAGACCGGCAGGCCGAGCAGCTTGCCTTTCAGATCCCAGAGGGCGATATCCACGGCGGCCAGGGCATCAATGTGGTAGCCGGTGATATGGCCGCGATCGCGCATGGCATCGTACATGCGGGAGTTCAGCACCCCGCTTGCGAAGGGGGATTGCCCCTGCAGCAGCGGGGCAAAGAGCTGGGTGATCAGCTCGGCGATCACCTGCGGCACCACCGGCGCCAGCGCCTCGCCCCAGCCGACGCAGCCCTCTTCGGTGGTGATTTTGACCAGACAGGTCTCCATTTTGCGCGAGTAGACGCAGCGGTACTCCGGGCGATAGTAGTAATCGCTGGCGTGCCCCTCGGCGCTGCCCCCCAGATAGGCCTGCGCGGGGGTGATTTTCAGTGGAAAACATTCAACATTTTGGATCTTCATGACAACTCCGGGTGAGGTTAATCCAGCACTTTGCCGGCGGTCTCTTTCGCCAGCCACACGGCAATGAAGGAGATCAGCGCGGCGAACATCACATACCACGCGGGTGAGAGTGGATCGCCGGTTAACGAGATCAGGCTGGCAGAGGCCAGCGGCGTGACCCCGCCGAACACCGCCACGGTAAGGTTATAGGCGATGGCGATGCTGCCGTAGCGAATGGCGGTGGGGAAGAGTTCGACCATTGCCGCGCCGCAGCCGCCGTTAAACATGGCGACAAAGACGCCCAGCATGCTCATGGCAGCAATGGAGGTGCCCACCGAGCCTTGGCTCATCACCAGCATCGCCGGCCAGGTGAGCAAAATAAAGCCGCCGCAGCCCAGTAACATCATCGGCCGCCGCCCCCAGAGATCCGACAGATAGCCGGTAATCGGCATACAGACCGCCACGCTAAGCAACCCCAGCGTGGTGATGAGGTAGGCGTCGGTTTTGCTGTAGTGCAAATGGGTGGAGAGATAGCCCGGCATGAAGGATTGCAGCACCCAGCTGCTGACCGCTTTCACCACCACGAAGCCGGTGCAGAAGAGCAAAGCGCGCGAGGAGGTCGAGAGCGATTTACGCAGGGGCGCTTTTTCCAGCTTGCCGGTGGCCTTGAGCTTATGGAATTCCGCCGAGTCGGCCATATTGCGGCGCATATAGAGCCCGCCTAACCCCAGCGGGGCGGCCAGCAGAAACGGAATACGCCAGCCCCACTCGTTCATGGCCGTTTCGCCCAGGGTGTGGGTGAGGATCAGCACCAGCCCCGAGCCGCAGACAAAGGCCATAAAGCTGAAGTTTTCGCTCCAGCAGGTAAGCGTGGCGCGCCGGTTGGGTTTGGCGCTCTCTGCCAGGTAAGTGATGACGCCGGAGCTTTCGCCCCCGGCGGCAAAGCCCTGCACCAGGCGGGTGAGCACCAGCAGCACCGGGGCGAGCATACCGACCTGATGCCAGGTGGGCAAAATGCCCATTACAAAGGTCGAGCAGGAGGTGATGACAATCACCGTCACCAGCACTTTGCGCCGCCCGAGCCGGTCACCCATCGAGCCAAAGAAGAGCCCGCCGAGCGGACGCATCAGAAAGCCGGAGCCAAAAACGGCGAAGGATTTCAGCAGAGCGATAACCGGATCGCCGCTGGCGAAGAAGTTGCTGGCGATAATCGCCGCCAGGGTGCCGTAAAGGCCAAAGTCGAACCACTCAATAAAATGCCCAATGCCCGCCGAGAGCATCATTTTGGTTCTGCTCTGGGCGGGTGCGTGCGGCCCGGCAGACGCGTAACCACCCGCGTATTCAGAATCGGTGTTAGCCATGTAACCTCCCGGTGTCAGGCAAGGTGTGTGTTGTGTTTGTTATGAATGGGCTGAGTGTAGAGAAAGCAGAGAGGCTGGCGAGCGGCGGGTGCGGGAGCGTGAAGAGCATCAAAGAAGGGGCGGAAAAAATGTTTCATATAGTGAAACAGGGGGTAAAGGACGCCCGCAGGGGTGAGACCAACCCGGCGCGCATACCGCAAAAGAGCGTGCCAGTATTATGCGCCGCTGGTTCTATTTGATGATGGCGAGCCAGGGATAATCTTTACGCCCAGTGCAGGCAGGGCCGTATTCAAGGGTGTAGACAACACCCATTCGAGTGGGATCTCAGTTGGCTTTGTTGTACGGGTAATAGCGTTATAAACACTAATAATCACACTCATTAAAGGAACACTGATTAGCAGTTAATTAGGGGCCCATTCGAGCCTCCCTTCTTATGAACAAAGCCAGCAATAACGCTGGCTTTGCCGGAGGACGAATCATTGCTCCGCCGTCATCAGTCAAAAATAAGTGTACAGGTACCGCCATTTATTTAGCTCCTTGCTTATGATTAGTCGTACAACCATTTCCCTGCTTTTGCCGATGCGATCAACATGCCAATAGTGAAATCGGGTACAGGAACAGGTTTAGATTTCTTAAAAAGATTCCAGGAAAAAGGCTCATCGGGATAATAGACCTTTATATTAAAGCTTCCCCTATCAACGCTGAATTCTCTAAAAAATTCCTCCATGAGCTCTTCGGCCTCGTCAACATCAAGCAACATATCAGTATCGATGTCTGTACCTGCATTGAGCAATTTTTGTTTTTCCTCATTATTGATGAGATACACGCCATTATGACGTCTGGCGAGGGCATAGATACGTTGTTCAATATTCGCTACCATAACTTGTCATTTCCCCGTGCGATGCGGTTGTGATCACGTACAGCACAATAGGTAATTATCGAAACATCCGAGACAAGTATTACCATACCTATCAGAGGAATTGTTCTTCCTATAAATGTACTCATTTTTGCAACCATAACGCGCTTTACCGTCCACGGCGTATAGCCACCAATCCACGTAGGAAGTTGAATGCCATAGGGAAATTTTGCAGTTTTGAAGTAATGCCTCATGGCTTTTGATGCTCGCGAGGTGCCCACCAGCGCGTTTCCTGGTTTTTGTCTGGTCGTCTGATTATTAGCGCCGCTGTATAGTGCGGCGATAGCCACCACATCATCAATACCAAAATGATCGGCGATAGATTCGCAATAAATCATAAAGAAAAGGCCACTTGCCGTGAGATTAGATATTCCAGCGTAAAAATAAGTTCCATTGAGTTCTTCAGTTGTATCCATGCTTCAATCCTTTGAAAAATCCTGGGCAGGGATAATAAATTCGTATGATTTATCAAATCTGCGAGAAAGTGCATGGTTTTATAAAATACAGATTAGATACAAAATGAAAACAGCATTAATCATTCGCGATAGCTATTTTAAACCCAGGGGATAGTTTAACGATGATGCGTTACTAAAAACATATAAAGTTATTATCAAACAACACGCATCATTCGACGCATTAATATTTTCAAAGCAGCTTAATCGCGCTTATTAGGTTTTATATTGCTCTGGACTTATTTTTCTTTACTGGGTAGATTTACAGGTGTTGTTATTTACGCGATGCGGATATGCGCCAACATACCCGCACCGCTAATCACAATCACTATTAAGAGAGAATAGTAATCATGACTAAGCCTGATTGTATTGCAGATTGTTTTGATCCAGAAGTGTTTGATGCAGTGAGCCGCCATTTTACCGTGGGCTATGCGAGTCGTTACCCCGATCATCTTCACCTGCCGGCGCTGACGATAAAGGGCCAGTGGCTTGAAGAGGCCGGGTTTGGTACCGGCACCAAAGTGGATGCGAAGGTAATGCAGGGCTGCATTGTACTGACGGCGCGGGAAGAGATGTCGGAGTTCGAACTGGCGGTGCGCGAGGCGTGCAAGCTGTCGAAACGCAAGCAGAAGCAGGTGGTGGAGTTTATTGGGGTGATAGCGGGGAAAAGACGCTGAGGCTCTGAATGCGGGTGATGAATAAGGCGCTGATGGCGCCTTTTTTGTTATGCGGACGGGAGCTCATTTAAGGCATCGTGTGTTAGCCGTTCAACCATTCAGAAAGCATTGTGCATAACCTTCATGCGTAACCCCGGTTCATTCAAAGAATGATCATTCATAAGCGACAATAACGCCGCCACAGGTTTTTACCGTCATTTGCTTTTTCAATATTCATTTGCCCAAACACAAAAGGCCGATAATCACGTGCAACGAGATCATTGTGCGCTGAGTCATTATGCCCATAGAGGCTGAGATTTAGGTCAGTGGGAACACTTCACCCTTGTTTCATCTCGTTAGTCACCTTTCTTCAGTTTTCGCCGCGCAGTAACACCTCATCATTCATCAAATCCATTGGTTCACGGTTTACATCACCCACAATTTGTTATGTGATCCCGTTACAGGATTCGGTTGCCCACAACCTTACCCACGTAACAGGACCCTTATCGATGGAATTTTACCAGGCCGATCCTACGCTGGAGAACTACTGGCGCGGGGTGATTCTCTTTGGAAGAAATGTCGCATCCTACAAGTTTGCGCTTGCGCATGCGCTCTATGAAGTGGATAAAACAGGCAGCGACCTGATCACCCTGGATGAACTCGCTGTCCCCTTCAGCCGCCATCTTTGCGAGCACCTGAAGCACGCCCCGAAGCAAATTACATCCAGCAAAAGCCAGTATCTGGATACCTGTGCTGGCTTTAATCAGGGTGAGGTCTCACAGAGCCAGTTGATTGACAGCACCGTTCGCCGTGGGTTCGGCGTGGTACTGGACGCCTTCCACAATGTGAATGCCGCCGAGATCGACAAACGCTTTTTCATCGATGAGCGCAAAACGCATAAAGGCATACGGCTAACGGATAATTTCTACTTGCTGGGTGAACGCCAGCAATATCAAAACCTGGCCTTTGAAACGACGGCGCGCTGGAATCTGGTGGAGCAGGCCTGGGCGATGGGCGTGTCACGTAATCTGGTTGGTGTCGAATTCGATGAAAGTAATCAGATGCTGTTTGCCAAAGTGAATGCGCGACGCGTTGATATCACCAGCTGCCGCGACAGCCTGAATGGTTACCAGAAAGGCCGCTGTTTTTACTGTTACAGGCCAATCAGCCTGATACCCGGTGATGCCGAACTGGCAGACGTTGACCACTTTATCCCCTGGGCCGCCCGTGAGGGGGTCGCCAATATCAATGGCGTCTGGAACCTGGTGCTCGCCTGTAAATGCTGTAACCGTGGTGCCGCGGGCAAGTTCGCGCATCTGCCGGGGATTAAACTTCTGGAAAGATTAAACCGGCGCAACGAGTATTTTATTCAGAGCAAACTTCCCCTGCATGAGACGATCGTCCAACAAACAGGGCGTCATCCCGCCGCCCGAAAAGACTTTCTTGAAAAGAACTGGAATGCTGCCAAAGTAATGCTCTTCCATATCTGGGAACCCAACGCCGAAGGCGAGGCCACATTCTAATGACGCTTAATTACTACCAGAACAACGCCCAGACATTTTTCGACGGCACGGTGAATGTTGATATGTCTTCACTCTACGAAACCTTTACCCGCTCTCTTGCGCCCGGTGCGCGGGTGCTGGATGCCGGGTGTGGTTCAGGGCGTGATGCCAAAGCGTTTATGGAAATGGGCTACCAGGTAGAAGCCTTTGATGCCTCATCTGCCCTGGTTGAGATGGCGCGTGCGCATACCGGATTACCGGTTCAATTGATGACGTTTGCGGATGTGGCCTGGAAAGCGGAGTTTGACGGGATTTGGTGCTGTGCTTCTCTGCTGCATGTTCCGGCTGTGGAGTTGCCGGGGGTGATGCGGAGACTTGCGGATGCGCTTAAGCCTGGGGGGGTGTGGTATGTGTCGTTTAAGTATGGGGACGGGGAGCGGGAGGTGGATGGAAGGCGGTTTACGGATATGGATGAGGAGGGGTTAAGGAGGTTGGTGGAGGCTGTGCCTGATACTGAGATTCAGGCGTTATGGACGACCCGTGACGTCCGCCCGGGCAGAGATGAGGTTTGGTTGAATGGGACTTTATTAAAGAGATAAAAGAAAACATAATTAATTAGTCTTCAATCCAGAAATAGTAAATATTAAACTTATTAATCATGAGCAAATATCCATTTTCATATTTAGCTTTAATACAATTTGATAAAATCATATCTTGTTGAGCTTCATAGAAACTCTTTTCATTAAGTCCTAGCAATATTAATTTTGGGTAGGAATAGGTCTTACAAAACGTAAAATCATCTATTGAATAGATATCTTTATTTTTCATTAAAATATGGAACTCTATAAACCTCCTTTGATTGATTAGGTGATAGCAGATAATTACTTTCAGTCAAGCTCGATAAATCAGCTTAAATAAAAAAAAGCATCTAACCATCACTATTAAAAGATTTATGTGCATTCAAATAAAAATTTAACCATATAAAAGACTAAATAATTTTTATCCATTCATCTATACAGGGCTGTACTTGTGATTCATTTTTTGTACAATAGTTGAAATTTCTGTCATCACAGAAGGTTGTTATAATGGAAAGAGTAAAATCAATAGTTTACAGAAACTTAACAAATGCTGATTTTTTCAACATCAATAAACCGCCGGGCATGGAGTTGAGAGGTGGTGGGCAGGCTTATATAGATTTTCCAACGGTCTCAGTTACACCAACCCAATGGCACAATTTTTTCTCAGGGGTTTATGGGGTTGATGTTCAAAAAGAAAAGCAAGGACCAAGCTGGACTTTTCCAATTTATAGTTTAAAAGTTGACAACAGCAGTAGCCCACCAAGTCAGAACATAAAAATATATCAAAGAAGGGCTCAGTCGGTATGTATTACTAGCCAGAAACTCCTATCTTCTCGTTCAAATAGGGTTAGAGCCTGGCATCCTGAAGCAGGATTCCCTTATCCTATTGATAATACAAATACAGAACAATGTCCTGATGGATTGATGGTTTATCTTGCTGCTACTGATTCTGGAAAAGTTTGGGCGGGCTGGTATTTGAATGATGGAACTACTGGTCTCCCTATAAAAGGTATTGTTTCAGAAGCTATTGCAAAGATGTTTACTTACCCAAGCAACATTGAAGGTTACAGTGGAATTATAAATTTTCACGACAACGAGAATGTTTACATAAATCCAGATGACATAGACTATCCGCTTCAGACTTATGGGAATGAGACATATATTTCGAATGTTTTTAACCCTGCAAATGAGGAAGCAGAATTCATTGAAACGTTATTCTCTAACGATGGCAGTACAAGAAACAGCTTTACCAAAGAATATTTAACCAAAGTCAGGATTAGAAATAAGTCTATTGTAGCTGACCTTAAAAGTCTGTATGACAATACTTGTCAGATAACTGGCAAACAATTTGCTTTCCAGAAAAAAAATGGTGTGGATTATACTGAAGTTCATCATTTAATACCCCTTGGAGAAGGTGGTTCTGATGAAATAAAAAATCTAATCGTCGTTAATCCCCTAATTCATAAAATGTTCCATTATGCCGATGTGAAACCAATAGACCTGAAAAATATTAAAGTCGATAGTAATGGTTACGGATATTTAGAAATTTACATAAGTGATAAGCCCTACAAAATTACCTGGCACCCTCGACACTTAGCTGCAATTTAAATGTATATATCCATACAGATATATATTATATCTGTATGGCATTTATTAACATTGAAGGTGTATTAGATATTCTACTAACTCGTTTTTTAAAGAGCTATTATTACTTCTAAACCTTTTATGAGAGAATGTCTCTATATTAACATCACCAAAATTAGAAAGTAATAACTCAAAATCCTCAATAGACAACAGCCCATCCTCACTATAGCTAATTAAAAAGTTATTACATTCCATATTTTCAATAATGGTTTTAAAAGATTCTCTAATCTTAGTTTTAGTGCAAAAATTTGAATATTGATCTCGCCATGGTCTCAAACCACTTACGCCTATAGCTTCAGGCTCATCACCACGGGCCAAAGTTTCTAAGATATGGTAATTAGCTGCATATTGCCTTTTCATATAAGGTGGATCGATGTAGCAGAGATCGCATTGAATTTTATTTGCATTCTCTTCAGCATATCCCTGCATTACAATGTGATTTTCAACATCAGATTTCAGAAATAACTCAGTGCATTTAAGTTTTAATTCAGTCAAAGCTCTGCCATTGAGTTTTGACATGTAATGACCGTATGTTCCAGCAATATTAGCAATATCATTGGCAGCCATAATTAAATCATGCAACAACAAGCTTTTTTCCAGATCATTTATAATATGATCACAAGATAAGTTATTTATAACCTCTCTAATACCATCCAACTTTTGAGCATTTTCTGGGCTAAAGTAGTTTCTTGGTCTCTCGGTATTTTGTGGATTCCCTTCATATGAAAATTCATTCCAAAAATATCCTCGCTTTGGCTTGATATTATTTAAAAAGTTAATGACATTTTCGTATGGTGAAAGTTCAATATCTAAATCATAAATATTCGAAATAAAATTTAATAATTTTTCGAACTTGGGTGAACTAGAGAATTTAAGATTAACTATAGAATGATGATAAGAATAAGTCATAAGATCATTCGCCGTAACTTTGTAATCGCGTTTTCTCAGTTCTGTAGAAATAACCCCCGTCCCCGACATAAGATCGGCAACCCTGCCTTTTGACGGACATATTTCGGTAATTTTTCCAATAACATTATCAACAACTTTTACTTTTGAACCAATGTAACGGTAACCCATAATTATGCCTTAGATAAAAAAATGTCAGAAATTTTTATATTTTTCAATGCCTTAACAGCTATTAATTCTTGTGCCTTATCCAAAACTTTAAAAATAGCATCATAATGTGTTTTATCCAAACCATAAATTTTAGCAACCATATGCTCTAACTCCGCATCTAAATCACATGGTACTGCTTCACTTTTCTCTAGAAAGAATCTTAACCTTGTAGATAATTCATTAATAATTTTAAGATCTTTATTAGGCAACTTCAAAAGATTAGGGATAGGTATATTAATTATCTGTTGCTGAGTCAAGTAAGGGTGGCTCTTCCATTCTATTTCACCATTTGACATTGAGACAAAAAAGAATATAGCCCTTGAATTCAGAATTGCTAAAATAAATTCCAAAGGAATTTTATCTAAGTAATCTGGTCTCAGTTTAAAAATATACACCACTTGGTTTGTATAACTAGATGTGTAATCAATCGAAGCAGATACACCTATACCAGTTTTTCGAACTACAATTTTCTCCCCTTCATATATTTCTGGGTTTTTATAATTTATACCAACATTCGAAGTATCAATCCACAAGTTATAATCTATTTTATAACGATTGATATCTTCACCAACAATCAAAGGATTGAAATTTTCGTTATAAATCTTATGGATAATAACTTTATCATTGGATTTATTTGTTAGTAATTTTTCGCCGCAATTTTTACATTTGATGAATTCATTTTTTGATGCCGGGCTCCAAGAATTACAAAATTGACATTGAACGATCTTTCCTTTTTTTGATAATTCAACACCTCGGTGGTTACAAAGAAAATCACCAAATTTTAAGTCGTGAGATGAAATACATTCATATGTATTTTGTAATGTAGAGTCAACATCTAAATTAAAGAGATGCTTTGGATCATTATTAAAACGAGAATATAGAACTTTATGTCTATACTTTAATTCAACAAGACTGAGTTTATCTGTTCCGTTTATTATATTATTCCGTTCCTCAACAGGAAGACGGAAGCAGTCAATTCCGTAATCATCCATTGAAGAAGATATCTTTTTTCTAAATATTAGAATAGCACATGCACGGTTGACATCTTTGAAAATCCTCTCACCGAATCTGCCAATAAATAAAATTTCCGCATTTTTTAGTAAAAATTTTCTCAACAAAGCTCTGTCATGAGAAAATAATGAATCCGGAATAATGAAACCAGCAATGCCTGAATCATTCAATAATGATAGCGATAGTTCTATAAAAAGATCCGAGGTATCATATTGACCACTTAATAATTGATAGCTATTATTATTAACCAAGTTTTTATAACTTGACGTATCGGCCCCCCAAGGTGGGTTAGCTATAATAAAATCATATCCATGATTGTTATTCCCATTATTTTTCAATAAGCCCCATCCAGTTTCTCTATCTTTATTATATGGACATAAAGCATTTGCATTAACGCCAAAAAAATTACACCCAAACCTTTTTTTGGCTTTAATTAACGCATTTTTATCAATGTCAACTCCAGTGAGATGCACACTCGATATATTGATCGCTTTTAGTTTACCTTCAAGCGCTTCTAATAATATTCCATCTCCACATGCTGGATCGAGGACTTGCATATTGTCTCTATTTTTTCTGTCCTTGTGCATATGGGAATAACTTATGATTTTCTCAGCAACATAATCTGCTAAATACTGAGGTGTGTAGACCACACCATTTTTCTTCTTTTTATCTTCATCTTTGATTGACTTCTCCAGCAGGTCACGGATTAACTCTGAACGGCTCTGGCCTCCACTAGTCTTATCCAGTTCTACGACTAATTTATGGGGTAGAGTCACAGACACTTGTATTTTTTTCACATCACCACCCATCAAAACTCACCTATGTATATGAAATATAAGCATTTTATATTTTTGTCATTAATGACAGTGAATCGCATTTTCTCATAATATTAACCAAAATTCCACTCAATCACCCGATAGTGAAAAAGCAAGAGCTAACCAATA